>CAYVMI010000007.1:0-130900 GCA_964452555.1 uncultured Desulfobacterales bacterium
GCAAACCAATAGTGTTGATGCGCTGGATATATTTCTGAACGTCCCCGATCGATTTGATCTTGTGATTACCGATCAAACCACGCCGGACTTGACCGGGTTGGACCTGGCCGTCAGGATCCATCGGATCAGATCGGATATACCGATCGTACTGTGTACCGGCTTCAGATCTCCGGGGATCGAAGAAAAAGCGACCGCAAACGGAATCCGGCGTTTTGTAAAAAAACCCATCGGGCCTCGACAGTTGGCGGAGATAGTCCATGAGATTCTTGCAAATTCTGTAAACGGGGAGGGCGCAAATGGCCGATGTGCTGATCATTGACGACGACCAAGAGATTTGCGAGATGCTGGCCGATCTGGTGAAGAATATCGGGCATCAGACCGTAACCTGTCATACCCTTGAGGAGGGGCTGCGATACGCCCTGTCACTTGAATTTGACGTTATTTTTCTGGACGTAAAAATGCCTGACGGCAGCGGGTTGGACCTTTTGCCTAAAATCCGTGACTCCCATTTTCCCCCGGAGGTTATTATCATCACCGGTGTCGGCGATTCTGATGCCGCTGAAATCGCCATCAAGAACGGCGCGTGGGACTACCTGCAGAAGCCGCTATTCCCCAAGAATATCGTTCTGCCGCTTAAACGGGTTTTGCAGTACCGCGAGGGCATCAAAAGCACGGGCGAGAGGCCGATCCTCCTTGACAGGAGCGGCATCATCGGAGAAAGCCCCCAGATTAGGGCCTGCCTCCACACCGTCGCCCAGACCGCCCACACCGAAGCCAATGTGTTGATTACCGGGGAAACGGGAACCGGTAAGGAGCTGTTTGCCCGCGCTATCCATCGCAACAGTTCCCGCGCCCACCAACCGTTTGTCGTCGTCGATTGCGCCGCTTTACCGGAGACACTTGTGGAAAGTCAGCTGTTTGGACACGAAAAAGGGGCCTTTACCGGTGCGGATCGCTCCCAGGACGGACTTGTTGCCCAGGCAAACGGCGGCACATTATTTTTGGACGAGGTGGGAGAACTGAGCCTGCAACTCCAGAAGGCTTTTCTAAGGGTGCTACAGGAACGGCGGTTTCGCCCTGTTGGCGGGAATCGTGAAATCAGGAGTGATTTTCGCTTGGTCGCTGCCACAAACCGGATCCCTGAAAATATCGTGGAACGCGGTAAATTCAGAGAAGATCTGTTTTATCGCCTCCGCAGTGTGTCCATAGATTTACCGCCACTCCGCAATCGAAAGGAAGATATCAAGGATCTGGTAAGCTATTTATCCGGTCTTATTTTTGCCAGGCAGGGTCTTGAACCCAAAGGATATTCGCCGGATTTTATCGGCACCCTGAGGCAATACGACTGGCCTGGAAATATTAGAGAATTGAACAATACCCTGGATGCAGCCATCAGTGAAGCCTACTACGAACCCATCCTCTTCCCCAAACACCTGCCCGAGCATATCCGCATTAAAATGGCGCGTTCGACGGTGCTGCACCTGGGTGGCGACCCGCCGGCCAATCAGCTTTCGGAAAGTGAAGCCGTACGGCCTAATTTGCCCACCATCAAGGCCTACCGCGCCGCCATTGTCGATAAAGCTGAAAAAGCATACCTTGAGGAATTGATGGCCATAACCCGCGGCAGCATCAAAGAAGCGTGCATCATTTCAGGGTTGGGGCGCACGCGGCTGTTTACGCTTATGAAGAAACACGGTGTGGACCGGCTAGGCTGGCATACAAGCACCTATCGACCCACGCCCTGAACCAATGTTCACTATTAATGAATATACGTTTTCTTTGGATGAACAAACAGCGGTCGGCCATTATGGCCTGATCAAGCCGAGAGGTACCGCTCACCCAACAATAGCACCAGGCTCCGATCTAATTTATTTCAGTCAAACGGGTTGGCATACATTTTGATTAAACAAAAGCGTATCGCCAAAAACCCGGAGCGCCGGGGTGTGCCGCTCCCGGAAATTTTCACGGGCACATTGCTTTTTTAAAGCTGCGCCTTCTTGCCGACCAAGATACTGCCACTCACAAACAAAAGGAGGAGAGACATGCGGAAACTATTCATTCCTATCTTACTCATTGCGGCTTTAGTGATTGCCTTACCCTCTGCGGCAATATCCGGATCAGCCAAGCTTTCACCGGATGAAGAGATCTTACTGAGCCACCTGCCTGATCAACAGATCGGCAAATCATATCCCAAAGGGGAAACGGTTAATGTCGGTTTTCTGGCGGCACTATCGGGACCTGATGCCGGGTGGGGACTCCCCGGTGTTACCGGCAATTCCATCTGGATTAATACGGTCAACAAAACAGGCGGACTCCTGGTAGGGGGCAAAAGATACCCTTTAAAGATGCACCAATTTGACGACGAAGCCAACGCCTCAAAGGCGCTTCAGGGTGCCAGGCAATTGGTATTGGAGCATGACGTTAAATTTATCAGCGCCATTGGCGGAGATCCGGCCAATGCAACGGCTCCTTTTCTCACCAAGCACAAGGTGATTTACGCATCGCTGGTTCCCACCGACATGCAGCCCAGCCGTCCCTATGTTGTCGCCGGCGGCGATGTAACCCCTCAATGTAACATGTTTAATGCACTGTTGGCCAAGATGGTTCTGCCCAGTGAAAAAGAGCTGGGGAGACCATTAAAATATGCATTGACTACCCAGGATGACATCATGTCCCGCCAGGTTGGGGCCTGGGAAATCGGCGCCGCCATCGCCATGGGCTTCGATATTGTCTACGAGAAGTTCTTCTCCGTAGATACAACCGACTTTGCGCCGGTAGCTACCGCTCTGATGGCCAGCAAACCTGATGTTATCAGCCTTTGTGAGGCCTGGCCTGAATACCAAACCCTTATTTGGGAGCAGTTGTATCTGCAGGGCTTTAAAGGAATCGTTGTCCAGAACTACGCCGATTGGGAAACCAACCTGACCAAGATTCCGGCGGAATATCCGGCGGCCCGCCATGCGATCGACAGCTTTCCCCTGATGGATGACCCGTGGTGGGGCGAATACTCATGGCAGGCGTCCTTCACCCGACTGTGGAATGACCGCTATGGTCCGGGGGCACCTGAAGATGTCAAGCGTAAAATGACCGGCATTGATTGGGATCATGCCGTGTGGCTTATTCCCTGGTGCATCGGTGCCCAGGTGGCCGGCAAGGATACACCGGGGCAGTGGCCTTCCAACGATGCCATCCTGAAGGCTCTGAGGGAACTGGACTCATTTCCCACCATCCTCGGTCCCGGAAAGATGAGCGGCAAGGAGATGTTCGGCATAGAGAACATGATTGAACAGCCGGTCCCCATGAATATGTTTAATCTGGAAGCCAAGGACAAACGCATCGTCGCTCACCTGAATTTCGAACCCTGGTACAAGTCCATCAAAAGCGTGGTATTGAAAGCGGTAAAAGAACGCGGGCAACATTGGAGCCAGCGTAAATAAAGCGTTAACGGTGGGCGCTAAAACGCCCACCGTACCACCCTCACGTGGAAACCGAAATACTCATTCATAAGCGTTAATAGAGGATAAGGCAGCATATGAATAGCCAACTTTTAATACAAACCACTGCCAATGCGATAGCAGCCAGTGGTATGTATGCCCTGATAGCTGTAGGGCTGACCTTGGCCTTTGGCGTAATGCAGATGGCAAACTTAGCCCACGGCCACTTTTTCATGATTAGTGCCTATACCGTTTATGCACTCTATGCTTTGAGCGGCTGGCCGTTTTGGTGGGCGGTGGCGGCAGCCGTGGTGGTGGGCGGCATACTGGGCCTCATTGTCGAGCGGGCGATCTTCCGGCCATTGCAGGGCGACGTCGTATCCGGTTTTATTGCCACCATGGGGCTGATGTTTGTGTTCGAGGTTCTGGTGGGTGAGATATGGGGTTGGGGGCTCTCCCGGCCCATACCCAGTCCCTACATGCGCGCCATTTCCTTCATGGGAGCCTCGGTAGCTTTTCAAAGGGTGCTGCTGATACCTTTTGCCGTCGTGTCCATCGGGGGGCTCATGCTCTTTATGCGGTATTTCAGGCTGGGCCGGGCGCTGCGTGCTGTGGCTCAGGACCCGGAAGCCGCAGCTTTGCAGGGAATAAACATCAACAGAATGACGGCCTTGGCCCTGTCTATCGCCGGCGCCTATGCCGGTCTGGCGGGCGGGTTGATGTCTACCATATACGCCGTTACCCCTTCTCTTGGCGGGCACCTTATTCTACCAGCTCTCATTGTTGTGGTCGTCGGGGGAATGGGAAGTATCGGGGGGGCCACGCTTGCCGCTATTATCTTCGGCTTTGTCATTACATTTGTCACCACACTGGTCGACGGTGTTACGGCCGTAATGGTTTCGGTTACCGTTATGGCCGTCGTATTAGTTATCAAACCACAGGGGTTAATGGGCCGTGTCATTGCATAAAGTAGAAAAATATAAAGTTTGGGGTCTGGTGTCGATAGCCGCCGGGATATTCGGTCTGTGCCTTTTTCCCGTTTTCGCGAGGGCATATCTGATTGAAGTTGCCATGATGTATTTTATCTACATCATCCTGGCCCAAAGCTACCGCCTGATCGTTACCATACATGACTGGCAGCTGTACCATATTGTACTGTACGGCGTGGGCGCGTACACCAGCGGGATGCTGGCTAAAGATCTTGGTATCCCGGTATTCGCTGCCATTCCCTTGGGCGGAGCAATGGCGGCTTTGGTGGGTGTGGCCATAACCCTGCCCTTACTGAGAACCAAAGGCTGGGGCTTTTATATCGCCACTTACGGGCTGGCGGAGCTGATCCGCTTGTCCTGGTTGAAATTCCGCAATCCCTTTGGGGGTTCTACCGGCATAATTAACATTCCCTGGCCGCCCGTCGTCGGCGGGATAGATTTTAGTGAAGGCATACCTTATTACTACTTTTGCCTGGCGGTAATGCTGACCGTCATGTATATGCTGTACCGCATAGAAAATTCGCAGATCGGGAATTCCTTTAAGGCGATCTCCATGGATCCGGAACTGGCAGCATCTACCGGCATAGACATCCCCCGGCACCGGTTGATGGCCTGTGCAATCGGCGGCTTTTTTGCGGGGATTGCCGGCGGTCTGCTCGTACACCGTCTGGGTGCGGTAGACCCGAAACTGTTCAACATCGTTACGATGATGTACCTGCTCATCTGGGTCGTGGTCGGTGGTACCAAAACATTCTGGGGTCCCGTCATCGGGGTGTCGGTGATGCACACCCTGTTTGAACTCTCACGACCGTTGATAGAAATAAGACCGGCCTTTTTTGGTCTTGCCATGATACTGGTATTAATATTTTTGCCCGGCGGCATCGGGAGTCTGATTTCAAAAGCAGTCGATATGTTTCGAAGATCGCGTATCCTGCCTGCAGGAAAAACCGAAGAAAACAGTACCTGACTGAGGCATCACCACTGGTGGGCTCGGCCTGTAATGTAGACGGCCGGTGTGTTGACAAAACCATTTATAAAAACATGATTATTGCTTTATTTTAACATGGGGAGAGAAAAAGCCTGTGCCGATACTTGAAGTGAAATCATTAAGCAAGCACTTTGGCGGTCTGGCCGCATTGAGCAATCTGGATCTTAGCATTCAGGAAGGCGAGATCAGAGGTATTATCGGCCCGAATGGCGCGGGCAAAACAACGCTGTTCAATGTGATCAGCGGTGTTTACCGGCCGTCTTCGGGGCAGATTTTTTATAGAGATGGCGCAAGTATCGGCGGGCTCACAGCAAGCAAAATAGCCAAAATGGGAATAATCCGGACTTTCCAGAGAACGGCTATCTACCATGAGTTTACCGTGCTAGAGAACGTAACTGCAGCCCGCCATATCCATGGCAGGGAAGGCATTGTAAGCGTTTTTACGGGCACCGGCAAAAGAATCGAGAAGGAAAACATTGAAAAAGCTTCTGAAATAGTTGCGTTCATGGGATTGGGCCATCTTGAAAATGAGCTGGCGGTTAACTTGCCTCACGGCCATCAGCGGGCGCTGGGCGTCGCCATTGCGCTGGCCTGCGAGCCCAATGTATTGCTGTTGGATGAGCCGCTGACCGGCATGACGCCCACCGAAAAAGCGCATATGATTGACCTCATTCGAAAGGTACACCGGCAAGGCATCACGATCCTGATGGTGGAACATGATATGAGATCCGTCATGGAATTGTGCGATTATATCAGCGTACTTGATTTCGGGACACTGCTTGTCGAAGGGCTCCCCGCTGAAATACAGAACGATGAGAATGTTATTAATGCGTATTTGGGAACAGAGGAAATCATAACCGGACGTACATCTGCATGAGGTGAAAACGGTGCTACTCGAGGTCAAGGATATAACGGTTCACTACTACAAGGTGCCCGCCGTCACAAACATTTCATTATCTGTTGAACATGGGCAAATCGCAACTCTCATCGGATCGAACGGGGCCGGCAAGACAACTATACTGAGAACCATCAGCGGATTGAAACACCCGACGACCGGAGAAATCCGTTACAGGGGACAAAACATCGGAAACCAGCCCGCCCACAAAATAAACGCCATGGGCATTGCCATGGTTCCGGAAGGCCGAAGGGTTTTCCCCCTAATGACCGTTTTGGAAAACTTGTTGACAGGAGCTTACCTGCGCAAGGACAAAAACGAGATTCAAAATGATCTGGAAAAAGTCGTTTTCAGACATTTTCCGCGGTTAAAAGAGAGAACCAATCAAGCCGCCGGTACCTTGAGCGGGGGGGAACAACAAATGCTGGCCATGGGACGGGCGCTCATGTCCGCACCCGATCTGCTGCTTCTGGATGAACCTTCTTTGGGTTTGTCACCCATCATGTGCGGCGAGATCGGGAGCATTATCCGGGACATTCATGCCGAGGGCAAAACGGTTATATTGGTCGAGCAAAATGCCCGGTTGGCCCTGGCACTGGCACAAAAAGCTTATGTAATCGAAACCGGCAGCATAACCCTTTCCGGCGCGGCTGAAGAGCTTCGTGAAAGTGATGCCGTAAAAAAAGCCTATCTGGGCGGCTAATGTTGGCGTACACGCCAATTCTGCCAAGATTTCCAATATGATCTGATTTGGGGAGCGATATGAACATACATGCCCGGGACAGGGTTGCAAAGCTGGACTTTTGGTCTTCAACGGTCGAACCCGAACCTCTCGGTGGCGGCATAACCAACACCAATTTCATCGTCAACGATCAGGGCAGCCGTTTTGTTGTTCGTATCGGTGAAGACATCCCGGAACATGGTGTTATGCGATTCAACGAGCTGGCGGCAGCGCGTGCGGCTCACACAGCCGGGCTTTCACCCGAGGTCGTATACAGTGAAAAGGGTCTCTTCGTGATCCGGTACATCGAAGGGCAGACCTATTCTGAACAGGATGTGTGTATACACGAAAATCTGAAACGCATCGTTCCCTTGCTGTGGACCTGTCACAATGAAATTCCAAAATTTTTTCAAGGGCCGGCCCTTGTTTTCTGGCCCTTCCATGTGTGCCGCAACTACATCCGTATCGCCGAAGAAGGCAACAGCCGAATGCTGGATATCTTGCCGCGCTTTTTGCGGATCAATTCAGAGCTGGAAAAAACAGTCGGCGAAATTAAACTGGTATTCGGACACAACGATTTGCTGGCCGCCAATTTTATCGATGATGGTAAGCGTTTGTGGCTCATCGACTGGGATTATGCCGGCTACAACTCAGCGCTTTTTGATCTGGCCAACTTGTCTTCCAATAATCAGTTGTCTAGCATACAGGAAGAGTGGCTCCTGGAAACCTACTATCAAAAATCAGTGACGGAAGAACTCCGACGCCGCTTTACAGCGATGAAATGTTTATCTTTATTAAGGGAAACTTTGTGGAGCATCATATCAGAAATTCATTCCTCAATTGACTTTGATTACGAAACGTATACCCAAAAAAACATATCCCGATTCGAGCAAGCCTATCAAACTTTCAAGGCTGCGTTTTAGAAACCAACTTCAAGCAGGCCCCTGTTTTTAATTGACAACGCTTGCCATCATAACCTTCCGAAAGTCTGATAAGGGGCGGCTTAACGCTAGTTGTCAACCCGATCATATCCATTAGAAACAGAGTTGCCCTGGCGGCAACCGTGTAATCTATTTCGCGATCAGCAAAATCTCAAACAGTTTCCTGATCACCAAACAGATTACTGCACCGCCTTTTACCCGAACCGCCCTATGAACTGCTGCAATATCATATTTTGTCAGTATCTGTTTAAAGAAAATTTGCTTGCAATAAGGCTCCCCACCTATTATGATCTTTTTACGCCGTTTATCGGACGTATCTTCACCATCTAATTCTCCAGCTTGTTACATAATTATTAATATTTCCGTAAGGTTATAAATTTAGATTCACGCAAAAACGAGGAGGAATTATGAGAAAATTTCGATGTATTCATCTGGTATCAATCGCCTTGGCTATGGTTCTCTGTTTCGGCACACCTGCAATGGCAGGTAAAATGAAAATAGCCATGGTCACGGATGTGGGGGGTGTTAACGATCAGTCCTTTAACCAGTCCGCCTGGGAGGGTCTGCAGCGGGCCCAAAAGGACTTCGGCATCAAGGTAGCTTATAAAGAGTCCAAACAGGATGCAGATTATGCCCCCAATATGGAAACCCTGACGGATGCCGGATTTGATTTGATCTGGGGAATCGGTTTCCTCATGGGAGATGCCATTAAATCCACGGCCCAAATCAATCCCGATCAGAAATATGCCATTATCGATTTTGCCTATGGTGATAAAACCCCCAAAAATGTGGTCGGTGCCGTATTTCAGGAAGAGCAGCCGTCTTTTCTGGTTGGCTACATTGCCGGCAAAATGACCAAAGCCAATCTGGTCGGTTTTGTGGGGGGAATCAAATTTCCGCTCATCGAAAAATTTGAATACGGTTTTATGACCGGCGTTAAAATGGCCAATCCCAACTGCAAGATCCTGTCTCAATATGCCGAATCCTTTACGGATGCAGCCAAGGGCAAGGCTATCGCCAATAATATGTATCAGCGCGGTGCAGACATTGTTTTCCATGCTTCCGGCGGTGTGGGCGACGGCGTGATCGAAGCGGCCAAGGAAAAGGGCAAATGGGCCATCGGCGTGGATAAGGATCAAAATTTTCTGGCCCCCGACAACGTCCTGACCTCCGCCATGAAGCGTGTGGACAATGCCATCTATGATGTGGCCCGCAAGCTGAAAAACGGTCAATGGAGCGGCGGCAGTACGGTGGTCTACAACCTGTCCAACGACGGTGTCGGCATTGCCCCGACCTCCAAGAAACATGTCCCGGCCAGCATCCTCAAAGAAGTTGATAAACTGACCGCCAGGATCAAAGCAAAAGAATTTACGGTACCCGCAACCAAGGCTGAATACGAAGCATTCAAGTACTAATGCTCAAAGTTAAATTTTTGAGCGTAATTTGCTTGGATTCTTCCGCTGGCAGCTCGTGCGGTTTCAATAGGCAATTGGGTGGTGACCGTGGCCAGGATTAAAAGCTGCTGGGTCATCACGTAAAAAATGAAGCTCCACGTGCGCAAGTGCGTGGGGCTTCACTTGTTAAGGAGATATGCGTGTGACGACAATCGACTTTTCCCAAAAGGTCGTTGAAATGATCGACGTGGTCAAAAAATTCGGTGATTTCGTGGCCAATGATCGCATCAATCTGACGGTCCACAAAGGCGAAGTCCATTCACTACTGGGCGAAAACGGGGCTGGCAAGACTACGCTGGTCAATTGCCTTTACGGCCTATATCATCCCACCGAAGGCCGGATCCGGGTCAACGGCAAAGAGGTTGACATCAGCGATCCCAATGTGGCGATCCAATTGGGCATTGGCATGGTCCACCAGCATTTTATGCTGGTGGAACCTTTTACCGTAACCCAAAATATAATTTTAGGCCAGGAAACCACCAAAATGATGGGTATCCTCGATTTGGCTTCCGCTGAGAAAAAAGTGGCCGAACTTTCGGAACGCTACGGGCTGACCATTAATCCCCGCGACAAGATCGAGGATATTTCTGTGGGCAGCCAGCAACGGGTGGAAATACTGAAAGCCCTTTACCGAGGGGCTGAGATCCTAATTTTAGATGAACCCACCGCCGTGCTGACCCCCCAGGAAATCAAGGAACTGGTCACCATCATCCGCAACCTAACCCAAGAAGGCAAGTCCATCATCATCATTACCCATAAGCTGCATGAGATCAAACAGGTGGCCGATTACTGCACCATCATTCGACGCGGTAGGTTTATCGATACCGTCGAGGTTGATAAGGTCAGCGAGCAGGACCTGGCCTCCATGATGGTGGGACGCGAGGTTTCATTTGAGGTCGAAAAACAAGAAATCGAAAAGGGTGAGGAGATTCTGACGATAAGGGATCTGGTGGTGCAAGACAATCGGGGGCTACCAGCCGTGGATGGGCTTGAGTTGAGTCTGCACAAGGGCGAGATACTGGGCATTGCCGGCGTAGATGGCAATGGTCAATCCGAACTTGTGGAGGCCGTGACCGGTCTGCGTAAATCCACAAGAGGAAGTATTGCGCTGCGGGGGAGAGAAATCACAGGTTCCGATCCCAAAACAGTGATCAATACATGGAACATCCGCACGATTCCCGAGGATCGCCAGAAAAGAGGTCTGGTAATGGAATTCGATGTGGCCGAGAATCTGATCCTGGAAACTTACCACACAACCCCCTTTTCCAATGGGGGGGTCTTAAATCATGATAAGATATACGACTGGGCTGATGATTGCACTGAAAACTTTGACATTCGCCCCCAGAACCCCTACCTGATGGCCAAGGCACTATCGGGCGGGAATCAGCAAAAGGTGATTATTGCCCGGGAAGTGAGCAACGATCCCGAGGTGTTAATCGCTTCACAGCCCACCCGTGGGTTGGACGTTGGCGCCATCGAGTATGTACACACAGCCTTGGTGAAACAGCGCGACCGCGGTAAGGCTGTATTGTTGATATCATTCGAGTTGGACGAAGTTATGAATGTGTCTGATCGGATTGCCGTGATTTTCGAAGGTAAAATCGTAGGAATCGTGGATGCAAAGGGCGTCGATGAAAATGAAATCGGTCTAATGATGGCGGGAGGCACCCGATGAAAGTGGATAAAGAGGCACTGAAAACCAAATTCTTGCAAGGTTCCTGGGGTATTCTGCTGATATCAAACCTTCTGGGATTTCTATTGGGGGCCGTAATCCTGCTGCTGGCCGGCTTCAATCCCTTGGAAGCCTATTGGGTAATTCTCAAAGGCATTTTTTCGCGTCCCAAATATGTTTCCTATGTCATTATCTATGCCACACCGCTAATTATTACCGGGTTGTCGGTAGCATTTGCCTTGCGTACCGGTCTTTTTAATATTGGTGCCGAGGGACAATACATCGTAGGTGCTATCGCGGCGGCGGCCGTCGGATATTTTTTCCACCTGCCGCTGATATTACATGTACCCCTGGCCATAGGTATGGCGATGATCGCCGGGGCCGTCTGGGGGGGGCTGGCCGGCTATATCAAAGCACGATTCGGCGTACATGAGGTGATTTCCACCATTATGCTCAATTGGATTGCGCTTTATCTGTCTAATTTTGTCATCACCTTAAAAGCATTCGCAGCCCAGGGCACCGGAAAAACTTTTCCCATCCAGGCCACCGCCAGAATTAACCTGTTGAGCGAATGGAAGATATCCGAGGCCGGCATCGAGTTTATCCGCAGCCATAAAATGCTGGGGGATGTTCTTAAAAGCCCCATCAACGTGGGTTTTATTTTTGCCATTTTGCTGGCCGTGTTGGTGTGGTATGTCCTCAACAAAACCACCCTGGGCTATGAACTGCGCGCAGTGGGTTTTAACCCCTCAGCAGCCGAAGCCGGCGGCATCAATGTGAAAAATAGCATGGTCATATCCATGTTGTTCGCCGGAGGATTGGCTGGTTCGGCCGGCGCTTTCCAGGTACTGGGAGTCAGTCATCGTATTGCCAAACTGGCCACCATGGAGGGCTATGGATTCGACGGCATCGCCGTCTCGCTGATTGGCAACAACACCGGTGCCGGCAGCGTATTTGCAGGGCTGTTATTCGGTGCCTTGAAATACGGCGGTTCCAAAATACAGGACGCCATGCAGGCTCCCACCGAAGTAATCAATATCATGATCGGAACTATTATTTTGTTTGTGGCCATGCCGAAATTGATACGACTAATTCTGACACTATTAGAGAGGCGGAATAAAAGCTGATGGAAGCATTTATCAAAGACATCGGATTTATCATCGGGACCACCCTCATGTACTCGACTCCATTGATGTTTACCTCCCTGGGTGCGGTGATTACCGAACGCAGTGGCGTGGTCAACATCGGCCTGGAAGGCATGATGTTTTTTGGCGCTTTTGTGGGTGCCACCGTCGCCTATTATACCCAGAACCCCTGGCTGGGATTTCTATGTGCTGCTTTGGGTGGTGCCCTGCTGGCATTGATTCACGCGATTGCCTGTGTCTCTTTCGCGGCTGAACAGATTGTCTCCGGGATCGCCATGAATTTTTTGGGATCGGGTGCAGCCTTATTTTTGAGCCGATTATTCTTTGACGGGGCCACCCAGACTTTGACCATCCCCAAAAAGATTCCCCTGCCCCTGGCTTTTCTTTTTGGTGACGGCAAAATGTTCAAGTCGGCCGGTTTTATGGATCTGGTCTTCAATCGGTTTGCCACGGTATATCTGGCTTTTATTCTAGTGGCCGTGGTTTGGTTTGTGCTTTATAAAACCAAAATCGGTATGCGAATCCAGGCTGTGGGCGAGCATCCCGAGGCCGCCGACACCCTCGGCATCAGTGTTTACCGCATTCGCTACGGTGCGGTGATGATGTCCGGCTTTTTTGCCGGCATGGGCGGCGCCGCCATGAGCATCGCGGTTGTATCCAGATTCAGCAACACCCTTATATCCGGACATGGATTTATCGCCCTGGCTGCCATGATTTTTGGTAAGTGGAAACCCCAGGGTGCCATGCTGGCGTGTTTACTTTTCGGAGGGGCCAAAGGTCTGGAGATTTTCCTGGGCGCCAAGGGCTTCCCGGTTCCATCCAGCCTTCTGGCCATGTTGCCCTATATACTGACCATTGTTGTGTTGGTGGGGATCGTCGGCAAGACCACTCCGCCAGCGGCGATCGGCAAGATATTCGACAAGAGTGGTAAGTAGCCGCAATTTATCACCAGAGATAGCGCTTAGGCGAAAATTGCTGGCGGATTATTTTTTGGCTTACCTTTAATAAAATACGCAAGTTGAGTTTGCTCATCAAGTCTTCTAAAGTCTGAATTTGGGGCGAATGATGAATTCCCCCACCGACCTGAATAGAAATATCCCATACAGTCGATAAGATGCTATACTCATAATCGAATGACGGTATTAGAAAGGAGTAGGGGAGAATGACCGTTTTTTCGGCAGCACTGCTTTTATTTTTGGTGATGGATCCTTTTGGGAACATCCCATTTTTTATTGTTACGCTCAAAAATATTGATGCACAACGCCATAAGAGAATCATAATACGTGAATTAATTATCGCCCTAGGCGTATTGGTGGTTTTCTTATTTGCCGGGCAGTATCTACTCAAGCTTTTACAAATTTCAGAACCCTCATTGACCATTGCCGGTGGCATCATTCTGTTTTTAATTGCTCTCAAGATGATTTTCCCCGCTGCGGGACGAACCGATTTTGAAGAGAATGTGAGCGGGGAGCCATTTATCGTCCCCTTGGCCATTCCTTATGTGGCCGGCCCTTCGGCCTTGTCAGCTGTGCTGTTTATTATGACCCGCGAGCCAAGCCGCTGGCCGGAGTGGCTTTTGGCGTTGGTCTTGGCCTGGATGGCCACAGGTCTTATCATTCTGCTTTCGAGCGGCCTTAAAAAATACCTGGGTGAGCGCGGACTCATTGCCATTGAGCGACTCATGGGCATGATTCTGATAACCATTGCCATTCAGATGCTCATGTCGGGGATCAGTCATTTTATTATGCACATTTAGGGATGGCCTTCTACAAAAAGCGGTTTTATGTAGTTTGGAACGGAATTTTATAGAATGATGGTCATCTGGATTATAATACACCGCAACTTTCACTAAAATATTTAGAGTGTTTATAAATAAATTAATATAATGAATTTAGTTAGTAACAATGATTCATCTTGATTTGAACATAATATTATTTTATTTTTTGCTTCAGTTATTAGCATACCCATCCGATAGATAAGGCATACAATGTATTTGTATGTTCAAACCGGGCAAAAAACCAAGGCGGGATAGGCAATACCCGTATGCTTTTTTGCGGCAACTCCCTTAGCTCTAATTCCAGCAACCATAAAGTTGAATTTGATGTTTTTTCAGTCGTAAACATTACCGGTAAAGGTTTGTTGAACTATGTGTTTTGGTGTGGCCACAGAAACTCAGGATGCCGATAGGCAAAGACCAGCTTTTGAGCAGAATCCCGAGGAAGAACTGATCAATTTAAGAATCGAAAACGAAGAATTATTCGATCAGTTCGAAGAGACGATTACGCGGGCCAATTCCCTGGAGGTTCAGGCGGTGATTGCACGGCTTGAGTTTAATCAAGTATTCAATGCCATCGATGACGCTATTTGGATTATTGGAAAAAATAAAAAGGTGTTGCGGGTGAATGCTGCTTTACTGAATCTCTTGAATCTGGAAAACGAGAATCAGGTAATCGGCAGAAAATGCCATCAGATGATCAATTCAGACCTATGCCTCACCGAAAAATGTCCTCTTTACAATACCCACGAGAAATTTGAGAGGTTAGCGCTGGACATCGAAATCGACCAAATGGATGGCAAAAAAATCCCCTATTGGCTTACCATTACACCCCTATTGGGTGTCGTAAGAGAAACCATTGGTATCGTAGAACAGTTCAAGGATATTACCGAACGAAAACACTATGAAGCCGAGCTTATGAAAGCCAATTCAGCATTGGAGAGATTGGCAACCATGGATGGCTTGACCCAACTTGCCAATCGGCGTTGTTTTGATGAAACAATTCAGCGGGAATGGTTAAGGGCCCGCAGGGAAGTACAAGCACTATCGGTGATATTGTGCGATGTGGATTATTTTAAGCTCTACAACGATCATTACGGTCACCAGGAAGGCGATGAATGCCTCAAGGCCGTAGCCGCCGGCATGCAAAGTAGTCTTCTGAGACCTGCGGATTTCCTTGCCAGATATGGTGGTGAAGAATTTGTAATCGTATTACCGAATACCGATTTAACCGGAGCACAAAAGGTGGCCGAAAATCTGCGTATTGCCGTTTTAGACCTGCAGCGGGAGCACATACCCTCCCCGGAAAATGACTTCGTTACTTTGAGTTTTGGGGCCGCTTCGGTGGTTCCGGGAAAAAACAGACTAGGCTTCGAGGATCTGATTAAGGCTGCAGACGATTGCCTGTACGCGTCCAAACAAGCCGGTCGGAACACCGTTACAGTCAAAAACCTGGATTCGCAAATAAAACCTTAGATAATATTTTACTGGTTATCCAGTATCTTTTGAAGTCTATTCCGAATAATTTTTGAAGACCGTCCCGGTGTATTGCACAGAATAACGTAAGCGTATTGCGATGCCGGGTTCGATCCTAAAAATCCCACCCGCGTGCTGATACCATAAAGCGTACCGGTTTTATGGAAATCATCCTGATCCTTTCTGAGAAGCTGGTAATAAGGCTTGAAAACCAGTAGAAGGCGATGCAGGTTGCCGGCACTAATCCGGTTTTTGCGGGAAATGCCCGACCCTTCTGAGATATCAATATATTCAAGGTCATGCACATCCCGGACATATGTTTTAAGCGCAGTCACACCGCTCGCCAATGTACCTGGCGGGCCGGATTGCGAAATGCCGGTTTGGATCAGGATCTGGTTGGCCATAAAATTATTGGAAAAAACCATCATTTTACGAACAACCTGTTTGAGTGCAAAAGGGGAAAGATGGGTCAAGACCAGTTTGTCAGCCGGATTAACTCTGGCCGGCCGGACCTTACCGCTAAATCTAAAGCCGTTCCGCTCCAAAAAATATTTACAGAGATGGCCGGCATACAGCGTCAGTTCGTTTTTTTGATGGCTTAAAGTGATCCGTCCATGGGTCAAACCTGATTTCTTAATGCGATCCAAAGTCATGGGCAAAAGAGGTGTCTGGGATTCGGCGCTAACATATCGGCTCTGAACGGTTTTGAAATTGACCGTGTTGAAATTGACGCACAATGCGCCGTTGGGGGCATCGTAGGGCTCGCTGGAGTCGGTGACCCCGGGTATGATCACAGACCTGTCAAAATAAGAGGCGTCCAGTATCAGGTCTGTAAATTTGGATGCATCACTGCCCAGGGTTTGATACAGGACGGCACTGATATCGGCGATTACTTCAGATATGAGAAGCGGATCGCCATAGCCCTTGATTTTGAAGTTGGAATTTACATCCTGGTAAAATTCGGTTTTAAACCGGTAGTCTTCACCCAAATAATGGAAGGCAGCCAAGGCGGTCAAGACCTTTAGCGTAGATGCCGGAATGAGTTCAACATCAGCATTGTGAGCAAAAACGATTGTTTGATCAGGAGCGGATACCACCATGCCATCGGCGGCGCCCAGAAATTTCCGCAGGCTTGCAAGGTGAGGTGTCTGGGCCAATCCCGGAGACCTGAGTAAAACAAAACAGATGAAACCGGTAAAGACCAGGCAGCTTAATCTTTTCATCCGCTTGTTCATGAAGTCCTGCTATTGAGGATCAGTGTCACTGGCCCGTCATTGACAAGCTGTACATCCATCATGGCCTGGAAACGACCGGTTTCCACATGGACACCTAAATCTCTAACCCGGGAAATAAAAGATTCATACAAAGGTATTGCTACCTCGGGTCGGGCAGCTTTTATGAATGACGGCCGACGACCTTTACGGCAATCCCCCAGCAATGTAAACTGGGATACCACCAGCATGCTGCCGTCCGTATCCAGAAGGGAGCGATTCATCTTACCCTGATCGTCTTCAAATATTCTGAGATGGGGAATCTTATCGGCCAAATAGGCCCCATCCCGGGGGGAATCCTCAGCCGCCACCCCCAGTAAAACCAACAATCCCGGACCGATGCGGGCGACTACCGCATTGTCCACGGAAACGCTGCTTTGTTTAACTCTCTGTATTACGGCGAGCATTTTTGGAAATACCTCTTCTCCATATTTGAACTGATTTTATAAAAATCGTGATGTCAGTATTATTAGGTTGAAAGGGTTCAAGGATTCAAGGGTTCGAGGGTTCAAGTGATAGTTTTCAACATTGAAATTCGAAGTAGCCACCTGCTGGCAGCCGATAGTTGGATGTTCGTTTTTTAATGTTCATTACATACGGGCAATTCCTTAAGCCAATTGACCCTTTGGATCCACAGATCGATATACCTTCCAATCCTCCAAACCTTTAACCCTGCTCCTGGCCTACCAACCCGATGCGAATATCCATGACATTGGTTCGGGTTGGTCCGGTAATGATTAAATCATCCAAAGCCTGGAAGAAATGGTAAGAATCATTATTGGCCAAAAAAACGGACGGATTCAAACCATTGTCCCTGGCACGATCAAGCGTGGTACTGTCCATAATGGCACCGGCCGCATCTGTGGGACCATCGGTGCCGTCGGTACCAACACTTAAAAGGACCAGCGGGGCCAGATCCTTGAGCCAAGGAATTGCGGCCAGCACAAATTCCTGGTTGCGGCCGCCTTTGCCGTTACCCCGCAACGTGACCGTGGTTTCACCGCCTGACAACAGGCACACCGGCGGTTTGGCAGGGTGGCCGGATTGTAAAATTTCCTTTAAAATGGCGGCATGAAACTCAGCCGCATCCTGGGTTTCACCGGTCAATTGGGAGGACAGCATAACCGCCTGGTAACCGAGTGACGCTGCCTTTGACTGAGCAGCAACCAGGGCCTGCAGGTTGTTGCCGATGATGAAATGATCGGCCAATCCAAAAGCGGGATGATCTGCTTTAGGTGTTTCCAGATTTTGGTCCGCAGCACCCGCAACCAAATGATCATAAATGGCGGACGGTAATTTGGATTTGAGCTGATATTTATTAACGATTTCCAAGCAGTCTGTAAATGTACCGGGGTCCGGGACTGTGGGACCCGAAGCAATAATATCCAGGTCATCGCCGACCACATCCGATAAGATCAGGGCAATGGTTGGGGCCGGGTAGGCTGATAGGGCCAGACGACCGCCTTTGATTCGGGACAGATGCTTGCGCAAGGTATTGATCTCGTGAATGCTGGCGCCGCATGCCAAGAGAATCTGGCTGGTAAGCTGCTTATCAGCTAAAGTAAGTCCCTGGCTGGGTTCAGGCATCAAGGCCGAGCCGCCGCCGGATATCAGGCCCAGGACGAGATCGTTTTCGCTGGCTTTTTCACACAGTTCCCGAATTTGTCGGGCACCTTTCTGGCCCTGTTGATCTGGTATAGGATGCCCGGCTTCCACCAGGGACATCCGCGAAAGATTTGCACCGTGCCCGTATTTAACGATAATGCAACCATCTGTGATGCGGTCTTCGAGAATGCCCTCCATGGCAGCTGCCATGGCAGCAGAAGCCTTGCCGGCGCCAATGATAAATAGTCGGCCTACTTTTGATAGATCCCACTGACCGCCGCAAATGGTGAGTCTATCTCCGGTTAGTTTTACATGTTTATTAATAGCCGCCACAGGATCAACGGCATTAAGGCCGGCCTGAAAGATTTCATGGGCGTCCCGGCGCATTTTTTTAAGCAATGACTGGGGCATAACAGTAGACATCAATCGAATTCGGTCAAAATGTTTGGGCTGTGACCACCCAAGGCTGTAGACTGTTAGGCTATAGGCTGTAAGCGCCTACTGGCTGATAGACATTTAGCGGCCTATAGCCTACAGCCTATATAGCTACAGCCTGTTGTTTTCTTGGCCCCTATGTGTTTAGTGCTCACAAAGATGACGGCATTACAATTTGATTTATAATAATGGTTATTTGAGAACCTCAATAATCGCCTTCATAAAAGCCGGCAAATCATCCGGTGTTCTGCTTGTAACCAGGTTGCTGTCTATGACAACCTCTTGGTCCACCCAATTGGCTCCGGCATGTACCAGATCATCTTTGATGGCATAAAATGAGGTAACGTTTTTACCTTGAAGAATATCGGCTGAGGCCAGCATCCATCCGGCATGACAAATGGCCGCTACCAGTTTGTTGCCCTGGTGCATATTTTTAACCAGGTCGACCATGGCAGTGTGTCGCCGCATCATATCCGGTGCATAGCCGCCGGGAATAACCAAGCCGTCAAAATCTTCGGCACTTACATCGGCTGCACTTACATCGGCGCGGCATTCTGTGGCGGGCTTGCCGGTAAATACATCGGTTCGGCCGGAACCCACCACCACGACCTCGGCACCTGCTTCTTTCAAACGATAGTATGGATACCAGAATTCAAATACATTGAACATGTCTTCGATCAAGATGGCAATTTTTTTATTTTCAAGCATATTTCATCTCCCAAAAACAAATCATCACGATGATTTGTTTTATGAAATCTACGCTAAGATCAGCGCAGATCTGGTTATTATTTAAGGATCTAATGTTAACTAAAAAACGACTAACCAATGCTATCTAGAACGAACTAATCTTATGTATGGTGGTTAGCGATGTCAATGAATCTATGCCTTTAAATAGAAATGTGGATAATATGATATTTACGGCGCAGCCGCACCATGAAGAAATTGCGCTTTATAATTCATTTTTTTTTAGAATATGTTTGTCGGATATTCAGTGTTATTGAGACGAAACGTTAATTTCGAGCGATTTCTTCATTTCCATTCAATGACAGGCGGTTTCCTTTGCGGAAGTCGATAATATTTAGTCTTGGTATAGCCGATCATCATGGGGTAAAAATAGGGGACATGCTCGGGAATGCCTACTGCTGATTTGATTTCCGGGCGTGACTTCATGGCCCCCAGCAGCAGACCGGCCCAGCAGGTGCCCAGACCGAAGGTCGGGGCGACCAGGTCCAGGTAGGCAAGAGCCAGGGTTAAATCCACCATGCCGTTGTTCGCTTCCTTGGGAGCAGAAGCGACAATCAATCCGGGTGCATGCCGCAGGACGGCGTCGTAGCCCAGATCCCAGGCCACGGCCAAGGTGGGCATATAGGGTGCATTGGCCGGTTGGGGGTCTTTGGCCAGAACCGCCTTGATCCACTCAATGACTTTTGCGGCAATGGCCTGAATTTGATCGGGCTCCGTGAAAACAGTCCAGCTAATGAGTTGTGAGTTGCTACCCGTGGGGGCATAACGGGCAATTTCGATCAGTTGCTGAAGGGTATCCTTTTCGACAGGCTTATTCTTAAACTTGCGGATCGACCGTCTAGAGCGTAAAAATTGTACGGCTTGGTCAGACGTAATCATGAACTCCTTTTGTATAGGCGTACAGGATTCCAGAGGCACTTCTTTGTGGCTCAGGGCCTGATGGGGACAAACCGCCACACAATGCCCACAACGCAGACAGGACATCTCGCCACCTTTCATCAGCCGGGGGCCTTCCTGTTTATCCACCTTTATAATTGCCGTGGGACAATCCGCCGCGCAAATTCCGTCCTTTTTACATTTTTCCTGATCAACAATTAGAAGACTCATTAAAGTTTCCCTTTCAAAAGTTAATATTATTTCAATAGATTATGATACAAACGATCAATGCTGTTTGTCGTGTTTATAGCGATCATTGTGTTAATTGTGTTTGTTGCGTTTGATCGCTGTGTTAATTCGGTATCGCTATCGGTATCGCTATCGGTATCGGTATCGACATCCGCAGCACTTTTCGAGCCCGATCTCGAGCCCGAGGTGATTGGTAGCTATCCTCACAATAGAATCCTGTTCCGCGTTGATCGGGTCTCACCGGCTGAGATGACGCGAATGGCCGGTTTGGATCGAACCGGACATTTGTTTTCACAGATGCCGCACCCGGTGCAGCGCGTCAGGTCCACCTGGGGCAGTTTTACCAACCGCAATTGCCCATCAGGCCCTACCACACGATCCTCATAAAAATAAATCGCTTTGGGGGAGGTGGGACAATGTTCTTCACAGACAATGCAGGGACCGTTGCCAGACCAGGGCAGGCAGTGACCGCGATCAAAATGGGCAGATCCGATGCGAACGGGTGTTTGGGTCTTGGCTGCGATGCTAATATCCTGAATCGCCTGGGTCGGACAGACCGAGCCGCAAAGGGTACAGGTATGCTCGCAATACCCCTGGGTCATAATTAGAGTCGGGGTCCAAAAACCGCCCAGGCCGGCTTCGGTCCAGGTCGGATTAATGACGTTGGTGGGGCAGGCTTTCATACAGAGACCACAGCGCAGGCAGCGGCTGAGAAATTCTTTCTCGGGTAGAGAACCGGGCGGCCGAATCAACTCACTCGGCGGTATGGCATGTGCATAGCCGTCCAGGCTACCGAACAAGGGGAAGGATGCACCCGCGACCAAGCCGCTTAGCACCGCACGACGACCCATATCGGGTAGAAGGCGTTTGCTATGCGGACGTTCAAAGCTGAAAGTCAATGCATCTTCCGGGCAAGTTTTGGTGCAATTGAAACAGGTCAAACATTCAGCCGGCTGCCAGTTATGCTCCGGCATGGGCTCGGCTGCGCCTTGGCAGGTCAGGACGCATTGCCGGCACTGAGTACATTTGGCACTATCCTTTTTCAGGTGTAACAGGCTGAACCCGGATAACAAACCCAACAAAGCCCCTAAGGGGCATAGGGTTCGGCACCAGAATCGTGGCTTAATACGATTCAAAAATAGAATCAGTAAAAACAGAAATCCGATGGCCCAGCCGGTTTGAAAAGCGCGAAAGTCATATCCGAACACCGGCCAGACCAGCATTTCACCGTAGCTCATGAGATTGAAAATTTTAATATCACTACGTGCCAGCAGGCCGAAAAATTCCGTGAGGCCATTGCCCAGACCTGGAATCACAGCCAAGGCCAAGGATCGGAACAGAAATGATACGGGGTCTAACCAGCCGGCAATATTAAGGCCGAACAGTGCGGACAACAGGATCGTAACCAGTAACGCATACTTGATTTTTTGGGAGCCGGTTTTGCGATTGGCATTAAACAGGGTTTTAGCCTTGAGGGATGTCTTGATGGTGCCGATCAAGTGGTTGAGCGTACCAAAGGGGCAGATGAACCCGCAAAAAACCCGGCCCAACAGAAACGTGAGCACTATGATAATGAGAGCCCAAGCAAAACCCTGGATCCAGATTCGATCTGCCAGAAGAGCCGTTAGCCAGACCAGGGGATCGAGTTGGAAAAAGAAGCGAATCGGTTTGTGGATATGCAGATCCTCCGAACCTTCCAGAGATTGTGAATAATCGATAACGATATCCTGGGGGAGGCGGCTTTCAATCAGGAGATACAGAAACAGGCACAGAAAGCATGCCTGGCTCACACGACGAATCCAGACCCAATATTTTGGATTCAAACACTCACCTCATGTAGTTGGGATATCTCGGTGTCATACAGGCCGAGTTGCCGCTTTTGGCCCAGACGAATAAAACCGATATCATCGGGGGCATAACCAAAAATTCTGGCAGCGCGTGCATCCGCGGCAACCGGATCGTTGCTGAGAATTAATCGATTCATGACGGCTACATCAGCCAGACTGCCGCCCGAAGGGCCATTTTGGGTCATGACCCGGATGGCATCGATGAGCGTCACGGTCGGCTTAAAAAACTGGGCCAGATCGACAATGGTCTGATGAATATCCTGGTGCAGCGCATAACGGCGGCCACCCACGGCACCGATCCAGTTTTTCATGCCCAGGGTTAATTCACTGAGACCGTGAACCTTGGCCACCGGCAAATTAATCAGCTTATCCGCCTCAATCACCGGTGTAAAAACAGGCCAGACATCCAGGCGGTGCCCGTTTAAACGCATGTCCCGCATGAGCGAAGACCTGGGAACAACCAGATCGGCACCGGTTTCCTTGGCAACTGCCCCGGCGCCGGTAATGGCAAAACAGCGTCGGGCCTTATGAATGGTATTGTCGACGATTTTTACCTTTTTGGCCCCGGCCTCCCGGCATAACTCTATTACGGCCTTAAGCACCTCCGGGTGGGTGGTGGCGGACAGATTCGGCGTACGGGCCCACGATATATTGGGTTTGATGGCCACGACATCACCTTTGCTTATAAAGGTCTGAATACCGCCAACGGCATCAAACGTCTTACGAGTTAAATCCCGGATGGTGTATCCCGGTGATTTGCCTTGGGCATCCACAATAAAAGGATTGGCGGTATTGCCGGCTAGAACCGGCCCGGGTTTCTGAATTGATAATAATGCACTCCCGGACAATGCCAAACTACCGGAGAGTTTCAGCAATTTTTTTAAAGACTCTCTACGGGTTATGGGGTGGTTTAACGGTTTCATGGATTATTCCTATTTAGTTGGAGAAAAGGCTCTAAAAATCGGGTAAAGGGAAATACAGCTCGGGTCATATTTTATCGAAATCGCTATCGCTATCGGGATCGGAATCGATTTCAGTATACCGGTATTCCCGAACCCTTCCTTTACGCTATAACCCCTGCCGCCCAATCGACTAAGCATTGCAGCAATGCGGTCCAGCTCTTGAGCTGTCGGCTTTCTGCTTAGCCGATCGAAAGGCGGTAAACGTCTAATGTTTCATGGTCTAGTAGCATCTCGATCCCGATCCCGATAGCGATCCCGATTCCGATAAGGCTTCCACCAACAGCATTATGACAACAAATCGGGAGGTGATCCATGTCGAACATCAAACGCGAACATCGAATGTGGTACATGACCTTTATAGCACCCATCACCACTGGGTGGCAATAAACAAAATAAGGCCGTCCAGAACTGAACGGCCTTATCAATTTGCGCGATAAAATTGCGCATCATATAATCGTGAAAAGATATTATTCGTTGTGTTGATACATATGCACATCCTGCTGAGGATAAGGTATGGAAATACCGGCCTCGTCAAAGGCTTTCTTGATATTTTCCATGGCGTCAAAATAGACGCCCCAGTAATCGGCAATATTTACCCACGGGCGCACCACGAAGTTGACGCTGCTGTCCGCCAGTTCGGATACTGCGATCTGGATGCCCTGGTCTTTGAGAATACGTTCATCCTTGGCCAGTACGTCGGCCATAATCTGCTTGGCTTTGTCGATGTCGTCTTCGTAACCGATACCAAAAACCATATCGACTCTACGGGTGCCTTTCATGGTCCAGTTAACGATATTGTCTCCGGTAACGCTGGAATTGGGTATGATAACGGTTTTATTGTCCGGTGTTTTCAAGGTGGTGGTAAATATCTGGATGGATTCAACCGTCCCGGCTACGCCGGCTGCTTCCACATAATCCCCGACCTTAAACGGCTTGAAGATGATCATCAGAAAGCCGGCCGCAAAGTTCGAGAGGCTGCCTTGCAGCGCCAAACCAATGGCCAGGCCAGCGGCACCCAACACAGCGATAAACGATGTGGTTTGAATACCCAACTGGCCCAAGGCGGCTATGATGACAAACGCCAGCAGGCCAATATAGGTCAGATTGCCAACAAAACCGGCGATGGTGGGGTCGACATTCCGTTTTTCCATTACACGCTCGGCGACTTTGCGAAACCCTTTGGCGACCCAGCGACCGACAATAAATATGGCCAGGGCGGCAATAACCTTGACACCGTATATGGCAATGAGATCATAAATCTTGGCAACAGTATCTTCCATTTGAAACCTCCTTCTGAGATTGGGAAATTATATCAGAACTTTTGAATTTTGTAACTTAAGGTAGATCGGAATGCAAATATACTAAAGCATTTGCGGCCGTTGTCAAAGAAAAAGGTATTCACGTGGTTTATAACCGCCGCTTTAATCCAATATCTTGGATTCCGGATGCTGCTCTTGCCATTTGTCCCAGCGCGTATCCTCGGATGAAATTTTCGGCAGCCAGCGTTCGAAATAGGGTCCCTGGATACCGCGCAAACCATCGGAGTAAGGATACCAAAGCGTCTCCGTTTCTTTATCATACAGCACAAAGGTGTTTTTGTAGGTCCAGCCCGAAGGCGCCAAGGTCAGCTTCCTACCGTCCAACGTGCGGCTGTACACAGCCGCTAAATTGACCAGCGGTCAGTATCCCACGGCCAGAGCTTCATCTCCCAAATGGGTGTTGGCAATTTCATGATAGCGCAATTTGGGTACCGAATAGGCCTGGGCCCGGTCGCCCTCGGCAATCCCAATAACCCTTGCGTTTCTTTCAGACGGGGTTGCATCCCTCAAATGGCTGTCATCAAGGGTTTCAAAAGCATATTTACCGATCCCATATTGGAAATTTTCAGGCTTAAAGCCGAGTGATTTGGCCTGGGTTACGTCCCATTCAACCCCGGTTTGATCCTGGATAAAGACGCGATCGTCTTTATGGATTACCCTGGCGGCCAGTGAAAGGTTGATTCCGAAAGCAATAATCAAACAACCTATTATTATAATTGTATATTTTTTCATAAGCGTGCCTCCTAAGAGTAAATCGCATTGCGATCTACTTTTTCCGCTGCCGATAACATTTCCATGCCGGACAAGAATTTGATTGAACAACACCCCGGCCCATGTATTCGGTTTGAAATGGCTTGTAATACTTTGGTCGAAAAAAAATGGTTTAGCTTACGATTTTTTGTGTTTTTGATTTCATACCATACCGTTTTGATTGTGACTTTAGGGTGGACCGGAGCACAGAAATCAGGGGACAGTCGTCGTCACAACTTCTGCAGTCTCAGGGCATCCGACTCCACCAGGGCCTCTGCGGGATAAAATGGCGGCCAGATGATGTTCGTAAATAGGCCGAAGATAAGCCATGAAATTTTGGTCGGTAGATTCTGATGACTTAGCGTTGGTTGCTGGTTGTAGACGCTATAGCATTCACGTATTCGAACCTGGCGGGCTAAAAAAGGGACATTAGTCCGGAACAAGCTGTAATAAAGATAATTACAAATTATTACAGGCAAATATCAAAATTTCAGCATGGTAAGAAAGCATCCACCGTCACCACCTCCGCCGCCTTCATCATCACCATCATTTGTATCGCCGGGTGGAGTAGGAAGGGATAAAGATGTATCTGAGGTTAAACAGTCAAAATCAAAGTCTGTGGAGCCGTTGACGGCATTATGCTTTACACCCAATTTTAGAGAAACTTCTCCATTGGCGGGAATCACAACATCATTTAAAATCATTGTCCGCCAATCAGATGATGAATAATCGTACCAAAACAGAGTGGTACTATTAATCTGTCCCGAAGGGTCATCAAGAGCAAATCGAGCTTCGGCTTGTTCATCGGTGGTGGCTTTGACATACAGCCCCAAATCGACGGTTACGCCAGCTTGCCCTTGATACACGATGTCGAGGAAGGTATAGTTGTTGTCATCATATGTTGCATTGGCATGTAAACTGAATTGGTCATGGTGGGATTCTGACCCCTGTGAAAAAGTGGTCACCTGAGGGCCTGATACGGACCAATCAGGTGGGATAAAGCCATAACCAGATGTGTTTATAAAACTCTCTTCAAAATCTTCAAGCAGGTGTGCAAACTCTTGGGCATGGCCGGCTCGTTCACCCAAGATAGATACCCCTGCCAGCATGAAAAGTCCCCAGAAAATCACATTTCGATTAGTAAAATATCCACCGAAACAGATCCATTTCACGAATTTCATATCTCCTCCAAAACCCTATATGTACGTATTAATATACGTACGTATTACTATACGTACGCATGAATATGCGTAGGCATTAAACGATAAACCCGCAAAGACAATACTCTCCGGTGATTGCTGTTCGAGATTCAGATGAGGTTGGATTGGATTTCTTGAACCAATTGCACGCCAGATGTGATTTAAGCGAGATATTAAATTATTACCGAATTATTTTGGCTGGGTCAAGCCTTGCAAGCTTTTGTATAACAAATAAAATTACACCAGATACCAGGCAAGATTCGGGGAAAAAACCGGACAGTTCGAAAGGATCACTCTGAACAGGCTTTTCTGGCGAAGGATTGTTCCCATTGGTGGTTTACGATCGGTTAAACTGAAAACGATTGAACCTAGGGCTCTCTGACCAGTCGAAACCCAACATCGGGTAGAATCGTACTAGGATTCCAGGCGTATCGATGGGCCGAACGGCAGGTTCCCACCCAACTGCTCCTGGCGCCCCCCCGGTGAACTTTAGCATCACCGCTGACAGCGCCGGTGGGATCGATGACCGGACCCGCAGGGTAATCCCCATACCAGTCCTGACAATATTCGGCCACGTTTCCGTACATATCGAAAAGACCCCATGCATTGGCCTCTTTTTGGGCCACGGGGTGGGTTGCGTCGCCGGAATTGTAGCAGTACCAGCCCATGGCATCCAGGTTGGCATTTAATATACAAGACGTAGCTGTGACATCTCCATTGGCAAACGCGGTGGCACTCCCGGCGCGGGAAGCGTATTCCCATTCCGCCTCGGTCGGCAAGCGGTAGGTCCCCTGGCCCATGCCGTTCAACGTCGACAGAAAGGTTTGGATTTGATCCCAGGAAATCCCTTCAACCGGGCAGTCGCTGCCACAACTGCTGAAGTTTGACGGGTTGCTGCCCATGACGGCTTGCCACTGCCCCTGGGTCACTTCGGTGGTCTGGATGTAGAAAGACTGGGTCAAGGTGACCTGATGCGGGGTTTCATCGGATGGTGTACCCCTGCCTGGCTCGGCCACTGGTGTTTCACCGCTGCCGATGGGATACTCGGACACGCCGTCCGGGCTGCCCATGGTAAAGGTGCCGGCCGGTATTTTAGCAAAGGCCATGCCCAGATTGTTGACCGGTGAAGGCTGCCAGGCGAAGTTGACCCAATTCGAGTAGCCCCGGGCATATTGATTGTTATCACTGGTTTCGGAATAATATCGGGTTTGGACGGTCCAATTGATGCTGCTCGGATTTTTAAAATACGAAATGTCCTGGATCACATCGCCCGGTACGGTTATTTCTTCGGCATCCACGGGTAGTTTGATATACAATACATCACGATAATCCTGGTCCAACAGAGCGACCCGCAACTGGTCAAAATCACCCGCAGGTGTTGTCCATGCAAGTCGGAGGCTGTCGTCGATCAGCCATTGATGGCTCATGCTGGCGCTATCGACTATCGAGATGGCGGTTTCACCCGGAAAGTACAAGGTGGTCGACAAAATGTCATCCTGGCTGGTGGTGGCATCATAGGTATAATCACCGGCTGGAAGCGAGGTTTCGGCTGGAAAGTTTAATGAAAATCCGGAATAGGGTGTGGGGCCGGAATAATCCACACTGGAAGTACCATCATTCCAGGCACCATAATACTGTGACTCTGCATAAAAAGTGTTGCCGCTAAGCAATATCGAGCTGCCGGATGCGTTTTTTAAGGTAATTTGGGTGATGGCCGACATCTGGATGGGGTTGCCGTTTTTAAGAAAATCAATCCACCCCCTATAGATAGCCGCATCATCTCCGTATTTGCGGTATTGGAGAAATGCAACATCGATAAATTCAACCGGATCGCACACCACGGTTTCGACATCTTCATGCTGCCCGGCGACAACGGTGATGCCCGATTCCTCACCGCGATATCGGACCCGATCCTGATTGTCGGTTCCTTCGACGATGAGTGTTCGGTCGGTCCCGGCGGGCACGCCATAAACAATTCCCTGGCCTTGAATGCAGGGCCACGAATCGGTTGCCAACAGGTTGTCGCTGGCGTCTACAATATCAAACGCGACGGTTTCGATTTCCGAGGCGGCGCAATCCAGGGCACGGGTGTTGGCATCGATTGCATTTGCCAGGGTGGGCGCACCGCGCCACTGGATCTGGAAGCTGATTGAGCCGGTACCGTCATCCTGATACGCTATTTTTTCAGATTCTCCACAAGCGAAGATAAAAAGGCAAAAACTCACCATAATGAGCAACACTTTTAAATTATTTTCCATATTATTCACCCCAGCCATATCCTAAGAAGTGTGCGGTTACAAATTTACCAGGATCCACCCACGCTACCGGTATTGTCATCGTCATCGTCATCATCACCGCCGCCACCGCCGCCTGCCAGTGCTGCGGCGCCACCGGCTATTATCAAGACACCCAAAATGCCCCAAAGCCAGCTGCCGCCACCTGCTTTGGGCAGGTCTTTGAGATCCGAGATTCTGGTTTTGGGTTCATGCTGGGTAATGCGGTCGTCTGATACGGTATCAGCCGCTGACGCCAGATGCCCATTGGACGCGTAGCTGACATGCATGATGACGGTCACACACAGGATTAGCCTCACTAACAGTTTCATTTTTGCCTCCACGATAGGATCAATCCAACACTGAATTAATAGATCGTAATCACGTCTGAGCTTTTACCATACAGCATGGGGGTTTGGATCCGCCCCCCGTGTAATCTTCGGGACCAATACGGGACGCCCTCGGCCTGATCCGAGACCATATCGTATATTTCCTGCACGGTCATTTTATTATCGTTATTTTTGTCACCATATCCGCGCAAGGCCTTTAAGAAAAAATAGGTAAAAAGGCCATGCTTTTGCTTAGCATGCCAACTGCTAACCTGGTCACTGGTGGAGCTCGTCAACACGGTTATATTTTGAAACGACAAGGTCGGTTTGTCGATCTTGATCAAGGCCGGGCTGGCACCGCCAATCAACCATTTCCCGGAATTTGTGCCGCCCGAAAAACATGCATCTAAAACAATGGTCATTTTCTTTGCCGGGAGTTTGGCTAGATTTGCATAAAAAACATCTAAGGGGTATCCTGTTAGAGAGACTTTAGAAGGATCACAATCGGCGGGAACAAAATAGCCCTTATTGTTCTTAACATCCGGAGCACCATGCCCGCTATAGTAGATAAAGACTTCGGACACGCCCGCTTTGATGTAATCATTGAGCATGCCACGATGATCACCGCTGATACCAAATAAAACCTCAAACCTGGTTTTGGTGATATTGGTTTCAAAAAGTATGTTTCCCTCTCGAAAACCCAACATGGTTTTCAAATATTTCTTAATCGCATCCGCATCATTCTTGGCAAAGGCTACCTCGGGTATATCTTTGTGTTGATAGTCCCGGTTGCCAATCACCACGGCGACTGCATCGGGTTTATCCATTCTGGTGTTGGGTATATTCAGATCGACATCAAAGGCAATATCAGATATATCTGTTTGAATTTCAAACGCTTTGGACGAAATAACACTGTTGTCAAAATAAAGTTCGACCTTCCATCTGCCGGGAAGGTATTGAGCCTTATCCCCGTTGATGGTCAATTTATGCCAGGTGGAAGCGTCCGCGGCATATTTGCCTTTGGGCGCTTTCAATTGAATTTTTTTGGTGGCGGTGTAGATCCTACCGTCCGGGCTGTACCAAAGCCATTTGACACTGTGTTTCCCGGAGAGATTGGCAAAGGACGCATGCGCGACCACGGCCGGGTCAATCGTGCTAAAGGTATTGGTGGGATTCAGGGCGACTTCTTTCGGGCCGGCTTCGTTCAAACCTTTAGCCAGTTTTATCTCCCTTAGCTTGAACTCTGGATTACTTGTTTTTTTTGAAGAACCACATGCAGCCAGGGAAACAAGCATCAGCAGTATTCCCGAAAGCAAGGTAATCCTGCACACTGATGCCTTTAAGATATAGGAAAGTTGATAATTCATTATTGCCTCCCCATCAATTAATAAGGCATTAAAAAACTTTAGCATTTATTGAATTGAAAATTTTAAGGATAGATTCGAACTATAGCATACTATAGTGATAAAAACTACAAATGAGTTCCTACTTTTGCAAGAACCAAGTGACAGAACTCAGGAGACAGCAGAATATAAAATCGGGTTGCGGGTTACGCGTTGCGTATGTTGTGTCTTGTGTTGCGGGATACGTGGTGTGAGTATCGTGCACCCAGCACCCAGCATCCAAGCTTCCCAGCCGAGAGAATCAGACGTCAGGAGAAGGGGTCTGATTTCGGTATTGCCGTCCTGAAAATAGCTGCCTAAAAACTATATCATATGCTGTATGGCTTGGATAAGATCTTTGATCTTAGGCCCGGATACGCGGACGGCAGTTTTGAGTTCCTGGGCAAACAGCGACACATGAAACTCTTCCAGAAACCAGAAGAGATCTTCTAAGGCTTGGCGTTTTTCTCGACTGGCATCAGGCGTCAGGTTTTCGATTAGCATATTGAGTTGATCTGCATAGACGCTGAAGGTTTCTTGTTTAGTCTGATCTTTTTCGAAATTGACCACGCCCCGCTGGGCCCGTATTTGGATGGCTTTGATGTAACGGGGGATATGGGCCATTCGATCAACTGTGTAAAGGCGTATAAAATTTTGCGGAACCAGACGAATGAGATGATTTTCCAGCCGGTTGAGGAAATCCATGATGTTGGGATTGTTGAGATTGGCCATCGCCAATTGCTTGAGCGTAAAACGGGTCGTCGCTAGATTTTTTAAAATTGGCTCAACCGCGTCCAATAAATCTTGTCCCAATCGGTGAATGCCTTTTTGGGTCATTTTTTCCAGATGTTCGAAAAACTGAGTCTGGGTGCGGATGTTTTTCTGAAAAAGTTCAGCGGTTACTTGTTCATAAACTTGCCTTTCGACCTCCTTATTACCGCCAAAGTGGTTCGCGGCCTGATGGCTGGTCCTCGGTAGTTGTAGATTATTTTTCAGATGCTTTAACTCTTTGGCCAGATGCCTGCGAAACAAACTGGCCACACCCTGGCGCTGAGATGCGTCAGCTTCAGCTTTATCCGCAAATAGGTTGATGCAAAGGGAATGTTTTTCAATTTTTAGGGCCGGGTAAAAGATCCAGTTTTCTTCGGGCTTATTGCTCGCAGTGACATAAGCGGGCAGATCACCAAAATCCCAGTCAACAATATCTTGACGATACCATTTTTTTCTGGCGCTTTCGAGAGCACGTGGATCCGGTTCGGGAGCATGTGTCGCTTTTAGACGTTCAATATCTCTTCCGGCGGTTAAGATTTTATCTTCATTGTCAGTAAGGGCGATTCTCATTTTGAGATGATCGGGAAGTGATATTTCCGACCAGACAACGGCTGGAATGTCCACGCCCAAGCGATGATGGATAAACCTGCTAAGGGCGGTGGCCAAGGGACCATTAAAACGAGGCATTTCATCCACAATAATTTGCACGGTGGCGGCTAGGGGCAGCAGTTTTTTGCGATACGCCTTGGGGAGACTTTTGATCAAAGTTTCGATTTTTTCCTTAAGCAGACCGGGCACTAACCAATCTGACTGTGCCGGTGTTATAGCGCTGGTAAATGTCACCGGTATATTCACCGTCATGCCATCATTTTGGGCCGAGGTATCATATTCATATGTAACCGGGAAGGACCGGGATCCCATCTGGATCGTATCGGGGAAAGCGGCCAACTCTTCAGGGTCCGGATCGTAACGCCTGAAATCTGTAGCTTTCATTTTCAAAAAGGCGTCGCCACCGTTGGCCGCAATCTTTTTTTTCAGACTGCTGACATCAAATACACCTACAAGATGCTTTTGATAGAACTGGAAGATTTCTTCGTCATCCACCCGAATGTCTTTGCGACGGATGCGATGTTCCATATCCGTAACGGTTTGATCCAAACTTTGGTTATGGCTGAGAAAGCCGAAGGGCTGATGTATGCTTCCCGGTATGAGCCCTTGCATGATGAAAATGCGGTTGGACTCGATTGGATCAATCAATCCATAATTTGCCGTCCGGCCGCTTACAATGATGAGGCCGAAAAGCGTAACCTGTTCATCGGCGACGACAGTTCCTTTTTTGGGGGACCAGCGAGGATTGCGGTAGGTTCGCTGACATTGGTCGCCACCAAATTCCTCCAGCCAGGCAACATTGATATTGGCACAGGTTCGCGAAAATAATCTGGAGGTCTCCACCAGTTCAGCCGCCACAATCCATTGGCCGGGGGATTCAAAGATCCCGGACCCGGGGAATATCATGGTTTGCCGGTCTCTGGCACCTTGATAATACTGTTTCTCCTTTTTTTGGGCAATGTTGGAAAGAAAGCCGCTGAGAATCGATTGATGTATTCGGGTATAGCGCCGGCTAAACGGGGTGTCAGACTCGTTTGGTAACGGTTCAGTTTCACATGGGACTATAAATCCGTTTTCGGTTAGCAAGGCCTTAATTTGACGGTAGATGTCCTGCCATTCACGCATGCGCTTAAAAGAGAGAAAATTGCTTTGGCAAAATTTTTTCAAAGATTGCATATACCGACTACTACTGGTTTGTTGGCGGTGCGCATGCCAAAGATTTAGCAGAGACAGGAAATCGGATTGCGGGTGGGTAAATTCCTTATGCGCCTTGTCGGCTTGGGTTTCCTTTTCAAGTGGTCTCTCTTTCGGATCTTGAATGCTCAAGGCGGCAACGATTATGACAATTTCACCCAGGCACCGCCGGTTGTCAGCCTCGATGATAATTCGGGATAGCCTCGGATCGATGGGTAGTTTCACCATCAGCCGGCCAATTGCAGTTAACTTGTATTGTGGTAGGGGTGGAATTTTTTTTGAGGCAGTCGCTGTTTGGGATTTGGTCGCCTTAAACCTCCTGGCATGCCTGCGGCGTTTAATTGCGCCGAGTTCCACCAAGAGGCTAAATCCATCCTGAATACTTTTTTCATGGGGTGAATCGATAAACGGAAATTGACCCGGATTTCCCAGTTTGAGATGCAACATTCTGAGAATAACTTCGGCCAGGTTCGAACGCAGGATCTCAGGTTGCGTATAGCGCGGACGCTGCTGATAGTCATCCTCAGAAAATAAGCGAATGCAAACGCCATCGGCCATTCGCCCGCAGCGGCCAAGTCTTTGGTCGGCGCTACTCTGGGAAATGGGAACTACCGGAAGAGCAGTGATGCGGGATTTGGGGGTATATTGTGCAATCCGTGCCAAGCCGGTGTCTACCACATAGCGGATACCCGGAATGGTGATGGACGTCTCCGCAATGTTGGTGGCAACAATGATTTTCCTTACCTTTGTGGCTTTAAATACGGCTTGCTGTTCGGTTGCCGACAAGCGGGCATACAAGGGTAATAAGCGCGTTGATTTAAATTTACGACCAGCCAATAATTCGCAGGTGTCCCGGATATCCTGCTCGGTGGGCATAAATACCAAAATATCTCCGGGAGTTTCTTGTCTTAATAAGCCTTCGACCGCATCAGCCGCCAGATCAACGTGCGTCGCGGTGGCATTATCGCTGCTGACGTCCTCGGTGGGCAAATATTGTGTCTCAACAGGGTACGTACGTCCTGAAACTTCAATAACCGGGGCGTCATCAAAGGCAGCGGAAAATTTGAGGGTGTCGATGGTTGCCGATGTAATTATCAGCTTGAGATCCTTTCTTTTTCTAAGTAAGGTTTTGAGAATACCGAGGACAAAATCGATGTTGAGACTTCTTTCATGGGCTTCGTCCACGATGATGGTGTCATAGCTGTTCAGGTATGGATCCCCCTGGGTTTCTGCCAGGAGAATGCCGTCGGTCATGATTTTGATGTAGGTGTTTTCACGGGTTTTGTCTTGAAAGCGGATCTTATACCCCACCGATAGACCCGGTTTCTCACCCATTTCTTCGGCTATTCGCGTCGCTACCGTTATGGCGGCAATTCTTCTAGGTTGGGTACAGCCGATGAGGCCATCGACCCCTCGGCCGGCTTCCAAACAGAACTTGGGAATCTGGGTGGTTTTGCCGGAACCTGTTTCACCGGAAATAATCACGACCGGATTATTTTTAATGGCCTGGACAATGGTCTTCTGCTTGCGGGATATGGGGAGTGTCGTCATCCCTGCTGCTAACGGCACGTTTTCTCGACGCCAGGCTTTAACCTGGATTTTTTTATTGATGTCACGTTTAAGCATCGCAATGCTTTGAGCCAGCTTGCCGGGTGGGTGGTCTCTTTTAATTTGCTTTCGAATCCTACGGATGCGGCGCTGAAAAACAATACGGTCAGCGGCCATGGTTTTTGACAGATTTGACTGCAATTGGCTGAGATGTTTTTGGAGCTGTTTCACGCGAGTATTGCCTCTTAATTATTTTTGTTGTAGTTTATAAAAAATATAACTCATAAACACAAGTTCAAGGAGCAGAAATGCGTACCTTTCGAAAAGAGCTGATTTTTGAGGTGCCAACACGGCGGGCATTGATCAACATTACGCCGGAAGTAGAACAGTGTCTAAATCAGAGCGGCATCACTGAAGGCTTGGTATTGGTCAATGCCATGCATATAACCGCTTCAGTATTTATTAATGATGATGAATCGGGCCTACATGCAGATTATGAGGAATGGTTGGAACGGCTGGCACCCCATGCACCGGTTTCCCAGTATCGCCATAATGTGGGTGAGGATAATGCCGATGCACATATGAAACGACAGATCATGGGTCGCGAAGTGGTCGTGGCGATTACCGACGGCAGGCTTGACTTTGGTACTTGGGAGCAGATTTTTTATGGTGAGTTTGACGGCCGTAGACCAAAGCGGGTGTTGGTAAAAATTATCGGCACCTAATTAGAGCGTTTCAAATTAGGCAAAATAAAAACATCCTGCCCAGAAGGTCAGGATGCTTTTATCTTTATGGAGCCAACACAGTTTCCCCGACAGCGACAGGCTAACTCATCCAGCTGTGCTCAGTAGAGAACTTTAGCTTTTTGGTGAGATAGGCTGTAATACGTTTTGAGCCGTGGCCAACGTCTTCCCGCTGTAAAGTGGTTTATGGCTGACAGTTTAAGATTTTTTTACATTTTTGGCTTCAGGTCCCCGATCACTCTCTTCAATATCAAAATCGACATTGTCACCCTCGGCTAGTGTTTTATAGCCCGGTGCATCGATGGAAGAGAAGTGTACAAACACGTCATTGCCGTCTTCTTGACTAATGAAGCCATACCCCTTTCTATCATTGAACCATTTAACAATTCCTTGTGCCAAACCACCAACCTCCTTTTATAAGTATTACTATTATCCCGTGATCCAAGTCTTCACTCAAGTAAAGGAGAAACCTTTTAGAGCGAAATCGATTTGCGAACCAGCCGGGGCCCATTGGATGAGTAGTTTAATCCGATCCAAATGCTTACGTCAAGAGAAAATAAAATTCCCTAAAATTTGCGTATCAGATATTATCCGGATCTTACAAGATTAAAATACCATGTGGTTATCCGTAAAGATCAAGTTAATTAAATACGGCTACCACTTGGCTTTCTAGACAAGCTTAAAATGTTAAGGTTCTATGCGATTAATCGAAGCTTTTTTTCGCAGATCATCAAGATATTGCCTGGTTTCGGTTTGAATTTTACGATCGTGAAGCATTTTAATCAATTGCTGTTTGATATTATTGAACTCATATGACGATTTGGGTTTTCTATCGATAACTTTAATCAAATGATAGCCAAAGCGGGTCTCAACAATATCGCTGATTTGCCCGGGTTCCAGAGCAAAAGCTGCGTCGGCAAAGGGTTTGACCATTTTTTTCCGATCAAAGTAGCCCAGGTCGCCACCGTTAACACTGCTGGGTCCTTCGGAGAAAGTCTTGGCCAATTCAGCGAAATCTTCACCGACCGTAAGCTTCTCCTGGATGCTCTCTATTTTTTGTTTGGCTGCTAGTTTCTTTTCCTCCTCATCATCAGCCTTGAATTGAATCAGAATATGGCTGGCTTTGACTTCTTCAGGTTTCTTAAAAAACTGAGGATTATTTTCAAAAAATATTCGAGCCTCTTTTTCCGTAACTTCGGTCCCGGCATAAATATCCATCTCTAAAAGTTTCTGAATGGCCGTAGCTTGGCTAACCTGGTTTCGGAAGCCAGCCATTGAAATTCCCATTTCCGCGAGTTGGTTTTCTAGTTCCTGACCGGCGTCTAATTGTTGCTTGATTTGATCGATGCGAATGTCAATTTCAAGGGCGTCAACTAAGATTCCCCTGGCTTTACTTTCCTGGAAAAGAAGTTCCCGGTTTATAATCGATTGGATGACCTTTTCGCGCATGGCAGCCATCATGGAATCGTCAATCGGTTGCCGCATCATTTTGGCTTGAAACTGGATGCGCTTAATTTCCAATTGAATTTCTGCTTCAGTCAGCGGTATTGCATTGACGACGGCGACGACCCGGTCATTTGGTTTCTCATCTTGTGCTATTAAGTCCAGGCTAAAAAATGCCACCACGGCGATTATCAGGACAACTACCTTTAAATTTCGGGATTCTGGTTTCATAATTAATTTTCCTTTATCATTTTAGGGCGAGTACGCAATCAATTCGCCCGTGAAGCTGCCTACAATGACCTCACTTTTTAATTTAACAGGTAGTCGGCGTTCGTCCGCAGACACCCACAGCTCGATTTTAGCATTTTTACTTTTTTTGAAGACACCGCCCACATGTTGAAGATCTGGCACCATGAGAAAGGTATCAAATTTTCCAGCCGGAACCGTAATTGTTTCCCGGCGTAGAATTTTGGCTTTGCCCACTACACATTTTTTTCCGTCGGTCACGGGCCGCTGCATTTCCTGCCCAACTTCGAAAGACTGTTTACGCGTATAGTAAAATATTGAGAGTGGATCAAAGGCGCCAGGCAACAGTGCCACCGGGTCTTTTTTAGCACGTTTGAGAAATTCTGTATATTGGGCCGTTTGCGAATCCCAATCAAAGCGCACTACCACATTTTTTTTAGTTTTGCCTTCACGCTGTTTTTTTGCGTAGAAGACAGACCGCGTTATGGCCATATCCGTATAGCCATCGATGCGATCCCTGACTTTATAAAAGGCGTCCACAAACCGATTGGAACGCGCTGTCATTCGGAAATGATATGTATCTTTACCGTCAACCTGCTTTATGGGTTTGACTTCAAGGGTTGCCTGGCCGGCCGGGACCAGGGTCCATTTTAACTCGAAAGTTAATTTTTCGCCCGGCCGAAATGGCAGAACTGTACTATCGGCCAGGACCAGGCCATTTCCCAATATTATCAGAATTGCCCCCAAGCAGCCAATCAGTCTGAATAATTGCCGGTTAAAGGCAGGATGCCGTAACGACAGACAGCCGGTAAACATCATTCGAAGCCACCTGTCACCTTAAGGCGAGTCATTTTAAAAGCGGCTAGCATGCGCGCCATAAAATTATAAGCATTTACCAGGATAATGGCGGCGACGATCTTCGGCACCCACAACCAGAATGGATTAAGCCCCAATGGCAAAAAGAGCACAGGATCATCAATCAATGAGTGATTGATACCAATGGAAAGGTGCAAGCGGGTCAGATTCGATTTCTCAATAGGTTTCTCTCGGACTTCCTGGATAATCACGGCACTGCCGTAAGCAATGCCAAATATCGCAGCTGTCATCCAGAGTATACCGACGCTTTTATCAAGGCCCAGAATTTTCAGGCATGGATGAAAAAGATCCACCAGTTTAATAACCAGATTATGATGCTTCATTTCTTCAAGCAGAATCATGACCGATATAAAAATTAAAAAGATCGTTATGCTCAGCCTTAATGTAGCCGCACCCCAGCCATAGAGCGTATCCACTAAGGGGCGAGGGAGCGGTGCGATTGATGCCGAGGATGTGGCCAAGACTGGTTGAATATCCAGGCATTGCATGACGGCGTAGACGACTAATACTGAAGTTCCTAAACGAAACAGCGTTATGCAAAGCGGATGTATACCGGACTTTGCTTGGATAATGCCCTCTTGGATAAGATTGTGTGATATCAGCAGGAAAATAGCGATAAGGGTCATTTGATCGGGCGTAAACGGCAATACGGCCATGGCCGCGACCCCGCCATATACGCCGGTCAACATACCGGCCAGCAGCGGATAGGCCGCCTCGCTGGGTAGCTGTAAGAGCCCCAAAACCGGTTCGATCAGAAATTCGACATGCAGCATCCACCCACTGGCGTCGAGCAGCGTTGTGGCCAGGGATACCGGGACAATGATTTTGAACATCCACCAGAAACCATGCAAGCCTTTGCGAGCGCCCGAAGTGAGCAATTGGATATGAACCGATTTAGATATCATGGGGGAAGTTAGTCAGCGGTCGGAAAATACCTGATTGGTAAGAAATCATTGATTTTCATTCAAGATGCAATCCATTAGCTCATGAGGTAAAAGCCCAGGACGGGGTCATAAGTGTCGGCGTCTTTGAAGGCTGTGCCATAGTAGGATTCGCTGACATTACGGATAACGACCGCTTTTTGGATGAGGGTTTGCTTCTTGTCGTCCAGTTTGAATTCAATTTGGAGGGAGTCGCCGACTTTGAAGGGGCGATTAACTTCCAGCTTCAATTTTACACCCCCGGCGGAAAGATCAACAACCTTCATGGTGCCGCGGTCCATTTCCCTGCCATCAACCATGTATTTATATATACCTGATAAATTGGCGCCTTTACGGTATTGTTTTCTTTTCTCCAGTACCGCCGTCCACTTATACCCGCAGGAACATCTGGACTTGACCTTAACCGTTTGGTTCATTCGGGCATATTTGCGGACATCAACCGTCTTGGTTTTTTCGCACTGTGGACAAATGAACGTGGCCTTGTTTTCGTTGGTTATATAGACTTTTTCGACCATAAAATCGTTCCTACGATTTTAATACCCTCAAGATCTTGGGTTTGTAGGTGTCCCGTTGCCCCATTCGATTGGCTGTGGATCGGATGGCCAAAACGGATAATATCAGGGCACTGAACCCCGACAAGGCTGAAATAATGGAAGTATCCCTACCCAGGTTCAAAGCGACCCAGTGCCCCAGGGTCGCACCGATTAACATACAACCAACCGGTAGAATATAAAGCAGGAAACAAGCCTTTAAAAGTGAGGCGCTTTCAATTTGCAACAAAATCCGATCGCCTTTACGGGCGCCGGCCAGGTTGAGTGCCGTTACTTCCGACCGCTTACCATCGGCGGTAATCTGGCAAGATCCTCTGGATGTACAACCTTTGCATGCGCGCGATTGGGTTGTCTCAACCCGTGCCAGTGCATCCTGGGTATAAATAACGACGCCTTCTTCAGTGGCCACCGCTGTCTACCTTTATCGAACCTTCGAGTTTATTCAGACACTATCGGTGCCTGTTTTCTGGTAACAGATCAACCCGCACTGCAGACATCGGGCGGATTCTTTACCGGCCATTGTTTCTGTAAATCCCTTTTCAAGCTCCGCGTTCATAATATCGGTGGTGGGGTCAGCCATGGGCATAATCGTCCGGGGGTCGGCCTGTACATGGCAAACGGAATCAATATTTTGAATGAGGGATGCGGACGTAAGTACGTTGGTCGGATGAGCCAGGGGGATCCCGTAAATTACGTTGTGGATGGAAGCAGCGGCTCTGCGACCGCCACCGATGGCTCTGATGGCACCACTGTAATCACTGAGAACATCACCGTGAGCCAACAACCCGATCTGGTCTCCAAAATAGGGATTTTTGCTTGGAAAGAAACCTTCCCAACCCGTTGCGTTTTCAGTTTCCGCCGGAGATGATGCTGCTTGGTTTTCTGATTCTTCCGGTTGGGGTCTGGCGAAGATCATCTCGGGATACCGTCCGGATGCGATGGCGACAGTGTCGGCTTTTAAGTTTTGGGCTGAACCGGTAGCCAGATCTATGTATTCAACAGACTGGAGTTGATTCTGCTCTCCCATGATACGCGCAATGGCAGCCCCAAATACCAACTCGATTCCAGCCTCTTTGGCTTGATTAATAAGCTGGTCTGAGATTTCATTGATATCGGCTGACTCACGGAACAATACCGTATTTTGTCCAGCGTGGTTTGGCTTTAATTTCAGGGCCGTCTCGAGGGCTAAATCACCACCGCCGACGAGAACCGTATGTTTGCTAGCGCTTAGGCCAGGGGCTTTTTCTTCGGGCAGTCCTCTGGCAATATCAATCAGAAGATACAAGCCCGGTATGGGCTGAATCGAAGCAACCGCGGCACCGCGTAAGATGCGGCTGTCCCAACCACCGAGAGCCAGAAAAACCGCATTGAAACCGTCCGTGAGCAAGGAATCGATACTGATGTCTTTTCCCAGTGACTTTTCAAGCTGCGTGTTGACGCCCATTTCTATGATTCCGGCAATATCCCAATCGAGAGTATCCATGGACAGCCGATTGGTGGCGATGGCCTGCCGCAAAATACCACCTAATTTGGATGAGCTCTCAAATACCGTGGGGGCGTGGCCCAGCCGCGCGCAAAAGAATGCCGTGGATAAACCTTCAACACCTCCACCCACAACGGCGATACTGCGACCCGTATCAGGTGCTTTATAGGGTTGGACGCGTTCACCCATTTCCTGTTCATAGTCGGCCACATAACGTTTCAGAAAATTAATGGCCACCGGCTCATCAATCAATTGCCGCCGGCAAACATCCTCACAGGGGCGCGGACAGATTCTGCCGATTACCGAGGGGAACGGGTTTCTTTCTTTAATGACCTGAAGCGCCCGATCGTAATTTTCCTGCTCGATCTGGGCAATATATTCACATATATCGATTCCCGCTGGACACGCGCGCTGACAAGGGGTGGTGCAGTCATCGGTTGTATACTCCTGGATGATACGACGGGTTACGGATGATAAGGTGATGATGTTTTTCGGGCATACGCGTTCACAGGTACCGCAACCGGTGCACTTTATTTCGTCCACGACAGGGAGCCCTTCAGGCCCCATGACGATGGCATCAAATGGGCAGGCACTGGCACAGGTTCCCAAACCCAGGCACCCAATCTGACAGACCTTCATACCACCGTTGATCAGCGCTGCGGCACGGCAATCTCCCAGGCCGTCATACAGGAATTTCACATCGGCATCTTCCAGGCCATAAGTACAGCCTGGTTTGGCAATATCCGGTTCCTTGGCCTCGATGGTAACGCCTAATATTGCAGCTATCGCCTCGGCAACATCATCACCGGCAGCTACGCAGGAATTGGGCGTTGCCTTGCCGTCTACAATAGCTTCAGCATTGGCACTGCACCCGGGGAGGCCGCAACCGCCGCAATTAGCCCCCGGAAGGGCTTCATCGACCGCAACGATCAAAGGATCAACATAAACGTAGAATACTTTGGATGCCATGGCCAATCCAACGCCGACAACCAATCCCAGACCTCCCATCATAAAAACCGCTTCAATCATTAGACACTCCTATTCTGTCGATATTCGATCCAACTAAAGAAAAAAACAAGGCAGTTGAAAGCCGGCCTTTTCAGTAGCAAAGGTTTTTACCAAGATCCATCTAATCCCCGCAGTCCCTCCATGTAGAGCTTGCCGCTGGCGACAAAAAGCGAATATTGCGTGCACAGACATGGAATTTTATAAGATGCGGCCAAGTCAATCACACTTTTTTCAGGTTGTTTTCCGCGTACAAAAACGATGACCCCAACCTTGGCGATAATAGCCGTCCGTACAACTTGCTCCGTAACCACACCCGTCAGCAACGCACATCCTTCAGTGGCAGCTGAGAGCACATCCTCCATGAGATCGGCACTGCCGGCACCGACAATGTTTTCATCCAATTGGTTTTGGCCTGCAAGGATAGTGGCCTTAAGTGCATCTTTTATTTCAGTAATTTTCATCGATCGACCCACGCTTGAATACGTTCGTTCACAACACCATATTTTCCGATTTGAAAATCCCACTGAGAGCGGATCAATTCAGAGTCTACATTTCATAATAATCTTAGATTGTCAATGCCATCCTGACCGCTTTAAAATCGGGAATTTATGTTTCATTTTTAATGTGATATGAGGGGCAATGTGAACAAAGGCCATTATAGAACTTGGTTCGCTGCGCTCACAATTGGAATGATGGCTTGCTTGGTATTTCCGTATCTAAAAAAATTAGAGTTAACGGATGTAAAAGATAGCATATTAAGCGATTAGGCTATTAGACCATTCGCGGCTAACAGTCTAACTCGGACAAGCCGCAACCAATCGGGATCGAAATCGCTATCGGGATCGGGGTCGAATTGTAAGTCTGAAAAAACCGATTTCGATCCCGATCCCGATAGCCATATGGCTGATCTTATCCGTCATCAAAATGGGTCTGTTTTGCTGGCATTTGAACTTGCAGGGGATTAACAGTCTTAGGCCTGATATCCTGAGCTCTCATAAAATTCAAAGATATAGAGGTGTTTATGAACACATATCATCAACAAGTTGAAGAATCGGCCAATTATATCAACGATAAGATAGGTCAAAAACCAGTCGTGGGTATATTAACGGGTACCGGGCTGGGTGACTGTACCAAGTCATTGTCCATATCAAATTCTATTTCCTATGCTGAGATCCCTAATTTCCCGGAATCAACAGCACCCGGGCATGCCGGAAAACTCATTTGCGGCATATTATCCCAGCGTCCCTGCCTGGTTTTCCAGGGCCGATTCCATCTATATGAAGGTTATACGCCTATGCAAGTAACCTTCCCCATTCGTGTGCTGCAGACCTTGGGTGTCAAGACACTGTGCGTTACCAATGCTGCCGGTGGTATTAATCCCGTATTAACCCCCGGAGATATTATGATTATCAAAGATCACATAAATCTGACCGGCGCCAATCCATTGATTGGACCCAACCACGATGATTGGGGTGATCGGTTTCCCGATATGAGTGCCGCGTACGACCCTGGACTGATTTCAGCGACCCAGGATGCTGGCTGGACACTGGGAATACCGATTCAGACCGGCATATATGCCGGCCTTAAGGGACCGTCGCTGGAGACGCCGGCTGAGATAAAATTCCTGTCAACCCTCGGGGCCGAAGCTGTCGGTTTTTCGACGGTACAAGAGGTTATCGCAGCCGGTCATGCCGGCATGCAAATATTGGGCTTGTCGATTATTACCAATGTGCATCGGCCGGATCGGCCCGAACCGATCAGCGTTGACGATGTTCTCGGGGTGGCCAATGAGGCTGCTGGCAAGGTGGATCGGATACTTTCCACCGTCATCAAAAACATTTAAAGCCAAGAATAGTTCGCTTCGCTCACAATTGGAACGATGGAATGATGGAATCATTGCACCAGGATAATAGACATGTGCAACCTTTTTAAACCCGAATTTGTCGGGATGCCTAGGCACATTTTGTGGTCTTGTTTGGTAACTCAAGCTATTCCATGATTCCAACATTCCATTATTCCATACAGACAGCATATAACCAGAGTCATTAAAAGATATATGATTTCAATATTCCTAAAAGTCGAAAGGATAAATTGATAGGGGCATTTTATGACTAAGAAAGGCCAATACACGGCAGCGGTTGACACCTTGCTAACCAATGGGATTGTTCTGACCATGGATGCCGATGACCGCATAATCGATAATGGATCGGTGGCCATAAAAGATTCCAGAATCGTATGGCTTGGTAAGGACAAAGAAACAGACCGGATGAAGGCGAATGAACTAATCGACGCCAACGGCGGCATCATCATGCCCGGTTTAATCAATACTCATACACATGTTCCCATGACCTTGTTTAGAGGATTGGCCGATGATTTACCCTTGGACATATGGTTGAACCAGCATATTTTTCCAGCTGAAGCCACACATATCAACCCCGAGAATGTCACCCTGGGCACAAAGCTTGCTTGTGCCGAAATGCTGCTATCCGGGACGACATGTTTCTGCGACGGGTATTTTCTGGAGGACCAGGTGGCCGGGGTGGTTTTAAAAGTGGGCATGCGCGCGGTGTTGGGGCAGGGCGTCATCGATTTTCCGGCGCCGGGTGTTCCCGATCCCCAAGAAAATGTCGCTGTGGCCGTAAAGTTTGTTGAAGGTTGGCGTGACTCATCCGATTTGATACAACCGGCGATTTTTTGCCATTCCGCTTATACCTGCTCTGCCGCAACCTTGAATGCTGCAAAATCAGCAGCCAGGAAGTTGGGAGTTATGTTCCAAATTCACGCCGCTGAAACCAGGCAGGAAGCCGGTATGATTCAGTCGGGCAATGGTCAAAGCCCCATTCGGTATTTGTATCAACATGACATCCTGGATGCGAATACATTGCTGGTCCACAGTGTCTGGGTTGATGACGATGATGTCGCCATCATCCAGGCGAGCGGCGCAGCCGTTTCTCACAATCCGGAAAGCAACATGAAGTTGGCTTCGGGAATCGCACCGGTACCCAAATACCTCGCAGCTGGCATCCCCGTGGGTTTGGGTACCGATGGCTGCGCCAGTAACAACGATCTGGATTTGCTTGCAGAAATGGATATGACGGCCAAGTTGCATAAGGTCGCCTTGCTTGATCCCAGCACCACAGAAGCCTATACCGTTTTGAGGATGGCCACCATCGAAGGGGCCCGTGCCATCGGTCTGGATGCCCAAATTGGTTCTCTGGAAAAGGGAAAACAGGCTGATATGATCGTCATCGACACCCAAAGGCCCCATCTCGTACCCTTATATAACCCGGTTTCGCAAGTCGTTTATGCCGTGCGCGGATCGGATGTTAGGGATGTCATGGTTGCGGGCAAGATGTTGGTCCGCGACAGATCGCTGGCCACACTTGATTGGGGGGATATTTTGGAGCGGGTGCGTGCGTTGCAGGCTGAAATAGCGGAATTTAGCAATCGTAATAAATGATAAACATCGAACATTCAAAGATACTGGGAAAGCATAAGTCAGGAGTCAGAATTCAGGAGACAGGAGTCACTCAGTAGGCAGTATGCAGAGCCTAAATCGGGGTCGGGATCGCTATCGGGATCGGGATCGAATAAAAAGCAGAATACAGTAGACAGAATTTTGACCGCAGTAGGCAGCAAGCGGGGGGCATCCTAGCATCCGGCATCAGGAATTCAGTAACCACCAAGAGCAAATAGCAGAATTAATTAATAGGCAAAATTCTGATTTTGCGAGCCACCTTAACTTTGTGACAATGTAAATCCATTTTTTTGGTAGCGACGCAGTCGCGTCTCATAAAATCGTGGAACACGATTTTATTCCCCTTCAAAATCACACATGGTGAATATTTTCTGATCTTTTATTTTTTCGCGTCCTTTCAAATCCGGCAGTTCAACCACAAAACCGCATTCCAGGATATCACCGCCAAGTGCTTTTACTAGCTTGACTGCCGCTTCGATGGTGCCGCCGGTGGCAATCAAGTCATCGATAATGACGACTTTTTCGCCTTGGGCGATGGCATCCGCATGCATTTCTACGGTGTTGCTTCCGTATTCAAGGGAATACTCAGCCGAGACAGTCTTGTAAGGCAGCTTACCCTTTTTGCGCACAGGCACAAAACCGATATTCAATTGATAGGCTAACACCGCGCCAAACACAAAGCCTCTGGCGTCAATTCCGACGATTTTATCGATGTCCCAATCTTTATATCGGTCGAAAAAAAGATCGCAGGCACGCCGATACGCCTGGGGGTCCTGCATCAGGGTCGTAAGATCACGGAATATAACACCTTTTATGGGCCAGTCGGGTATGGAACGGATGGTCTCTTTTAAGTCCATGGTATACTCCTATTGAATTTTGGGAATTGCGTTCAGCAAGATCTTTTTAACGTTATCGGCATTCTGGTTGAAGACTGCCAGGATTTCCTCCCATGAGACGGGTTCCTCATCGGTCTTCCAGCAATCATAATCGGTAGACATGGCCACGGCGGCATAGGGTATTTGGGCTTCATTGGCCAGCATGGCTTCCGGGGCAATGGACATGTTGATGATATCGGCCCCCCAGGACCTGAACATATGCGATTCAGCACGGGTTGAGAATCTGGGGCCTTCAATGGTGACGACGGTACCGCCGTTATGAGCGGGGTATCCGAGATCAACGGCCGTTTGATATAAGATCTGCCTCAACCCCGAATCAAAGGGCTCCGCCATGGCCGTGTGGCCGGCACCTTTATCAAATGAATCAAAAAAGGTGTTTTGGCGGAAACGCGTAAAATCGATGAATTGGTCCATGATCACAAAATGCCCGCGATCAATTTCTTGGCGCAGGCTGCCGCAGGCTGTCGTGGCTAAGATATGAGTGGCTCCCAGTTCCTTTAAAGCCTGAATATTGGCGCGGTTATTGACTTGGGTGGGACTGTACTGATGTCGCTTGCCATGCCTTGCCAAAACCAGGACCTCGTTACCGGAAATGTTGCCACGTGTCAGTACCGAGGAAGGTTCGCCGAAATCTGTGGCTACATTCACTTCAACCGCATCTTTCAAAATGTCCGGATCATCCAAACCGGATCCACCGATTAACCCGATTATAGCCATTTAGATCTCCTTTCGGTTTATGGAGAATTCATATCTTAAAGTCATTGGCATGACAACAAATTTTAGAGCGCCCCAGTAAAACAAAGGCAGCATGGGAACTACAAGCAATCTCAAAATAATCTTTTTACTCCTGGCAGCAAGGCAAATCAGCTCCATTCGGCCAGATACTACCTTGATTTTCCCATTCTATCTGTATGGCCCCATATCGAAGGACCTATTCATTATTTTGAGATAAGTTGTAATGAGAAGGCAGTGTAAAGGTATTTGACTTCCGCTGGTTTGTTATATAAATAGCTAACTACTCATACCCGGATCAAACGTCAACCAGTCTGCCTGGTATTCGATTCAAAAAGATTTTCACCCTAAATGAAAGTGACACGCGTACGAAAGGATACACGATTGAAATCGATATTGGTATTACTTCGACCCCTGCTGCTCATGTTGATATTGTGTTTGATCATGGTATTTCCGGCTTTTTGTGCAGATGAATCTCAGGACGAATTAAAAGGCAGAATCGAGGCTCTCGAGCGCGAAAACCAGCAGCTCAGAAAAACCGTTGATGAGCAAATGCAGCTGATATTGCAACTCCGGAATGAGCAAAAGCAATCACAGCGTCAAGCCCAGAGGCAAACACAGGATGATGACACCGAAAAGCAGACCCTCTATTCAGACGATCGCTGGCATGGATCAATCGGAATCATCGGTTTTGGTTTGCTCGATTCGTATGATCATCTCATTAACACCTACAACCAGGACTATGATGTTTCGGGGAATATGTATGGAAGTCGATTTTCGCTTTTCAAAGGGAAAAACGGCGTCGGCGGCTCTATATATATTGGGGAGTATGATTTCGAAACCGGTAATAGTACGGATAATCGACAGTTAGACGAAAACAGCCAGCGTACCGATATCGATTTAGCCTGGATGCATGTCATCCGTAAAGATGAGCGCTTCCAACTGGGTTCACTATTTGGTGTGAAATGGCTCAATTCTGAAAAAAAATTAACGCTCAGAGAGCTGACCACCGAGGAAGACTTTGATAGCGATGCCACCTGGACCATGGGTACCGGTGGTGTTTTTATCTCATACCGTCTATTTGCAGACACACCGCTCTTTTTTTCGGGCTCCTTTAACATTCTTTTGGGTTATGTTGAGGGAACCGTTGTCGACACTGACGATAATACGCCTGACGGCGTTATCAACAATACCTTTGAACAGGATTCCATGTCTGCCTATGGTTTCAACGGTACCATGGGTTTACAATATGTTTTTCTAAAACATCTGGTGTTGGGTTTTGGCTATCGGGGCCAAATTATGAACTCCACCGATGGCTTTATGAACTTAGATGCATCTTTCTATGATGGGCATCAAAGCGTCTATGCCTCGCTTGATCTGGCATTTTGATCATGAGGATTGGGTATATGGCTTATCGCATCAAACGTATCACCACCCTCGTATGCTTAGGCTGTCTGGCCATAGTCTTGGCGTGTTCCGGGCCTGTAAAACGGGGTGTTGGCGTTTCCGAATCGGTTGAACCTGCATTTGCAACAGAGCGTCTCTATAGTAACAATTATCGGCGGAGTACGGTCATATCTATCGGTATTGATGCGTATCGCCATGAGGATAAGCTGCGCAATGCTGTATCCGACGCCAAAGCCATAGTCGATCTATTTAATTCACTCGGATATGAATCAATTTCTCTCTACAATTCAGATGCAACGCGCAGCGAAATTATTTACACCATTAAAACCGTACTTGAAAATTCCGAAGCCAACGATCGCATCATCGTCTTTTTTGCCGGTCATGGTACGGATGTCAACAAGGATGCCAATACCGTAGACGGATATCTCATCCCGGTTGACGGGCGCAGCAATGTTATCAATTCTCTGATTCCACTAAATTGGCTCCAGATCGATTTGTGTGGCTCCAAGGAAATTAGGGCCAAACATATTCTATTTATTTTGGACTCTTGCAGTTCCGGAATCGTGGCCTCGCGATCAACCATCAGTGTCGATCCGTCTCTGGGCAACTATATTTCGGCATTGATGAGTCGTCCGGCACGTCAGGTGATTACAGCGGGAACCGGGGAACAGGAAGTATTGGACGGCGGCTACGGTCAAAACAGCTTTTTTGCCGGGTATTTGATCCGGGCTTTGAAGCACAACGAAGCCGATATCAATAATGATTACCACATCACCGCCACGGAACTGGGACTGTATTTGTCTCAAAAAGTGTACCTGAAATCCCAGGGTCTTCAAAAGCCGGATTTTGCCAAACTCTTAAACACACGGGGCGGAGAGGTAATTGTAAAACTTCCCAGCAATGAAGAAATACAACGACTCAATCTACGTAGCGATGGGACTGATGTTTCTACCGGTGAACTGCGTTTAAAGATTAAGCCCAGGCGATGTTCTGTAAAAGTATATGATTTAGATGGGGTTTTGCTGGTAGATACCCATACGAGAAACGGTCAAATATTCGTCCCCGACTTGAAGAGTGGCGATTATCAAATCCTCATAACAGCTGACAGCAGGGATTATTTGCCGATTAAGCTTTTAATTGGCGTTTATGGACAAATCGAGCGAAAAATCAGTCTTGAGGAGAAATGGAATAATGTTGTGGTTTCGCCAGTACTCTAGCACGAATATGGCTGTATTTTTGAAATAGGTGTCAGACAGAAATCCGCTTCCACTTCAATAAATACGCCAGCCCAATTCCGACGATAAATGCGGCCGCCAGATTAGAAGCCATTGTAATGGCCAGCATCGACATGGGTACGAAGAGATCCACGCGCGTTTGCATATCTGAAATTGTCAACGCCAGTTGCATCCCCGCAAATATCAGCAATACCCCCAAGGCCGCCATGGGCAGCAGATAGATAATTGCCAAAGCATGCGAACCCAATAAAAACGCCAAAAGTAAAAAGGCACCCCCAATGATCAAATTGGAGCCGGCTGTTCGTGCGCCGAACCGATAGCGCGAGGCCAGTCCGCCGGCGCCGTGACACATGGGCATGCCACCCACAAAAAAACTAAGCAGATTGGCCCAAGCCATGCTAATACAAAGGGCGCGATAGGTCACACGGCGACCGTCCTGGGGAAAATACTGGATGGAAAGATCTGCGTTGGCCATGACGGCATTGCCAATCGTCATGGGTATTTGAGGCAGAACCAGGACTAACAAGGCAAAACTGAAATCAGCACCCGAGGGAAGGCCGAAAGGCAGCCATGGGGGCAGGTTGATACCAAAAACGATTGCATCCAGGCCTTCGCGCGTGCCCCCCAAAAGTCCCACCAGTATACCCGAGCCTGCCACCACGAGGGCTGCCGGCAAGCGTTTGTTATCCAGCAGCAACAGCGCAAGCATACCAAGCGGGATGCCGATAATCAGACCAATGGGCAGCCAACCCAGATTTTGGAGGCGTAAAAAGGGCTCGGCTGCCTGGTGAAATGTTTGAAAGTGAGAACTCCCGAGCATGAGACGCACGCCTTGCGATGCCAGCATAATACCGGTGGAAAGCTGGACACCGCGGACAGTGCTTCGGGGGACATAGCGTCCTACTAGACTGATAAGATTGGTGCCTCCGATAATTACCAAAAATATAAATACCCACAGGCAGGAGGCTTGGATTTGGGTCGCTGAAATTCCGGTAGCCACGGCATAAGCGCCAATCACCTTCATGGGTTCCACCGGAGAGGTAACTTTAAAATAAAGCCCGGAGACAATATAAAATAGCCCGACCGTCATGATCAGCCCGGTTGGATTGAGTCCATTGATCAGCATCATTCCGATGGATAAGGGCAATAGGGTCCCCAGGTCACCCAGAGATCCGGCCATTTCCATACGATTGAATTTGAATGCAGCGCTCATCCATTCTCTCTTGATTCTGCAAATATCAGACAGTATTCAGGTATCTATAGAATGAGTTGCCGATTATTGTCAATTGCATCGTGCAGACGCAAAAAAATCATAAATTCGAATATCGATATTCGAGCTTCTGATTTAAATCCCAACTTAGTTATTGCGTCTAAATCTAGCCCACTTTACTTCTGAGAAGAACCAGACCTTCTTGGCGGGCTTTTAATATCCGTTTTATGGAAATACCTTGCAGTTCCGGCTTTGTACGGACCAGGTCTTCAAGCGCTTGACGGTAAAGCCGGTATTCATCTTTGGCCGAGATATGGGCCGCAACCGGGTGGCTGGAAAGCAGATCGACGATGGGATGGTTTTTGCCATTCTGATTCCCTTCGGTCAAATCTACCCGGTAATCCTCATATGTGAGTAGACAGTGAATCATGGGAACATATGGCAAATTATACGCATCGAGGATCGCTTGGGAACCGCTTACCAATTGCTCGGTCATGGCATAAACTACCATTGCTTTTTGAATCGGCAATCCCAATTCCTGTGACAAGGTCGCTATGACGGCGTGCTTGGTTGTACAACTGCCGAAATTCTCTTTGAACAGAATCAACAAATCGTCGCGATCACTGTTGTAACCGTAGGGTAGGTTGTGCACGTATTGGCAGGCATCGTGAAAATTTTGTATATTGCGTTTAATAAAGATGTCCGCAATCGGTTTGCCTGCCGACAGGGTGCGGTTCGGAAAATGCTCCCAGGTTTTCATGGTGTAACTCCAGCAGTACACCTGACAAGAGGGCTCGTTCAGCCTCTATCCCGGTGAAAAAAGTAATAGCCAAACTGAATATCGGAAGATTTATTATAGGTGGAAAGGCGTAAATCAGACAAGCATTTCTTGAATTTGGCGATCTTTTTGAGACCACAAGTCATTGAGCCATGCATGAAACCGCTCGCGAAACGATCGATCCAGGGCGTAATTACCCAGAAGATCTTCGGTCACCGGAACAGATCGGACCAGCACCTTGATTTCGCTAACATCACCGCAAACAAAGGCCCAAAAACTTTTCGCATTGCGGGGATAGACGATGGTCACATCCAAGATGGCATTCAGCTGATCTCCCATGGATGTCAAAACGTAAGCGATGCCGCCGGCTTTGGATTTCAATAGATTTTGATAGGGGGATCGTTGTTGCTGATGTTTGCGGACGGTGAAACGGGTCCCTTCAACAAAATTCATTATGGAAACCGGCATGGTTTTAAACTTTTCACAAGCCTTGCGTGTAATCTCCAGGTCCTTGCCCTTTAGGTGGGGTTTCTTCTCCAAAACCTTTTTAGAGTAGCGTTTCATGAATGGAAAATCCAGCGCCCACCAGGCCTGCCCTAATATCGGGAACCAGCGCAGTTCTTTTTTGATGAAAAATTTGAGAAAGGGTATGCGACGGTGAAAAATGCGCTGCAACACCAAAATATCCACCCATGACTGATGGTTGGCCACAACCAGATACTTTTGATCGAGACTGTAGCGCTGCGGTCCTTGCACCTGCAAGGTGGTTTTGGAAAGCAGGCGTTGATTGAGGTTGTTGACACCAACCCAAGCACTGGCAATCAAAGTCAATATGCGATTGCATCGACTGCGGAAGGATCTCAGCGGGATAATAAATTTCAATAGGGCCACCAGGAATAGTAGTATGCACCAAAACAGCGTGTTCAGCAAATATCCCAGAAGAGACGCGACTCCCCGCATTATTTTGACAACTGAATGCATGGCAGATGGTTATGCGAAGGATGGGGCAGAGCGCAAGCATAATTGAAATGATGACATTAGTTTTACAATTGCAAAATGATCCTTTTTGGGCTTAGATGCCACCAGATCAGATTTTTCGGCTGAAGACTTTTACACTTTCATTTGTAGTATCGTATCTGGTATCGATATGAATTTGGGGCCTGATATTCAAAATAATATGAAGAGAACCGAAAATGATAGGACCGAAATGGAATATTGTATAATGAGATTAAATCGATTCTGCCATCGCTTCTTGATAATCTGCGTAATGATCGGTTTGGGTTTGTTTGCTGGGTGCGCACCGACCTCCGTAACAACCGAATCCGATCAACCGGCATCGCCGCTGAAAACAGCGGAATCCGAAACACCGTCATCATCCATGCAATACGCGGCGGAAGTGCTTGCATATATGATGCAGGTAACGCTGGGAAAAGCCGGCAATCCGAAACTGCGGGATGAGTGGCGTAACCGAGGCTTGGATTTGCCTTTGGATTTCAACATAATCTCAAAACTTATGATCGGGGTTGATAAAGAGCCGAGCCGGGTTATGGTGTTGGACAACAATATCCTGGGACTATCTCAAGTATTATACCACTACGATCAGCGCCTGAATCTTTTTAAGGGCCAACGGAGCCAAAATTCACTTTTTCCCAGCACGGAACTGATATGCGTGCGGGTTATGCTGCTGCAAAAAATATCCCGGGATGAAAAGGTGCGCATGTCGGCTCTGATGGCGAGAAAATCACAGATTTTAGATCCCCGGATTCCTGCCGATGCGATTGCCCTGGGCGATACCGGGTTGACGGTTTCGGAAATGAAACTGCTGAAAGAGGTGATTCAATCTGATCCATCCTTTATGACCTATCTTGAAAATCCTTTTATCGTGGAAACCCTCTATCGCATCGGGGCCGTATACATGGAACCCTATGTGCATGCCAAAATTCAGCAAGCAATTTACAAGGATGCCCAGTGGGGGATGACTGAAGTAAAAAAGGGCGATCAGCCGGTAACCGTGTCGATTGTACCATCTATTTCAGCTGATTTTCAGCATACCCAAATCGACACGGCCAAATATCCAAGTGGCCTGATGCCGACCGAAGATTATAATCAAACTGTTGATATCCTGAGATCAAAACTGCTTCAATTCTTACGAAAGCTTATTCGGGCAAAGATGTTCGCCGGCGATGCGGCCCAAGATACAGCCACTAAAGCGGGCCGCGGGCAACAGGTAAATGAGTTCATCCAAACACATGTTAAGATTATGCATTTAAACCAGCGCCCCCTGGTTGTGTATCCAGAGAACGCTGACAAGGTATTGCCGCAGATCGGGGCTGACTTCAATATTATTGTTTTGGGTAAGAATGTTTATCTATCCATGCACATTTCCGATGTGGACGCCTTTCCGCATGCCAACCGTGTATATTTGGATCTGATCGATATTAGGCATGCCCAGGTGGATTACGAAATCAGCCAAATCAGTATGTTTGTTTTCAAAAAATTGCAGTCCCGTATTCCTGCGCAGTAGGGAATTAGAGCTTGATGCTTGATTCTGGATTCTGGATGCCGGATTCTGGATGCTTGATTTTGGATGCTGGGTGTCGGATGCCTGATGCTTGATTCTGGATTCTGGATGCCGGATTCTGGATGCCGGATGTTGGATTCTGGATGCCGGATGTTGGATGCTGGATTCTGGATTCTGGATTCTGGTTGCCGGTAAAGGAATCCGTCTTTATCGAGGGTAATGTCGCAAAACATGAGCTATAAAAAATTAGAGATTTGGCATTTTGCAAGGGATCTAGTCGTTGATATTCATAAAATGACGATAAATAACTTGCCTCAATTCGAAATGTATGAAGTCGGCAGTCAGATCAGGCGTTCGATTAAATCAGTTAAATCCAATCTGGTGGAGGGCTATGGCAGAAGACGATACAAATCAGACTTTATACGCTTTTTAACCTATTCTCTTGCTTCTTGTGACGAAACTGCAGACCATCTGGAGACCCTTTATGAAACCGAATCATTAAAGGATGAGGATTTATACCAAGACCTTCATAATCGTTTGGAGATTCTGGGTAAAAAAATAAACCTCTTTGTTCAATCTGTGGAGAAGCAGCATAGGACCAATTGAATATTTTAGCAGAGAAATCTATCGCACCCTGCTTTTATCCGGCAACTAGTATCATGCATCTAACATCCAGAAGCCAGTATCCAGTAACTAGCAACCAGAGGCAGCATCCAGGATCCAGGATCAAGCATCCAGAATCCAGCATCACTTGATTTCAAGTGGAGATATAATTCGTTAACCTGATATGTCGGTCTAAAGCAAATTTACCTTGGAATGAGCCAACCAGTATGAAACCCCTCGAACTGATTGAAATAGTGTTAACCCGCTTGCTAGACGCCATATACGCCCGCATTCCGCGGGCTCTCCCCGCAGTCGATGCATTACAAGCATGTTGTCTTATCTCGCACCGTGGTGAGCATGACAACGAGACCGTGTTTGAAAATACCTTGCCCGCTTTTGATACCGCTTTAAAACACGGTGTTTGGGGCCTTGAGTGTGATGTCCGCTGGACCAGTGATCTGGTGCCGGTTGTGTTTCATGATGCCGATCTGCTGCGCCTGTTCAATTCAGCCGATATCATCGCTCAGACCGAATTTGCCTCTCTCAGGCAAAACTTTCCCCAGATTCCGACTTTAAAGGAAGTTGTAACACGCTACGGCAAGGACATGCACCTGATGGTAGAAATCAAGACCGAAACCTATCCGGATCCAATCCGGCAGCGCCGTATATTATCCGAAGAATTTGGTGGGTTGATACCTGAAAAGGAATTCCATTTCCTGAGTCTGAATCCGACCATGTTTCAATATGTTGACTTTGCCCCCCCAGGCACATGCGTCGCGGTGGCCCAGGTTAATGTTGCGGCCATGAGCCAATTAGCCCTGAAAGAAAAATACGGGGGTATGGCCTGTCACTATGCTTTCATGAGCCGGCAGCGCATGCGGGCCCATCAACAGAGGGGCCAGAAAGTGGGTACGGCCTACATCCGATCGCGCAATTCGCTTTTTAGAGAGATTCAGCGGGGTGTGGATTGGCTATTTTCGAATCATGCCGTTAAGGTGCAGCGAATCCTCAATGACGCAATTGAGAAGCGCAAGACTGAAGGCTAAAAGACTCAGTCTGGTATCAGAATTTCAATTCAGTTCCACTCTGATGACTATTGTGATATCTTTTTCTTGTGCCACCATAGGACACCTTGCCTTAGCAATCTCAAATTTCATGATTACATCGAGCAATCAAAGCGTTTAAAATCCTGCCGAAGAGTAAAAGCATTAATAAATCAATGATTTAACTTGATAATTCCCCTCAGCTTGCTGCGGGGAATTATCAAGTTACAAGAGTGTTCGTGGCTGTTGGTGGTGATGTCATTATTGGGTATAAAGTTAGGGTTTACCTGAATTTGTCACATGCATAAGCTGGCGCGGGGGCAAATGATTTTGGTTCTTGATGGATGCGTTTATGCTTTGCTGACCTCTCAAGGGCGAGAGCGGCTGGATTTTTTTCACAAACGGTATCGGGTTCATATGTCCAACCATTAGCCAGTCGTTTTTCTTCGCGTTTGAGGGTGATGTGAAGATAGCGTCCGATAAACGGGGCGATAATGCGTGTCAGCCACCCAAACTCACTGTATATATCGGTAAGAAGGAGAGAGATCTTTTTTGATAATTTTGGATTTTCACAGTAATATTTTTGAATTGCCCATACAGCGCCTGCATACACACTCCGAAGAGGAGATACCTCCCTTGCAAAGCGACTCCTGATACGTGAGTCCGTATGATTTTTATATCTTTGCCAACCCGTTAATAGCGTTCTGATCAAACGAGCCAAACTTGGTCCATTTACCTCGAAATCTTTTTTAAAAGCCCTTAAAAGAAAGCCTTCCTCTTGGCCCTGGTGGATGTGGGCGTGACGAAAATTAAAACGGTATTGACCGTGAGTGTCAGCCACAGGAAAGGTACTTTCAGGAAATAGCGTTCCGTCTTTGCGATGTCGTTCAAATAGGGGTGTCCCGGCAACCGGCGTATAGAGCATGAACTGATGAAAATCAGAATCATGACGTATAGCATCCTCAATTACCTGATCCATGTTTTCAGGTGTATGCTCTTCCAGACCGATGATGGAAGATCCGAGAACGCGAATCCCGTGAGATTGCAGTTCCTGAACAAGTGCATAGGTGTTAACGCCATGTAATTTTCGATACCTGCTGTTTTGACCCTCCAGGCCCATCCATACCCAAGATATGCCCATATCCACAAGTTGATCAATGGTATAAGATTTTAAAACGTGCGCAGAACTGAAAATGTACAGTGACCAACTTTTCTGATTCTTCTTCATTAACTCTAATAATTTAAGCGCACGGCTGCGATGCAATAGAAAATTTTCGTCCATGACAAAAAAGGATTTAACATTCAATTTGGATTCGATATCGCACATCACTGAAAAGAGGATATCTCCGGTTTCGTAAAAACTGATAAATTTTCCTTTACCACCGAAAAGCGAGGATGTAGAACAAAAGTTGCACCCAACAGGGCACCCTACAGATGGTATTAACATTGCGGCGGTGTTTCCGTTTTTATGAGCCCTTTGCAGGGGGACCCCTAAAATGCGTGCCCCATAGGCTGAATGGGTCAGAGGGTGTTTAATCGGTTCTAATTCATCCTGGCCTAGAAATCTTCTGAACCACTTGATCCCTTCGCCGTTGACGATATGATCAGCATCGATGGCATTGGATAGATTTCTTTTATTGGCTATATGGCCGCCGATAATTATCGTGGCTTTTGGCTGATGCTCCCGTATCAGCATACACATTTTTTTCACTTTTTCTAGATTAGGTGTGATGGCGCTTATTCCAACAATATCATAACGATTGTTCCGTATTTCTTGAATAAATCGATCAAGTGATGGAAAGTCAAGGAGAGTACAGGGCGCATCTATATTTGCTTGAATCATCATCAATCCAAAAGTGCGATGAAACATACGAAGCGAAAAACTTCCCTGTACTCGGGTCACCTGGTTTTGATAAAGTTCCATGGGATTTATTTTTCGGCTTCCATATTCGTCATCTTGTGAAAAAGGTCCAAATACACTTGATAGCAAGACTTTAGCATGCAAGCCTAAGGGGTGCTTCTTTATATACGTCTTCATTAAGATCTCCTTAAAGGGTTTTAATGTTCGGAATTGTTTATTAGCGCTAAGCGTTATGGAAGCATCTTCGATGAAATGCGGATCTAATGGCAGGATTTCTCAGCGCGGACAATTATATGTTCTCACATCATAGACGACTAATACGCGGATACAAGGGAAATACGCTAAGTGACAATTCTATTACAAAAACAAAAAGTTAATGGATCAATTAATTACTGCATGCTAATTTCACATATGCAGTAGGAATATTCACAACCACTACCCTGAAAGAATGTGATAAGTCCTTCAAAGGCAAAAATCGCCGTTCAGGAATGTATTGAAATTGATTCATGTAACAGACCGTTATTATACACTTAAAAGGTTTGTCACATTGATTATTTTAAAAAAAACAAATATTTAGCTTGATTTCCCATCAGAAGTTGTTATTGTTCTCACATTCAACAAGGCCCGGCCGAAAATTGGCGGGGCGATTTTTTTCTGCAGGGACAATCCCATCTTTAATATTGCATCCTCCAGTCTAAGATTTTGAAAATATTTTGAAAGGAGAATGCTATCATGAATAATGGAGTTGTTAAGTGGTTTAACGACCGCAAAGGATTCGGATTCATTGAGCAAGAAGATGGATCGGACGTGTTTGTTCATCATTCAGCAATCAACGCAGACGGTTTCAAATCTCTCAATGAAGGTGACCGGGTTTCCTTTGACATAGAGCAGGGTCCCAAAGGGCCTTCTGCTAGCAATGTCAATGTAAACTAATTATCTTTTTTCTAGAAAAAGGGCATCCAGTCATTTATATGGCGGATGCCCTTTGTATTTTCAATGTCTGCCGGGCAGGCGAACCAATAATTACACTTTATAAATCGCCAGATGAACATTCAATAGAGTTGCATTTTGATGACATAGATTTGTTACCCGTTATTGAGTAGTGATGAGAGAAATGTCATTGAAATGAGATGAAATTATGGAATGAATATCATCCATGGAAAATAGAGACAAAGCTGGAACAATCAAATGTTATAGAAAGGAGGTTTCTTATTCGGTTGATGATATCGTTTATTTTGGAACAATCCAATATATAGGTAAATTCGGCACATCCATCTTTGCTAGAAATCTCCTCAATATTCTTAAGGGCAAAAAGATTTGTATAAATATGTTGTCTCAAAATCAGTTTGAAGTAATGCACGCAGAGGTGGTCTATGTAGACGAAACCAGTTTTGGAGCAAAATTCGTTAGACTCTTAAAATAATATGGCTAATGAATCCTGCTCCTTAAAGATCGAAAAGATTGTATTTATCTTTAAGCTTGTGTTGTTTTATTACCATGAAAGTACTGATAATCATAAAAGGAGAATATCATGAATAAGAGAGACTTAGTAAACGAGGTTTCAAAAGTTTTAAAAACCAAAAAGGATGCTACAGCGGCGGTGGAATGTGTTCTTTCCAGTATCACAAAGGCTTTGGGGGACGGAGATTCTGTGTCATTAATTGGCTTTGGCTCATTTAAAGTGGCTGATAGAAAAGCGCGTCAAGGCAGAAATCCCCAAACAGGTGAAGAAATGTACATTCCAGCAAGTAAGGTTCCAAAGTTTTCTGCGGGAAAGGTTTTAAAGGATGCTGTAAAATAGAAAATCCTTCGTTAGTAAGTTTTTATACATGTAATGTCAAATTTATCTAAATAGATTGACATCCAGTATTACAAAGTGACATAATCATTTTACTTGCTACTTTAGTTGGATCCGCATTGATTTAACTTAGGCTTACCACACTTCTCTTCATCTATTGTAGGGTCCTTAGAGTTCCAATCAACACCAGTTCCAGTCTCTTTAAGCGCTTTTGAAAATTTCAGCATAAGTGCATTTTTATTTATAATAGTATTAATACGCATTCGATCTTAATTCCGGACATCGGATACCGATCTTACAATTGAACTTAACACCATGGAGGCGATACAATGAATGATAATCAATCTACAGAAGAGCTTCGGCTAACTGCTCGGTTAAATAAATTCCATAACCAGGAGAGAGATGAAGGCGCCAGTAAATTTGATGCGCATAACATGCTTGAATGGCTTAGAGAAACCTATATGGATGATTTGATTGCATACCAAGAATCGACAGCCATTGGAGATGTCAAGGTTCTGCATAATAGGGTTGTAAAAATAATGGACGAACTAGTCCATCGGAAAAATGATTTCATCAAGAGTAAGGATAAGGCGAAAAGTATGGATATTAGTGGCGTGTCGTCACCTACTACAATTTGGAAAAAACTAGATTAATGAGAACTAAGAAGTAGGTTCGTTGCATAAGTCAATCTGTGATTCTTTGGAGATAAGCAAATAGTAGTAGATGTTCTATATATGGATTGATGAGATATCCGAAGGGGGATGCAGATGAGTGATGCGCTGTCCATTTCAGATCCAGAAATAGGAACATTGACAAATTCCATTCGTGGTCTGTTTGTCGGAATATTAAGTCGGGCCCTAAAGGATATTTTTAAACCAACTTTTAAGGATCATGAATTTTACAAAACTCAGGCCCTACATTGGATTACAGTAGACGATTTCGATTCTTTCACAAGCTTTATTAATATTTGTAGCTATTTAGATGTCGATGTCGATTTTATTCGTCACATTGTTAATGCTGAATTGAGCAAATAAAGCGAAAGACTGTCATTTGGTTTTTAAAGACTTCATTAGAAGTTTATTATATCAGTACACACCAAAATCACGTACCGCCTGCACTGCGGCTCGAACATTTTCCGGCGGGGTTGCGGTATTTAGGCTGCATAGATAAAGGGCCAGGCCGCCGCCTTCACCGCCAATCTTGATGTAATCCCGTATTCGGGCCCTGATTTGCTCGGGCGTTGCCTGGGCCAGGAAGGCGGCCCCAACTCCCAGCACCAAAGGACGATCTTTTTTGAGGGCATAGGTTTTATAAAAGGCCGGTCCCAATTTTTCCACATCCGGGTCCTGACCCTCAACAAAACCCGGACAAGCTCGCATTTTTAGATCGAGCATATCCTCCGGGTTATTTAAGAATGCTTCGCCAATCCAATTGGGCACATACACGTGCACTTGGCATTGCTTCTGGATCCGCTCTACATAGGGGACGACCCACTCTTTGATGATATCCGGGCTTAGAATCGGCAGACTTGTCCAGGCATCACTGCCGCATATCGATTCAACACCAGGGCAGGCTTGCTGCAAACGCTCGATCCATGGAACCAGAACCTCATCGGTTATTCGGGTAAAAAGCGTTTGGGCAAATTCCGGATCGGTATAAATATCCATCAACAGCTGCTCAAAACCCCTTAAATTGACGGCAAGACTAAATGGCGCGCAAAAACCGGGCGTACCCGCTAGTCCGCCGGTTAATTCCTGAAACAAACGATGCATTTCCAGTACAGCCGGTAAGCGGCCGTCTTTTTCAAAATTCGGGGTGCGGATCATCTTTAAATCGCTTTTGTCCCGAATAATGGGATTGGTACGATCTACATCGGGGATAATATCTTCGGAATAGATTATTTCCTGCCCCAGAGCCTCGGCCTCAATGTTGTAGACATCATAGTCCAGTACCGCCACATCGATACCGTAGTCGGCGGTTATCTCCAGAGAACCCTGAACCAGCAGCTCGGGTGTGGTGTAGAATTTCTTTGGGGAGATGTTGAGTTGTTTCGAGGCAAACTCATGCAGTTGCGCAAACACCGGGACCCGGTCGGGGATACCTGTCATGGCCGCTTGATAGCGTTGCTGGCCCTCTTGGAAGAAAGAGGCAAGATCGGATTTTATCATAGTATTCAAATTCTCTATTGTACGAACGAGGATCACACTATCGCGATACACCCAGGTAAATTGTAATGTGTAATTGGTTTGTTGCGTTCCTCGTGTTTATTGTGATTATTGAGCTGCGAACTGCTATCATTGTCTAGGTCCACGCTGCGGTTTTCAATCCAACGAACGCAATGAAACCAGGTGTCCTCGATCCTTGAGTCCTTGTATCCTACAGGGTTGTCCGATCCTTAAATCGATTGACACAATTAATATCGATATCCAAAACACGGGCAATATTAAATTTGGCTTCGATGCCCTTGGGAACCCCCGGCAGCGGGGTTACGAGACCCAGTCCCAGATCGGTGCGGACTTCGGTCATTATGATTGGATCAGTTAAATCGGGCACGGTTACGCCCAGTTTTTCAGCTACATAGGCTTTGGCTTCTTGGATTCGCATTCCCCGGGTCATTTGCACGCGGGCCACCAGATCTCCGGCGACTCGCATTCCGCCCATTCCCGAGGCATGTGAATGTGTAATTGCCATGGCAATCGGGTCTCCGACGCCAACCTACAACCCATCCAGACGACAGATGGTCGTCATGCCGGCTGATGATCGCGAAACTACATCCACCGGTGGTTGATCGGCTACGGTTACACCGCCAACGCCCATACCCATGTTGGCATGAATGGGAATTTGGGCAACCTCACAACAGGCCTTGATAAACGTGGCTGCCCGAGCCAGGTTCCACGCGGCCGACTGGCTGGTATTGGTGTTGCAAACCGGTCCAAAAATGGTGGCTCCCGCAGCTTCTGCCAACTTGACCTGTTCATGCGGATACATTCCGGCCAGGCGTTTGCCCTGGTAGGTTAGCTCGCTGTGCATACCCAGAACAAATTCACCCGACATACCGATCTCGATGCAGATGTCCGGGTATTTAGCCCTGATTTGCTCTGCCGCCAGCAGGGTTGCTAAAAAGTCGGCATCACCGGCCGATCCGGTAGTGTCTAAATTTATACCGTCGGCGCCGGATTCAATCATGAGGCTGCTGGTGTAGACAATATCCCGGGTGAGATGTTCGGCTGAAGCTTCATATGACTCCTGGGCTTCGGCTATCTTTCCCATGGGCATCAGCTCCGCGGGATTGGGAAAAGGGCCATCCGGCTGGCTGTACAGTCCCAGGTTGGGCTGGGCGCCATAAAAAAGCGGAATGTGGGTACCCAGCAGGGCCTGCTCCAAAATTGGTTGTTCAAATTTGGCAATCGGTTTGACCGGCTTAAAACTATAGTCCACATGGGCAAGTTCCATGGTGTCGGCGCCCATCAGTTTTTCATAGATTTGCAGAGCCGCAATCCGGTCCACATGAACTCCCACACGCCGAATTTTTAAAGTGGCGGCATCGTAGGTCAGAACTACTTCATGTCCGGGCTCTACACTTATGAATTTGTGGGGTGAACAAAAGATATCCAAAAGATAATCATACTCTTCTTTTCCCAGGGGTGAGACCCTGCCGCGTTCGGCCGCATCCTCACTCCCCTCAACGAGATCCGCCATGATTTCCTTGGCGCTCGTTTCAACAATCGAACCATCCCCCATGCGATGTAATATTGCTCCCATAAGGCCTCCTTTGGGTGAAAGCATCAGCAGGTTAAAAGATAAATAATCTATGATTTGGGATTTTGAAATTTAGCAATGCACATTGGTCAACGAACATCCAATGTTGAAAATGTGACCATTCACGATGTGTCGGGATCATTCGATGTTCAATTTTGGATGTTGGATGTTCAATGTTTAGATTAGCTGCCATTTAAATTTTTATGTCATGGTCTCCTCAATACAATAGCCGCATCGGATTCCAGCTAGGGATATCAGTAGGCGAATCGATGGTTACTCAACTGGATTGTGGCAAAGCCGGCCTGATATAACCGGTTTGATGATAACCACATGATTTTCGTATAGTCAGACCGGCCTCAAGAATGAGTTGACTAACAACGCCGCTGGAACGATTTTCAATTTTTTCAATCAGGATTTTGGTTCCCATGGCACCCATTTCATATTTATTTTGACTAATGGTGGTCATATCGATACCGCTTAATGAAGCGATGATGGTATCGTCAAATGACACCAGGGCAATATCTTCCGGTACGCGAAGACCTGCTTCGTAAAGCGCTTCACGTATGCCCACCGCCATGTAATCGTCCTGGGCAAAATAAGCTGTGGGTGGGTTTTTAAGGGAAATGAGCCGTAAGGCGCGATTGTAGGCGACATCGCGTTTGTATTGACCTTCAACGATGAGATCCTGATCCACGGTAACACCATAATCTTGAAGTGCTTTTACAGCGCCATCGGTGCGCAGTATGGCAGTGGATGTATTGAGGTCGCCTGTGATGACGGCGATGCGATCATGGCCGAGACGATAAAGATGTTGCATACCCTCATAACCACCACGATAATTGTCGATAACCACAAAGTTGGTTTTATTTTTAACAGCCGGATCCATTGAAACGCGATTAAGCAACACAAATGGGAAACCCTCTTCGATCAGGGGCAGGATATTGGGATCGTTTTTCCAGGCGGTAGCTAAGATAATGCCGTCCACGCCCTTTGATCTCAACACATCAATCGATTTTTTTTCCATCTCCAGGCTGCGTTTGGTATTGCATAGCAGTAAATTGTATCCGCGTTGATTGGCATATTCTTCAATACCCTTGGCGAGTTCAGGAAAAAATGGATCGGTTATGCTGTTCAGGATAAAACCGATGGTGTAGCTGCGTTTGCTGATAAGGCTCTTGGCGATAAAATTAGGCTGGTATTCGAGCTTGTTGGCAATTTTTATAATTTTTTTGCGCGTTTTCTGGCTTACGCCCGGACGTTTGTTCAGCGCCATGGAGACAGCCGTTGCCGAAACATTGGCGAGCTTGGCGATATCTTTGATGGTCGGTTTTTTTTTCATAATGGGGATAATCAACGTTATTGGATGAGGTCATCCAACACACATACAAACCGAATATATCCCATCGGTTAGTCGTTGGCTGCCGGCTTAAGAAAGCAACACTTTATTAGTTGGATCGAAACTTTTGGATAAAATGAACTTTAACGTTCAAGCAAAATTTTTAGCTTGTTTCCCCTCGACTTGTCAAGCATAAATGATGCCTCATTTTAAAACAGAATTCTCCGCTGTGGCTCGAACCAAGGACCTCAAGTCGAGATCTTCCTGCGGGTGCAAGTCGAGCTGTAGCGGCGAATTCTGTTTTTAATAAGGAATTAAACTTGACAAAGAAAGTATAATTTTTTATTTAACTTTAACGTTAAAGTCGTCGGTGTCTTATTTTACCCTTATACACATTTGCATGCACATCCCGGATTTAGCATCAAACGCTCAGGATATGAATCATGAAGCTTTCGATTGATGGGGCCAGGGCGGTCATAACGGCCGGAGCATCCGGCATCTGCGGCGAAGTCGCCGAATTGTTTATACGGAACAATGCCAGTGTATTCATTGGTGATATAGATGAAGGGGCGCTGTCCGATTTTTTGGATAGGAATAGGACGTGTTCAGGGCTTCCATGCGATGTCTCCAATTCAGAAGCCGTGTCGGATTTTATCGCTCAAGCCCAAGGACATTTAGGTGGGATCGATATTTTAATTAACGGTGCCGGAATCGGCGGACCCGCCGGGAAAGTGGAAGACATTGAGCCGATTGAATGGGATCGGACCTTGGCGGTCGGCATCAACGGTGCTTTTTACGGCACCAAATATGCGGTTCCCCACCTGAAAGCCGCAGGCGGTGGATCGATTATTTTTTTTTCATCGGCCGCCGGGATTATGGGATATCCCTACCGTTCGCCCTATGCGGCATCCAAGTGGGCCATTGAGGGTTTAACTAAGACACTGGCGATGGAACTGGGTGAAAACAACATCCGCGTCAACGCCATCGTACCCGGCCTGGTGGAAGGAGACCGCATGGAACGGGTGATAACCAATGAGGCGGCGGCCAAAGGGATTAGCACAGATGAAATTAGAGCGACCTTTATAAAAGGAATCTCCATGCAAAAGTTTGTCACTGCAAGCGATATCGCCCATATGATTCTTTTTCTATGTTCCGATGCGGGGCGGTATATCAGCGGGCAGAGCATTGGTGTCGATGGGTATACGGAAATATTGCGTTAACCCCATCATTGTATAGACAACATGTAAATTTATAGATACCAAATGACAGAAATCATTAATACATAGCAGGAGGAAAACCAATGGCAGCAACATCCAATGAGAAACTGGTCGAACGTAGAAAGTCAGCCATCACGTCAGCTGTAGGAAATGCTTCCTTAAAATTTATCGAATCAGGCCAAGGCGCCTTATTGTGGGATGTGGATGGAAATGAGTATATCGATTTCGCTGGCGGCATCGGCGCCATGAATATCGGTCACGGGCACCCCAAAGTAATTTCAGCCATTCAAGAACAGGCAGCCAAACTGACCCACTGTTGTTTCATGGTCAATCCCTACGAAACGGCGGTGGTATTGGCGGAGAAACTTTGCCAGTTAACTCCTGGCGATTTTCCCAAAAAAGCCGTATTTTTAAACAGTGGCGCAGAGGCTGTGGAAAATGCCGTCAAAGTAGCCCGATACGCCACCAAACGGCAGGCCATCGTCGTTTTTGAAAATGGATATCACGGCCGGACTTTATTGACCATGAGCATGACCACAAAGGTCAAACCATTTAAAATGGGTTTCGGTCCTTTTGCGCCTGAGATTTATCGGGTTCCATTCGGCAATATTCCCGCGATGCATGAATTCTTCCTGACCGGCATTGATGCCGAATCTGTGGCAGCAGTTGTGGCCGAACCGGTCCAGGGTGAGGGTGGATTCAATGCACCCCCGTCTGACTTTTTTCCGGAATTGCAAAAGATCTGCAATGACAACGGGATTTTATTTGTCATGGATGAGATTCAGAGCGGTATGGGCCGCACCGGAACACTTTGGGGGTCTGATAACTGGGGAGTTATTCCGGATTTGGTTGTAATCGGCAAAAGTTTGGCAGCGGGTATGCCCATCGCCGCAGTGGTCGGCCGGGATGAATTGTTGGACAGCGTTCATGTGGGTGGACTCGGCGGAACCTACAGCGCCAATCCAGTGGCCTGCGCCGCAGCCCTGGCGGTGCTGGAAGTGTTTGCCGCTGAAGATATGGTGTCAAAAGCACAAAAACTTGCTCAAGAACTGGAAGCCCGTTTTACGGCCCTGCAGCAAAAATTTGACATGGTCGGCGACCTGCACGGCCTGGGAGCCATGCGGGGATTCGCCCTGGTCAAGGGCCCTGATGGAAAGCCGGCAACCGAGGAAGCTGGAAAATTAACGGCTTATTGTCATCAAAATGGCCTGGTGCTGCTGGTAACCGGCATTTATGGCAACGTGGTCCGTTGTCTGGCACCGTTTGTTATTACCGCTGAGCAGTTGGATAAGGGCTTTGCCATTCTGGAAGCTGGGCTTACTGAAATTCATAAAGCCTAATTTGTGCCCATCAATAAATGGCCAAAACGGTAAGAGGACCACAGGATTAGGTTACGCATTGTAGTTCCCGGAATTATGCATATCAACTTTCAGCTCCGGTCGTCATCCCCATGAAAATGGGGATCCAGAATAAGCCACGAGCGATTAGCTGCATCTGGATTCTCTCTTTCGAGGGAATGACTGAGGAAAAGCAGGCAGGATTGATCTCCACAAGGGGGAGTTTCATTGATCATAAAACCTAAAAATTAAAACTTAAAACGCGCGACTGAACAAGGAGCATAAAAATGTCCGGACACTACGGAAGAACACTGACAATCGATTTGACCACCGGTCAATCTCAAATCGAAATGCCATCCGAAGATATATATGCCAAGTATGTGGGTGGGAAAGGCTTGGCTTCGTATCTCCTGTACGAATTGAATCCGCCTGGCGTTGATCCCCTGGCGCCGGAAAACTGCCTTATTTTCGCCACGGGGCCCATAACAGGTAGCCGGATCTGGGGAAGTTGCCGCTACGGGGTTTACACCAAATCCCCGCAAACCGGTTTCTACTCCGAATCCTACTCAGGAGGCAAGGTGCCGGAAGCAATAGACGCTACCGGTTACGACGCCATTGTTTTACGGGGTCAATGTCCGCAGCCGACGGTCCTGGAAATCAAACCCAAAGAGATCCTTTTTCATGATGCCGCGGATATCTGGGGCAAGGAAACCTATGAAACCGAAGATTTGGTAATGCAAAAATATGCGCAGGCCGGAGAAAGCTACAAACGCAAGGGCGTGGTGGTGATCGGTCCGGCTGCCGAGAACGGTGTATGCTTTGGGGTAATTAAGAACGACCGCTGGCGATCGGCTGGTCGAACCGGCGTGGGAACGGTGATGGGTGCCAAAAATGTAAAAGCCATTCTTTTTCAGGGCGATTGCAAACGACCTGTACATGACGCCGAAAAGGTCAAGCAGATAGCCAAACAGATTGCCACGGTTGGTAAGGACAATCCCGGCGCCCATGCCTATAAATCCATGGGGACCTCCCAGCTGGTAAAGATTGTTAACAATGCGGGTGCATTTCCGACACGCTATTGGTCCGAAGGCACCTACGACAAATGGGAAGAGATCAGTGCCGATGCCTTTCACGCAAAGTGTGATGTAAAACCGAATGCCTGTGGCAAGTGTTTTATGGCCTGCGGCCGTTTAACAACCATTAAAACGGGCCGACACGCGGGGATGAAGCTTGAAGGTCCCGAGTATGAGACCATTTATGCATTTGGCGGGCTCTGTCTGATCGACAGTATCGAAGAGATCGCCTACCTCAATGACATCTGCGATCGGCTGGGCATGGACACCATTTCAGCCGGCAATCTGTGCGCCTTTGCCATCGAAGCTTTTAAAAGAGGCAAGAGTGACTATCCCATTGACTATGGGGAGGTGGATGCCATTGCTGATTTGCTCTACATGATTTCAAAACGCGAGGGCATTGGTGCTGATTTAGCCCGGGGAATTAAATATGCCTCCCAAAAGTGGGACCTGGAAGACATTGCCGTGCATGTCAAAGGTATGGAGCCGGCCGGTTATGATCCCAGGGTGCTCAAGGGAATGGGGCTGGCATTTGCCACATCGGACCGCGGCGCCTGCCATCTAAGGGCAACTTTTTATAAACCGGAGCTGGTGGGTATGATCGCTCCGGACCAGATCGAAGGCAAGGCGGAATTGTTTATCGATTTTGAAGACCGCCTAACGGTATTCGATGCCTTGATTTTCTGCCGGTTTTACCGGGATCTTTACCAATGGGAAGAATTGGGGGAAACCGTACACGCGGTTACTGGTTTGGCGTCCGATAAGGACTCTTTAAAAGCCATCGCTGCATCCATATCCAATATCGTGAGACGATTTAATCTGCGTGAAGGCCTGACACCAGATGATGACTGGCTGCCTAAAAAGCTTTTCCAAAAACTGGATAAAACCGGCGACGAGTTAACCTTCGACGAACTGGCCTATATGCGCAAGGAATACTACCAACTGCGAGGATGGGATGAAAACGGGGTGCCCAAGACGGATTAGCTGAGAGAGGTTGGCCATCCCCTGTCAGACCAAGAAACGATCTTTCATCAGACTAGGATAATATTGTGAATGTCGAATATTGAATAAAGAATATTGAATTTTGAAGTATGGATTCGCTGCGCTCTATCGTTATTATAAAATGACACCCATCATTCCTTCTAAATTCTGAAATCGAAATTCGCTATTCGACATGTATGGCTCCTTAATGAGAATTTCTTGTATTCTCAGGCCGTGCACCTGGTGATACCTTCAGAAACTCAAGGAGATATGGATGACCATCAAAAAACAAGATAGCGATCTTCCCGACTACGCTCTGGTAGAACGGCAGGAAATGCTGATAGGATGCGGACAGGACAATGAATCTCTGGCGCGCCCTCAAATAGGTGTGGTCAGCAGTTGGGGGGAAATCAATCCGGCCGCAATTCATTTGGATAAGGTGGCCGGGGCGGTCAAGGCCGGCATTTGGTCCGCCGGGGGAACACCGCGCGAGTTTGTCATTAGTTCCATCTGTACAAGCATGGCCGGCAACGATCGATATCACCTCCCGCATCGGGATCTGGTGGCCGGATATATCGAAACGGTTGCCAGGACCAACTTGTTGGATGGATTGGTGTTTATTCCCATCTGCGACGATGTGATTCCGGGCCACCTCATGGCGGCAGCACGCCTAAACCTACCGGCTCTGGTCGTCACCGGCGGCTACATGCAGCTCAATCGATTCAAGGGCCAACGCATCGACCCGCTGGACGTAGCGCCTAAACATTTTCGTGATTTTAAGCAGGGCAGACTGGACCCGGACGACTATGAGCAGATTCGCAATTTTGGTTGCGCCGGCACGGGTTCATGCCCGGTAATGGGGACCGCCAACACAATGTCTGCCATGGCCGAGGCCCTGGGGATGAGTTTGACCGGAAATGCATCCGTTCCCGGTGCCGACTCACGGCTTCAGCGCTTAGCCCTCATGGCCGGACGCAAAATTATGGCCTTGTTGGAGGCGAACATCCGGCCAAGCGATGTCATGTCGATAGAAGCGTTTGATAATGCCATTCGCGTTCTCATGGCCACCGGCGGATCCACCAATGCGGTATTGCATTTGCAAGCCATCGCAGCTGAATTGGAGCTGGATATCGAACCTCAACGTTTCAATCGCATCAGCCGCTCAACACCGTTTATTTGTGATGTCAGCCCATCCGGCCCTGGCGGGAATTTTCTTCAGGACCTGGATGAGGCCGGGGGGATTGCGGCCGTGATGCAGGAATTATTACCGATTTTAAATAGTGAAGTCCTAACAGTTAGCGGGCAGAACCTGGAAACCAATCTGAAGACAGTTGTCAAAACAGATCCCAAAGTCATCCGCTCCCTGGCAGAGCCTTTGGATCGGGCGGGCGGACTCGTTTTCTTAAGCGGCAACCTGGCACCCAACGGCGCTTTGATAAAAAAATCTGCCGTTCCCGAGGCCATGCTGCAGCATACCGGACCGGCTCGTATTTTCTCAGATGAGGAATCGGCCTGCGAGGCCTTGATTGCAGACGGAATTCAGGCCGGTGCAGTCGTGGTGGTACGCAATGTCGGCCCCAAGGGTGATCCGGGAATGAGACTATTGCAGCGGTTTCTGTGGTTGTTGGCTGCGCAAGGATTACAAGATAAGATTGCCTTTATCACCGACGGCCGTTTTTCAGGAACCAATAAGGGCTGTGCGGTAGGACACATCGGACCCGAGGCCGCAGAAGGCGGACCCTTGGCGGTGATTGCCGAAGGCGATCAAATCGAAATTAATATACCCGCAGAACGAATTCAACTATTGATTGATGAGGCCGAATTGGAAAGACGCTTGCGCTCGTGGTCGCCGTCAGAATCGAAAGTGAGAAAAGGGTATCTGAGTATTTATTCACGATTGGCCAAATCAGCGGATAAGGGGGCAGCACTCGATTACCAATAACAATGGGGTGAAGGGGTAGAGGGATCTTCGGGTTGCATCCTAAGGGGTGAAGGGGCGAAAGATTGGCGTTTATTCAATCAGATGGTCATAAACAGAGTAGGATAAACATCGAACATCGAACGTCCAACATCGAACATCCAACTATTGGCTTTCTGCAGATTGCTGCTTCGATGTTCAGTGTTGAATGTTCAATGTTCGATGTTGAGAAATCTCACTTGAACCCTCGGATCCTATTGTAAAAATAAATTAGAAAGAATCCTCATTCATTTTTTAGGCTTATTCTTTATATGATCAATAAAATCAGATAGCTCTGCCTGGACATCATCAGACAGCGGCTTGCATTGATGCGTATTAATAATCGTATTCAATTTTTCTTTGATCAGTTGCCGGGTGTGTTTGCTGCCTTCTTGCTGCCATTGGTCGATGGCGCGTCGATTCAGGATTGTCGGTTGCCATTGTTCCTGTCTGAAGTGTTGCAGGGTGTGGGGTGATGTCAAAAAATGGCCGCCTGGCCCGACCGAATGAATGGCGTCAAGAGCCAAGGCTTCGTCATCGACCTTAATGCCTGTCATGATTCGTTTGACCATGCCGGTAATATCGTCTCCCAAAACTGCCAGCTCCAGTGAAAATGTCATGGCCGCTTCCATGCCACCCACGTGGGTTACCATATTCGCTCCGGCCAGGCTGGAGCTGTAGATGCTCAGCATCAGCTCCAGCGATCCCTGTAAATCAATATCCATGGCGCTGCTGAAGGCGGCCGGGCTTAAAACCGGCAAATTATAGAAGTGCGCCATGTCGGCTATGGCCATGTTCAGCATGCTGTACTCGGGACTGCTGTAGCAAGGATTGCCGGTCTGCATATCCATGATACCCGGTGTATTGCCGATGATCACGGGCGCACCGGGCGAGCGTAGCTGCGAAAATACAATGCCGCCTAAACTCTCGGCAATACATGTGGTCAGCATTCCGGCAGTTGTCACGGGAGCTGTCCCGCCGGATAAGGGTGCCGAACCGCAACGGACCGCAAGACCCAAATCGGCGGCAACAAAAATCTTTTCCAAGGTGTCGGCGTCATAGACCAGGGGAGAGATTATGCTGGGAAACACACTTACAAACGGCTTTTTTCGCAAGGCATCTTTACCGCCGGCTATGATGGCGGCCATATCCAGCATATCCTTTAGAACGCCGGCATTCTCTCCGAGTAACAAAAATGGTTTAAGGGTGTTCGCGGTCAAAGCCTGGAATCCGGCCTGGGCAGCCACGTGTTGCGGTATTTCCGCGGTGGGCCGTACGACCAGCGGTGTAGCCGTGAAATCCAGATTGGGCAGTGCGTCCAGTACTTTGCCTGCCAGGGCCATATCTTCCAATTCTGCCTCTCGGCGCTCACCGCTGACATGATCACGGACATAGATGCAGGTAGTTCCCATACCGGCATATACGGTGCGGCCGCCAACGTGCATGCAGGCCCGGCCCTCTCTATCATACAGGGTGAATTCAGGCGGGCAAGTTTTCAGACATGCTTCCACAAGTTTGCGAGGAATGTGGACAATATCAGACCCGGATGTGTTCTGGCAGCCGGCGTTAACCAGAAGCCGGATGGCTTTCCGGGTAGCGACCTTGATACCGGTTTTTTCAAGAACCTGGATTGCAGCCTCATGAATCCGGCCGATTTTTTCGTTTGACAGCATGCGGAAAGCCAGTCCATCAAATGTAGAATTCATACCGACCCCTGAAAAACAGTGTTATGAATATGTATTAATTTCTCGTTTCAGATGGTTAGCTATAGGTGGCGAGTGTCTATAAACGCAATTCCAGGCGCGGCTGCATGAGATATTCCGCCAACTGGGTATCGCGCATAAATTTTAACAGGTATTGATGAAGATCCCGGGCTATCTCCGGTCGCTTAGAAATGATATCCTTTTCCTGGGCTGGGTCCCGGCTTAAATCATATAACCTGGATTGACCTGCTTCAGGGCTATACAGCAGTGAGTACTGATCACTGGTAATGGTCGTTACCGTCGGAACTTTAAGCATCCGCAAGAAGTTGTCCACGGACCGGACCGGATCCCCGGGATTGGCAAAGGGAATGCTGCTGACGGTGAACTCGCGTCCGCCAGTGTCGATGTCTTTTATTTGGGGTAACAGTGATCGGCCCTCCACATATTCAGGGACATCACATGCAAGCATGTCCAGAACCGTCGGCATTACATCCACGGCCGAGGTTATCTGTCCGTATGTTCCGGCGCGGACACCTGGCATATAGATCAACAAGGGGATATTCACAATTTCCTCATAAAGAGGAGAATAGGCCCAGATGCCGCCTTCGATCTGTTTATCCCAGTCGTCTAACGTGGGATACTGTTTATCCGCTCCCAACTCATAAACCATTTTCCCGAAAAGTCCGCCATGCTCGCCAAAATAGAATCCATGGTCCGAAGTGAATATGATGGCCGTGTTTTCCATCAATCCCATGTTTTCAATGCGTCTGAGCAAGTATCCCACCCACGTGTCCACCATGGATATTTCACCGCAGTAGCAGGCATGGGCTTTGTCGAGTCTTTCCTGGGTAAATCCGGGCACATGGTGCCAGCTCCCATAAATTGGCTCGATGATTTCGCCGTCGTAGCCGGGCCAATAATTTTCGGTAAAATAATGGGGCGCATCCCACGGCTCATGCGGATCCCAAGTATCAATATAAAGGAAGAAATCTTCCTTGTAATGTTTTTCCAGCCACTGCATGGCGGTGGTAAAAGTATGGGGCGCATTATAATCACTTTCATAGCGCCATGCTGCCCGTCGGTCCTGGGATTCGTGGCGCCCGTCTTTCAGTTTTTTGGCCCCTGATCCTTCCTGGCCGGTTCCCATAAAAAAGCTCTTGAAACCCCGGTCATAGTTCATGCCATCGCGCAGGTAAAAGGGGGTGTCTACCGCCGCTGCCGTATGCAATCCTTGGGCGGAAAGTATTTCCGCCAACGTGGTCACCTTGGATGGCAGGGGTGACCAGCCCATGAAAGACATGGTCCAGCGCCCCGTAAAGTGATCTGCCCGGGTCGGCATGGTGGGGAAGCCGGCGGCATAGTGGCGCTCAAAGCGCACGGACTGAGATGCCAGTTTATCCAAGGCGGGGGTCAGAATTTTCTGGTTGCCGTATGCGCCCAGGTGGTCTCTACGAAATGTGTCCGAGGTTATCCAGATGACATTCATATTCAATCTCTCTAATTTTTGGGGGAATAAAAGAAGTCTATCCTAGGGGAAAGATGTCCTTGGGTTTTCGCCTGTCCCTTCTAATTAAATGATGGCGGATATGGATCAAAAATCTTATACTTTTACTGTCACTACCGGACAGGGGGCATTCAATATCACAAATTGGGCCGTGGAGCCAAATAATAATTTACCGACTTTCGATCTTTTAATGATGCCCAGGAAAATCATGTCGATATCTTGCTCATCTGCAAATGAAACCAGCTTTTCACCGGGTTCCTGTTGTGTGACCATCAGCTGGGTATTATAGCTCACTTTTTCATCCTGAATCTGTGATTTTACTATGTTTTCCAGATCCTGTTCCATCTCAAGAATTTGTTTATGCTTGAGGGGCAACTCACGTGTGACCGTTTTAACGATTTCTAAGGAGGCATTCCAAAGTTTGGCGTGTGACAGAGCTTCCTTTAGAATTATAGCCGAAGGATCGGCTTCTTCATAACAGACCAAAAATTTCATCTGACTCTCCCTTATGGTTGTCTACTGGGTATACTTAATCTTATCAATTGCTATGACGATTGTTTAAAATCGTTATGACGATTGTTTGAAATCGTTATGACGATTGTTTGAAATCGTTATGACGATAATAGTAAATTACAGGTTGTCAATGGTCCCGGCAGCAACGATTTTAGGTTCTGAACCACCATCTTTCGGCACAACGCAGGCCGTCCATTTCCCAGTTGCCAGCCGGGTTTTTGAATCCTATGCGTGCATTGGTCGCATCGATCCAGTTTCCAAAAACGGGTATGACCACGCCGCCTTCATCCCGTACAATTTTTTGGCACTCACGATATAAGTCTGCACGTCGGGTTTCATCCAATTCGGCCCGGGCCTCTATGAGCAGTTGGTTAAAGCGTTCATGTTCCCAAAAGGTATCATTCCAGGCCGCATCGGCGGCATAGGCGGTGGAAAACATCCAATCGGCAGTGGGACGGCCGCTCCAGTAGCACATGCACCAGGGCTTATTCATCCAGACATTGTTCCAGTAGCCGTCATTGGGCTCCCGTACCACATCGATGCGGATACCGGCTTTGGCTGCATGCTCTTTAAACAATACGGCGGCATCCACCGCACCCACAAAGGCGGCGTCCGCAGCATGGATTTTAAAGGGGTAGTCCAGCATGCCGGCCTTTTTCATATGATAGCGGGCCTTGTCGGGATCGTATTCACGTTGGGGCAGATCGTCGGCATAGTATTTCTGGTTGGGGGCGATGGGATGGTCGTTGCCCACCGTACCAAAGCCACGCAGAATATTCTTAACGAGATGTTCGCGATCGACGGCATACTTCAATGCCAGCCTGACGTCATTATTATTAAAGGGCTCGCGATCCGTCAGCATGGGAATGGAATAGTGCTTGGTGCCGGTTACGTTGATGATTTGAATACCGGGTGCCCGTTTCAAAAGATGGATCAGTTTGAGTTCAAAACGGTTCATGGCATCGATTTGATCGGTATTTAAGGCGGTCACGCGGGCGGTGACATCAGCAATGCCCAGGGTATCGATCTCGTCAAAATGGGCCCGGCCTTTTTTCCAGTAGTTGGCAAAGCGTTTGGTGAAGGCCCGATAACCCGGTTCATAGCTGCCCAGTACATATCCGCCGGTACCGATACCCTGCTCCCAATCTCTTCCCTTTGTTCCTTTCGGTGAAATGGTCAGGTGGTAGTCACTGGTAATATACGGAAAATCAGCGTTACCTTCTTGTAACTCAAAAACCACCGTATATTTGCCATCGGCACGGATATCCTGAATGGGGTCCACAATTCCTTTGGCCGCAGATTTGCTGTCTTTTCCGCGATGATGATTAAAGGAATGGATGACGTCTTCGGCCACCATGGATTTGCCGTTGTGGAATTCAACCCCTCTACGCAGGTGAAACATCCAGGTGGAGGCATCCGGAGTAGATTCCCAGGTTTCGGCCAGTTCCGGCACAAGATTTCCGTCTGTATCGGTTTCCACCAGACAGTTGCGCAGCTGCCAGTTTAAATTCTGAACCATGGCATCGGTGATGGTGGCCGGATCCAACGAATCGGTGGTGGAACCACCGGCCAAGCCGAGTCGCAGACGTCCGCCTTTTTGGGGCACATCGGCTTGGGCATAACGGGGTATTAATGCGGGTATGGTCAGAGTGGAAATACCCAAGGCAGACAGACGGGTTAAAAATTGACGACGTGTTATTTTTCCTTCAGCCAATAAACGCTCAAGTTTTATCAAAGGAGACATAATCACCTCACGTTATGAAGAATTCGGTGCTGTCCTAAAACTTTTACGAAATGATTTTCCGGTGCGTTTTGCCAATAAAGCCACGTATGATTTCAAGATTCGTCAATGAATGTCGTTTTAACTTTGATCCCTTGGGCAGCTTTGCGTTCACGGCCGGCGAGCACACCATCAAGCCAGTCAGGGTCCATGATGGGTACCGACTCCAGCAGCAGGTCCGTGTATTCGTGGTGCGGCGGCGTCAGAATGTCGGTTTTGCGCCCCTGCTCCACGATTTTGCCGCGCAGCATCACCACGATTTCATCGGATATGGCTTTGACCGTGGCCAGATCGTGGGTGATAAACAGATAAGAAACATGTAGTTCGTTTTGCAGGTTGCGCAGAAGCTTGAGGATTTCTTCAGCCACCAGCTGATCCAGGGCCGAGGTGACCTCATCACAGATAATCAGGTCCGGTTTGGCCGCCAGGGCCCGGGCGATACAGATACGCTGTTTTTCGCCGCCGGATAGTTCTGTGGGATAGCGGTCCTTATACTTGGGGGTCAATTCGATCCTATCCAGCAATTCCAGGACGCGTTTTTCATTCTCCTTGCCGTGAATTCCGTAATAAAACTGCAAAGGCCGGCCGATAATCCTGCTGACCCGCTGTCTGGGATTGAGGGCCGTGTCCGGCATCTGGTAGATCATCTGCATGACCCGCAGGGTGTCCTTTTTACGTTGTTTCAAAGCCGGCGGCAATTCTTGGCCATCATACAGCACCCGGCCTTTTATCGGCGGCAGCAGGCCGGTGATGGCCCGTGCCAGGGTACTTTTGCCACTGCCGGATTCACCCACCAGGGCTACGGTGCGCCCGCGTCGGATTTTCAGGTCAATATCCTCAAGCACCAAGTCCTTGCCGGTATAGCTGGCGGAGACGTCTTCCACTTCCAGAATGATATCGTGCTCGGTCTTGTCGAGATCCTTTTCTTCCTGCAGTGTGCGCACATTCAAAAGCGCGCGGGTATATTCCTCTTTGGGGCTGGCGATCATTTCACGGGCATCATTTTCTTCCACCAGGTTGCCGTAACGCAGCACCATGATTCGATCCGACAGTTGAGCCACAACCGCCAGATCATGGGTGATGTAGATGGCGGCCGTGTTGAATTGTTTGACGATGCGTTTGATGGCTGCCAAAACTTCAATCTGGGTGGTGACGTCCAGGGCCGTGGTAGGTTCGTCAAAAATAATCAGATCGGGTTTGCAGGCCATGGCCATGGCCACCATGGCGCGTTGCAATTGCCCTCCCGAGACCTGATGGGGATAACGGTAACCAATGCGATCCGGATCGGGAAGCAACAAACGGGTGTAGATATCCACCGCCTCTTTTTCGGCCTGGTCAAAGGGCATGATGCCGTGCTGCACCGGCGCCTCGGCATATTGTTTGACCAATCGGTGGGCCGGGTTGAATGACGCGGCCGCACTCTGGGCCACATAGGCAATGCGCACCCCCTTGATTGTGCGCAAAGTCTCTTCGGGAGCTTCAAACAATTCAATCCCGTCAAACTTGATGGACCCGGACTTGATGCGACAACCGCCGCGGGTATAGGCCATGGAGGCCAGCCCGAAGGTTGATTTGCCGGCGCCGGATTCACCGATCAGACCCAACACTTCGCCCTTATCAAGCGTCATGTTGAGACCATTGATGATGGGACGCCACTTTTCGTCACTGTAGCCTTCGATCCAGATATCCTTCATTTCAAGTAAATGAGCCATTTGTAATCCGCCGTTTAGTTGTTGGTTAGTCTTTAATTCCGCTGGCCACGTGCAGAAACCAGTCGACAATCAGGTTGACGCCTACGGTCAGAAAGGCAATTGCAGCGGCTGGCCACAAGGGAATAAAAATACCGAAAGTGATGGCGCCGGCATTTTCACGTACCATGCCGCCCCAGTCAGCCGTGGGGGGCTGGATCCCCAAGCCCAGAAATGACAGCGCCGCAATAAACAGGAATACGAAGCAAAATCGCAGTCCGAATTCCGCTACCAGCGGCGGCATGGCATTGGGCAGAATCTCCTGTCGCATGAGCCACCAGATGCGTTCGCCCCGCAGACGTGCCGCTTCCACATATTCCATGACCTCGATGTCCATGGCCACGGCGCGTGACAGCCGGTAGACCCGCGTGGAATCAAGTATGGCAATTACCAAAATGAGCGCCGTGACCGAGGTGCCCACAACCGACAGGGCCATGAGCGCAAAAATAAGGGTCGGGAAAGCCATAATTATGTCCACACAGCGGCTGAGGAATTGATCCACCCAGCCTTTCAAGGTGGCGGCAAAAAAGCCGAGAATCGATCCCATTAGAAATGACAGCGCAGTGGTAAGAAAGGCGATGGCAATGGTATTGCGGGCGCCGTACATTAAGCGGGTATACAAATCTCGCCCCAAATGGTCGGTCCCCAATAGATGATCTGCGCTCATGGGCATCCATACATCACCGACAACCTCGGTCTCGCCATAGGGAGTAATTACCGGGCAAAAAACGGCGGCCACCACATTGATCAAGACCATGGCCAAACCGACACGCGCGCTCCAGGGTGATTGTCTGAGTAATTTGAAAAACGCCATGTCATGCTCTCCTTATCGCGGGTTTCGCATGCGGGGATTGCTGATAATCGACAATACATCCGCTAATAAATTCAGACTGATATAGACGGCCGCAAAAATGAGACAACTTGCCTGCACCACCGGTAGATCCCGTTTGGAAACCGAATCCACCAGTAATTGCCCCAGGCCGGGATAAACAAAAACAACCTCGACTATCACTACCCCGACCACCAGATAAGCCAAATTCAAGGCAACTACATTAATGACGGGAGAAAGGGCGTTGGGAAAGGCATGCAGCACGATGACCCGCAGACGTTTAATACCTTTTAAGTGGGCCATTTCAATAAACGGGCTGGCCAAAATATTGATAATGGCGGCCCGGGTCTGCCGCATCATATGCGCCACCACAACCATTGTCAGGGTTAAGCAGGGCAGCACAATAGCGTGGATTTTTTCCCAAAACCCCATCTGATCATTGATATTGGAAATGCTGGGGAACACGATTAGCTGCACCGACAGAAGTGCCACGAGAATATAGGCGATAAAAAATTCCGGGAAAGAAATCGTGCTGAGGGTGGATATGGATATGGCCTTGTCGAACAAGCTGTTACGATACAGGGCCGCCAATATTCCCAATAGGATGGCCACCGGGACGGCCACCACAGCGGCAGACGCCGCCAGAAAGAGCGTATTGGCAAATCGCCAACCCACCAACTCGGTGATAGGACGCCCGTTGGCCAGTGAGTTGCCGAGTTCGCCCTTGGCGACACTGCCCAACCATGAGAAATAGCGAACATGAGGTGGCAGATCCAATTTCAATTCCTTTCGGAATGCCGCCACCGTTTCGGGTGTGGCGCTTTGCCCCAAAATTGCTTCGGTCAGGTCGCCGGGTAAGGCCTCCACACCCAGAAATATGAATACCGAGATCACAATAATGGTTAGAAAACCGAGTCCCAGCCGCTTAAGCACTAAAGCAAGAATTGTGTTCATTTTCCTATCGCTTTGTTAATGTTTATAATATTTTACCTCCAAGTCAGGAGCCGCCGACCAGGTCGTTGCGTGGACTCAGGCGGACCCTGAACATATCTCGATAATCTATATTTTAACGAAAATGCCGTTTTAATACGGTTTTAGATAGAACTATAAATAAAACGTTCGGGTTTGGCGGGGATCGTTTACGTTAAGTTCTGATTCACTTTAACGTTTTAGTTGTTTAGAATGCATTTGCGTGTTTGTCAAGTAAAAATATCGTCCGGATGTCAGAGCCACGCCTTGGTTCAGGTTCATGCAACACGATACTGATTTGGTCTTAAACAGAAAGCAGATTTGTCCATATTCTGCTTGACAAATAATTCTGAGCTCATGTAAAGATTTTCGGACGTTAACACGAAAAAATTGATTCTGAAATTACGATCCCGAACTAAAATATGTCCATGAGAAAAAGGATAATTAGCCTATTTATATCCTGTTTTCTTTAACGTTAAAGTAGGTTGGTGAGTATGCAAAATTCGCGGTCATTTTGGGCACTAACTATTAATGTAAAAGGATTTGAGGTCAATGTCAAGTGGTTGCAAATCGCTTGATTTTAAATTTTATATACTAACTTGTAGGTAACATTTAACTACAGAAAATGGGGGAGGCGTCATGCGAAGACGTTTCAGAAGTGGAATCAGTGCATCTGCGGGATTGGGTTTGAATTCATTTTCAAAAGACGAGCTTGATTCCATACACTATGCAACTTTACAGCTCCTTCAGAATACCGGCATCAAGGTCATGAATGAGCGGGCTATGGAAGTTTACCACGGCGGCGGGGCTGTGGTCGAACGTCAAGACGGATTCGGGATCGTAAAGCTGCCGCCGCATCTGGTGGAGGATTCCGCGTATTTTACGCCGCATACCATGATTTACCAAGCCAGAAACCCCGATGATGATTTCATCGTTGAACCCAACCGGGTCGGGTTCGCCACTTTTGGCGGGTGCATCAACGTGGTCGACCCCTATACCCGTGAAATCCGCCGGGCCACTAAAAAAGATTGCGGCGAGATGATCAGGGTTTGTGACGCCCTCAATGAGATCAGTGTAACCACGCGCTCGGTGAACTCCACCGATGTCCCTGAAAAGGCCCAATCACTTCACAATCTTGACGCCATGATTCGCAATACAGGCAAGCATATTATTCTGGGGGCCGACTCAGTTGCATCCCTAGAGGTGATGGTGGAACTTGCATCAGCCAGTGTCGGCGGACGGGATGTTTTTGAAAAAAGGCCCATATTCTCGGTTAGCGTCTGTCCCATAAGTCCCCTGACTCTGGGGAATAATGCCTGTGAGGTGGTTATGGCCTGTGCTAAACTGGGGGTGGGTATCGTCATTCTGCCCATGGCCCTGTCCGGCGGCACATCATCTGCATCGCTGGCCGGTACACTGGTCAGCCACAATGCAGAGGTGCTGAGCACCATTGTCCTGGCGCAACTTCTTAAGAGAGGCTTGCCCTGCACCTATGGCAGCACCAGCACCATCCTGGACCTGCGATTTGGCACGTCAGCCATCGGTTCCCCCGAGTACGGCATGATTAATGCCTCCCTGACCCAAATAGCCCGTTACTACCGTCTGCCGAGCTGGGTCGGGGGCGGCACGACCGACAGCAAGGAACCGGACATTCAATCCGGATATGAATTTACGCTTAGTGCCACGTTGAGCGCCCTGTCCGGCGCCAACATCATTTTCGGGTCAGGTGTTCTGGAGCAGGGAATGACCATGGACTACGCTAAACTGGTCATGGATGCGGAGATGCTGGGGATGATCCACATCGCCCGTAACGGGATTGCGATTAACGATGAAGCCTTATCCATGGATGTGATCCATGAAGTCGGTCCGGGCGGGGCCTACATCACCCACGAGCACAGCCTGCGCTCCATGCGCAGCCAGTCGCGGGCAGAATTATTTGACCGACGCTCACGCAATGATTGGATGGAAATGACGCAGGGGAAGCATATCCGCGAACGCGCTTATGCAAAGGCAATCGATATTATCGAAAATCACCAATCCTATCCCTTGCCGGAAAATGCAGCGGAAGCCATGCAGGCAATTGTCAATGATTTTGAGGAGGAAGTAAAAAGAAATTAAACTAATGAAAATTACCGCTGAATCAATAATCACGAAATTGACGGTTTTGAAAAATGTTTGTATATCCAAGGCGCGTAGATTTTGTGACCATGAGGCGTACTGTATGTACGCTGAATGATAACAAAATCTACGGCAACACGGAAGATGGTCATTTTGTGAAACCGTCTAAATTTATCACTAAGGGGGGCGACAATGAAACGCAGACCAAAAGCAGGAATCCAACGCAACAGCGGGTTTGGGCTAAATCTCATGACGGATGATGAGCTCAATGAAATCCATTTGGCGACCTTGGAGATTTTGCAAAATACCGGTGTGTTCGTTGAAAATGAACGGGCCATGGAAGTGTATCACGGGGCTGGATGTAAGGTGGATGCTAAAAATAAGGTCGTAAAAATTCCACATTATATTGTGGAGGATGCCATTCGTACAGCACCTTCCACCTTTATGGCCTATGGCAGAATTCCCGAAAGCGATGTCGCCCTGGAGGACAACCGGGTTACTTTTACCAACTTTGGCGAAGGCATCGTGTTTGTGGATCCGGAAACCGGCGAGCACCGGGATACCACCAAGGCCGATATCGAAAAAGCCTCCCGTCTGATCGATTATCTGGACAATGTGGAAACCTATGAGCGCTGCATGTGTTCGCATGATAAGGCTCCGGAGGTACAGGCGCTCCACAATGCCGAGGCTTCCCTGACCAATACGACCAAACACCACTGGTTGGGCCCGGTCAACGGATATCAGCTGGAGAAAATTGTGGACATCTGTGTGGCCATCGCCGGCAGCAAAGAGAAATTGCGCGAGCGTCCATTTCTGTCGTTTACAACCTGTCCCATCAGTCCGCTCAAGCTGACGGATCATCATTGCGAAATCCTCATGGGCTCCGCCAAACACGGTATGGGTTCATTGGTGATCGGTATGGCCATGTCGGGCGGGTCGGGTCCCATCCATCTGGCCGGCACGTTGGTGGTGCAAAACTGTGAAGTCCTGGCCAGTCTGGTGTTGACGCAATTATGTGAGAAAGGAACCCCTTTCATGTATGGCAGTTCCACCTGTCCTTTGGATCTGCGCCGGGCAACCGCAACCGTTGGGTCCCCGGAAACCGGCATGATCAGCGCCGCCGTGGCCAGGCTGGCGCGATATTATGCGCTGCCCAGTTTTGTCGCCGGTGGCTAGGGCGATAGCAAGGTGGTGGATGCCCAGTCGGGACACGAGAAGACCATCACAGGCATTTTACCGGCATTGGCAGGGGCCAATGTCATCTACGGCCTGGGGATGCTCGAAATGGGAATCACCTTTGATTTAGCTCAACTGGTACTCGACAATGAAATTGCGGAAATGATCAAATACACGGTCAACGGCATTCCTGTGAATGATAAGACCCTGGCTGTAGATGTCATCAAGGAGATGGGCATCGGCAAGGATTATCTGGCGCATGAATCCACTTATAAGCACATGGCAACCCAATCCAATGCAGAGTTGATGGACCGGCGTATGCGCGAAGACTGGGAGGCCGATGGAAGCACAGACATTTATCAGCGTGCCCATAAAAAGATGCGTGATGTACTGGAAACCTATGAACCGCCGCAGTTGTCGCAGGGTGTTCTTCAAGACATCCGTGATATCGTCACAGAGGCGGAGAAAGAGCAAGGGGTGGGGTAAAACCTGCAACACTCTTGTAATAAGTCACCGCTCACCTCAGGTCACCTTTTTAAGAAGGTCGAAAGTTGAGGTCACCATATAAACAAGGAGCGTACCGATGAAAAAATTCATGACACGCATGGGGGATGGGGACCGGGTTGAAATGTCAGCTGCCGAAATCCAGCAGGACCTGGAAGCCGGGGCACAAGATGCCGCTGAACGCGCCAATGTTCCGGCCTTGACCGATGATGAAATTAAATATCTGATGGACCTGTTTCAGTCCAAAGACCGGGTGGTGGGAGTTGAATCGGGCAAGGAGGTCTGTTTAAGCTATGATAATATGACTTCCAAGGTCAAGCGGGCGCATATTCCCATCAGTAAAATCCAGCAATTGCTGTTGTTCGAAAGAGGACTGGGGGCGGACACGCTCGAACTGACGCATATCGATTATAGTTTCAAGCAGTGCAAGCATGTGGTCCAATATGAAAAACCCAACATGGAACAGGCGGTGTTGCAAACGATAGCGCCGATTTTCTATGGTTCCATGCCGAATTTGGGCTTGTATAGTGTGCCGGATGGCCCGGTTGTCAATCCGGGTGACCTGCTGCCCCAAGGCAAGATCGACGAAGCCCGAGATGCCTATGAAGAAATGGCCGACTATGCCATTAAGGACATGGTTTATGTGGGCAGTGAATTGTATGAAAAGGCAGGGGCTGACGGAATTAACTTCGATACCACCGCCGCTTCCGGTGATGCTGAGTTTTATGCGGCTTTAAAGGCAGCTGAAATTTTGCATGATAAGTATCCTGACATGGGTATTGAAATGGGCATGTCAGGCGAATTTATCTTGGGAATGCATGGGGAATTGGAATACGATGGGGTGCGCTTGGCCGGGCTTTTTCCCCAAGACCAGGTCAAGGTGGCTCAAAAAGCGGGTGTAACCATCTTTGGCCCGGCCATCAATATTCTCACCAATGAGTCACTTGCTTTTAATATGGCACGTTCTTTGGTGTTTACCAAGGCCTGCTCAGAGGCGGCGGAGATACCCATCCATGCCAACCTGGGCATGGGGGTTGGCGGTGTGCCCCTGACCCTAACCCCCCCGCTGGATGCGCTGTCTCGCGCTTCCAAGGCCCATGTGGAAATCTGCCGATTGGATGGGTTGTAGGTTGGCGTAGGCGATCCGCTGGGGATGCACGCTGCACATGCGGTAATCTCGGGAATGGGCGGATTACGTACTGCCGGAGATCTGGTGGCACGTATGCAACTGAACCGGGGTATGCGCATCGATGCAGCCAAACAATATGTCGCCGAAAAGCTGGGTGTCGGCGTGGACGATTTGGCGGATACCGTAGTCATGAATGAAGTTAGAGAAGACCTGGATATCGGCCGTGTCAATGAAACCCCTGAAGTTGCCAAAGGGATCGATGCGAAGTTCAGGATCGCAGAGAGACTCGATTTAGAGATAAATTGCGTCAATATGTTTATGGAGCGGGTGGGGATATCGTCCTATAAATCCTTCTAGAATCGGTATCGGTATCGGGATCGGCATCGCAATCGTTACTTTGTAGGCCCAATAGACCGCTTTGAGCATGTGTTTTAATCTGAGATGTACAGTTAATGGGCAGATAAGTAAAAAAACGATCCCGATAGCGATCCCGATACAGATAGTGATGAGGTCAAAACGATACAAATCCGAAGCACGAATATCGAAATCCGAAACAATATCAAATGACTGAAATTCCAATGACAAAATGGGCTCATTGGCACGAAGCGATTGGCATATGTTTGGACAATTTGAAGATTTGTATTTTAGTTTTGTTTAGAATTTCGATATTCGAATTTCGTATTTTATATAATGTACATTTTTAACGCATATTAATTTAATTATTGCTAAATTGTTACAATTAAAACAATTGGTTAAGAAAAAATCATACTAGGAGACGGCCATGACTCAAACACTCCCAACCCAGGCACAAATCGTAATCATCGGCGGTGGCATTGTGGGCTGCAGTACTGCCTATCATCTCACCAAAATAGGCTATACCGAAGTGGTCCTACTGGAGCGCAAGGAAATCGGATCCGGCACCACCTGGGCGGCCGCCGGTCTGGTGGCTCAATTGCGACAAAACCGGGAAATGACCAATCTGGCCAAGTATGCCACCGAGCTCTACCCAACTTTAGAAGCTGAAACCGAGTTGGCCACCGGCTATGTTAAGACCGGTGCCTTGGGTGTCTGTCAGACGGAGGATCGCAGACGGGAGTGGCTGCGCGGAGCAGCCATGGCAAGTGCCTTCGGCATAGAGATGTATGAAATCAGCCTGAAGGAAGCCGAGGACCTGGTGCCCGGTATGGGCACCAAGGACCTGGTCTCGGTTTTCTACCTGCCCAACGATGGTCATACCAACCCCTTGGATACCACCCGCTCCCTGATTAAAGGTGCCAAATTGAGGGGTGCCAAGGCCTTTGAAAATACACTGGTGACCGATATAAAAATCAAGAATGGCGCGGTATGCGGGGTCAGCACCGAGGCCGGTGACATCGCTTGCGAATATGTGATCAACTGTGCCGGCATGTGGGGTCACCAGGTGGGTCAAATGGTGAATGTCAGTATTCCGCTGTTAGCGGCCGAACACATGCATGCCATCACCAAACCCATCGACGGTATCAAAAAAATATTTCCCACGGTACGTGATTTTGATGGGCGGACATACTTTAAATGTGAGAACGGCGGAATCCTTTTCGGTGGTTTTGAAAAAGTATCCAAACCATGGGGCATGAAAGGCATTCCCGCGAAGTTTATGTATACCGAACTGCAAGAGGATTATGATCAATTCTCTGAATTTATGGACTGCGGCCTTTCGCGATTTCCGGATTTGGAGACAGCTGAGATCCGCCATTTATCGGTGGTCCCAGAGAGTTTTACCCCCGACAATGCCTTCATGGTGGGGGAAGCGCCCGGGATCAAAAATTTCTTTGTGGGTTGCGGTATGAATTCTGTGGGCATTGCCAGCGCCGCCGGTGTGGGCCGTGCTTTGTCACAGTGGGTCGACCAGGGATACCCGGAAGAGACGCTATGGCCGGTGGATGTGCGTCGTTATTTTTCCTGGCAGCAGAACAAACAATATCTGCATGATCGCATCGTTGAATCGGTCGGTATACTGTATGAACACCACTATCCCAACCGACAACGCACAACAGCGCGGCCGGTTGTCTGCTCGCCGGTACACGATCGACTGGCCGATCGGGGTGCCTGCTTCAGTATGCTGGCCGGCTGGGAGCGCGCAGATTGGTTTGCTCCCGAGGGCGTCGAAGCGGTGCATCAATATAACTGGGGTCGTGCCAATTGGTTCCCCTATCAGGGTGAGGAACATATGGCTGTGAGAGATGGGGTCGGCATGTATGATCTGACATCCATGCATAAATACCTGGTTCAGGGACCGGATGCCGAGAATGTCTTGCAGCGGCTGTGTGCCAACGATGTCGCCGTGCCGGTGGGCAGTGTCATCTATACACCGGTTCTGAACGAATCCGGCGGGTTTGAATCTGATCTCACTGTTACGCGCTTTGCAGAAGACGCCTTTTTTATTGTCACAGCCCTGGGAACCGGTGTGCGCGATTTTGATTATATCAAGCGTCGTATCCCCCAAGACGCGCGTGCAACTATCACCGACGTGACCCACGCTTATGCCATGCTGGCCATCATGGGACCGCAATCACGCGACTTGTTGGCCAAGCTAACCGATGCGGATTTATCCAATCAGGCTTTTCCGTTTCTGACTGCCAAAGAAATTGATGTGGCTTACGCCAGACCTTGGGCCGTCCGGATTTCCTATGTGGGAGAACTGGGATGGGAACTGTATATCCCCTCGGGATTTACCGCTAAGGTCTTTGATGCCATCATGGAAGCCGGTAAGGAATTCAACCTGCGCCTGGTGGGTATGCAAGCGGTCAACTCTCTGCGGATAGAAGCCGGTCTACGGCATTGGGAAACTGAAATCTGTCCGGAAGATACGCCGTATGAGGCCGGACTCGGTTTTGGCGTCAAGTTGAATAAGGGTGATTTTATCGGTCAGGAAGCCCTGCTTAAACAGAAAGAAAGCGGTTTAAAACGCAAGCTGGTCATGTTTACATTGGATGACCCGGAACCGCTCTTAATCATGAATGAGCCTGTCTATCGCAATGGCGAACAGGCATCCCAAATTACTTCAGGTTCCTATGGTTTTAAAATCGGGTCGGCGGTTGGGTTTGGCTATTTGAGTCATCCCAACGGAATTAGTGATGAATGGATCCTGGAAGGCAAATATGAAATCATGGTGGAGGGTAGGATGATTCCGGCCACGGTGCATTTAAGGTCGCCGTATGATCCTAAGAGTGAGCGTCCCAAAATGTGATTTTAATGAAGTGACTAAAGTGCCTAAAGTGATCTAAAGTGCCTAAAGTTAATGTATCCTACCTCTTTTTATAATCGATAGAGCGCAGCTGAATCTGAAGAAATCGCTTGAATCATTGGATTGGTAGGACATACTTGTCTTATCGATCAATGAAGGCTCTTTAGCAACCGAGTTCACATACGTTTGCGATTTCTTTTAAACTTTCCACAAAAACCTAGGCCGGAAAGCGGGTTTGGTGGAAAGTCATTAACTTTAGCTCACTTATAACTTTGGCTCACTTAAAAACTGGAAGGCCTATATAATCTGACTCTGCAGTGAGGCCTAATGATGGGAAGTCGCATGAGTGATGGCAGCGTAAAAGAAATCTGGACCATGCGTGAGCGTGTACTGGCCGTACTGGCGGGTGAAACCCCGGATCAGTGGCCATTTATAGACCGGATCGAGATCTGGTACAAGGGCATGCAGGCCCGGGGAACCATGCCCACAGAATACGAGGGCATGTCCCTTAACCAGGTGCATGTAGCGGTGGGCATCGGACGGGAAAAATTCTCGATACCGTATGCCTTGAAACTCAACCATGTGGAAATGTCCATTCTTCTCGAGGGTGAACTAATTTATCAGGCCTCCGATCCGGTGGTGCGGTATTTCCCGGCCCAGTATCCACCTGAGGAAATTCCGCGTGATAAAGTAGGCACCAGCGTGGTTCAGTACAAAACGCCGGTCGGGTCGGTGAGTGTATCCTACGAATTCGCCGAAAGCATGATCTCCTTAAGCGGGATGGAGCCCTACTTGATGACACATCTCATAAAGGAATCCGCCGATTTTCGTACGATTGAATACATTCTGGAACACGCCGATTTTGTACCGCATTTCACAGAGTTTGAAGCCGAAGAAAAAGAGGTCGGATCGCACGGATTCGTGGTGCCCTGCATCCACCGCATCCCTTTCCAGCAGGCCTTACTGGAATACCTGGGAGAAATGAGTCTGTTTCAGGCCCTGTATGACAATCGCCAACAACTCGACCGGCTGATTCACCTGCTTGACCTGCAAATGGAAGAGATCTTGACACAACTGGAGGCGACGGATCTACCTTTTATTGAATTCGGGGACAATCTGGACGGCATGATGACAAACCCCAATCTTTTCCAAGAGTACAGTTTGCCGCAATACCAGAAATACACTGAAATGCTGCATGCTCAGGGGAAGAAAGTGGGCAGCCACACCGATGGAAACCTGTTACCGCTGGTGGACCTTCTGCCCGAATCAGGCCTGGATGTATGCGAGTCCTTTACGCCCCAGCCGCTGACCGAACTAGAATTTGAAAAAGCCTGGGAGAAGTGGCGCAACGGTCCGCTCATCTGGGGGGGGATTCCCAGCAGTATTTTGGAAGAGCGTACACCCCAGCAGGCGTTTGAAAAATTTGTAGACAATCTACTCCGGACGGTCGGGCGGGATCCGATTATCCTCGGAGTTGGTGACATGGTTTTGGATAACAATCTGATCGAACGGGTCAAATATATCGGCGATCAGGTTGCGGCACATTCATTATAACCTGTACCATGCAAAGAAAATTCCTATCTTTGTGAATATCCCGGGCTGAAGCCCATCATCCAAGCGTAGCGCAAAAAAATCCCTGCCGGTAAATGATTTGAACCGGTATATAGGAGGCTAAATGGAGGCTTTTAAGATCGCTGCGGTGCAAATGAATGCTATAAAGGAAGATTTGGAGCACAATCTTGATGTTCATGTTAGATTTATTCAAAAGGCTGCCAAACAAAAATGCCAGTTGGTCATGTTCCCGGAGTTATCTGCGACCGCACATTATGGTGATGAAAATGTTGTTCAGTTTGGAGAGGAATCCGGCAATGGTAGAATATTTAAAGTAATCGCCAATCAGGCATGCAGACACAAAATTCTGGTCTCTTATGGATTTTGTGAACGTGCATATGGAACCTACTACAATTCACAAGCTTTGGTGGGACCCGAAGGACTCATTGGCGTGCAGCGCAAGATCCATGCTTCTATGGATGAATATTTTAATTTCAGAATGGGGCGGAGCCTTGAAACATTCGACGTCGGCTTTTGTCGGATCGGCACTTTGATCTGCTACGACGCGGATTTTTTCGAAGCCTGGCGGGTGCTGGCCTTGAAGGGTGCTGAAGTTATCTTGCTTCCGCATGCAAGTAGATCAGGCTGGGGCAAGCAAATCAACAAAGATAAACAAATTAAATCGATGACGTCTATTTTAAAGGAGCTATCAAGATGTCACTCTTTTTATGCCAAAGGGAACGGCGTGTTTGCAGTGTTTGCCAACCAGGTGGGGTATAACGGGCATTCAACCCACGAGGGCGGCGCCTATGTACTGGATCCCTTAGGCCAGGTAATTATAAAATCGCGTATGACTCTGGACGATCACATGGTTACTGCAAAGCTGAAGCCCCGGACTCTGGAAAAAGCGAGACGTGCACGCTGGTACCAGTTGAGAGATCGCCGTCCGGAAGTTTACGGCGAATTAAGCAGAATGATATAGCGTGGCGACCAAAGTCAATGGACATGGGTCGCGCTACGCCTTTTTCTATATACGAATTTGCAGATTGTATAGCTATTGTCATAATAACGTTCTACTTGTGAAAGAAGGAGTATCCCTATTTTTTGGGATGGACATATCAACCCAGGCCCGGATTCGTGCCCCCGGATTGGTGATGACGTCAACGCCACCGAACTTCGGTGTCTTATGATTAGGCCGTCTGGTAACAAAGTAAGATAAGGGAACCATCCCCAATCCGGTAGGGCACTACGCTAGTGAGTCTTATTCATTATGATATGCCCATCCCAAAAAATAGGGTTGCTCCTTCACAGAGGATTTGAATCGGAATATATTTTTGACAGCTGGTATGACTTTTACATAAATCCAAAGGCTCCATTGTGAGGTTGTATGAAAATATTGCTATGCGCCGACATGTTCCCGGCCATGATCGAGACTCTCACCAGGCTGCTGCCCGCAGACGAGGTGCGGGTGTGCCTGCAAAAGGAGGTGCCGTCCCAGGCACCCTGGGCGGAAGTCCTGATTCCCGCCATGACGCCCATTTCCGCTGAAATCATCGCGTCGGCCCCAAATCTGAAATTGATCCAGCAATTCGGTGTGGGGCTTGAAGGGGTTGATCTTACAGCCGCTGCTGCCTACCGCGTACCGGTGGCCAATGTGCCCGGTGAACAGGCTCCGGTGCATGCCGAATGCACGGCAGAAGGGGGCGTCTTTTTAATGATGGCTTGCGCCCGGCAGTACAAGTTATGCCAGCAGACATTGTCACGTGGCGAGTGGGGACGCCCGTCCGGCATAGCTCTCATCGATCGCTCGGCCTTGATCATCGGACTGGGTGCCGTGGGTCAGGCCCTGGCAGCCCGCCTGGTGGCATTGGGCATGCGGGTGACGGCTGTAGATGTCAACGATTTATCTGGAATAGCACAAAAGTTAGGGCTGGTTCGTCTGGCAGACCCGTCCAAATTAAACGCGTTAATTCCCGAGGCCGACTTTGTCATTTCGACGGTCGTGCTGACACCAGAGACCAAGGGGCTTTTTGACCGCACACTATTTGCACAAATGCAAACAACCGCATTTGTGATCAACATCAGCAGAGGCCCCATTGTCAACGAAGCCGATTTACTGGTCGCTCTCAATGAAGGCCAGATCGCCGGTGCCGGCCTGGACGTGCTCAATCAGGAACCACCTGATCCTAACCACCCACTGGTCAAGCATGAAAAAGTTATGATTACACCGCATACAGCCGGTATTACACGGCAATCCTTTGATGCGTTGGGACAAGCTGTGGCCGACAATGTCGAGAGACTTAAAACAGGCGAGCCCTTGTTGAATCTTGCTATCAGATAAGAACTGGTTTCAAAACCCCATCTAAAACCCAATTACGGTGTTGTGATCCTCCTCAAAATACTCACATACTCCCATGTATGCTGCGTTTTTTCGTCGACTCGCGCCTTGTACTTGTGCGTGACCTGAGGTTATGAACCCCCTTCTAGTCCATAACATTTGATAATGATTCGGTATGACCGTCCACGCCGATGGCCTGGCCCGAGATGCCTGCGCCCATATCCGATGCCAAAAAAATGGCCATGCCGGCGATTTCATCAGGGGTGACAAAACGACGCAGGGACATCTGGCATGCATATATCTTGCGAATCTCCTCGGGGCTGCATTCGCGGCTGTCGGCATCACGCTTGATCACCTTTTCGATGCGCGGACCCTCTACACTGCCCGGGCAAATGGCATTTACACGAATCCCCAAGGGACCTAACTCCATGGCCAAAGTCTTGGTTATGCCGATGATGGCCCACTTACTGGCAACGTAGGGCGCTCTTTTCGGACAGCCGAATAGTCCGGCCGAAGAAGAAATATTGATTATGGATCCGGAACCGGCCTTTTTCATAATCGGTATGGCCAGGCGCGTGACGTAAAACTGGCCGTTAAGATTCACCGCAATCGTTTTATCCCAATCCGCAGGCCTAATCTCCGCCAGGTCGGCAGTAGGGCCCGCTATACCGGCATTATTGACCAGGATATCCAGGTGGTCAAAATAGCTGGAAAAATCTTTGAATAAAAGTTCTACCTGCCCAGGGTCCGACACATCCGCCATACTGGCTGAGGCACGTGGATTCTTGGTGAGAAATTCATCGATGGCGTCTCGGTCGATGTCGCAAATGTGAACCAAGCAGCCATACGACAGAAACTTTTCCGCGATGATGCGCCCGATGCCCGACGCACCCGCGGTAACCAGAACTACCTGGTTACGGTTCAACGCCATTTCCTTTTTTAGCTGCATGTTTTAGTCTTTCTCATTTGCAATATACTTGCGTTTAGATGGTGAATGCCAGAGCACACTGGGAGTTTTTCAAGTCATACCCACATAAGCGTGCACCCATGTTCTTAAGCTTAATGCTTTATGGATATCGCTAAAGCTTCACTCCGTGCCCCGCCTTTGCAGGAATGACGTAGGTTATAAGCAAAAACTCTCCGTCCCTTAAAATATATAGGTCATGTTTCCAAGTAATTCTTGGCTTTACTTGTCATTTCATCGCTCAAAGGAATAGCTTTGCGTGCTTCCAAATCAAATAAAACACAGGTTGATTCAAGTGTTGCGGCGAGTTCGTTTTTGGCCAGATTCACCATTTCGTATCGGGCTGTAAACGAGCTTGTACCAATTTTTATCAGACAGGCCCTGATTTCCAATATATCACCGGCCGGGACTTCAGCCTTATATTCTATTACATGGCGGACGTCCGCCCAACCGATTTTTGATTCACCCACGGTGTTGATGGTCCATCCGAAAACTTCATATAAAAAGTGATAGGCGGCATCATCAAACATACCGACATAAAAACGGGTTGTCAGGTGACCCATTACATCACATTGCCACGGGTGGGCGATGCTCTTGCTTACAACTAACATTTTTGACCTCCGAAAGCCCTCTAGTTGCATACTCTTCAGGAAGGCCGCAGAACTTCAGATCCTGTTCCGCCATAGGCGGGACTAAGGGTTCGAATCCCACTTCGCCCCTTCGGCAGGCTCAGGACTACGACGGATCAGGGTAAAACACTACGGCCTGACTTCGGCTGAGCTCAGTCGATGCTCACCCTTAGACGTCTTGAATCTGAAGCCCTCCAACTTTTGCAATGTTAGGGTTGACTCCAATCATAAGCCACCGACAAGGTCGGTGGTCGTTGACTTAATCGTGTTTGACCAGCCCGAGTACTTTGCGCGCCTTTTCCGGGGTAAGTATTTCAGCCCCCATCCGGTGGATAATGCCACAGGCCTTCTCAACCAATTGAGCATTGGAAGCAAAGACCCCGCGTGAAAGGTAGAGGTTGTCTTCCAACCCAACCCGCACGTTACCCCCCAGCAAGATGGCCTGCGCCACCATAGGCATTTCCATGGCACCCACCCCAAACCCGGCCCAATTGGCGCCGGCAGGCAGTTGATCCACCATGGTCATGAAATTTCTGGGATCGGCTGCTGCACCCCAACGAATACCCAGGCAAATCTGGAAAAGCGGCGGCTGGTCCAGCAAGCCTTCTTCAAGCAATTGTTTGGCGAAGGACAGATGCCCGAGGTCAAACACCTCAAGTTCCGGCTTCACATCGATGCGTTGCAAACGTTGCGCACCGAGTCTCAACATCCCGGGCGTTGAAACGTAGACGTAATTGCCCTCATCATAATTGAACGAGCCGCAGTCCATGGAACAGATTTCCGGAAGAAGTTCTTCAACGTGCCGCATCCTTTCGACCTGACCCACGCAATCGGTAGCATCTGTTAGATCCAATGTGCGCTCGTCCGGACCCAGATAAAGGTCGCCTCCCATGCCGGTGGTTAGGTTTATGACCACATCGGTATTGCTGGCGCGAATACGATCAACCACCTCTCGATACAATTCCACCCGACGGCTGGCTTTCCCGGTATTGGGATCACGAACATGAATATGGGCAATGGCGGCACCTGCTTTGGCAGCTTCGATGGCGGCGTCGGCAATTTCTCTGGGAGTGACGGGAATATCCGGATGTTTGCCGGCGGTGTCCCCGGAGCCGGTCACGGCACAGGTGACGATGACATTTCGGTTCATTTGATCTCAACTCCCTTGTTAATGTTATCTTGATAGCTAATAAATCTTGCCAGAATTGGTTTCATCGAGCAACAGGACAGGCCAACTCGCAATAACGGCAGGGTTTTGACACCTTACTGGGTTTATCGATTCCCATTATCGCGCCATCGAGCACTTCCATAGCAGCTTCGCGTTTGTCATTCTCCTTGGCACAATAGGGTCGTTCAAATGACCCACTGCGGAAAGCATCTTGCGGGCAGGCTTTGTGACAGGGACGTTCGCAGCTTTTGCAAGGGGCAAAGTCAATGGGCCCGGTTGGTTCCAGTTCGGCCTCGATAAACATTCCGCGTAAACGGATCCGGGTGCCGAATTCCGGCGTTACCAAAAGATTGTTTTTACCGATGATACCCAGACCCGCGAGGTGGGCGGAATCTTTGAGAAAAGCACCGCCAAACTCGATTTGGTAGGGCAGCGAATAGGCTTTGATGCTGAACTCGGCTTCCAACCAAAGGCGTATTTGCTTGGACTGCCGTCGCATGATCCGATTGCCGGGAGTAAAACCCGGAACCTTCATACTCCACCAATCAAGGGCTGGTTCTGATTTTGGATGGCTCAAAGCCCAAACCAACACGGATTTATGTTCCGGCCGCCATTTCACACCTTTGAACTTAAAATAATTTGGCGAATTGAGATCATAGGTTTCGTAAAACGGGTTTTGCCCGTAAACCTCATATGAGGGGGATGTTTTCAGATCTTTTATGCGTGCAATTCCGGCCAGTGACGCACCCAGTTCCTTGGCTTTGGCTATGATTGTTTTCTCGATTCCTTTATTGCGAAGTGTCATTCACTATGGTCCTTTCCAGTTTGGTTCAAACGGACGAGGGCGTCGGCCGCGACCGCGCCTTGGCCCTCAGCCAGCAACATCAAGGGATTGATGTCTAATTCCCGAATTGCGGTGGGATCTTTTTCAACCATGTGTGCAATGGCCATTATGACATCAACCGCGGCCTTTAAATCGGCAGGAGGTGCTCCCCGGTAACCTCGGAATAGGGGGGCGCACTTGAGTGCATCCAGAGTCTGGTGCACATGCGCCTTGGTGGTGGGCAGCAAAATGGACGCGCTGTCTTGCATTACTTCCACCCAAATACCTCCACCACCAACAACGACAAACGGGCCAAATTGTTCATCATAGGAAACACCGACGATAAGCTCCGCCACAACACCGGTTATCATTTTTTCAACCAGAAAAATTTCGCTGAGATCCGACATTGCTTTTATGGCCGTTGCAACCGAAGCCGCATTCCCGAGATCGGTCCGCACACCGCCCAGCTCAGTTTTGTGGGCAAGACCCAAAGCCTTGACAACAACCGGATAGCCCATAGTATCGGCAGCTGCCACCGCCGTTTCTACATCTGTGACTATCCGGGTGTCCGGAACCGGCACCCCATGGGAGGCTAAAAAGGCTTTGGATTCAGCCTCATTTAAGACCACGGCTGAATCGGCATTCGATGGTCCTTGGGCCGGGAGTAGGGGCGGGGCCGGTGGCTGTTGCCAAGCCCGGCCTACATCGACTGCCGCCTGAATGCCGGCAACTCCGGCATCAATCCCGGCTAGATAAGCGACGTCGTCTTTCATCAGGTTCTGGGCCACCGACTCGGTAATGGTATCGGCGAAGGTTGCCAGTATGGCCGCTTTGGTATTGGTCTGTTTGGCCGCCCTTACAAAACCTCTTTCTGCACCGGACCAGGTCGATTGGTCGCAGATATCTTCTCGTGGATAATCGAGCAAGCTCAGGCCCACGTCAAATTTTTCCGACAGGAATGCCCCAAACTTGGCTGCCATATGGTCTTCGTCATTCCAACCGAACATTTGATAATCAAATGGGTTGGCGGGCACAACGCGATCGTGTACGATTTTACGCAATCGTTCGGTCGTTGTTTCGGAGAGCTGAGGCAGGTTTAGGTTGGGACCGAGGGCATCTGCCAGAAGGGTCAGATCGCCGCCGGAGGTACTCATGGCCCCGATGCGACCGCCATTCAACGGCCCCAGGACGTGTAGTACCTTCAAAGCTTCTATGAAAGCTTCCAATGAATCGACCCGCGCAATACCCAGACGATTGAAGAGTTCATTCACAAGTGTATCGGAACCGGCCAGTGAAGCTGTGTGGGACACCACCATTTTTTTAGCGACATCCGTGCGGCCTACTTTGACGGCGACAATGGGTTTGCCCAGCTTGCGCGTAATATACACCGCCTCCTGAAAGGCCTGAGGATCGGGCAGGGTTTCTAAAAAAAGTCCCAGGGCCGTGACACGGTCTTCCCGGGCAAAGGCATGGATGGCATCATGGAGGTCGAACTTCAGTTTATTCCCCAGCGAGATTAAATATGCGATCGGGAGGCCGCGCCGTTGCATGGTGAGGTTGAAACCAACATTGGAAGACATGGTGATAATGGCCACACCTTTATCAACACGACGACCGCCCTGTTGATCCGGCCAGAGCATGGCGCCATCGAGGTAATTGAGCAGCCCATAACAATTGGGTCCAATTAAAGGCATGTCACCGGATGCCTCTAAAAGCTGATTTTGAAGTTCAACCCCGTCCTCACCCGACTCGGTAAATCCGGTGGCATAACAAACAGCCCCTCCGGCTTTGATTGCAGCCAACTGCCGAACGATTTCGATGGTGACATTGCGGTTCACACCCACATAGGCGGCATCGGGACTCGCGGGCAGATCTTCCACCGATCGGTATACAGTACGCCCGAGGATTTCGGTCTTTTTGGGATGAACCGGCCAGATTTCACCGGAATACGTCATTAAATCGCTCTGGCGAATGGTTTCCTGGGCTTGGGCACCGCCAAAAACGGCAATACTGCGCGGTTTTAATAGACGTTCTAATAGCATGTAGCGACTGTTCCTTTAAAATTTGAATTCCCCGCTGCAATTAGACTTTAGACCTTAAAATCGTCACCACCAAGATCCTGGTGGATAGTCCCTGCAGGGGGAATTCAATTTATAAAATTATATTCATTTTAGATGTATAAGCCGATCCGAAATCAAAGGATTAAGTGAAAGTTCCATCCCTGCAGCATGCTGCAGGGATGAAACTTATTAGCTTTCGCCCGAGGGCCGAAAGATACGTTTCGCCCCAGGCGGAACGTACGCATTATCATAAAATCGGGGTGCACGATTTTATTTAGGATTGGAACCACCAGCGTTCGCCGTTGCGCATGCCGTCCAGGGCCATATGTCCTGAGATGGGCCCATGGCCCAGTTTGGTGGAACTGGCTTCAACCATCTGGTTGAACATGGGGACCACGGTTCCGCTGTCATCCTTGCAAATTTCTTGCATTTCCTCATACATGCTTCTGCGTTTGGTCTCATCCAATTCTGCGCGGGCATCCACCAGCAGTTTGTTGAAGCGAGCATTTTCCCAGTTGGTGTCATTCCAGGGAGCTCCTGCTGAGTAGGCCACCGAGAACATCATGTCCTCGATGGGGCGTCCGCCCCAGTAACACATGCACCACTCTTTCTTCATCCACACATTGCTCCAATAGCCGTCATTGGGTTCACGCACCACATTGATGTTGATACCCGCTTTCTTGGCCTGTTCTTTCATGAGGACGGCTGCGTCGACTGCACCGGCAAAAGCGGCATCGGCTGCATGCAGGTTGAAGGTATGGCCCAGCATGCCGGCCTTGGTCATATAAAACTTGGCCTTGTCAGGATCATACTCGCGCTGCTTCAGGTTCTTGGCATGGTATTTGTTCACCGGTGCAATGGGATGATCGTTGCCGGGTTCGCCAAATCCACGCAGGATCTGTTTCACCAGGGCTTCACGATCGACTGCCAATTTCAAGGCCATGCGGACATTGTTATCATTGTATGGCTGTTGATTGACCAGCATCGGAATGGTGTAGTGGGCCGTACCTGTAACGGCCGTGACGTTGATATTTTTGGACCGCTTCAGTAGATGGACGGTTTTGAGATCAACCCGGTCCATATAGTGAATCTGGCCGGTTTGCAGTGCATTGGTTCGTGAATTTGTATCGACAATTGACAAGGTCTCGATGGCATCAAAATGGGCCCGTCCCGACTTCCAGTAGTTGGGGTTGCGTGTGGTAAATGCCCGTACGCCGGGTTCCCAGCTTTCCAAAATATAGCCGCCCGTACCCATACCTTTCTCAAATTCCGGACCGGTGGTTCCGTTGGGGCAAATGGTTAAATGATAATCACCCAGAATGAACGGAAAATCGGCGCTGCCGCCGCTTAACTCAAATATAACACCGTATTTGCCATCGGCTTTAATATTGGTAATACTTTTCAAATAACCTTTGGCCGCTGATTTGGAATCTTCCCCCAGGTGATGGTTGATTGAAAAGACCACATCTTCGGATGTCATGGTTTTGCCGTTGTGAAATTCAACCCCCTTGCGCAGTTGAAATTTCCACACTTTGGCATCAGGCGTCGAATCCCATGACGTGGCCAGTTCGGGGATGGCATTGAAATTGTGGTCGATCTCTACCAGACAATTTCGTATCTGCCAGTTGACATTCTGATTCATGTTGGAGGTTAAGGTCGCGGGGTCCATTGAATCGGTGGTTGACCCCCCGGTAATTCCGATTTTAATGGTGCCGCCTTTTTTGGGTGCAGCGGCTCGGGCTTTTCCCGCCAGTAGAGCCGGGGATACTGTCACCGCTAAACCAAGGGCGGAAGCCTGGGCCAAAAACGCGCGACGGCTGATTTTACCTTGTGACAACAGTTTTTCCAGTTTCTTGAGTTGTGACATTTTTCCTCCTTTTTTATTAGGCGATGGCCACAAAGGGGCCTCGCTGAAAAGTTTGGCCGACGATTATTCAGTAATTCTGTTCCGTAAAATCGCGGTGGCCGTTCAATTGCCTCTCCTGATTAAACCGATAATTCCTCCATATCAATAAACGTTAATGGTTTGATGCAACATTTAATTTGCAGTAACACTGAGAATCAACTGACGAAGCCTGGCAATATGTTCCGGTCCGGTTCCACAACAACCGCCCACAACCGTGGCTCCCTTCTGTAGCCAGTTGGCAACGTGTTGCGCATATTGCTCCGGACCCAGATCTAATCTCATATCCAGTAATCCGTCAGATTCTTTGCTGCCATCCAGTTCCCAGTTCGCGGGAATGGCTTCAAAGGCATTGGCATAGCCACCGCAACAGGCCCCTCCGATTTTTACCAAAGACGGCATGGCTTTAGTGATACTTTCCGGGGAACAGCAATTTGCAAAAAAACCGCTCACAGGCAGATCGGAAAGTATTTCGGCAGCTTGCTGGACGGTTTCACCGCTCCTTAAACGACCGGACCGGTCTTCGTGCAGGGTCCAGGCCACCCAGACCGGTGTGCCGGTATTACAGGCAGCCAATGCAGCCGCTTTGGCTTCCCTTGCGCTTGACATGGTTTCACAGATGAGTAAATCGACATGCGGTGCCAATAAATCGGCCTGTTCCTGATACAAAGGCTTAATATTTCTTATCTCACCCACCAGATCCGGTCGATAACTGCCGGCTAAAGGCGGCAACGAGCCGGCAACCCAAACCGGCCGCTCGGCCTGATGACGCGCCTGGTTTGCTAAGTCGCAGGCCAGCAGATTAAGATCTTTAAAACGATGTTCCAGGTCCACTTTTGCCAATTCACTCCGAATGATACCATAGGTGTTGGTGGTAATAATATCTGCGCCTGCGGCTATGTAGTCCGCATGAATCTGTTTAACAGTTTTTGGTGCGAATATCAAACCGTTGGCCGACCAGATCGGTGTCATAATATCGATACGGCGAGCCCTCAATTCGCGACCCATCCCGCCATCCAGCAGCAAAGGCATTTCCATTTGATCTGTTATGGTCGTTGCCGGTAACAAAGTATCAGGCTTTCTTACGTTCATCCCGAACCCGTTGGGCTTTGTGGGTGGCGCGTGAAATCGATTTGGCCGGCAAAATTGAAACACGCGGTTTGATACCGACGATTTTTTTACACTCGTTTTGAATGTCGACCACCAGTGTGCTTTCATCGCCATGGTAGTCATCCAGCTTTTCCACTTCCACGGTTAATACGGCCATGTGTTTTTCCTCGGTGATGACACATACATATTCACCGGTTAAATTCGTGTTGTTTCTGACGATGGTTTCAATATCACTGGGGAATACATTGACGCCTTTGATAATCATCATATCGTCCAGGCGTCCATGAATGCCGTCCAAGCGCATATGCGTACGGCCGCAGCGACATTTTTCGGTGGTGTAGGAAACAATATCACCGGTACGGAAACGAATCAACGGCCGGGCCTCCTTTTTCAGCGACGTTAGTATCATCTCACCCCGTTCACCCTCAGCGACCTCTTCATCTGTTTCCGGATTAACCACTTCCACGAGAATGTGGTCTTCGGCCCAGTGTAAACCGTCTTTTTCAATACACATGGCGGCACAGGCCCCGAAGATATCCGACAATCCGTAATAATCGTAGACATCGGCGTTCCAGAGCGCCTCGATACTTTGGCGTGTTTCCGGGATGGACCCCCCCGGTTCACCAGCCACAAAGATTTTGCTGATGGCCAGATCGGCCACGTTAATGCCGGCCTCTTTGGCGGTTTCACCCAGAAACCAGGCATAAGACGGAGTTGTCCAGGTAACGGTTGGTTTCCAGGTTTGGAAGATTGAAAGCAGCCGTTCAGATGGAATGGTTCCGGCCCAAATGGTCAGGGCACCGAGTTTCATGGCCCCGATTACGTCGGGCCCGCCCACGAAAAGTGTAAAATTCAAGGCATGACAATAACGGTCTTTGGGCCGCATTCCTGAAGACCAAAAAAGACGCGCTTCACAATCCTGGAATGCTTCAAAGTCTTTGGCCGTAAACGGGGATGCGGTGGGGACGCCTGTGGATCCGCTGGAAGCACTGAGGAAAACGAATTCCTCCTCAGGAGCGCAAGTCAAGTCACCAAAGTCCGGATAGGCTTCCTGTTGTCGGCGTAGGACTTTTTTATCTATTGTGGGAAATTTTTTGATATCTTCGAGACGCTCCAAATTCAAGGGCGCAACACCTGCCTTTTGAAATTGCCGTTTATAATAAGGTGACTTATGGTAGACCAACTCTAAATTTTCTTTTAACAGCTTAAACTGGTAAGATTTGAGCTGAGCTCGAGGCATGGTCTCAAGCTCTTCATCCCAATAGGCACGATAGTCCGTCATCTCAGATCCCCCTTGTTAATATTTATGGTTTTTTCAGCTGTTCTATTTAGATTTTACGGGCATTTCTGTATGATTCTCCATAACGATTAAGCCGGATCAATAATCTTTTCATCAATTTTAATAATATTGCGGGCGTAATCGACGTACTCCTCCATGGGCGTGGTAAAACGTACCACGAGTTTGGCCCCGTCCGGTGAGCCGCCTCCATGCATACAGCCCGGTACGCCGGCGCCGATGGTCAGCCACTCGGACAGACGGGCGGCCTTGAAGCGCGACTCGGCCGAACATTCTCCGGCCTTGATGCATTTTTGCAAAAATGGACCATATTCCGGATGAGAGACGTCTTGATAAGAGGGCATACAGCCGGTCTCTACGATGCCGCCACCGATCTCCTGGGTCAAGCGCTTAACCTCGTAGGGCAAGGTTGCCACCATGACTTTATTGGTGTGGGCGGTATGAGGATCGGCAAAATATGATCCCGAAGGATGTTGGCTACCGAGGGCAATGGCACCGGCCCCCAAGCCAAATGTGATGGTGTTGTTGATACTCATGTCCACCAGTTTGTTCATGAAGGTTTTAGTCTTGAGGCCGTTGGCGCGTGCCATGAGAATGGAGGCACCGATCATGACATCCCCCTGGCCGGTGACGCAGCCGCCGATACAGGCCCGGTAATTGGCGGTAAAATGTCCGATGACTTTACCTGAATATTTAGCTTCTCCGCACATGAATACGCGTTCCTTGGGAACGAAGACATCATCGAACAACAACCATCCTTGGGTAATGCCGGTATCAGGGCATTCTACATCGGCTGTGCTCTCCAGTTCACGCTTGTCGCTGGGATGGCGTGCTTCAACAATGGTTAGCCCTTCAATGTCTCGTGGTACCACGCAGGCCAGAACATAGTCCTTGTCTGGCTCCTTATAGCCGCTACCCGGCAGCAAAAATATTTCCTGGGCGGCAGCCGTCCCGCAGATCATGAGCTTGGCTCCCCGGATGACGATGCCGTCATCGCGGACTTCCTTCACATGCAGGTTGGTATCCGGATCGGCCTGTTGGGAGGGTGGCTTGCTACGGTCGCCCTTGGCATCGGTCAGAGCGCCCGAGACCGTTAATCCCTCTTTTTGGGCATGCATTATCCAGTTTTTCAAGCGCGCTTGGTAATCGGTTCCGTATTCGGCATCCATCTCCTCGGTTACGGCCCACATGACATTCATGGCATTCCAGCCCACGCAGACGGCGCCGGTACAGGTGCCGGTATGACGATAGTTCTGACGTTTGAATTTCATGTTACTGATCAGGGCCCCTTCATCCTGCATCATGGAATTCCAGCGCAGGACGGTTTCACCGCTAAACATGGATTTGGTAGTGTACATCTTGGCCATATCCGGATCGTTGGCGGCATCATAACAGCGGGCATGGCTTTCTACCGTCCGTTTGGTGGCAGGATGGGTAGTGACATCTTCGATCAGCTCGCCGAACTTGTAGATATTCGGTCTGAGTTGTCGCAAAGCATTTAGATAGTCGCTCCTGGTTTTAATCGTCATGTTTCTTCTCCTTTAAAGCTGTTCCTGAACCTTGCATGAAATATGATGAGAACTTTATAAACAGTGCCTATGAAAGCTTCCAGCCCATTCAATATCCGGATAAAAGTCAACGTCAACAGGTGTCTTTTTCCTGCTGGGCCGTTTTAATTTTTTGGACCAACATGGGTACGAAGCCACGGCAGTCGTCGACAATACCATAATCCACCTGTTCGAAAACAGGCGATTTGTCGTCGTTATTGATGGCAATCATCACCTTGGCATCCACTACACCAACAAGATGCTGTTGCTCACCCGATAATCCCACACCGATATAAAGTTGGGGATTAACCATTTTGCCGCTCTGGCCAATCATCGTGGATAGCTCGGTCCAGCCTTCATCCACGGCTGGCCGGGTCGAACCCAGGGCTGCATTGAGGGTTGCGGCCAGATTGGCTATTTCCTGCCAACCGTCTGCATCACCGGCACCGGCTCCTCCGGCCACCACGATTTCCGCAGACTCAAGCGGAACACCTTGGGGCTCTTCACGGACAACTTCCAGAGTCTGGATACGATCGGAGATTGCAGACGGCATTTGGATTGCAATGACGGCTCCGGATCGATCTTGATCGAGTCGAGGCGCTGCAAACACGCCCTTGGCAACAGTCGCCATTTGGGGCCGTTTTTCAGGGCAGATGATGGACAGCAAGCCGCCATAGGCTGGAATACGCTGCTCCAGCCTCAAATCACCATCCAAAACCAGATCGATGCAATGTGCGGACAGGCCGGTGTGTAAACGTGCCGCCACCAAAGGGGCCAGCTCTCTGCCCATGGCGGTCGATCCAACCAGTAAAATCTCGGGTTTATGCTCCTGGGCCAGATTGACGATAATGTCCGTATAGATGTCCGGATGGTAAAAAGACAACCGGGGATCATTGCCCAAATAGACCCGGTCGGCTCCGGCGGCAATCAACTCGTGCGGTTGCTTATCGAGATTATTTCCCAGCAACACGACCTCGACCGTTGTGTGCAACTGGTCAGCCAGCTTGCGCGCCTGGCCGACGAGCTGGGTTGAGACTGCGAGCAAGTTACAGTCAAATTGTTCGGCGATGACCCAGACCGGTCCGGATTCATTGTTTAGCGCAGTCATTATAATAACCCCGTTGCCATTAGTTTTTGGACCAATAATTCAACTTTCTCTTCGCGGGTGCCGGTGATAAATTCGACCTCACGCTTGGAATCAGTGGGATTTAATTCTGAGACGATCGTCGGGGATCCTTTGACACCGACTAATTCTGGCGAGACGCCCAGATCATTTAAGCCCCATGTCTCGATTTCCTTCTTACGGGCCTTGATGATGCCGGAAAAACTTAAGGTTTTGGGTGTGTTGACATCACGCGTCAGTGTGAAAACAGCCGGCAGTCTGACTTGCATTAAGCGGTAGCCATCATCGATGCTGGCTTTAACCTTCCAGGTATCCATGCCCGCCTCTACAATTTCATTTACCATGGTCACGACGGGTTGATCCAGGAACGTGGCGATTTGCGGACCGACCCATTCGGTGCTGCCGTCACTACTGGCCATGCCGCAAAGCACCACATCCTGTGGCCCGATCTTTTTAATACCTGTGGCCAATGTAAAAGCGGTTGCGAATGTGTCCGCACCCCCAAAGGCGGGATCGCTTAATAAGATACCCCGATCCGCTCCCAAGGCCAGGCATTCTTTAACGATGTTGCCGGCCTCGGGCGGACCCATACTGAGGACGGTGATCGTGACATCGATCCTGGCTTTGAGTTCAACCGCTGCCTGGATAGCGTGTTTGTCCAGGGGGTTGACGACCATGGGCACATCGCAGCGCAACAATGTTTTGCTTACCGGATCAATTTTAATATTGCAGGCTTCCTTTGGATCCGGAACTGCTTTAACGCAGACCACTATATTAAACATTTGTTTTTTCCTAACGCAGACAAGCCGCAACAATCGGAATCGAAATCGCTATCGGATCGAATTGTAGGTCTTAAAAAACAGACTCCGATTTCGATATGGATGATATTGGCATTAAAATTCATGCTTATTGCCGTCATTTAACTTTCATCGTTTTTAATCAGGTTTCTTAGCATTTGAATGGTGCGGAGGCTTTCATAGGCAAGGCGTCTGGGGGTGAAGACGTAGTTTTCTACTTCAATTCCCCAGCAACGCAGCATATGAAAGCTTCCGTGCCACCCTTGGGTGACATTTGATGAAAAATGAGTGTAAATCATTTTATAATTATTTTATTTCATAGTTAAATTGAGAATCTGAATTGATCCTTCTTTGATATAACGCCACATAAATTTCATCAAATGTCATTCAATGCTAAGAAAGTACCCAACGTGCTATTATAACCTTCATAATATCGGATGTTCCCGCCGAGGGACCCACCACATAAGAATCTCGCAAAAACCGTGATACCGGATACTCTTCCATACAGCCGTATCCACCATGCAGGTCTACGGCAATTTTGGCCGCCCGCTGACAAGCTTCGGTGGTGTAGTATTTGGCGACTGCAAATTCATTGCTGGAGCGCTGACCCTTATCCTGCATGGCCACGGCCCGATACCCGAGCAATTGGCCCGCCTCCAAATCGATTTTCAGATCCGCCAGTTTGTTTTGAGTGGTTTGTAACGCGGCAATCGGTTTGCCATAGAGTATTCGCTGATTGGCAAATTTAATCGACTCTTCCAGACAAGCGGCTTGCAATCCCAGGGCAACCCCCACCATCCCGCCGCGGCCCACATCGCCGATGGCAGCCATGGTTACTCCTAAACCCTTGCCTTCAACTCCCAAAAGCTGACCCGCCGGAACACGGCAATTTTCAAACGCCAGTTCGCCGGTGTTGCACCCACGCATACCTACTTTGTGCTCCTTGTGGGTGGCCTTCCAACCCGGCATATCTTTGTCCAGGACAAAGGCGCAATAGGCTTTGGGGTTATCTTCATCTTTCGCCAATACAGTAATGGTATCCGCAATATGCGAGTTGGTAATAAAGCACTTGCGTCCGTTGAGGATGAAATCATCGCCGTCCTTTTTGTAAGCGGAGCGGATGCCGGTGGGATCCGACCCGCCGGTAGCCTCGGTTACGGCGGTGGTTGAAAGTCGTTCACCACTGGCTAGTTCCGGCAGATATTTCTTTTTAAGCTCGTCGGTCCCGAATTTGATAATGGGTTCGATCCCCAGGGCAAAGACTTGGAGCATCATACCGGCTGCTACAGATACCCGGCTGATTTCTTCAACCGCGATCATGCGCTCGGTATATCCCAGTCCCAAGCCTCCGTATTCTTCGGGGATGGTAATGGCCATCATTTCGCCTTCCGCCAGTGCTTTGACCACGGCATCGCTTACCTCACCGGTTTCCTCCATTTCAGCCACATGGGGCGCAATTTGAGTTTCGGCAATTTCTCTTGCGGCCTTACGAAACATTTCCTGTTCTTCGGTGAATGTAAAATCAATCATCCTCTTAACCTCCTTGTGATTTAAACTGGTTTAATTTGAAAAGTGTGGTGGTGTCGGCAATAACACCGCCAAAATTCAGGTGTGGGTTATAAGTAGTATTTAAGATATGCGGAACACGTTCAAACAAGACGGACCGGTCGGTCTTGGTGCGCAAATAATACGTATGTCGACAATAAAACATCCGGAATCTAATTCCTCAATTGATCGAGATACCGAATTAGGGCACGAATGGATTTATCCAGGGCTTTGTAGGATTTATCTGCGCTGTAGTTGACCGAAGCGCCTAACATGCCGTTGAAGATAACTTCTGTAATCGTATCCGTGCTGATACCGTTGTACTCGGTTGCGGGTGGATGTCCATTGTCCAGCCATCTTTTTAGCATGGCCTTGAGACCCGTAAAGCCTTTTTGAACTTCTTTGGCGAGATGGGGGCGTGAATCACCCAGTTCCACCGCAAACATGATAAAGATGCAGCCTCCCGGAAAATTGACGGAATCCAGAAGGTATCTCTCCTTATAGTTTTCTAGCAGCTTGCTGATTTTATCGATGGGGTCTTTCATTTCATCGATAGCATCGAGGTTTTTTATACGCCAGATTTGGCGAGCTTCTTCAAGGACGTGGAAGAAAAGATCTTCCTTGCTGGAAAAGTGATTATAAAATCCGCCTTTAGATGTTTTGGCGGCGGATAGTATATCTTGAATAGACGTACTCAAAAAGCCGTTCAGAGAGAACAGTTTTAAAGACTCGTGCAAAATCGTGTGTTTAAGATTAGCCATTTTCCTCTCTTAAAAGATTGAGACAGACCGGTCGGTCTCTATCCATATAGCAACAACATGATTTGTAAGTCAAGTGGATTTTTAGGCTTGACTTTGGCCTCGCAAGCGATCATATGCATACTGTTCCGGAAGTACAAAAATACATGTAGCTAAAGCTAGGTTACGCGTACTATCCGGGTTCAACTTTTTTCCAATCAATGCAATCCACAATTAAATCAAAGATCATACCAACAGGGAGGAGAATGCTTTGAGACGCAATCTAAGAGCCGGAAAAGCAGGACATGGCGGATTGGAATTTAAGGTTTTCAGTGAGGATGAGATGGATGAAATTCATCTGGCGACCCTTGAGATCCTAGAGAAAACCGGACTTCTATTTGACGATGAAGACGCACTGGAGGTTCTGCACGGCGGCGGTGCGATCATCGATAAAAAAAGACGGGTGGCCAAATTTCCGCCCGGTATGGTGGAAGACGCAATCCGCTCGGCACCGCCCAAACTTTTGCTGGCAGGGCGCAATCCTAAAAATGATTTTGTTATGGAGCGAAATCGAGTCGGTTTTACCAATTTTGGTGAAGGTGTTTTTATCAATGATCCTTACACCGGCGTTTACCGTGAAACAACAAAAGCAGATGTGGCAGCTTCAGCTTTGATTGCCGATTACTTGAGTGAGATCGATGTGTACGAACGGGCAGTGGGTGCCAGCGATGTCCCCACAGAATCCGTTCAGCTTCACAATGCTGAAGCCTGGCTGCCTAACACCAGCAAACACGGTTTCATGGGGTCCGGCAACGGGTATTTAACCAAGAAACTGGTGGAGATGGCCGCGGCCATCGTGGGGGGTAAGCAACAACTGCAGGAGCGGCCCATCATTTCGTTTGTCACATGTCCGGTGAGCCCTTTGCAGCTGGTTAAAGAAAGCTGTGAGATCATCATGGAAACCGCCCGGGCCGGACTGGCCGTCAATGTTTTGTCCATGGCCATGGCTGGTGGATCATCGCCCGCACCTCTGGCCGGTACCCTGGTTGATCACAATGCTGAAATTCTGGGCGGCCTGGTACTCAGTCAGTGTACCCGCAAAGGATCCAAATTTATTTATGGGAGTTCCACAACAGCCATGGATCTAAGACTGGCAGCCGCGTCCGTTGGGTCACCCGAATGCGCTCTGATCAATGCGGCTGTGGCCCAGATGTCGATCTACTATCTGCTGCCCAGCTGGGTAGCGGGCGGGTAGGGCGACAGTAAAGTCTGTGATGCCCAATCCGGTCACGAAAAAACCATCACAGGCCTGTTACCGGCGTTGGCAGGTGCCAACCTGATTTATGGCCTGGGCATGATTGAAATGGGCATGACAATCGATTTTGGTCAATTGGTAATGGACAATGAATTTGCCAAGATGATCAAGTTTTTACTCCAGGGTATTCCGGTCAATGATGACACCTTGGCCACAGATGCTATCCATGAAATCGGCATTGGTATGAATTTTCTCAGCCATGCATCGACCTTCAACCATATGAAAGGCCAATCCCAGCCCCGGCTGATCGATCGTCGTACACGCGAGGATTGGATAGCCTCAGGCAGTACCGATATCCATGAACGCGCCACCCAGGAAGCTCGGCGTATTTTAGAAAACCATAAGCCCGACCCACTTCCCGATGATGTCAGGGCAACCATGCGGTCAATCGTGGAGGAGGCCGAGGCAGAGCTAGGTATTTCTAAGTAAAACTTACACGTTTTAAAAAGAAAAGCGAATGATGATTTCAGAATGCAGAATATTGAATGTCGAAGGAATGAGTCGCTTCGCTCCGGCATTATTAAGTGGTTTTTTTAAGCAAATGCCAGCGCGTAGCGCATCCATCCTTCGACATTCAATATTCTGCATTCTGCAGTTTGCTGTTTTTAACCTTGTTTGGTTGCGGCTTGTCCGCTTTGGAGGGAACTTATGACAAACATCATGACCCGCATGGGGGATGGTTATCCAATCGAGATGAGTGAAAGCCAGCTCAGGTCAGATCTCGAGGCCGGCACCCAAGAAGCTGCCGAGCATGCCAACATTGACCCGCTTTCCGAGGAAGAGCTGCAGTATCTGTTTGATCTTTTCAAAGCGCCCTATCGGGTGGTGGGGGTGCAGCCCGGGAACGAAATCGTACTGTCTTATGATGGTGCGCCCCTAAAGATGATGCGCACGGCTGTGGATGTTCACCGCATGCAAGCGACGCAGATATACGAGAAGTTATTCGGGGCCGATACCCTTGAGTTGGGCCACGTGGATTACAGCTACAAGCCCGTGAAGCCCATCGTTGGCATGGAGCAAACGGTCGTGGAACAAGTGTCCATGTTGACCCATGCACCTCTTTTTTATGGCGCCATGCCAAATCTTGGCCTGTACAGCGAACCGGACGGCCCCTTTCCGAATCCCGCCATGTTGTTGGGAAAGGGAAAGATCAAGGAAGCCCAGGCGTCCTATGAGCTTGCGGTAGAAGATGCGGTCAAGGATATCGTGTTTGTGGCCAGTGCCATGTATGAATCCGGGGCCGATGGCATCAACCTGGATACGGTGGGGGCTGCCGGTGATGCCGACTTTCTGGCAGGCCTCAGGGCGACTGAAATCCTCAAAGAAAAATACCCTGATATCTGTATCGAATTGGGTATGGCCGGTGAGTATGTGCTCGGATTACATGCCGAGCTCGAATACAAAGGACAGCGTTTGGCCGGAATGTATCCCCAGGATCAAGTCCGCATGGCGGAAGCGGCGGGCGTGACGCTATTCGGGCCTGTTGTCAATGTTAAAACCAACGAGTCCAGCCCCTGGAATTTGGCCCGGGTGATTACCTTTATCAAGGCTTGCTGCGATGTCGCTCAAATTCCCATCCATGCCAATATGGGTATGGGCGTTGGCGGGGTGCCGGTCACCAATCATCCACCTGTGGATATCACCACACGGGCTTCGGCGGCCATGGTCGAAATTTGTCGCTTAGACGGCTTGTAGGTTGGCGTGGGTGATCCCATGGGCATGGCCATATCACATGCGATGGCTTCGGGAATGGGCGGATTGCGGACTGCTGGAGATCTGGTGGCCCGCATGCAAATGTCCCGGGGCATGAAAATCGATGCTGCCAAAGCACATGTGGCTGATAAATTAGGGGTGTCTGTGATCGAACTCAGCGATCCGGTGATTATGCTGGAAGTACGCGAAGATTTGGATCTCGGCAGCCTTTCGCCGTTGCCAGGATGCGCCAAGGGGATCGACGCCAAAGCCAAAATCGCCGAGGTTCTGGATATTGATATTAATTGCGTTAAACGGCTGAGGCATCTGAAAGCTTAAAGCTTTGGCCCTTATGGGTTTAAAAAACAGCAAAATACATACCTTTTGGTGCCGGATCAGATCATCCATATCGAAATCGGGATCGGTATCGATATCGAAATCGTTTTTTAGCCTACAATTCGATCCCGACCCCGATTTCGATCCCGATTGTTAGGGTTTGTATCTGAGAGTTGTTATGAAAACCATTAAAGAAACCGTTGATGTGCTCATCGCCGGAGGTGGCACGGCCGGACATGTGGCTGCCTTGCAGGCAGCCAGGGCCGATGTCACCACTGCCGTTATCGAGGCCGGAAGCATGTTGGGCGGAACGATGACCGCCGGCGGCATCAACATGCCCAACCACTTTTCCAGCAAATATGAACCGGTCGTTCGGGGTATACCCTGGGAACTGTTTACCCAATCCAAGGCATTGGAAGGATTGCCCGTTCCTGATTTTCGCCGGCGCAGACCTGTGGAAACACCGGGGCACTACAGCTATATCAACATACCCATATATGCCGCCATTGCTGAAGCCGAGGCCGATCGGGCCGGGGTCATTTTACATTATCACGAATTTATCGCCGATTTAAAAGCAGATGGCAATTATTGGCAGGTGACGTCATTTGGTCGGGGTATCCGGCGCATCACCCGGGCACGAGAAATCATCGATTGCACCGGAGACTGCGATGTTGTGCGTATATTAGGATTGGCAACCTTGCGTGACGAGACGCGTCAGCCTGGTACCTACCAGTATAAAATTGAAGGTATTCAACACGAGCAGATTTGGGAAAAGGAGGTCCAGGTTATTTATGAGGAAGCCATGGCGTCCGGCCTGATCCAAAAAGGTGACTTCGCCTATGCCAACATGTCGCCTTTCAAAAGCTATCTGTATCATGGCGGTCAAAATTACACCCATATATATGCGGCGGATACATCCGATGCCGATGGTCAGACCCGGGCCAATATCGAAGGTCGCCAACGGATGCTGCGAATGTTTCAGTTTCTACAATCCCACATACCAGGCTGTGAGCGGGTCGTCCTCAGCAGCATGGCCTCCCATGGCCTGGCCCGGGAAACCTACCGGGTACTGGGTGAACGCGTTGTCAGCAAGAATGATTTTCTAGAAGCCACCGACTTTGAGGACAAAATTTGTAATGCCTTTAATTATATTGATATGCACAGCGAGGGCAAAGGGTGCGAGGAGACGTTCCATTCAGACGACCGCCTGCTGCCTAAAGTTCCCTTCAGTGCCTTGATTCCCAAGGACAGTTCCAGAATTACGGTTGCGGGCCGGATTATATCAGCGGAGCGCATGGCCCTGGCGGGTATTCGCGCTCAGTGTACCTGCATGGCCATGGGGCAGGCCATGGGAGCGGCGGCTGCTTTGGCGGTAAAAAAAGGGATTGTCTCGCGCGAGGTTAAACCGAAAGATATTGTGGCACTTACCGTCGAACACGGCGCCGTAGACATTTGACGGTTCGCACAAGAACGAAAATAGAATATCGAACACTGAATAAAGAATGTTGAAGTGGGCTGAGGGCCGGGAGCGAATTTCGACATTCAAAATTTGATAATCAATATTCGATATTTTTATTTAGCCTTTTAGCTGTAGGCTGAAGACGATTAGGCGCTAATTGCTTATAACCATTAGCTACCCTCCAAACCTCCACCCCTTTTTCCTTTAAAAAAGACGTACCCCCTGCTTTTGCAAGGCTTTTTGCAGGGTTGCGATATCCACTTGACTGCAATTGACGTTATCTTTAATAGAAACCGCAGCGGCAACCCCGGCGCCTTGACCGGTGAGGGCGCAGCACATGATATGGCGCGTGGCCGCATGGGTAAATCGACCCCCGCCGATACATCTTCCGGCAACCAAAAGATTTTCCACTTCCAGCGGGACCAAAACACCATAGGGCACCTGGAAGTAGCGACCCGTCGTGGGCAAAATCAGGGTGCCGTAGCCATCCAGAAATTCCGGAAAGATTCCGATGCTGTCATCAAAACGACCCTGATGACGCACGTCATTTTCGGTCAGATTATACTGTCCAATGATTTTACGTGATTCCCGTATGCCTAACGATCCCCCGAAGCTACGCAGAACGGCTTTTTCAAATCCGGGTGTATATTTTTTCAATGCATCCAGCGCCCAAAGCGCCTGCTTGCGTCCTTCGATTTCACCACGCGTCAGGTCGATGACATCCGTGGCATCATAAGCCGGCATATAGACGACATTGAGATAGGTGGCATCGCCATGTTCGCTGATGCGACTCCAGGTCCCGGCAATTTCAACATCGTCAGGGATGTCTCCGGCTTTCTTGGCCTGTTTAAAGGGTATACTCAAATAGGGACTGAACAGATCATCCTCTTTACCCGTGGTTTCAACCCCCCAGTCTTTATAAGTTGCAGGATTGCTGTGCACATGCGCCAGAAAGCGTTTGCGATCGACACCCGATACGGCGAAACTGACGGTCACACCCAACAGGTCCTTTTTGGCGGACATGCGCCAGGGTGCACCGGCCATATTGGCAATATCGGCATCTCCGCTGGCATCAATTACGCGTTTGGCCAGAATGGCCTGCCGACCGGATTTGCTTTCTGTAATAACCCCCTTAACGGACCGGCCTTCCATGATTGTCGTAACCGCATAACAGTGTAAGATGGGTAAAATTCCAGATTCCTGTACCAGGACATCGGCAACGACTTTAAACAATTCTGTATTGAGGGCTTGGCTACGGGACTGGGGTTCAGGATCAGTCGCATCCATTTGGTGAGCACGCTGCTCAAACTCGATGCCGATGCCTTGCATATCGAGGGTACCTTCATGCCGGTACCAGGCGATGGATTCAACCCCTGCCTGCGTAATATTCCCGCCGAAGCAGCCAAAACGTTCCAATAAGATCGTGTCGACACCTTCGCGGGCGGCGCTGAGGGCAGCCGCCAGACCTCCAGGGCCACTGCCAACCACAAGCACATCGGTCTCAGCCATAACCGGCACATTTCGGGCGGTCTCCTTGATCTGTTTGCTATGTTTTTTCATGGCCAATCGCACTTTCTCGTCTATGCCGGCAACCTATTGGAATCGTATGCAAAAAGCTGTGGGCATTAAGCTATGGGCAACCTGCAGCCTAAAGTTTAAGTACCTAAAAAGCCGTTCCGCAAGGACCCGGGCTCTTTAGCATAAAACCAACAGCCGGCTCAAGACGTAAAAGATATAAAAACATGTCATTTTTCTATTTATTTCATCAGCAGATCCTGATAAGCGGGATTTTAATTTCGAGGCCTCAGATATTAGCCAATAAATTATCTTTAATATGAAACGCTCAATCCCAATATCGTGTTCAATTAAACAGATACCATCGACCAACCGATAAAATTCAGACAAAAATATAATTCTGCTCCCACATACGGAAGGACATCCATGGACATTCAAGACTTCAATATGGATTTTTTCTCTTTAAAAGGGAAGGTCGCAATTGTAACCGGCGGCAACACCGGTCTAGGACAAGCTTTTGCCTTGGCGCTGGCCAAGGCAGGTGCCAACATCCTGGTCCCCAGCCTTATGCCGGACAGCACAGCCACCAGGGATGTCATCGAAGCCCAGGGCGTAAAATATGAATATATGCAAATCGATATCACAGCACCTGGAGCGCCCCAAGAAATTGTCGCGGTTTGCATTCAAAAACTCGGCTCCCTCGACATTCTGGTGAACAATGCCGGTATCTGTATCAATACCGAAGTCGATAAATTTGGTCGGGAACCATGGGATAAAATGGTGAGCATCAACCTGACGGCTGCGTTCGAACTCAGCCATGAAGCCGCCAAGATCATGATGCCCCAAAAGCGTGGCAAGATTATCAACATTTGTTCCCTTTTTTCATATCTTGGTGGGCAACTCTCTCCGGCGTATGCAGCCACAAAGCACGGTCTGGCCGGCTTTACCAAAGCCTATTGTGATGAGCTGGCTCAATACAACATACAGGTCAACGGAATTGCCCCGGGGTATTATGCCACGGAATTAACCGAACGGACCCGCCAAGATCCCGTGCGCAATCAACGTGTTCTCGATCATATACCGGCCAATCGTTGGGGCCAAACCCAGGATCTCATGGGAGCAGTTGTGTTTCTGGCCAGCAGGGCTTCGGATTATGTGAATGGGCATATACTGACAGTCGACGGCGGATATTTAGTTCGATAATTTTAAATTTGCCTGTGCATTACACAGGTAAATTTAAAATGTCATAAAATCGTGGAGCGATTTTATTATGACCAATAAATACATCATCGGCGTCGATAACGGCACGCAAAGCACCAAAGTCGTCATCTTCGACCTGAAAGGTCGGGTTGTCTGTCAGGGCAAAAAAGAGCTCAAACCGATTCTGATGCCCAAACCGGGCGTGGCCGAACACCCCGGAGATGATCTGTGGGATTCAATAATCGCCGCCAGCCGCGATGCTATGCAAGCATTTCCCGGGGATCGTAAGGATATATTGGGTGTGGGGCTTTGTACCATTAGATGCTGTCGCGCGTGCCTGAAGGCAGATGGCAGCTTATCCTCACCGGTATTAAGCTGGATGGATCTGCGTCTGTCCCAGCCATATGAGCACGTGGATTCCCGGGTCAGCTATGTGACCACTACATCCGGATATATTACCCAACGATTTACGGGCCAATTTAAAGATACGGCCGCCAATCATGAGGGTATGTGGCCGATTGATAAGGATACCTGGCAATGGAGCGACAATCCGGCAGTAATCAAGAAATTTCAAATCCCGCGCCGTAAGTTGTTGGAGCTGGTGATGCCCGGTGACGTGCTTGGCGAGGTTACACCGGAAGCCAGTGCCCAGACAGGCATCCCTGCGGGTATCCCGGTGGTGGCCACAGCCAATGACAAGGCAGTGGAAGCCCTGGGTGCCGGCTTGAAGCCGGGCAATACGGCCTTAATCTCCTTGGGGACCTATATCGGCGGTATGGTTTACGGCGAAAGATATATCAAGGATGGCCAAACCTTTTTTTCGAATATGGCATCTGTACCCAATCACTATTTATATGAAAGCGGCGGCATACGACAGGGGATGTGGACCGTAAGCTGGTTGCGTAAACTATTTGGTGATGATGTCGTAAAAACCGCCCAGCGACTGGGTATATCTTCGGAAGATGTGCTGAACAGAGAGGCCCAACTGGTTGCTCCCGGAAGTGAGGGCCTCATGATCGTTCCCGAATGGTTGGCGCCTCCCGATAAGCTTTATAAGCGCGGGATCATGCTCGGATTTCACGGTGGTCACACGCGGGCCCATATGTACCGGGCCATGCTGGAGGCGATTGCTTTGACCATGTACAATCATGTGAATGCCATGTGCCGGGAACTCGATCTGCAACTTGAATCCGTAATCGTATCCGGCGGCGGCTCTAGCGGGGATCTTTTTATGCAAATTTTTACCGATGTTTTCGGGGTGCCCGCGATTAGAAATGAAGTCAATGGCGCAGCCAGCCTGGGTGCGGCCATCTGCGCCGCCGTTGCTGCCGGCGTCTATGATGGTTTTGAGCCAGCCATATCAAGCATGGTTCGAATCCGGGATACATTTGAACCCATAGCCTCGCATACGGCAGTCTACCGTCGGATGAATGCATCGGTATATCAAAACATCACAAGCTACACAGATACGATACTCGCAAAATCATATCCCCTCTTTAACCCCGAGGTTGCCTAAACGACATGGCAATTTTAGATAATGTAATGTTGTAAAGTTGGGGCAATTTAAACCCTTTCCCAGGAGAAAAAAATGACCTTAGCCAGGCAAGAGATTTTAACCCAACTCATTGATCTAGTCGGCCAGGACCGGGTAATGACGGACGAAACCCTGTTGCAGGAAAGTAGCGTTGACCGTTTCAGAAGATTTGAAGCTTTTCATGGCGTATTTCAGCTGCCGGCACCAGCCGCCGTTGTTCATGTTAACAGCACCCGGGATGTGGCCCGGGTACTCGAATTTGCCAATAGCAACAAGATCAATGTGGTCCCGCGAACCGGTCACTCAGCCACAGAAGGCGGGCTCGAAACGGCACTTGAGAATTCAATTGTTGTGGATGGGTCGGGCATGAATAAAATTATCAAGATTGATGCTACCAATATGCAGGCAACGGTGCAGTGCGGGGTTTCACTACAGGAATTGGATGACCGCCTGCGCGAGAAAGGTTATACCACCGGTCATTCACCCCAATCCAAACCCATCGCTCAGTTGGGCGGCCTGGTCGCAACCCGCAGCATTGGCCAGTTTTCAACCCTTTATGGCGGGATTGAAGACATGGTTGTCGGCCTGGAAGCGGTATTTCCAGACGGCGGCGTCACCCGCATAAAAAATGTCCCCCGGCGAGCGGCAGGACCCGATATCCGGCATGTGGTCATCGGAAATGAAGGGGCCCTATGCTTTATAACGGAGGTCACCGTTAAGATATTTAAGTACTTTCCCGAAAATAACCGCTTTTTGGGCTATACGCTGGATCATATGCAGACCGGTTTCGAGATACTGCGGGAAGTCATGGTTCAGGGATACAGGCCATCGGTGGCACGATTATATGATGTCGAAGACGGTGCTTATCATTTTTCACACTTTGCAGACGACAAATGTGTTTTGATATTTGTGGCGGAAGGGGTCAAGCCCATCGCCGATGCCACCGCCAATGCCATTGAAGAGATTGTGGCTGGATACGCGGAATGTGTACCGGTCGCCCCCAAGCTGATCGAAAATTGGTTTGCGCACCTCAATTGGGACCCCGCCAAGTTGGCCGAGGAAAGAGAAGAGATCATGGAAACCAAAAACATCTGCAACACCACGGAAATTTCGGCCAACTGGAGCATAATTCATGATATTTACGAGGTATGCATGCGGCGGGTCAGAGCAGAGATTCCGGATTTGACCCTTCTGGGCGGGCATTCATCTCACAGCTATCTCAATGGTACCAATCTCTATTTTGTATATTTTTATAATGTTGTCGATTGTGCTCCCGAGGAGGAGCTCACCAAATATCACTTGCCCATCAAAAAAATAATTGTTGAGGAGACCATCAAGGCCGGAGGGTCCATGTGCCACCACCATGGCGTCGGCAAGCACCGCACTCACTGGATTGAAGCCGAATATGATTCATCCTATTATATTCTAAAGCAATTAAAGCGTGCCTTTGATCCAAACGGAATCATGAATATGGGGACGATATTCCCGCTGGAAAAATAATGAATATTCTTGTCGGCTTTAATATCGAACCGGACGTCGAGAAGCTAATCGGTGATGATTGGCTGGTTGAAAATGGGTTTGATATCGATACCAGTTTTTTGAAACCCATTCTCAACAGTTATGCTGAGAGCGCCCTGGAAATGGCCCTGAAATTGGTGCAGCAATCCTCAAAGCAAATCGTCCTCACCGCCCTGACCATCGCCCCAAAGGGTGCCGGGCCGATCCTGAGAACTTTGAATGCACTGCCATTTGATCAGATTGTTCGTATTGAGCATCGTTCGGATCTGCGCTTCGCACCCCTTACCGTAGCCGCTGTCTTGTCCCAATATGTGCAGAAATATGCGCATCAGGATGTCCTGCTTTTGGGCCACCAATCCAGCATCGGTGCCAATGCGAGAACCCATTTGCTGGTGGCAGAGATGTTGGGTTGGCCCTGTATTACCCGTGTCACCCGGATAGCGATTAGGGGGCCCAATCAACTGGAGGTTGTCAGCCAAGCAGACGGCGGTTGGTTGCGGCAGCAAATCAAGACGCCCTGTGTTCTATCCATTGGTGAAGCACCCAATACCTATTTGCGGGTGCCAACCTTAAAAGACCGGATGCGCTTGGGTAGGCGTCCTCTTATTGAATTGCCTTTAAACTCATTCGATCTGCCCCAAGAGACTGAAATGCTCACAAAACTGGAAGTTATGCAGCAGCGGAGATCAGGGGTCCGGGTAAGCGGCCGGCGTCCCGAGGAAATAGCTCAAAAACTACTTGACGAACATTTAAAAGACGCAGTGCTGTCATAATCATGGCCAAGCCGAAGATGATATTCAAAGCCATCCTCATGGGGAATTCAAGAAACCTGGTTGCGCAAACCGAACAGTTGTACGGATTCATAAAATCAAACCTCGGATCTGCGGATTTAAAGGGCAGCACCATCTTGCTAGCCCTCAAAGATAATGAACCAGGCATATCAGGGATACAGGTTCCCACGGACCAAGTTGAGCTGGCATGGGTGTCCGACTTTCAGGTGGAAACAATCCTGAAAGCACTCCAGACCCTTGAAACCGGCAAGCAGACAGATCTGTACCTGTTGCCGGCAGGGGCTCTCGAAGATGATATCGCCGTACGCTGGGCCTATCGGATGAATGGCTCCTCGCTTGTGCAGGTGAGATCCGTCGAAAGTTCCCAAAGAGTATTTGAGGCAAAAAAGGCGGCTTACGCCAATCATGTCTTGGCCACTTTTCAATTGACTCAAAAGCCCTATTGCATCTCGCTGGCCAAAGATGGCGCGGAACCGGAAACCATACCAACCCGCGATACGGCAAACTTTAAAGAACATGACCTGAGGTACCTGAACGCAAATCATCGGATTAATTCAGAGTGGGTTCCCGATGAATCGGCGTCCGACCTCGAAAGGGCGCGGTTTATGGTCGTCGGGGGTAGGGGCCTGGGTAGTGCCGCAGCCTGCCGGGAGCTGGAAAAAAATGCCAATATCATCGGTGCGGATTTTGGCGTCACCCGACCGGTGGCCATGAGTGCCTGGGCTCCCCTGCACCGCCTGATTGGTGTAAGCGGTGCCATTGCCAGACCAGAAGTATGTATAACCGCGGCTGTATCCGGCGCCCCGGCCTTTTATGCGGGTATCGCCCGCAGCCAAAAAATAATTGCCATCAATCTTGACGACCAGGCGCCGATCACCAAAGCGGCTGATGTTGTAATTGTCGAGGATTATAAAACGATTGTCGATGCCCTGGTTAAAATTATTATGAAGGAAAAATCAAAAGCAATAAAATAAAAGGAGTAAATTATGAAAATCGGATTTATCGGTCTTGGCAATGTGGGTAAAAAATTAGCGGGAAGTTTGCTGCGCAATAAATATGACCTGACAGTTAGAGATTTAGACGAAGATCTGGTGGCAGCATTTGTTGAAAAGGGTGCCAAGCGTGCCGCCTCACCCAAAGAAATGGCAGAAAATGTGGATATAATCATCACCTGTCTGCCATCACCGGCGATTAGCGCAGAGGTAATGGAATCAGAAAACGGTATACTCCAAGGCCTCAGCTCAGGCAAGGTTTGGCTGGAAATGAGCACCACTGATCAGAAGGAGGTGGCCCGTTTAGCTGAAAAGGTGGAAGCCCAGGGAGGCATGGCCATGGATTGTCCTGTTTCCGGTGGTTGCCACCGGGCCGCCACGGGCAATATTTCCATTTTTGCCGGCGGCAAACGTGAAGTGTTTGACCGCGTTTTACCATTTCTAAAGACCATGGGCCGGCGCATCCTGCACACCGGGCCGATCGGATCTGCCTCGGTTTTAAAGGTGCTCACCAATTTCCTCTGTTCGGTACATTTGGCTGCCCTGGCCGAGGCCTTTGTGGTGGCCAAGCAAGCGGGCATGGATATGAACACAACCTACGAGGCCATTCGTATTTCTTCCGGTAATTCTTTTGTGCATGAAACCGAGTCCCAGGTGATCCTCAACGGCAGTCGTGATATCAACTTCACCATGGACCTGGTGGTCAAGGATGTGGGCCTGTTTGACAAACTGGCCCGGCAACATGAGGTGCCGGTCGAGATATCACCCCTGGTATTGAATATTTTCCAGGATGGCGAGAAACGCTATGGATCACGTGAGTTTTCGCCGAATATCATTAAGCGTTTGGAAGACACCTGTGGCGTTCAGTGTCTGGGTACCTGCTTTCCAAGTGAAATGACAGATGACGAGCCCGAAGAACCGGGTTATGAGGTTGTGCCGCGCAGTTAAAACCACGAAGATGCATGATATGGGTCCTGCTGTTTAGCATGTAAATGCTTTTGGCAGGACTTTGCACTGTTGGGTCTAGATCTGAAAATAGATGTTTCCGTGCTGGCCATTATCGCGGTTGTTATAAATGGGGATACTCCTTCACCGTGGATTTGAATCGGTATATATTTTTGACAACTGGTATAATTTGTTTTGCCAACAGCAAAAACCCGTTGCTAAGAATCCATAGGGTCGGACAGTGTCTAATCTATGGGGAAATGGCGTATATGGCGGCTGCCAGCTTTTAGATCGTATCCGAAAGCGATATGCGATGTGGATGTCGGAAGTTTATAACTGCGCTGGAAGACGTATAGAAGTTGGTCGGGCGGTGGATTGTCCGTGGAATGTAGAACTTCATGCTTGAGAATTTTGCCGGTAGAATTTGTGAGGTAGATATCGACATCAACGGCATCTAATTTGATAAATTGCCTGTTATCCTGATTTCGGCTGATGTTGCCGTTTAGCGACAGGATGCCCTGGCGAACGGATCCTTTCAGCGACACCGTTAGATGCCTTGCCTCCCAGGTGATATGGAGCTTGCCTGCGCGCGGAATCGTTAACAGGTGGCGGGGATGAATGCTGCCGTAATCGGGCGTTGTTTCCAAAGGCCGGCAGGCGACCAAAAAGAATCCTGCTCCGAATGACAGCGTAATGATCAAGCCAATACAACGGCTGATAATGCGCCTATGCGGTTTTCCGAATTTCATGTCAAGTTTTTGATCATATGTAAATATTCAGGCGTCGACTTTTCCTGATCATCGAAAAAACCCAGACCTCTATAGAGCCGAATGCCGACTAGATTTTCACGGTATGCATTCAAGGTCAGGGCGCGTGCATTTCTCTCACGGCCAATCTGGATGAGATCCGTACATATCTGACGTCCATAGCCCTTGCCACGATTCTCCGGCGCAACAATAATTCTGGCCATGTGCAGCATATCTCTCTGTTTAGACAGCAATTGTCCAAAAGCCTTAATGGCCCCCACGGGCTTAAAACAGAAGGAATTGTTGTAGCTGAATTCGATTTCCTCTAAAAGACGCTCGGGCTCCAATGGGAAATGTACCTGAGGTCCGGCCCATATCAAGCAATCAGTTTCATCCGTAATCCAAGGAATCACGTAGTTAATGTCTTCAGGTATTGCCGGGATCGTACGCATACGCACCCAGGATACTAGGACCGACACGCAATGGCAATAAATAATAGGGGGTATTTAAATTTGAGTCTAATCATAAGCCACCAACAAGGTCGTGTTGATTGACCTGCCTGGCGAGATTTTCATCCGGATATAATTATGCTATATGAGTAATGGTTCAACATTATATTTATAGAGCAGTTTTATTGAGAACAGTCATGGGCAATTTGTTCATTCAATTTAATAATGTTAGTTTTGGCTATGAGCGTGCCACAGAGGACTTGTTCCAAGACATTTCATTTCACTTGGCATCGGGCTGGACGGCTATCGTGGGTGCGAATGGCGTTGGCAAAACCAGCCTGCTAAAACTTGCCATGGGCATTCTAGAACCGTATGAAGGCCAGATTACCTTTCCGGAACATGGTATTTATTGTCAACAGCGTACCGATCATGCGCCGGATCAATTTTTCGAATTGATACATGCCAATGATCGCGATGCCTTCCGGATAAAGGCCAAATTGGGTCTAGAAGACGAATGGCTTGAACGTTGGGATACCCTCAGCCACGGTGAGCGCAAAAGGGCCCAGATCGCAGTGGCCTTATGGCAAACCCCACCGGCCTTGGCAGTGGACGAGCCCACCAACCATCTGGACACTCAGGCCCAAGATCATCTATTCACTGCCTTGTCCAGCTATCGCGGCGTTGGCATATTGGTGAGCCACGATCGCAAGTTTCTGGATGATCTCTGCCAGCAATGCCTTTTTATCGAACCACCAAAAGTGATTTTGAGACCTGGTAACTATACCCGGGGCTTGCACCAGTCCCGCGCGGAAATGGCCACCGCCAAAAAACAGCGTGCGCAGGCAAAGAATGAATATGCACGGCTGAAACACGCATCTTCACAAAGGCGTGATGCCGCTTCTCAGGCAAATCGCTTACGATCAAAAGGTGGCCTGGCGGCGAAAGACCACGATGCCCGCGAAAAAATTAATGCAGCCCGGGTCACTGGCAAGGATGGTAGCGCCGGCAGTCAGTTAAACCAGCTCCAGGGCCGTTTATCTCAGGCACACCAGAAATTGGAGGCGCTCACCGTAAAAAAGGAGTATACGCTGGGCATCTGGATGTCCGGTGCAAAATCACAACGCAATACCTTGTTTGATATACCGGCGGGATCGCTATCATTGGGGGACGACAGTTGCCTGCATTTCCCTGATCTTTCCATGCGACCCGATGACCGTATCGGTATTTCCGGCGTAAACGGGTGTGGGAAAAGTACCCTTATTCGGCATATATTGGCGTCGCTTAATTTAGCACAGAGCCAGTTGACATATGTACCCCAGGAGATCGAGCTATCGGCTTCGCAGACGATCCTCAAAGAGGCTAAAGCGTTGTCGCATGACAAATTAGGTAAAATGATGACGGTCGTCAGCTGCTTGGGCTCTAGACCCCAACGACTGTTGGAAAGCACCACCCCTAGCCCTGGCGAAGTACGCAAACTTCTTTTGGCAACCGGGATTGCCAATGTGCCCCATTTGATCATCATGGATGAGCCCACAAACCATCTGGATTTGCCATCAATTGAATGCCTGGAACAGGCTTTAGTAGATTGTCCCTGCGGCCTGGTTTTGATTAGTCATGATCGTCGGTTTATGGCGGCCTTGGTGCAGACTCACTGGCATATAACCGAGCGAAACGAACAACCAAGGGATTATATTTTAGAAAAGCATTAAGCATTTTACCCAATAAAGGAGTTGAGAATTAGAAATGGATCCCAACAAGTTACGTCCTGATTTAGCTGAATCGAATAAGCGGCACGAATTTACCATGGACAAAGCCCGTCCCAAAGCAGTGGAACGGCGTCATAAAGCCGGTCAGAGAACCATTCGGGAGAATATCAGTGATCTGCTGGATCCCGATAAGTCCATCGAATATGGGGGGCTTGCCTTGGCGGCCCAACGGGGCCGGCGTTCCATGGATGAGTTGATTCAAAAATCACCTGCTGATGGCTTGGTGGCCCAGATTGGTTTTGTAAACGGGAAGCTATTCCCTGAAAATAAAAGCAGATGCCTGGTCATCGGTTATGACTACACGGTTCTGGCCGGCACCCAGGGGTGGTTCAACCATAAAAAGAAAGACCGCATGCTGGCATTGGCGCATAAGCAAGAACTTCCCACAATTCTGTTTGCGGAAGGGGGCGGCGGCCGACCCGGCGATGTGGATATGCATCAGATTTTGGTGGCCGGCCTGGAACTCATGTCTTTTTCGCATTTTGCCAAACTCAGCGGCCTGGTGCCGCTTGTGGGTATTGTCAGCGGTTATTGCTTTGCGGGCAATGCTGCGTTGTTGGGCCAATGCGACGTGATTATTGCTACCAAAAAATCGTACATCGGCATGGCCGGGCCGGCCATGATCGAGGGCGGCGGTTTGGGTGTTTTTAAACCAGAAGAGATCGGTCCTATTTCGGTCCAAGCGCCCAACGGGGTGGTGGATATTGTGGTCGAAAACGATAGCGAAGCAGTGCAGACGGCTAAACAGTACCTGTCCTATTTCCAGGGGGCACTCCAGAACTGGACCTGTGAGGATCAGAGTCTCATTCGACCATTGGTACCGGAACAACGCCAGCGGGCATATGATGTGCGTAAAGTCATTGATGTGCTGGCAGATAGGGATACGGTGCTGGAGCTCAGGCGGGAATTTGGCATCGGTATCATTACGGCACTAATCCGTATCGAGGGACAACCATTCGGTCTGGTGGCCAACAATGTATTTCACCTGGGCGGCGCCATCGATGCGGATGGGGCCGATAAAATGGCGCGCTTTATTCAGCTTTGCGATGCCTTTGACCTGCCGTTGATATCGCTTATCGATACGCCGGGATTTATGGTTGGGCCGGAGGCTGAGAAAACCGCCCAGGTAAGGCATTTTTGCCGGATATTTACCAATGCCGCCAACGCCACCATCCCCATATTCAGCATCGTTTTACGCAAAGGCTATGGATTGGGCGCCATGGCCATGGCCGGCGGCAGCTTTCACAGTTCCGATTTCATTGTCTCCTGGCCCACGGGTGAATTCGGCGGCATGGGCTTGGAAGGTGCGGTGCGGCTCGGATATAAGAAAGAACTGGAGGCCATCGCGGATGAGGCAGAACGCAAAGCCAAATTTGAAGAGCTGGTGGCCCTGCATTACGAGCATGGCAAGGCTATCAACATGGCTTCAGTTTTGGAAATAGATGATGTGATCGATCCGGCGGATACGCGTCACTGGCTCATGTGCGGGTTGCGATCCCAACCCAAAGCGGAAAGCCAAAAAGGAAAGAAGAGACCGAACATCGATTGCTGGTAATAAAATATTTTAGGGGAGGAGACAGTCCATATGAAACCTGCCGGGGCAAACCAATTGCTGGCAGATGTACACGGCCGCGATCTGTGTATCGGCTGCGGCGCATGTGTGGACCTTTGTCCCTATTTTAAGAATTATAAAGGTCTGACCTCGCAATTGTTTCCTTGCACATTGGAGCAGGGTCGCTGCCATGCATACTGCCCCAAAGCGGAAGTAGACCTGAATTTTTTATCCCGAGAACAATTCGGATTTCCCTATGATGGCAGTCCCCTGGGGCATAGTAGGGATGTGCTGGCTGCCAGGGCCGGCGGCAAGGCCCCTAAAGTGCTGTTCCAGGCCGGTGGGACCGTAACGGCTTTATTAACATTCGCCATGCAAGGCGGCACAATAGATGCGGCAGCCGTCACCGACCAGAAAAATATGATCCCGGTTTCCAAGGCCGTGACTCGCTGGGAAGACATTGCCGGATTTGCCACATCCAAGTTTATGGCGGCGCCGACGCTATCTGCGGTTAATAGGGCCGCCCAACAAGGTCATGCACAAATCGGCCTGGTGGGTACGCCGTGCCAGGTCACGGCCGGGATTCAAATGCGTTTTAACCGTTTGCCAGGCAGCGAAGACCGTGTTCCCATTGCACTGATCATCGGCCTTTTTTGCAACTGGTCCCTGGGCACACGGGGTCTATTGAAACTGATCGCAGAGAAAATGGACCCAGCCGATATTACCGGAATGGACCTTCCGCCTCCACCTGCCGACCGTATGCAGCTTCACACCGCAAATAGAATCGAAGACATACCCTTGTCCGACATCAGACCGTTGATACCGTCTAGCTGTTTTGTATGTCTTGATCTTACCGCGGAACTGGCCGATTTGTCCGTGGGCATGTTCGAAAGCCGACCTGGATGGAATACACTGATCGTTCGATCGGAAAAGGGTGCAAAACTTGTAAACGCAGCCCGGGAGGCCGGTTTCCTGGAAGCGGAGACCTATCCAACAAATGATTTGGATCATCTGACCGCTGCAGCGGCGACCAAAAAAGCACGGTCCATGCGTATGCTGGTCCAAAGGGACCTGATCAATACGGCCGATGATCAACCGGCAGTTCTAAGGATGCCGCCGGAAGCCATGGCGGCCATCAAAAAGTACAGCGGCTTGCGGGAGGAGACATGACAAAGTCCGTCATCGGAAAGTCAGGTGAGCGCCACCTGCTCATGGGCAACCAAGCCATCGCCCGGGGGGCCCTGGAAGCAGGTGTTGCGGTTGTCAGTGGATATCCCGGTACCCCGTCATCTGAAATCGTCGAAACGCTGGCCGAGATAGCGCAGCGGCAGAATTTATACGTGGAGTGGAGCGTCAATGAAAAAGTGGCCATGGAGGTGGCCGCGGCAGCATCATTTGCGGGTCTGCGGTCGTTGTGCGTAATGAAACAGAATGGCGTAAATGTGGGATCCGATTTTTTACTGCATCTAGCCCTCACGGGCATACGGGGGGGGATGGTCCTGGTGCATTGCGATGATCCGGGGGCCCTATCCAGCGCCAATGAAGGCGAGTCACGCCATTTTGCGCGCATGCTGGAATTGCCCCAATTAGAACCCGGTGATTTTCAAGAGCTCAAGGACATGGTTAAATGGGCTTTCGAACTTTCCGAAGAAATGGGCTCTGTGGTCATGGTCCGCAGCGTTACGCGTCTGTCTCATGCCAGCGGCAATGTTGTTTTGGGCCAAACGCCGCTAGTCGAAAAGGACGCATTCTTCAAGCATGATGGTTTGTTTTTGGATCCCGCCCAGGGTCCCATGTGCAGCCTGCCACCGTCATACCGCCATGGCCTGCAGCAGGAAAAATTGCAGGGCCTTGTCGCTAAATTTGAAGAATCATCTTTTAATACGTATTCCGGCCCCAACTCACCGGAATTGCTCCTGATAACCAGCAGTGCCTGCTATTTGTACAGCCGTGAGGCCATCGAAATTTTGGGTATTCAGGATCGGGTGGGCCTGCTAAAATTGGGAACCACCTGGCCGTTGCCGCCCCGGCTGATGAAAAAGCATTTGGCCATAGCCGATAAGATTCTGATTATCGAGGAAGTCATTCCTTTTGTGGAAGAGAATGTCAAAGTAATGGCGGCCGAATTTGCCGGTGAAGTCGGGATTAAAACTTTTCTCGGCAAGCACGAAGGCGTCTTTCCCGCAAACAACGAAATGAATCCGGATCTGGTGCTTGCCGCCCTGGCAAAGGCCTTGTCCATCGATTATGAGCCCGTACCCGAAGATTATGCCCGACGTTCCCAGGAGCTGACCGCGTCCGGTGCCCCCAACCGTGATCTAACCTTTTGTGCCGGCTGTCCCCACCGAGCCTCGTTCTGGTCCATCCATAATGCTTTGCAAATGGATAGCCGTGAAGGCTTTGTGTGCGGTGATATCGGTTGCTATTCTTTGGCGGTGCTGCCCACGGGGTTCAGTACATTGAAAACCTTGCATGCCATGGGCAGCGGCGTGGGCCTGGCCAGCGGATTCGGCCAACTGGCCCGATTCGGTATGGATCAACCTATATTGGCTACCGTGGGAGACTCAACCTTTTTTCACGCAGTGTTGCCGGCTCTGGTAAACGCCGTTCACCATCAGTCCGATATAACCATCGTGGTGCTGGACAACGGTGGTACGGCCATGACCGGTTTTCAACCCCATCCGGGCCTAGCGGTAGACGTGGCCGGCAAGGCGCTGCCGGCCATCGATGTGGCCAAGATTTGCGAAGCCATGGGAGCCGTAGTGCGAACCTGCGATCCCTTTGATCTTGCTTACACCCAGCAGACGCTTTTTGAGCTGTTTGAAATGACCGGATTAAAAGTTTTGATACTCGAACAGATGTGTGCTCTGAGTCCTGAAAAGAAATCAAAAAACAGCTTTCATGTCCAGGTGGATGAAAAAGTCTGCATCGGCTCAAACTGCGGGTGCAACCAGTTGTGCACCCGCATCTTCAAATGTCCGGGTTTGATTTGGGACCATCAGAAAGGTGTGTCCGGCATAGACGAAGTTATTTGCACCGGCTGCGGGGTTTGCGCTGCCATCTGTCCGTCCGGCGCCATTCAGCGAAAGGAGGTGGCCTGAAACATGTATGCGAATAGCCTGCCAGCGGATCCTTATAATATAATTATCACTGGTGTCGGAGGCCAGGGCAATGTAATGGCGTCCCGGGTTATGGGCAATATGCTATCCCACAAGGGCTTTAACGTTACGATTGGCGAAACCTTCGGTGCCTCCCAGCGCGGCGGCTCGGTCATGAGCCATCTGCGCGTATCCACTAGGCCCCATTGGTCGCCCCAAATTCCCAAAGGACGCTGTCATCTGGCTATTGCCCTGGAACCCACCGAAGCGCTGCGCGTCTTGCAGCAATACGGCAATCCAGACGTCAGAACCATCTGCAATACGAGGCCCGTACATGCCATCGGCGTGATTTCAGGTGATCAACCGTATCCGGAGCAGGACAGGATTCAAGCCTGGATAGACGAACTTTCCGCCCAAAGCTGGTTTCTGGATGCCACCGAGAAAGCATTGGCGCTGGGTAACCCCATCCTGGGAAATATCATCATGATCGGGGCCGCCGCAGCCGTCAGCGGTCTACCCATGGATAAAACGGTCTTTAACGCCACAATTTCAGAATTGATGCCGCCGGACAGGCTTGCATTGAATCAGGAGGCATACGACCTGGGGATGGCGCTCGTGCGATCAACACAGGATAATAGGTTCAACATATTAAAAAGTTAGGTCTAATTCTCACCACGACTGGCAAATGTGGTTCAAGTTTTTAACTGTCTGACTGCAACGGTCCAGGCTGCCGGTATTTTCAAATGACCGGTGATACCTCTCTGCAATCCCAACTTCAAATTCCCCATCTGTGCAATCTCCCCCAGGCCTCAAATCCTAAAGGTACAACCGGAAATTAATACCCGAATTTGACCAAATATGGATACCCGACTCCGATTCTTTTACTTCACGAATTTTTAATTAAAGCTTTTTAATATTGCTTCCGATAATGAAATAAAAACAGCCCGAAAAAGCCATGAAAGCGCTGAAAAAATCGGTACTTTTGACAAATTAATATCTACTGCCTGCTGCCAGCTACATTAATGGTTCGCTGGTTTGGGAAAATAGCCTTCAATTGTGTGCCTCGAGGAGTGTGAAATGAAAAAAATTAGCAAAAAGAGACTTGGAATCTCCACAAAAACAGCGTTACTTTCAGGGATTATTGTCCTTATTTTGCTTGGGGTCAGTAGCGCCATATCCATATATCTGCAATCCAACTTATCAAGTCTCATGATAGGACATTTCACTCAATCCCAGAGTCAAGAGCTTAAAGAAGTCTCGACAGCGAAGGTTAATTCAATCAAAGAAAATATTAAAATTGATCTGGAAATATTAAGCGGTATCACTTCATCCTATATATATGATTTTGATCAGGAAGGTTTGCTAGAGTTATTGGCAAGCTTTGCAAAAATAGAAGAAATCGTAGCCATAAGCGTAGTTGAAGCGGACGGCAGCCCTTTTGCGGCGGCATGGAAAGAGGCAGAAATTAAAACAGGCAATAACATTTCTTCAACGGTAGTTTTGAATGAGGATTTTTCTTTAAGCCAAGATGCGATTCACGAAGAATCAAAAATTGGTACCGTGCAGATTTATTTTACAGATCAGCTTGTTCAAAATGAAATTATTAAACAAGAGAAAAAAACAGAAGAAAAAATCGCTGAATTTACCGGCATCGCCACAAAAAGCATCAGGAGTGCTGTTAAAAGCCAAATACTCGTTGCTGTTTGTATTGTAATCGCACTAATCGTATCGGTTGTTTTATGCCTCCAGTTTATCGTTGCAAGACCCATCTACACCATCACCAATGGTATGTATGCGGGTGCCAACCAGGTTGCCGGGGCTTCGGAACAGGTATCAATA
>CAYVMI010000008.1:0-124044 GCA_964452555.1 uncultured Desulfobacterales bacterium
TCGGACGAGTCAACGCGAACGCCGGTGGCGCTCAAAACATCCAGTGTGGCAGCGTGAATTTTATCCAAGGCATCCGAAGATAAGGATTTGAGTCCCCAACCAAAGCTTTGCCCTGAATTGTTATGCGAGGTCGGATTCATATATTCCTCCCATTAACTAAATCTGGAAAACAGTTTTGTAAGAGCGGGTTTAAAGAGAAAGATGATGTTTGCCGGGGAAGGATAATTTTATACTGTACAACCAGCCAAGCGTACCCATCCCAGGCAGTATAAACAGTGTTATCCATTTTACGATTCCTCGGCCTTATAACAGGTGCGAAATTAGCCAATTCTAATTCGAAAGTCAACAATAAATATCGATTAATGAAATGATTATAGCAAAATAAGTCCGAATAAGCTCAATATAAATCGATTTCCACTTGACCGGGATGCGCTTTCAGTGTAAAAGATATCTAATCTAAAGTATTAAAATCTCGACTTGCGGGATTCAGGCGACAGGAAATCAACAATACGTCAGGACTGTTCGAACACGTCGCCAAGGATCTTAACATCATCACCAATCCGGGGCGCAAATTCATAATTGGATTGACATGTCCTTTCAAAAAAATAGGGGTTCTCCTTAATCATCGTCTGGAATCGGAACATATATTTTACATTTGGAATAAACCACACACATAGGTAATCCCATGGGCAACGACAATAGAGATATAGACTATAAAATATTTCGCTTGCTTCAGAAAAACGGACGGATAGCCAACACCGAAATAGCCAAAATTCTTGGGGTTTCTGAGGCAACGGTGAGAAAGCGGTTGCAAAACTTGATTCAGGATGAACGTATCCAGGTGATTGCGATTGTCAATCCGTTCAAACTGAAATCCGGAATCATGGGTAATTTGAGGATCCAGGCCCGCAAAAAGCAGCTTGAAAGCGTGGGCAAAATACTCAGTCGGCTGGATGAAATCTGGTATATTGCCCAACTGGTGGGATCGTCAGATTTCGATGCGGAGTATTATGTTGATTCTCAGGCAGAATTCGGTCGATTAATGGACAAAATCAATGCGATCGAAGGCATTACAAACATCGAAACTTCGCTGCTGGTCAGGTACGTCAAGTATGCCGGGGCGCCGGCTTTTCCCGACAAATAATTAGAAGATATCTCAAAAATATCTTTTCGTCCCATATCTATGTTATGCTCAAAAAATAATCCTCGAAATATAAGGCATATGCCTGTGGTTATTTTTTTCGCATGCCTTGATCTGAACCAAAAATCTTATTTTTGAGATACCTTCTATTATCCGTCTCAATAACAAGGGCACTCTTCAATTGGAACATATTTTGACAACTAGCATCGCGCAATAAGCTCGGCTCATTGCTAAGCAGTTGAATTTTTTTCAACTGCAGCTTTATTTTTAATTCTTTGCAGTTCCCGTTCAACCTCATCACCCAGGGGCAGGGGTTGGTAGTCGGATAAAATCTGATCTACCCTTGCACCTGCCGCAGCAACAATATCGGGGCCGCTCAAATTGTCGGCTTCTTCTATACCCCCATAGGCTTCCAAACGGCTCATCAGTAATTCGTCGCTCCGAACTGCCTTGAGGGTCGCGGGATGATCGATAAAATGGGCGCCCGGCTCGATTTGCTCAAAAACTTCACGCATCCATTTGTCTTTATCGGTTGCGATTCCCTGGTGGGCGCGGCGACCCATTTTATATATCTCGGCATCAATGACCAATTGCTCCAGGCTGAGAACCATGGCGCCGCCAATCAAGCCGGCACCGAGCATGATATCGGGAAAGGCAAGCATCGGCAGGAGACCGGTCAAGGCGGTCTCATAACTTGACTGGACATTCAGCCCGAATCTACCCGTCTCCAAACCGGAGGTTTCAGCGGGAAGACCGTAGTATCTGGCGATTTCAACGGAGGCGGCACAAATCAAGGCCTCCTCAATACAACCGCTCTTTACCAAACCGGTGCGAGGATCCATCAATGACGATACCGGGGCATAGATAACCGGGGTGTTCGGATCGGCGGCCTGCACCAGACAAAGGGTGGCCAGTATTTCACAATTGGCCGTAATGAGCGTCGCGATCAAGCTGGCCGGAGCGGTGGCGCCCATCAGCGGCATGGGCATGATCGCTACGGGGATGCCCCAGCCCCTCAGTTCCAAATAGGCGTCTGTGTAGTGCTGGTCAATCATTAACGGTGATTGGGGACACAGCACAAAGGACCAGGGCTTCTTGCTTTGGATCTGTTGTTTTGATCCAAATACCACCTGCAATATTTCCAGGAGCCACTGACTCTGTTCAATCGAACTGGTGGAATCCTGAATGTGCTTGGAAAAATTCCCGAATAAATGGATTAAATAATCGACGTAGTCGACGGCATCATCTCCCCGGTCGGTCAGTTCCACAATCTTCCAATATAGGCCGAACTCATCCAATGTGTCAGCCAGTCGGGTGGCGGAAAGCCAGTCTAACATGGTTGCGTCTCGAATTTTGCCGGTTTGCCTATCCAGAGCATGGGTCCCTTCGCCACTTAATAAGAGGGTGCATTCTCCCTGATTCATGTGAAGATCCCATCCGGATCTGCGGGCGCCCAGGCTGAATTTTTTCGGTACCATGGCAATCGACCGTTCAATCAGATCGGGCGGCAACCTTACCAGGTCGTTGTTTTTGAAAATTTCTGCACCTGCTTCAGCCAGCAACTGACGCCCTTTGGGAGAACCGACGCGCACACCTTTTTGGGATAGGATATTTAGTGATTGTTCATGGATGGTGGTCTTCTCGGATTCTGACAGAAGGCTGAATTTTGCTTCCATGGTTTGGTCCTTTCGCTGGGGTGTTCTAGACATGTTTTTTATGTTGCTAGCTGTAATACTCTATTTATGAACCGGCTCTATAGCCTTCAGTTCTCACCAGCTAAAACTCGTTCATAATGCACTGTGGCGTCCGCCGCCGTATCTCAAATTAGAATATTCTCAGAATAAAATAGCCCGACATCGTATCGGGCGTCATTCGCCATGCCTCGGTCTAACAGTGCCTATAAAACTCAAACAGTTGCGTGGCTTGGAACTGAACGCCATAGAGCCTCCTGAAGGCATCACCTGAGCTCAATGACTATGTGCATTCTGAAATTCGCCAAAAATTCGAATGATCGCTTACGTGGTTAATTCTGACAACCTTTTGCAAACTCAAATTAATTAGCCATTACGAAATTTGACGCCATACCCGCCCTGGGGGTAGGACCAGTCAATGGCGTCGTGGGGACAGATAAGTCGGCAGGCGCCGCACTCCAAACAGCCATCGTAGTTAAATACCAGTTCATCTCTTTTTTCATCCCACTGGTAGTTCTCGGCCGTGCAGATAATCAAGCAGGGACGCGTTGTACAGTCGCGGCAGCATTCCTTGTTTACAATGATATGGGCCTGCTTGTCGATTTTGATTTTGACGGTGGCCATTTTCTCATCGACGGACAGGCTGTTTTTTCCACTCATAATAGCGGCTCCTTAGTTTTCTTTTGATAATGGCAACCAATCTGGCCGGAAAACGGAACAGCTTTATCAAGGCTGTGAGGGGCCATCGCAGAAGTCCGGGCAGGTGGTATTGACCCAGGGTCAAAAACAATTCCATTGGTATTGAAAATGATTTTTTGGAAAGATAGTCCACATCTGTTTCCCAATAACGGTTGTAAAGGTTTGCGGCAGTTTCCAGCTGCTGCGGTATTTCTGAACGGGAATCACTGGCGTAGTAATCACTTTCCTTACGGCTCGTATGAATCATGTCCAGGAGAGCGGTGGAGTCCAGGTACTTCAAATACTGTTTTAGACTGTTTTTGCTGAAGTCCTGCTTTTTGACGGCTTCCGCGATGGTTTCCGCAGCCATCATTCCGGACAACATGCAGGTGGGTATCCCCATGCCGGAGTCGGTATCCGTGATACCACCGGCCTCACCGCACAGCAGTACGCCATTGCCGAATAGGTTGTTCGGTCTGATACGCCCGCCGTCAGGTAGAATGTGGGCCTGATACTCACGCAGTGTGGCATCCTTAATCAGATTATTAAAATAGGGATGCTGCTTGAGCATGTCCAGTTTTTCATGCAGCTGGACTTGCTTTTGCTGCAACTCGTCCAGACGGGCGAATACGGCCAGGGAAACGCTGTCCTGGTTGGTGTACAGGGTCGCCGAGAATACATCCAATTCATTCAGGTTGTAACAGTAAATGCCCTGTTCACATCCGATGCCTTCGGTCAGTTGAAAGCGTTCATTGATGACTTTGGCCGGCAGATCGAGAACTTCCTTGACCGCTAAAAGACACCTTTCAGGTCGCCAGGCAGGGATCAATCCTGATTTTTCACCCACGATGGAATGAAATCCGTCCGCACCCACAACCACATCGGCGTAAAGCTCCTCATCCCCCACTTTGATCCCGACCACCTGATCTCCATCTTTAATTAGATCGGTGACCTTCATGCTGTCGATGAGTTGGGCGCCGCCAGCGACGGCCTTCTGAGCCAGCCAGGCGTCATATTTTCTGCGGAAGGCTGTAAAAGCCATGGGATTTTCGACACAGCGGTAATTGTAGCTTTGTAAGGACTTGGTGTCGTGCTCCCCAAGATACACAACATCCGTGCGTACGACATTTCTTTCCACAGGCAGATCTTGCCTGAAATTCGGAATCAGTTGTTCGAGTACGGAAATATACAAGGTAAATGAGGACACATTCTTTTCACCCGGCGTACGGCCTCGTTCCAGCAGAACGGTTTCAATCCCTTTCCGAGCCAGGGCAAGGGCGCATGCCGATCCAGCCGGGCCCGCACCAACCACAATGCAAGTCACTTTGTCCATTTTTAATCCTTATTAATTTGTTTAACGTGACAACGCTGGTCGAAATGGCTCCATTTCCATATACTCGCTGTCCACTTCTGTTTTCAGCCATTTCCTGGAAAAGAAACCGCCAAACATGAACAGGGAGTGGAACACCAGATAAACGGCAAAGGCGCTCCAGGCACCGTAAATCCCGAACCCAAATCCGCGAGTCAGCAGGAGCGTCAGTCCGACCACAAAAATCGAATTGGTAATTATTTCAGAGATCAGTACAAACCGTCCCCAGCCGTTGTGGGTAAAAAGAACTTCAAAGGGAAAGCCGATGGCCTCGATAAAGATAAAAACGGCGAAAAACCGCAGGGCCTCGGATCCCACACCCACGAGTTCGGTTTCGGGGTTGAAAACCCGTACGATGTTTTCGGGAAAAAGCAATATAAATGCAAAAAGTGCGGCTCCGATGATAATGGCCATGAATTCAGTGGCATAGGCAAATCGCACGGCTTCCTTTTCTTGTCCTTCCCCCAGGGCATTGCCCACCAGGATAGAGCCGCCTTCGGCAAAACCGCCCAGTATGGCCCTTTTGAGTACAAATACCGTAAAAACAATATGGGTGGCAGCCAGATAGAGTGTTCCGAGATTGGCAACAATGGTTTCATAGTAGAGAAACAGCAGCAGGGCGATACTCAACTGTACAATAATCGGGCCGGTGGAACGGAACAGATCGATAAAGATGTCACCGCGCAGGTTTTTGAACTGCAGGCACCCGTATCGCTTGATGCCGGGGGCCAGCAGAATATAGGCTACCAGAAAAAGGGTTCCGAGGCCCTGGGCCAGCACCGTACCCAAAGCGGCGCCCACGATACCCAGGGCGGGAAATCCGAAGTTCCCAAAGATCAGGATGTAATTAAAAAAAATATTTAGAAGATTCAAACTGATTGTGGCGACCATGATGACCTTGGTCTGGTTGATGGCCGCCAGAAATCCATAAATAGCATAGAAGATGCCTGCCAGGGGCATTAGCCACTTGAGGGTGGAAATGTAACCATGAGCCAGCGGGATCAGCGTGTCGTCATCCAGCAGGAAGGTCAGGATGCCTTTGGAAAAAAAAGCAATCCCGATGGCTGCCAGGCCGACAACGACGGCCACCACCATCGCATTGTCCAGGACATCCCCTGTTTTTTGGGACAGGTCGTCTAAAACATAATCGTCCTGGCCCATGCTCTTTTTTAGGCGGCCGTATCGCCGTGACGCGATGGTTTGGGTTCCCGGTGCCATGGGCCATACTATCACCCACAGCAGCTCGCCGTACATACTGGCGATTCCAATGGCTGCCAGGTAGGTTGTGCCCAGGCGACCCACCATGGCCGAATCCGCCAGAATCATAAAAAATTCTGAGATAAGACCGGCTAAAAGCGGGGCCCCCAACAGAATGACCTGTTTAAAATGATATTTTCCGAGCTTGGGCATGGCAGTTGACGCTTTCGGATTCAGCAAAGCGGCCTCAAGCAAAAAATCTTGAGGCCGTAAATTTTACTATAGTTTTTATTCGCGATATACAAATATTATCCTTGAAATTCGTTAAATAATAGACTAATTTATGCGAATGTCAAGAATATTGTGGCGAAATTTAAAATTTGTGATTTTATCGCCCTAAGAAACAAAAAGGAATATTCAGTATGAGCAAACCGATAGACGCAACAGATTTGAAAATCATTCGGCTGCTGCAGCAGAATGGTCGCATGGCAAATACGGAAATAGCCAAAAAAACGGGAATATCAGAGACTACCGTCCGCTACAGGCTACAGCGCCTCACCCAGGAGGACTATGTCCAGGTGGTGGCCATGGTCAATCCCTTAAAACTGGGTTTTGGCATCGAAGGCAGCATCCGTATCAAAGCAGATATTAAATCCGTACAGCGGGTTGCTGAAGACTTGAAGAATATGGATTCGCTTTATTTTATTGGCCGGATTATGGGTAGATATGACTTTGACACGGAGTACTATGTCAAAACCACTGCGGAACTCAAAGAATTGATCGATGCCATTAATGCGATGGAAGGGGTAATCGAAACAGATGTGTCGACCGTCCTGGAGTATGTTAAGGAGCGGTATGATTTTGCGGATATTGAGATTGAATAATATAATGCCCACGGCTCGCCGTGGACATTATATTATTAGAAAAGCCTCTTCTCAACTATCTGATCCACGGTGATATCCAGCTTGGCAGCTTCTTTCAAGTAGTAAGCCCGCTGTTCATCGTCGAATACTTCCGGCGGGAACAGTCCTTTTTGATGGATCTTGTCATTTACAAACATCTTGGTGAACAGCGCCCCGCATTGACCGGTTAAATAAGTTTCGGCTGTCAAACCTGCATTCTCAAAGGCCGCGTAAACTCCCGGGGCATTAACGTAATTATCTATGCGCACGGGCTTACCATCTTTGATGCCATCCACCCGCACCAGAAAAGCCCCTTCTTCGGCCTCAAGGCCCTCATCCAGTATGGCTTTAATCTCATGGGGGTATTTGGGAGCAGGCGGGGTGAGCGTTAAGGCCAAATCCATGGGAACGATGCTGGTGCCCTTTACATCCACAGGTTTGTTGGACAACAGGCCCATACGATAGAGCGGTTCCGCAAATTCCACACCGAATCCGCCGTATTTAAAATAGATATTTTTTGCTCCTTTAAGAACTTTGTCGGCCAGGAGTCCCATGGTGACCGGTTCGTCATGGGCATGCTCAACCGTCCGAATTTCCTTGTCGATACCGCGAAATTTCATCCACATGGCACCGCTAAACGGTTCGGTCTCTTGCATTTGCCCGTTTTCGAAGCAATAGGCCGGACAGCTCATGTCTCCCAAGGCGACTTCCGGCGACCACCAGAAGGGTAGAAATTTTTTGGCCCAAATGCCTTCATAGATGTGAATCTGAATCGTTTCACATGTGTCCAGTTGTTCGACAGTTTCACGGGTGATGACATTGGCTAAACCAGGCGCCGATCCCGTGCTGATAAGGGCCGCTAGCCCGGCCTCTGCGAACTTGGCGCTATATTCTGTCAGAAGTCGTTCGATTCCTTTGTCAAAGTCCAGATCCTCAAATTCCGCTGCTGCAAAATCTTGGTAGTTCACCTTGGCTTGAAGTGCGGCCTCAAGGGCATTGGGAGCCAGCACTATCGGTAAAGCGTTGACCATCAGGTCAACCCCTTGTGCCGCCTGAACAATATTTTCAATCCGGGTTGCGTCAAGCTTCAGGGCCCTGGCTTTATCCAGGGTGTGCTCCATCTCTTTGACGGCAGTTGCATCATAGTCGGCACAGATAATCTCGGATACTGCGGGTTCTTCATTCATCCTTTTGGCAACCGTACTGCCTTGGGCACCGGCTCCCAACAGAAGAAGCTTTTTCATTTTTTACCTTTCTAATAATATATCGTCTAATTGGAGCTTAATTTATTTTTTCGGAGTTTTATCCACAGCTAACAGACACAAAAACTCAGCGGCAATGGTGGCCGCCGCCAATGCGGTAATCTGACTGACGTCGTACGGCGGACTGACCTCGACCACGTCCATGCCGACAAAACGAATTTCGGTCAATAGGCGTAGTATTTCAAGGGCCTTAAGCGAAGTCAGGCCGCCAATCACCGGTGTTCCGGTTCCGGGTGCATAGGCCGGATCCAGACAGTCGATATCAAAGGTGAGATAAACCGGATGGTCACCTACGATTGATTTTATTTGGCTAACCGTATCATCAGCTTTGCTGTTCATGACTAGGGGGGCATGCAGTATATTGAAGCCATGCGAGCTCTCGTTGGTGGTGCGGATACCGATCTGAACGGATCTTGAAGGATCAACTAGATTTTCTATCGCGGAATGGTAGAACATGGAACCATGGTCAACCCGCTTTTCATCTTCTTCCCAGGTGTCTGAATGGGCATCAAAATGAATTAGTGCCAGCTGTCCGTATTTTTCCGCATGGGCTTGAAGCAAAGGGTAGGTCACATAGTGATCTCCGCCCAGGGTCAGCATAAAAACATCTTTGGCGATAATGTGCCGGGCATGATCGGCAATGGCATCCGTAATGGTTTCGGGCTTGCCCGGGTCAAAGATGCAGTCGCCGTAGTCGATAACAGCCAATCGTTCAAAAGGATCAAAAGGCCAGGGCCAGGGCGGTGCCCAGGCCAAATTAGCCGATGCTTTGCGGATTGCCGCCGGGCCCAAACGTGTCCCGGGTCTATTGGTGGTCATCAAATCCAGGGGCACACCGCTTATCGCCACATCCGCCCCAGTCAAATCTTTGCTGTATTTTCGTCGCATAAAGCTGAGAACCCCGGAGTACATGGGTTCATCGCTGAGGCCGTAAAGACCTCCGGGAGTGATGGCGTTGTCAATGATATCAAGCGGCATTTATTTTTTCCTAATAGAAGGTTAAATTTTCTCCAAATCAACTGGAAAAGTAAATTTAGGTGAATTATAACATCGAATGTTCATTACTTAGAAGTCAGAATTCAGGAGTCAGGAGACAGAATTCATACAGCGTTCAGCAGAAAGGTATAAGCCGCAGCTGCAAATAGCTTACTGCTTATAACTGAAAGCTGTTTTGAAAGGTTCCACAGTGGTCATCCTCGAGGAATCGGGGATCCAGGAATAGCCTTTCGCAGATAGATGATGGTTTTATCTTCTTTATGCTTATAACCTTCAGATTACTGACCGCTGACTTCCGACTCCTGAATTCTGACTTCTGTCTCCTGACTTCTGATCTCTATCTGCTTTTATTTGTCAATCTATCCGCCGGCTATAGGCCGGTATATCCGCACCATATTGCCACGGTGCAGTGGCTGTGTTTTTTTGACCAGGTTTCCGTTTACCGATATGATGCCTACTTTTTTTCTGGGTATATCCAGTTGGTCGATCAGGTCACCCGCCGTGGAATCATCGGGAACCTCTAACTCCATGCCATTGAGCGGATCATGGCCGGAGATATGGTTCCCGAGAGTCCCGTATAATCTTACCTTTATCCTCATTAGAAATCGAATGTACTATCCATCTCCTCGTCGCTGATAACAACGACTTTGTTATGCGGCGGGAGCGGTTCCTCGTAAAACATCTTAGGCAGCCGATCATCCTTGTTGGTGAAACCGGCTTTACGGTTGAATTCCAGTTCGGCTTTGAGGATGCGTTTTCCCAATGCGGTCCAATCGTCTTCACTAAATGGTTTTCCGGATTTGGCCACAACCATGTGACAGGCATTGTCCATGCCGGCCGCAAATCCGGATTGGGCGAAATCGCAGATGCCGACGGTATCCACCACAGCCATATGTATCTGGCTATTGCGAGAATTTTCTACCTGTCCTTCGGCTTTAAAGGGATCCAGCTTGCCACCCCATTCAGCAATATTATCGGCGACGACCCAGCCGGCGGTATGATCCCCGCCCATGGGCGTGGTCGCGTAGGTAACGGCCATTCCCTGGAGGGCCCGAGGATCGTAGGCCGCCATACTTTGATTCTTCATCACGGGTACGCGGTCATGCTTAAAATGCTCGCCAACGGCAGCCGGACCATTGCCGAGAATTTTGCCGAATTCGGTCCCCCGGGCTACTTCTTCGACCATGGCAATAGCTGCCTGGCCGTCTCCAAACGGCTTGTGACCGGCATCCATGGCCACGGCAATGGCTACACCGGTACTGATGGTGTCCAGCCCGATATCGTCACACAAAAAATCGAGTTTGGCGATGGTGTCGAGGTCGCTGTTGCCGCACATACCGCCCATGGACCAGATGGTTTCATATTCAAGCGAGGAAGTAACATAGTCGCCATTCTCGTCTACGTACTCATTGGAACAACGGATGATACATTGAGCACAGCCCATGTGAGCGTTTATGCCACCGCGCTGTTTGATAATTTCCGCCATGGTTTCACCGGTAATCTTTTCAACCTCATCAAACTGACCTTCACGGGCGTTACGGGTGGGGAAGGCCCCGACAGCATTGATGGGTGCTACTAAGAATGCGGAACCTAACTGAGCCAGATCTTCAGTACCTTCATCGTCTTTAATGGCCTTGGCGTAATTGCGGGCCGCCGCCTTGAAGGCATCCATATCCACGAGAGGGTCAGTAAGCTTGCCGCCCTGGGCAACGATAAGGGCCTTGAGACCTTTGGACCCCATGACAGCACCCAGTCCGCCTCGACCTGCGGCACGGCAGGGGCGGCCGTCCGCATCCGTGGTCTGTACGGAAGCCGCAGTCAGCAGAAATTCTCCGGCCGGGCCGATACAGGTGATGCTGTTCTTTTCACCATAGGCTTCCTTCAGTTGTTTGACCAGTTCATAGGTCCGAAGCCCTTTGTAGGCACTCCCATCGATGAGTTCGGCCTTGCCATCGATATCGATTTTGAGCAGGTAACAGGCCTCATCGGAAGGTTGGCCTTCGACCACGATAGCGGTGATCCCCAGATGCCCCAAGTCCGCGGCTACGGTTCCACCAACATTGCTCTCTTTGATTCCTCCGGTCAGTGGACTCTTGGCGCCGATGGAAAGACGGCTGGAATTGACCAGGCTTGTTCCGCTCAGATATCCGGGCGCAAAAATCAGTTTGTTTTCCGGTCCTAATGGATCGCAGGCGGGCGGTACTTCCTTGTTGATCATTAGCGAAGTCAAGCCCCGGCCGCCAAGGCCTTGATAGTCTTGGGGGACCTCAGTATTCTGTATGTCTTGGTTTTGAATATTGATTTTTAAAATTTTCATATGTCCTCTCCTTTCCCAAAAAAATCAAAGACTATCCGTGCTTTTTAGCCTGCGTTTCTCATGAGAATTGCAGGTCAGTCCCATGCCGTTCCGTAATCATTCTTATCTTTGACAAGGTCCACCATGAGGGATGTTTCCGTGGACAATACACCTTCTATATTACTGATTTTGTCGAATATCAATGACTGAAGTTCGCTCATGGAACGCACCGCAAAATCCACATCCAGATCTGTGCTGCCCGTAGTTAAAGCAATCCAGACCAATTCATCAATTTTCGAAAGTTCTGCCAGTACGTGCTTGGTCTTTTTAAGATCGATACGGATCTTTAGATTACCCGACAATGCGAACCCCAAATCTATGGGATTGGCCCGGGCAACAATGTTAATAATTCCGCTGTCCAGTATTTTTTTGAGACGCGTTCTGACGGTATACTCAGAGATGCCCAAGGCCTGCGCCATGGCGGTGTTGGACATGCGTCCGTCCTTTTGGAGCAGCCGAATCATCTTGCAATCCAATGGATCGGGTCTGTCTTTTTCGTTACCGTTGCTGTTCATAAATTTATTCTTTTCGATTATATGTTCCGGTTAATAAACTAATTCTGCAATATATAATGGCATTAATTTACAATATTCGATTATAATGTCAAGAATTTTCTTGACTTAATTCCATCCCCGCGCTACCCAAACGTTAGGATCCTAGCACCGACAGTCAGAATTAATCTCAACCGGGTGAGCAATGCCTCAGGCCGACACAATAATCCAAAATGCAGCCATCTACACGCTGGACAGCCAACGACCCTGGGCTCAGGCGGTGGCGATCCAGGCCAATCGAATCGTCTGCGTCGGCGGTGTATCGGACGTAAACGCCTACATCGGCCCAGATACGGAGGTGCTGGACCTTAACGGTAAATTGGTTTTGCCGGGCTTTATCGATAGCCATGCCCATGTTTCTGACTCACCAAATCCTGAAGCCCTGGCCGATCTTAACAATCTGGATTCCAAATCAGATATTCTAGCGGCAGTTAAGCGGTTTGCCAATACCCATCCGACGTACAGCGTCATTTATGGCAGCGGATGGAAAAATGAATTATTCGGTCCGGGCGGACCAATCAAAGAGGAACTGGATGCCATTATCTCCGATCGGCCGGTTTTATTGACGTCCGAAGACGGACATTTTGCATGGGTAAACTCCAAAGCGATAGAGTTGGCCGGTGTCACCAAGACAAGTGCCAATCCTCCCGGGGGGGTGATTGAAAAAAATCCACACACCTCAGAACCAAGCGGTACCTTTCGTGAGACAGCCCGGGACCTCATTCAGAATGTATTGGCGCCGTTTACGACTGATCAAATAAGAGACAGCATCCAAAATTATATGCAGGAGGCTGCCAGGGTCGGTATCACCACCGCACACGACCCGCTGTTGGTCCTACCGGATGCTCAAGGCCAGCTCAACGGTTTTGGATCTTTAAGCAACAATATTCGGGCCTTTAACGAGATGGCCCGGGAACGACGGTTAAACATACGAATCAGAGGAACAGTGCTTACAGACCCGACGGCCGGGGTGGATCAAATTGAATCCATTGCCGCCATGTGCAGGGAAGACCAACCACTGTTTAAAATATCAGGCATCAAGATTTTTGTGGACGGGGTGGTAGAGGGCGGGACCGCCTATCTTTTGGAGCCTTACGCCCATATGCCTGCAAGCCATGGATTTCCCCTATGGGAGCCGGATGTCTTGAATGCAGTTATCGCGGCCGCTGACAAGGCAGGACTTCAGATTCACATCCATGTGATTGGGGATGCAGCTGTGCGCATGGCCCTGGATGCTTTGGAGGCCGCCCAAAAACAGAACGGTATTTGGGATTCCAGGCACTTGATAACGCATCTTCACATAGTGGACCGAGCAGACATTCCCCGCATGGCAAAATTGAAAGTTATCGGGGTTCCCCAACCATTTTGGCATGTGAAAGGAGACTATTTTCGAGATATTGAAGCCCGTTACTTGGGATATGCACGGGCGGAAAAAGCCTATCCCATGCAAAGTCTGGCCAAGGCCGGCATCCTGTTGGCATCGGCCAGCGATTATCCGGTACAGGTACCCAGCCCGCCTTTGCTGGGTATTCAGCAGGGCGTGACCCGTTGTGAACCCGGCGTGACGGATCCTCTAGAAATTCTCGATCCCCGCGAATGCATGTCTCTGGCGGACATGGTAGCCAGCTTTACCATCAACGGTGCCTATGCCAATTTTCTGGAGCGGGAAACCGGTTCCATTGAACCAGGCAAGATGGCTGACTTGGTAATTTTAGAAAAAAACTTATTCAAGATCCCGGAAACAGAAATCGCGGATGCCAAAGTGCTGATGACGATGTTCGAAGGCAGGACTGTCTACAGGGATGCCTCAATATGAAGGTTAGACACCTAACGCGGACGAGCCTTAACAATCGGGTTCGAAATCGCTATCGGGATCGGGATCGAATTGTAAGTTTGGAAATAACAGGTTTCGATATCGATACCGATTTCGATATGGTTGACCTGATCCGTCATCAAAATATATGCATTATGCTGTCCCCTAAATTCGAAAGGGATTATAAGATCAAATCTTACACAACCGCATGGAGCTAAATAAGTTTAGCAATAAAGAGGAGGAAAATATGACAGCCTATAAAGACGACGTACTAAAGGAATCCAGCCGAATTCTGGATTTTATTCTCAAAGACGAATTGGACGCGGATGATAAGGATCGCATCATATCTGATTCCATCGCAAACTTTAATGATCACGTCAATCCAGGATGGTTGGAGTATCGAAAATCGGTTTCAACGGACGCGGCTTTTGTAGAATGGCAGGATTCCCAGGAAACCTTCATGGACACCCACGGTAACGAGTTTATTGATTGCCTGGGTGGGTTTGGCATCTATACCGCCGGCCACCGCAATCCCGAGATTGTTAAGGCGGTTCAGGCCCAACTCAACCGGTATGCACTGCATAGCCAGGAACTGGTGGATCCGTTGCGAGGCTATCTGGCAAAACTGGTTTCCATGTGCACGCCGGGGGATCTGAAATATGCCTTTTTCTGCAACGGCGGCGCCGAGGCCGTAGAGATGGCATTAAAACTGGCCAGACTGGCTTCCGGCAAACACTACTACATATCCACAGTTAATGGTTTTCACGGTAAATCCCTGGGTGCCGTCTCGGCAACCGGAAAGGGTACTTATCGTAAGCCGTACCTGCCGATCATTCAAGGTGTTCAACATGTGGCTTTTGGGGATGCGTCGGCAGCTGAAGCCGCCATCAAGAATCTGATTGCCGTGGGTGAGACCGTAGCCGGGATGATCGTCGAGCCGATCCAGGGAGAAGCCGGAATTGTCCTGCCGCCGGAGGGATATTTGAAGCAGTTGCGCGAAATTTGTGACAAGTACGGCGTCTTTCTAATTTTTGATGAAATTCAGACCGGCATGGGACGTACCGGTACCCTGTGGGCTTGTGAGGATTACGATGTGGTGCCGGATATTATGACATTTGGAAAAGCGTTTGGTGGGGGCGTGATGCCCATCACCGGCATAATTGCCAGACCCCACCTCTGGACGGATGAACTTAAGGAAAATCCCTGGATCCTGGGCTCGCCGACATTTGGCGGAAACCCGTTGGCCTGCGCTGCTGCCATAGCCGCCATTAAGTTCACGGTTGAAAATGACATTCCCGGGCAAATCACGGAAAAGGGCGCTTATATCATGGGTAAACTGCACGAGCTGCAGAAAAAACACGCCATTCTGGTTGATGTGCGCGGCAAAGGCTTCCTGATCGGTCTGGAGTATCCGACCCCGGAAATGGGGTGGGCGGTTTCCAAGGGTCTTTTCAAGCGGGGCGTGATGACCGGCGGAACCCTGAACAATGCCAAGGTGAACCGGATCGAGCCTCCCGGTATTATCAGTTATGAAACCATCGATATCATTATTGAGAAGCTGGATGAGACGTTGACTGAGGTCGCATCTGAATTTGCATAGGTCCATCCATATTTATTCTCAAAATCATTAGGATAGGCGGAGGTTATTAATATTGAAAAAAGTAATGCGTTGGATACTGGGGATAATCGGTACACTAATTATCATAGCTTTGATCTGTGTGGCCATATTCTGGCAGGATATTCAGGAGATCCGGGGCGCACTTCGCTATGCCCAGCTATTTGAAGCCGATAAGATCGATGATAATTTTCGCACGCTTTACCAACAGTATCCCAGCACCAGCATGCAACGTTCCGGGGCGACATACAATCTGCCGACCCGTCAGCAGGACATATCTGGAACCTACGAATGGCAGGGGCAAACCAAAAGCATTGCCAAATGGGTTGGGTGGACGGACACCACCGGCCTAATCGTGATCAAGGACGGCGATATCGTTTTTGAACGCTATTACAAGGGCAATGACAAGTCGTCACGAACCATATCCATGTCGGTGGCCAAGTCGGTGGTGTCCTGCCTGGTGGGTGTTGCCATGGCGGAGGGCAACATAAGGGGCATCCATGACCCGGTGGACATGTATGCAGAAAGGCTCAAAGGGAGCGGTTACGAAGGCGTGTCCTTGAAAAATGTGCTGCAAATGTCTTCGGGTGTTCGATTCAATGAGGATTACGGGGATCTGAAATCCGATATCGTAAGACTCGTGGTGGCCATTACCTCGGGCAGTCTGAATGAATTTGTGGCCGGCCTGCCCAACGAACTGGAACCCGGCACTTTCAACCGCTACGTCAGCGCAGATACCCAGGTGCTGGCCATGGTACTGCAATCTGCCACCGGAAAGAGCCTTGCAGCGTATGGAGCCGAAAAGCTCTGGTCGCAACTGGGTGTGGAATACGACGCATTTTGGGTGACCGACCCCACCGGAATGGAAATGGCATTCGGCGGACTCAACGCCGCCCTGCGAGATTATGCCAGATTCGGATTGCTCTATTTGAATGAAGGCCGCAATTTTGAGGGCAGGCAATTGGTTCCGGCCGAGTGGGTCAAAGCGTCGGTTACACCGGACGCACCCCATTTGATGCCGGGCAAGAACAACCCGGCATCAGGCTGGTCCATGGGTTATGGTTATCAATGGTGGATACCGGAAAACCCGGAAGGGGATTATTGCGCCATCGGCATCTACGGGCAGTTCATCTATGTCCATCCGACCTATGAGGTCGTGATCGCCAAATCATCCGCTTATGTGGACTATAACAATACCGGGGATGCCATGGAGTTGGAGAGTATGGAGGTATTTCGGGCGATTGCCAAAAGCCTTTAGAAGCTATCTTAAAAATGTTTTTTGGCTAATCCGCACAGAAGTTGGATCTATTTACGAAACCGTTTAGAATGGGAAGAAACTATGAGTAAAACAGTGATGGTAATGGGAACAGGCGCACAGGGCGGTACCATCGCCATGCGGCTGAACGAAGAAGCCAGGGTCAAAAAAATCATTTGTGCAGACTATGACTTTGATGCTGCCAAGCGCTATGAAAAACTGCTGGATAAAGCTGAGGCTGTCCGGGTGGATGCCCGCGATACAGAGGAGATTGTTAAAGCGTCCCGGGGTGCAGATCTGATCGTAAACGGACTGCCGCCCGATTTTAATCCGGCAGTGATGGCGGCAGCCCTGAAAAATGGGATGCATTATCAGGACATGGCTTCCGGGCCGGTGGCCGATATTGATTTTGTGGGGGCTGTTAAACGCCAATTAGCGCTGGATGACGAATTTAAACAAGCGGGTTTAAGCGCCTTAATCAACACGGGCTCGGCTCCTGGCTTGGTGAATGTGATTGCCAGAAATGCGGTTGACAAACTGGACCAGGTCGAAAGCATCGATATCTATATCTATGACGGCATTTGGACCAATCGTTTCATACCTTTCTGGTGGTCGCCTGAAACCGCCTTCGGCGATATGGCCGCGGAACCCATTTCGTACGAAAATGGCGAGTTCAAGCGGGTAGCGCCGTTCAACGATCCGGAGATGATCGATTTTCGTGGACTGGGTTTACGTCGTATGGTGGACCATGAACATGAAGAACCGGTGACATTTGGCTTGTTTTTCAAAGGACTTAAACGAGCCAATTTTAAATACGGCGGACCGGCCTGTAACCTGGCTGAGTCTTTTTATCGTATGGGGCTGTTGGGGACCGAGCCGGTTGATGTCAAAGGCAATAAAATTGTTCCCCTGGATCTGGTTTGTCAGTTAACGCCGCCGGCCCCGTCGGACCCGGACACCATAAAGGAGGCGCTTTCCGAGGGAATGGCCCTGGAAGAGGGGGCCAGCCTCATTCGGGTACAGGGCCCTAGAGACGGCAAATCCGTATGCCTGGATAATTATATCAATGCTCCGGGACTGACAGAGTCGTTCGAAAAACACGGGATTACCCATGAATCGTTCCTCACCGGACAATCGGCATTTTTGTTTACCAAACTTTTTGTCAACGATAAGATCGACATAAAGGGTGTTTTCCCGCCTGAAGTGTTGGGGACTGATACACGCGCTTATTATTTGGAAGAGGCCGCCAAGTTGGGTATTACCGTTGACGAGATCATGGAAACAAGACTTTACTAAATGGGCTTTTAGACTGTAGGTGTATGGGCTGTAGACTATAGGCACTAACAGCATTCAGCAATGAGTCGCCGGCATTAAGCTGATTAAAGCGGCCTTATTTTGGGTGAATTTCTAAACAGAAAAGTTTTATTCAAATTTAATATATATTTTAGATAGCCCTAAACAAATGGAGGCATAAAAATATGGCCAAGTCCGTTCTTCTTGTTGAAAAAAAGGATCAGATAGCTAGGCTGACCTTGAATCGGCCCAAATCCATGAATGCCCTTTCAACCGAATTGCGGGATGCTCTGGAGACCACGTTTGAGGATCTGGCCAATGATAACATACGCGTTGCCATCATAACCGGTGCCGGACGTGCTTTCTGCGCCGGCTTGGATTTGAAGGAACTGGCCCAGGGCAAAGGTTTGATTGAAGAACTGGCCCAAAAACGACAGGAACGAGTCAACTTGACCACACCGTTCAAAGCCTTTGGCGGGCCGGTGATCGGGGCCATAAACGGACCGGCCATCACCGGTGGTTTTGAGCTGGCGCTAGCCTGCGATATGCTGATCGCTTCGACTGAGGCTAGCTTTGCGGATACCCATGCCCGGGTCGGTATAATCCCCGGATCCGAACTGAGTCAGAAACTTTCGCGGCTCATCGGCATTTATCGAGCCAAGGAAGTTTCCCTAACCGGAAATTTTATTGATGCAGACCAAGCTCTGGCCTGGGGGCTTGTTAATCGGGTCGTGGCGCCGGAGGACCTAATGCCTACCTGTCTCAGTATTGCCAACGATATCAAGTCCTGCCCGGACGACATGATCCGTAATTACAAAAAATTGATCGATGATGGATTTCAGATGACTTTTGCGGATGGCGTTGAACTGGAACGGCGGATGAATAGCGCGCATTTTAAAACACTCCAGGCAGAAACCATCGCCGAACGTAGAAAAGGTGTTATGGCACGGGGTAGGGACCAGCAGAAGGCAGAATAGAACAATTAATTGTGGATAAACCGGGTTAAGAGTTCTTGTATTTCTCTGTCAGTTAAAATCATAAGTAACGTCCAACATCGAACATCGAACACTGAACTTCGAATATGGAATTCTTCCCTTTTTAGATTAAATAAGGTGGAGCAACGCGACTCCACAGTTCAACGTTGGATGTTGAAAGTTGGATGTTCGATGTTGATCACTTATCAACTTCGAATTCTAGAATTATGTAAGATATATTTTTTTCCGAAAAGACACTAATAAAATTTCTAGGCCACATCCGGCGGCCCCCCGTCATCCTGCTTGGCACTGCATTCCTTTTCCTGAAGATCGTCCTTGAGAAAATCGTAGAGACTGCCGGTATAGGCGCATTGGATGACTTCTTCGATCTTTTTTACCAGGTAGGCCCGGGTTTCGGTTTCACCGTCCAGTTTGAGGCGAAAGGCAATAAAGCGCTGCAGACTGGGATCCTGTCTATCTTTTTCCGGAACCATTTGCATGACTTTTTCCAGGACAGCCTGCAGGGCCTCATCGCGTTCTTCGATGTTGATGATGTCTGCTGTCATATTTTACTCCGGCGAGCAAAACCTGATCCTTGGGGCCAGGGGCAGTTGAGCGATGCCGAACTGCCGCTCTGTTCCAAATTTAAAATTAAGTGTCAAGTGATCTAAAGCTCGAAGTGATCTATAGTTTATGATTTGCTACCCTCTGTCTTTGATAAAAAGATAGAATTCCAAACTTAAGGAATTAAAGTACCTTTGGCACTTATATATTTTAGCGTAGATACTTCCTTTCCGGGAGCATCCCGCGTGTCGGTCTCTCTATCCCTGGGAATCTATCTTAAAGGCTTTGAGCCAGTGATGCCGCCTCACTACCCGGTGCTGTCGAGATGGCTTTTTCCTTAAACTGATCGGCCGTCAATACATCACTGTTCAAATCAAGATGAACCTTGGCGATTTTGTAGTACATCATGGCCTTGTATTCGTTGTCCTGACTGATGGCCGCGGCTGATTGATAGGCATTTTGAGCAATCACCGCCATCTTTTTCTTATGCCGGGCTTTGGGCGTTTGCACACCATAATCATAATTGATATCCCCTTGAAATTCGTAAGCTTCCAAATATTTTGGGTTGTAGTAGACGGCCTTGGCCAAGTATTTGTTGGACTTGCCGATGTCGTTCCCTGCATGGGTCCCTTTGGCATAATAGAAGAAGACCTCCGGAGACATGGGATTGCGGGCATACACGAGTTCAAGCTTCTGAAAAAAAACCTTATAGTTTATTTTCCATTGGGGGTTGTTTTCTTCACGCATTTGCCGAATTTCTTCGATTAAGGGATCAAATTCGGCCAGCTCCGCATAAACACCTGATACGGGAGCGGTTATATTATATTTGCCAATGGACTGAGAACCCTGGGAAATGCTTTTGACCATCTGACCATAGACGATTTCGCCCGGGATATCTTCTTCCACAATTTCAGCATCGGCTAGATTATTGCGAACCCGTGTAATTTTTAATTTACCGGTTTCGATAATCTCCACATCCAGAACTTCACCGGTTTTGGGGTGCTTGATCACATTGCCTTCTTTATAAGCCAGAAACCTCATACCGATTTTAACGCCGGCTTTTTTACCGAGATCGATGGAAACCTTTTCCCCATCCCGCCTGACGATGTATCCTTCCAGGGGGAAGTCCTTAATGATTAAATGGGCCATTTGGATCACAAGATCTTCCAAGCCGGCAGCCGATGAGCTCTTGACACTTTCGGCCGCAATAATCGAGCCGTTGGCTACGTCGATGATGCGCGCATTGACTTCGATGATGTTTTGAAAGTGTAGAACCGCACCACTGATGATGATTTTAACACCCAGAACCTGACCGAGCTCAGAGATGCTGCTGTCATCCACCACACCAGACATGGCCAATTGATGTTCCTGGAGAACTTTTTGCAGTAAGCGACGTTCAACGACATCAAAACGACCTTCTTTGACCAGGGCGGTTATCAGCCATTCGGCGACAATGGCCCCCATATCATTGTTTTGATATTGTTTGCCCTGCATTTGAAAATCGAGGACGGCGATTTTGTTTTTCTCAAATTCAGCAGCAGCTGGCGCAGCCAATATAGTCAGGACAAGGATTGTTCCAATGAAGCTGACAAATTTTTTCATTTTTTCCACCCTAAGAAGTTAGCTGTTCACGTTCTCGAAATCAGGTTATATTCTTAATAATAATTCCTCTTATATTGATTGCAAATAGATGTGGGTTGATCATTCTAACTGCATAATGACGCTGTTGGCGGCTATATCCGTAACCGATATCACTTTGCCGGCAGCGATTTTGCCATCAACAAATTCGCTGAATGTATCCGCATTACCCTTGTAGAGCACTGTCACGAGCAGTTTGCCGCCGCCAAATGCCTTCTTGGTGACAGAGACGACGTTGGGGAGGTCTCCCAGGAATGCCCGTACCGATTTTTGGGTTTTGAAATTGGGTACATTGTTCACGGTGACATCGAGTGCAAATCCATTATTAATCATGTCTTGAAATGAAGCCACAATGGTTTCAAACAACTTTCTGTCCATCAATTTATCAGCGGCTTTTTGAGATGCATTGGCCATGGCGACCTTGCCGGAGACATGGTAGGCTGCGCCCGAGGCTGTGTTGGAGGCGACCACCCTGGCATTGGAGCAATTGATAACCTTGGCAGAAATACTGGCTTGGCCGGAGATCATACCGGAGTTTTTAAGCAGCTCGGTTTCTTTCAAGCTTTTGGTGACCGAACCCACGATCACATATTCGGCACCCTTTTCCGCCCCGATTCGGGCGGCGGCTCCCGCGTCACCCTGGACGGCTCGATCGATCAATTCGGCTTTCATGCTCAGGAGTGCTGCCACTGAAGCCGCATCGACCACATCGAATGATTTTTCTTTGAGAAAAGTGAGAATTGTATTTTCAGCGGTTTTGCCATCGGTTTCTTTGATGACAACCATCATGCGTGGTTTGTCCATGGATTCAAGCAGAATTTTAAGCGCACCCAAATCGGATTTAATACTGGCAATGGAAACCAGTGCACTGATTTGAACAAAGACGCTGCCATCGGTTTCGGTTTTTTGCTTTAAGATATCATATTTTTTAACCGAACCGATTGTTCTGGAGAGAATGATGTCTTTTTGAAGTTCAAAATTTTTTATTTCGGTATGAGAGATTAGAACAGTTCCGATTCCTTTTTCGACTGCATTGCGTTTAGCCTTTAAAAGGGCATCATCTTTGGAAATGCCGAAACCCTCTGCTTGGACGGTGATATCTTCGTCCGGTGTCGCCGCCATTAGAGGTGTTCCCAGGAAGCATAAAAACAAGATCATCAAGATAGTGGTCAATTTTGGCATTATTCATTACCTCCATCATTCGGTGGACAGCTGTTACCCTTGATCGCCAAGAGCTAACAGCCAGGAACTAACAGCGTATGGTTTACCATACCATCGATTGTTTGGATTGATCAAGTCTGTCCATCAATGATCACCGTCCTGTTTAGTGATCACTGATTTTTCCTAATGATAAAATACCTTCGGCCACAACAACCTTGTTGACCGTGGCCTTAACACTGAAGCGGTACAGACTGCCAAATCGTTTTTGGAGCGAGGCCTGCATCGTAAGCCTGGATTCCGGCAATACGGCTTGGCGAAATTTTATGTCGATGCTTGTAAGGGCCATCGCCGGCAGCATGCCGCTGTCATTAGGATTTTTTGTTCTGAGGGTCAGCCCAACCAAAAGCCCGCAGGTCTGAGCCAAGGCCTCCGAGATCAGAACACCCGGCATAGTGGGTCGGCCGGGAAAATGGCCCTTAAAAAAATATTCCCGGGGCGATATGTATTTTTCAGTAACAATGGATTGGTTATCCGTGAATGTGACGATATTATCCACAAAAAGAAAGGGCGGCCGGTGTGGCAGGATCTTTTTGATATCTGCCAAGGTTACTCCCCGTTTTCGGGTATCATCACACATAATAATTCCAGTTTGTAAAGGCAATCCCTGGCGGGCAAATTCAGGGATAGGACCTCAAGATCAAAGCATCTATTTCGGATCGGGTTTCAGCTGCTGGATAACGTTTTGAACATGACCGGAGGTTGAGGTATCCAGCATCTGCACATGTCGATCAATCCAGCGAATGCTGCGGGACAACATGGTGCCAGGGCCGGCTTCAACCAGGGTTGCAAGCTGATTATGTCTTAGCTGATGAATCAAATCAACCCATAAAACCGGATGACTGAGCTGCAGGGCCATCAGTTTAACGAGTTCGTCCGGAGTGTTAATTTTTTTGGTGGTGGAATAAGAATATAGTTTGATTTTAGGGGCATTTAGCTTGGTTTTATCGAGGGCTTTTAATAGGGAGCAGCCGGCACCGGACATAAAACGCGAATGATAAGCGGTAGACACCGGAAGCCAGGTGGTGTCCAAAGCTCCGGCAGACAAGGCTTCATCCATAATCCTGGCAACATTGGGTCTCAATCCGGATATAATTATTTGCCGGGATGTATTTTGAATGGCAATATCGACGTCGCCAGCGGATTGGGTAATGGATTGAATCCGCTCCTTGGGCAAACCAAATATGACGCCCATACCACCTTCAAATTCTTGGCCAAGTTCCAAAAGCAGCTTTCCGGCTTTGTGCACGATGAACAACCCGGTCAGGAAGTCAAAACATCCGGCCGCATATGCAGCCGCATAGAATCCGGAGCTATAACCGGTACAAACTTCCGGTACGATACCATTGCTATAAAGTATGTCCGTTACAATGGTGCTGACGATGTAGACGCCCAGCTGAGCGTTCAGGTCCTGGTTCAAGGCTTCAGCGGGGCCCTTAAAACAATGCTCCTTGATGGAGAAATTCAAGTATTCATCGGCCTGTTCAAAGCGTTGTCGCGCCTCCGGATACTGAACCACAAGATCGGAACCCATACCGACGTGCTGGGCACCCTGACCCGGATATACAAATCCAATTCTATTTGCTGAATCCTGCATGAAATTTGATGAAATTAGTATAAATCTTTATTCAGTTAGACTCTAGAACGATTAACAGTTTCTTCATTATAACCCAATAGGTTGAAAAAGATAAAAGGTTTTTTCTCATCAAATTTCACCCATAGGGCTGTGCAAATTTCAGTTATTTACTTTCATGGCTGTCATCTAAGGGTGAAGACTGGGTGCTGATGGGTCCGATATCAAATATATTTTGGGGCAAGGGTGAATTGACGGCGGTGAATTGGAAAGCAAAGCGAACGGCATCGCCACCGGGTTCCACCAGTTGCAGGCTGACGGGCAACCAGAGTTGGCTGTCTATCTTAGTTTGAATTTTCGAGTAGGGCATGCGTCGATTGATCTTTAATGGTCTGATTTTTAGCGTATAAAGATGTTCATCCGGTTTAGGATACATCTGGATTTGAAATTGTTTTTTCAATTGATCCACGGACTCAACCAACTTCAGTATCTTCTGAAGGAAAGTCTTGCCGCCGGGCAGGTTTTTTTGGTCTAGGGGCGATCCAGGTGCGCCGGAAATCATTTTCCCGCCGGTTAACAACACAATATACGCTTCAGGTTGGCGCATTTTTATCAGAAGTTTGCCAACACGATCAAAATACAGGGTGCCCGATGATGTTTGCGGTTCTGTAAACAGTTCATTTTGCTGAACCTGATTGAAATCGGCGATAAAGGTGGTGAGGGATGCTTGTCGGGTTTGCAATTGCAGCAATACCTCATCCAAAGACAAGGTCTTATTTTGGTCAGCAAGCCCTGTGGATGGCAGTACCCACAAAGCCTGGATCACAATAGCAACTGTTAACCAATTAATAATGTGTTTCATCATATGCGAATCAGCACTCAGCTGTTAGCGATAAGCCATGAGCAGCTTAATGCTTAAGACTGATTGCTCTCCGATTGTTGCGCTTTGGCCCAAGCGCGTTTAAAGCCGATGTTCTGAACGCCGAAAAAAATAGGTCCTCTTTTAAAAGGAAATAAGCGTTTGAGAATCGATGGGTATCCATACAGTTTTTTATAAGCCCAATCGAGTCCGGCCTGCAAGTGTGAAGCCGACATATTTTTAGGTTTAAAGACCACGTGGTTCATATCATACGATTCCCAATTCGTGTGCAGGATTCGTTTGGCTCGCTGGAGGGTTTTAAAAATTTCGGTTCCTGGAAAGGGTGTCAGCACTGAGAATATGGCTGCTTCCATATGGGTTTTTTCAACAAAACGGAGCACATCCGAAAAAACTGTGGCGTCGTCCTGGTCGGCCCCAAATATAAAAGATCCCTGAATACCGATACCATGGTCGTGAATTTGACTGACGGCATCCCGGTATTCGGCCGATCGATTCACAGATTTTCCATAGGCCTTAAGTGTTTCCTGTGATAGTGATTCAAAGCCAACAAATAGACCGCCGCAGCCACTTTCCCGGGCCAGTTTGAGCAACTGCCGGTCTTTAACGATGCTCAAGGATGCCTGGCTGAACCATTGTTTTTTTAAGGGCTTCAAAGCTTGGAACAGTTCTTTGGCATAGGCCGGCTTGCCTACGATATTGTCGTCCACAAAAAAAACGTGGCTACCTTGCATGCGTTCAACTTCGCGGACAATTTCCGGGACGGGACGTGTGCGATAGGTACGTCCGTAAAAGGCTGTAACCGAACAAAACTCGCAATCAAACGGGCAACCGCGTGTGGTTTGAATGGTGTTGATAAAAAAATAGCCTTTACGATTTAACAGGTCCCGGCGGGGGTGGGTAAGATCCGTTAAGGGATGGAAATCGTTGGCCGCATAGCGGGGCTTCAACTTAAAAGCCCTGGCATCCGCAAGAACCTGCGGCCATATGGACTCAGCTTCACCGGTAACAACGGCATCGGCGTGTTCAGCCGCTTCAGCGGGCATCATGGTCGGATGAATACCGCCCAAGATTACGGGGACCTCGCGTTTACGGTATTCATCGGCGATGGCATATCCTCGCGGTGCCAACGGTGTCATCACGGAAATGCCGACTAGGTCCGGCAGATCGTCAAAATCGATGGCCTGTACATTTTCATCGATAATGGTAACATCCCAGTTATCATCGGTCATGCCGGCCAACATGGTCAGAGCCAGGAAGGGAAACCTAAAAAAGATTTGCCCCCATAGGCTGTTTTCTGGCCATTTGGGTGCGATTAGGAAGAGTCTCATAGCCTTTTATGTGCTGTAGAATGTCTATATATGCTGCCGGAGTTTCAATTTCTATTGGAACTATCTGTTATTAAAACGCTCTAAGCGTTAAGGCGTAAGCTGCTTAGTGCTTAGAGCTTATGTCTGTCAGCTTAGAAAATCGGATCCGGATTATACCATTGATCCGGATAGCTACGGATATAGTGTTCAAATACTGCGGCCACTTTTTCCAGATTGGCTTGAATTGCCTGATCCCGGGAACCCTCGGTTGTAATCTCAATTGCCTTTTCAAGTACGCCAAAATAGGTGCCATTGGGTTGCTTTAAGACAAAGGCCGGTATCAAGGCTGCACCGGATGTCATGGCGATCGTAACCGGTCCGACGGGAAAGCGAACGGCTTTGCCAAAATAGGGGATCTCCATGCCATTGCCAAAAAAATCTTTATCGCCAATCATGGCCACAAGGCCGTTTTGACGCAAGTGTTTCAGTATCGGGATGGCAGAAAAAGGGGAGGCATCCACCTCGATTACGGATATGCCTTTGGCGCCGCGCATACGGTTGACCAAAGCGTTGGTGGGAGCAGAATTGTGGGGTAACGCTACCACGGCCAGGGGATAGTTGGCATGGCGCACCAACGTGCCGCCAAATTCCCAATTGCCGATGTGCGCAGAGAGTAGAATAACGCCTTTTCCGCGCTTTAAGGCGGCTTTAATGATATGCTCCCCCTTGAGTCCCGTGAAAACCGTATCGGCTTTATGGGGCGGCATCTGCGGTAAACGGAAAAAATCAGCCATGTATTCGCCATAGTTTGCAAACATGTGTCGTACCAGTCGTTGTACGCGGGAACTATTTACCGGTAAATCGAGGGCTATGGACAGATTGCCGGCCATTCCCTTGCGATCGGCCCGGGAGAAAATATAGACAGTCATGGCCACAGCCCTACCGATCCATCGGCAGACCTTTAAGGGTAGAAATCTGGCAGCGAAAAAAATCGCGTAGTAGGATAGCGGTGTGTCTAGAATGTGTTGACGCATAGGTTGATTGAAATTCTAAATAATTTTGTTTGGAACCGGCTTTTCAAGATAATCTGCCACTAACTTGTTTGAAAAAGTTCGAGGATCCAAGGATTCAAGCGATCAAGTGATAGTTTTCAACATCGAACACTCAACATTCAACATTGAACTTCGAAGTGGTCACCTGCTGATTGTCGATTACGAAAGTTCGATGTTAACTAAATGATTATCTTAACCCATGGCCCTAATAGTACTTGCCCACCAAGGTATCAAGGGATCATGAGGCGTATTCCGATAATTGTGTCAATTCAAAAGGTTAAAAACAACTTTACAGTAATGGGCGAATATACTAAATGGACCAAGTTCTTAGGGGTCTAATTTAAGCTTATCCATATCATGTAACTTGATGATGGTGAAATTAAAAAATACCACCGCGATTTTATCTGTAGGGCTCACATTGTACCTTATTTTTATGCCGCTGGGGTGTTCTTCCCGATATACCATACAGCCTTCGCCCCATGAACGGTATCCTGGTGAAGTCAACCGTCACGTTCGTTGGATTCAGACAGAGCCGGATCATATTTATCGAATTCTTACTCATCCTGAAGGTATCAAAAATTTATGCCCCCGGGGAACCATTGTTTCCTATCTTTCCCCTCAGCCCTATTCGGTAGGAGACATCGTAGAAACCCGGGTGGAACACGTTTTTAAATTAAAATGGACGGCCCGGGTCGATCAGGTGATTGAGAACCGGCTTATTCGTTTAACCTTTCAGGACGGATTCTTTAAAGATGGTACCGAACTATGGGAGTTTTCGTCGCAGGAAAACGGCACGCGCGTGAGCCATACCATTATTGTGGAGCCCAAAGGATTCTTAAAACGCTTGGCTTGGGTAACCAAAGTCCGGCGCAAGCATGACAAGATGGTGGAAATTTTTCTGGATAATCTCAAAAAAGTGGCAGAGGTACAGCCATCGGTCTTGGACGAAGTTTTGGAAAACGGCAACCCAAATTGAAACCACGAAACAAAAATCCAATCGACTGTTTTTTATGTGGCCGGGCACCAGACCGCCTGGTTTATCGCAATGGTACCTGGCATTATTTTCAATGTCGGCGTTGTGGACTGGTAACGCTCCATCCACGTCCATCCGCAGATGAGGTATTAGACGCTTATGACACCTACTTACCGGTAAACACTGATGAGATAGACTCCTGGCAAAACATGATTGCCCCGGTGGTGGATATATCCGCCAAACTGGTGCTTGAGAATACGAAGACCCAAGGGAGACGTTTGCTGGATATCGGTTGTGGATATGGCTTTTTCCTAAACAAAATGGCCCAGTTGGAATGGCAGGTTGAAGGTATCGAGGTGTCCAAGCCGGGACGCGACTACGCCCGCCAGGAACTGGGGCTGTGTATACATCCTAAACCATTGGAAACGATGGCTTTCCCGTCAGAGCATTTTGATGCGGTGACACTTTTTTACGTTATCGAACACGTGTTGGATCCCGGACTGATACTAAAAGAAGTATACCGCATCCTCAAACCCAACGGCATGCTGTTGCTGCGGTGGCCGCATTCCACACCGCTGGTTAAAGTTCTGGGACCATTGGCCCGGAAATTTGATATTTACCATACCCCCTTTCATCTGTATGATTTTAATCCGACCGCCATGCAAAAGCTTGTTGCGCAGTCTGGATTTTCGGAGAATCAAAACTTGATTGGCGGTTTCACCCTGCCTAATAAAAGATTACATCGCTTTTGTTCGATCCTCTTCGGACGCATGGCTCAGGGGATCTACCGGGTCTCCGCCGGCAGGGTTTTGTTGCCGGGGGTAAGTAAGACAACCATTGCCCACAAAATAGCGCGTTAGGTGTTTAGACTGTTAGGCTATTAGCAGTTCACCGCCTAATAGTTTTCAGCCTAGAAGGCCAACAGTCTATTGGTGGGTGCTCTTCTCAGCTTAAATTTGAGAATAATTTCCATTCTTGATAGGTTAGCAATATGCAACCCACCATATTAATCATCGAGGACGATGCCAATACTGCCGCGTTGATCACACTTTACTGTGAGCGCGAGGGTTTTAAAACGCTGACAGCCACCAATGGTGCCGCCGGATTGCAGAAAGCCGTTAGACAAAATCCGGATTTGGTCGTTTTGGATCTGATGCTGCCGGAAATGGATGGTTGGGATGTATGCCGGCAATTACGACAAAAGTCGGAGGTTCCCATTATCATGCTGACGGCGCGGGGTGATGAAATCGATCGGGTGTCAGGACTCGCATTGGGAGCCGATGACTATGTGGTCAAACCCTTCAGCCCCCGGGAGCTGGTGGAGCGGATCAAGGCCGTATTGAGGCGCACCCGGCATATGCAATCCCCTGATAAACAAATACTTACCCATCATATGCTGCGGCTGGATTTACATAACCGTCGCGTTCACATTGATGATCGCTCGATTGAATTGACGCCCCATGAGTACCGGTTGCTGGAAACCCTCATGTCCGCACCCGGTCGAACTTTTACGCGGGATGAACTTTTGGCGCGGCTTTACCCCATGGGTGAAGCCCTGGTGATCGATCGTGTTGTGGATGTCCATATCGGAAAATTGAGACAAAAAATCGAAGCCAATCCACCGGATCCGCAATATATTCTAACCGTACGCGGTATCGGGTATCGATTTGCGGATCAGGAAATGGATTAACATGAAACGCTATCTGATCGTAAAATTATTGGCGGTCAACCTGGTGGTCATCGGGTTTGTTATGGTTTTTGTTTGGATCGCTATCGACACCCTGGCCGCCAGTTACTTTATGACCCTCATGGAGAAGTACCATGTCTCTCCGGAGCCGGCCCATGATATGTTTGTGGAGGCAATTCACCGGTATCTCCTATGGGCATCATTGGCAGCTGTAATTTTGGCGGTAATTCTGAGTTATCTCATGATGCGCAGGGTTCTGGCACCTTTAACTCAAATGACGGCTATCAGCCGAGAGATCGCAGCCGGCAACTTTGCCCTGCGGGTTCCAGCGATTTCCGAGGATGAAGTTGGCCAGCTGGCGCGCGCATTTAATCGGATGTCAGTCAGTTTGGAAAAGATTGAACGTTTGCGACGCGATCTCATGATCGATGTCGCTCATGAATTGCGGACGCCATTGACCAATATTCGGGGATATCTGGAAGCGCTTAACGATGGCGTGTTACCACCTTCCATGGGAACATTTGCCATGCTGCAAAGCGAAACCCTACGCATCGTTCAACTGGTGGAAGATGTGCTGCAATTGGCCAAGGCCGACGCCGCCCGTGATAATCTCTCTCTGGAACCAATTGATGTTGTGCAGATCATCCGCGAGCAGATTGAAGCCGACCAGGGCGCATTTGATCGCAGAAACCTCCGTATAACTCCCAAACTACCAGGTGAAGCCGTAACGGTTGCGGGGGACCGCCATCGGCTTACGCGGGTTTTCCGAAATCTGGGAGATAACGCGGCCCGGTATACATCCCGGGATAGTGAGGTAACCGTTCACGTTGAAATCAATGGAAATTTGGTACGGATTTGTTACAGCAATCCGGTTGAAACACTTACCCAGGCAGACTTGCCGCATTTATTCGAGCGATTTTACCGGGGTGAAAAATCGCGTTCTCGGCGTCATGGCGGTGCCGGAATCGGTTTGGCCATCGTCAAGGAACTGGTGGAAGCCCATCAGGGCATCGTTGATGCAAAATTGCGTGATGGTAATCTGCATATTTGTGTCGAGTTACCATTGGTAATGGCTTCGTAAGAAGTCCAATTTCGGCGTTGCGCTTCATCCCGTTGTGAATTCGACGTAGGCCAACTACGCCTCATCACACGGGACTCGCGGCGCCTTGAACTCGGACTTCTTACGAAGCCATTGCATTTTTTTATAATAGCCATTCATATCATGGGTTTCCTGGTCTATTCACATGAGCACTTATTTAATAAACTGAAGGATAGCTCTCACAAATATTATACAAACGCAGATCTTTACCAAAACTTTACCCAGCCTTTAACCCGCCTTTATTTAAATGTATTACATTGTAGCAGTCTTCAAAACGATAACTCTTGTGTATTCAGACGCTTGACATCTATTGTTTAGCGACAAAGGTTATACTTTAAACAGTTTGTCCCGGATATAATGGCGTTTGTCACGTACGGTGTTGATATCTTGAGGCAAAAAAGGAGGAAACTACTATGAAAACAACAGGCTATCTAATTATTTCGGCCGTAATTATATTCATTGCGGCACTCCCGCTTATGGGCGTGTCCAGTGATATGCAGACAGGCGAAGCAACCGAAGAGGGTTCGCGTGCTACGGCCGTGTTTGCGGGCGGATGTTTCTGGTGCACGGAATCTGATTTTGAAAAAATAGACGGGGTCATCGAGGCCATCTCCGGTTATACCGGCGGTAAGCTGAGCAATCCAACCTATAAACAGGTTTCATCAGGGCAAACCCGCCATTTGGAGGCCGTGAAGGTCATCTATGATCCCCAAAAGGTTGACTATGCAAAACTGCTTGAAGTTTTCTGGACCCATGTGAATCCCACTGATGGTGGCGGGCAGTTTGTGGACCGCGGGAGTCAATATCGCAGCGCCATTTTTTATGCCAATGGCCATCAGCGCAATCTGGCTTCACGTTCCAAACAAAAACTGGCTGAATCCGGTATATTCGATGAAGAAATTCAAACCGAGATTCTGCCTTTGGGTCAATTCTATGAGGCCGAGGACTACCATCAGGATTACTACAAAAAAAATCCCCTGCGCTATAAGTGGTACCGATCCGGGTCGGGTCGCGATAAATTTTTAATGAATACCTGGGATCGGGCCAGCTTTGAATTCAAAGGCGACGAAGAGACACCAGGAATGACAACCGGGGATATGATGGAACGCAATAATGAACCCCAGTATATGATTCCGGATGATGCGACCCTGCGGAAACAATTGACACCCCTGCAGTATCGGGTGGTGCGTAAAAATGGAACCGAACGCCCTTATAGCAATGAGTACTGGAACAACAAGCAGGCCGGCATCTATGTGGATATCGTGTCGGGTGAACCACTCTTCAGTTCATTGGATAAGTTCAAATCAGGAACCGGATGGCCCAGCTTTACGCGGCCGCTGGAGCCGGAGAATGTTGTCGAAGAAGTCGACCGCAGTCATTTCATGGTACGAACGGAGGTTCGCAGTAAATACGCTGACTCCCATCTGGGACATGTATTTAACGATGGACCTCAGCCAACCGGCTTGCGTTACTGTATTAATTCAGCGGCCTTGCGGTTTGTACCGGCAGATGAATTAGAGCAAGAAGGGTATGGGGAATACCAAGCATTATTCAAATAAAAAGGGATTATCGCCATGAGAAAAGGAAATCTATTTTCATTGCTAGCATTATTGTTGGCAGGTGCCATGTCCATCTGGCCAGGCACTATCGGGGCGGCGGATACCCAGTTAGCTGAAGCCACATTTTATGTGAGCTGATACGGCGTCGGTAAAACGGCCCTGGTAGGGCTGCCCGGCGTGGAAACAGTTACCAGTGGATGGAAAGGCAACCGGGAGATCAACACCGTTGTCTACGATCCCAGTAAAATCAGCATTAAAGCCATGGTCGCAGCGTTAAAGGATGCGCATACTTATCTGGGCACAGCCACTGATTAGTTGGAAGTGGTTTCAAAATTCCATCTAACACATAATTATCCCGCCATGGCGGGATTGTGGTCCTCCTCAATATACTCACATACTTACTTATCTGCTGTGTTATTTCGTAAACACACCGGAACGAATCAGTGACGGTGTGTAGCACACCCTTGTACTTAGGCGCGAGCTGACCTTTTGAAACCACTTCCAATACCTAAATCATTCCCCGGGTGACATTGGCGGATAACTTTATGGGTTGATCAAATGGTTGTCATTTTTGCCTGTCTTTGGGTTTAAGAAAAATAGGTATGAGAAATACGATGCAGGCAATCAGGAAGATGACGCTGCCGATAAACGTCAACGTGTCATGATTTCTCCAGCTTGAGGCCATAAATAAAAGGGCGCATATGATGAACAAGACCCAACCGGCAACCTGATACTTGATTTCCGAAGTCATTTGCTTTTGGCTTTCTTTTTTCTCCATGGTTTGAAAATGGATATAAACACCGTCACCATGAGGATGATACATTGCAGCGTACCGAAGATCAAATTCATCTTCTCATTATAGAGATACACAGGGTCGTTTAAGGCATCCAGTCCTACTTCTCCCGATATTTCCATCATGGCGGTTTCCCAGGGGCCCAGATAAAACGTACCAAAAAGAATGGCAATAACTGTTACAATCCATTTAAATATCATCCAATTGTGTTTGAAAAATCCCCAATTGCTGAAGATGCCGTATATGAGACCGGTAAGCAGACACCCGAATGCACCGGGAATAACTACGACAGCCATGTCGAGATGGTGGATGCTTTGGTTGATCCCATATAACACGCCGCCATCGCTGATGTTTACTTTTAAAAAATATAACAGAATCAATGCCACGGCCCCGCCAATCCAGCAGGAAACTGCGATCATGTGGAATCCTTTTAGCCAGCGCAATCCATTTTTTCCCAGTTTTTTCATTTTAGGGGACGTCCTTGATTTTTTTTACTTATTAATTGCTCGATTAATTCCTTTTGTAATGGCAGAGGGAGATACACCAAGATACTGGCCTGTTTTTGTAAGTGTTAATCCAAAATCCTCAACCATAACTTTTGCCAGATGAGCCCTAATATTAGAAACTTTATGACGCCGCCCTCCAGATGTGAGTTCTTCGTAGCTGATCTTCTCTTTCCTGCATACTTCCTTAATCCTGGTTAGGGCTTTTTTATGGCGTTGATGATCGCCAAACTGCTCTTTTCTGGTATGATCGGCTTCATGAATTAGTTTTTCTACGAATTGGCCGCTTCCCAAAACGCGTTCATCGGATTTTTCACGAACACCCATTCGGCGAGTTGATTTTACGGATTTCCATCCCCCTTGCGATCTAATTAGACCACCACCTACTAGATCGTCACGCCGCCCAAGATTTATACCTTTGCGAACGAACCGGCGGTAAGCCTTAAGGGCAATATCCTCATTTGATCCAAACCAGCTTAATACATATTTTCTATCTTGCCACTCATTTTTGTATCGGCCAATAATTACCGAGTGGCCACAATACCGGTAGCGATTGAGATCTGAAATAGTACCAACCAGCTTTGCCCGTAAGGGATTCAAATGAATATATTGAACCAACTGTTTAAAATAGGTGTCTTCCTCACAGACGATTGACTTATATCTGTTTTGAAACAAATGACCATGTCTATGATGACGGCGATTAAAGAAAATTGCATAGCCAGTTAAAAAGCGAAGCATGTATTTAGGAAGTCCGGATGGACCGCTACGTAAAAGGATGTGGGCATGATTGTTAAGCAAGGCCCAAGCATAAATCAGCGTATCGGATTCTAAGGCGATAGCTCCCATTCGATTGATGAAATTTTGTCGGTCCTTGTTGTCGGCAACAATTCTTTTTCCCTCGATACCGCGCACGATAACATGGTGAAGGGTACCGGGTGTGTCTAATCTGGCTTGCCTTGGCATTATCAACTCCGATGTTTTTTTTATTTTATATAAAACAATAAGTATAAAATTTCAAGGACGTCCCCTAAATGTTTTTAGGCAATGAATTGTAATATAATTGTCATGGGTTGCATTTCTCTTGCTATCATAGTTCCTGCCATTAATATCAATTTGATATGGATCGTCATGCTGAGAAAATCTGATCTTTAGTAGGAATTGCTCAAAATGAATGTCCTTCTGATATACCCCAAATTCCCGGATACCTTCTGGTCCTTTAAATACGCCCTTAATTTTATCCGCAAAAAAGCCGCTTATCCGCCATTGGGTTTGTTAACCGTTGCTGCCATGCTACCGCCTGAATTTAGCAAGCGGCTGGTGGATGTTAATGTGGCTCGGCTTGCAGATGATGATCTTAAATGGGCGGATTTGGTTTTTATCGGTGGTATGGCGGTCCAGCGGGATTCAGCTATAGATATCATTGACCGCTGCAAAGCGGCCGGATTGCAAATTGTGGCCGGAGGTCCGCTTTTCACGGCAGAACCGGATGCTTTTGCCGCGGTCGATCATCTGGTTCTGGACGAGGCTGAATACACCTTACCCATATTTCTCCAAGATTTAAAAACAGGTCATCTGAAAGATATTTACCGCGCGTCAGGGTTCTGTGACTTGGCAGATACACCGCCTCCGGATTGGAGTCTGATCGACATGCAGAACTATGCATCCATGAGTATACAGTTCTCCAGAGGGTGCCCGTTTAACTGTGATTTTTGCAATGTGACCGTTCTCTTCGGGCACAAACCCCGGCTCAAGTCAGTACAACAAATCGTGTCGGAATTGGATCATATCTACGCTGCCGGCTGGCGCGGGAATATTTTTTTCGTGGATGACAATTTTATCGGTAACAAGCGCTTCTTAAAAAGGTATTTGCTACCGGCATTGATCCAATGGCGCCAGCAGAAGCGGGGCTGTACCTTTATCACCGAAGCCTCCATAAACCTGGCCGATGATACCGAATTGATGGAAATGATGGTCCTGGCGGGTTTCGAATCTGTTTTCATCGGAATCGAGACGCCCAATGAGGCCAGTCTGACGGAGTGCCAAAAGGTCCAAAACCGGAATCGGAATCTCATCGAAGACGTTAAGATTTTGCAGCGTGCCGGTCTGGAGGTACAAGCCGGTTTTATAGTCGGATTTGACAGTGATACCACATCCACCTTTGAACAACTGATTAAATTTATTCAAAACAGCGGTATTGTCACGGCAATGGTCGGGCTGCTCCAAGCGCCACCGGGTACCCGGCTTTTTGATCGTCTGCAACGGGAAAACCGTCTGATCAGCGCTCAGATTTCAGGCGATAATGTAGATGGCTCAACCAATGTTAAACCCCTTATGGGACTCGATCAGTTGATGAATGGATACCGTTCCATCATGGCGCATATATATTCACCCCGGCATTATTACCGACGCGTTCTTATATTTCTCAAGGAGTTTGGAATTTCCAGGGCAAAAGCGCCCATGAATATGCAGCGGGCGCTGGCATTTGTGCGTTCCAGCATCCGGTTGGGAATTTTTGGCAAGGAACGATTTCATTTCTGGTATTTACTGACCTGGACGCTTTTCCATAAACCCAGGTTACTTCCGCTGGCTATTACCCTGGCCATAACCGGATACCACTTTCGCAGGGTTTGTGAGACTCATATTCTTTAATACTGATTATAACCAATCTCAAAAATAAACCCTCCGGTATGGGATGGACAGATAGAATGTGGAAAATCCAGGCAATATCTGAGCATTAAAATCTGATTTGCCATGCCGCCAGGAGAAATTTGATTATTTTGAGATAGGCTGTAGCCACCTTTCATGCCGGATTCAATTAACCGTCCTGATTTCTTCCTTCAAGAGATTTGATCCCATTCTCTCTTCACAAATTTGAACATTTTTGTGATATAAGGCAGACAGGAGGACCCTCATCAGGGTGCCCTTGTTTTCCAAGCAACAAATACTGTTGGGATTCAATTATTATAAAATTTAATCAAGGGATACAAATATGACTTTCAGAGTTGTCAACACCATACAATTACCGGGGGTTGATTTTGGCGGGCATCTGTTGGCGGAGATGGATGCGGTCTTTGAAGAAAAACCCGGGCGGACGGAAGAAGAGATAATTGCCGCGGCAGCGGACGCTGATGCCGTGATCTGTTCAGGCCCGGTGCAGCCCTGGAATTCCCGGGTGATCGCAGCCTTGAATCACTGCCGTATAATTGCCAGTCTGGGGGTGGGATACGACCGTATCGATCTGGACAAAGCCACTGAAAAGTGCATCGTTGTGACCAATATACCCGACTATTGCATCGATGAGGTGTCCACCCAGACCGTTGCGTTGGTGCTGGCCCTGGGCCGCAGACTTTTCAAAACAGATGCCATGGTGCGAAAGCAGCATGTCAATTTCGTACCGCCCAACCGCAAGGCGCTGGATAATGGTCTCCGCCCCATTTTCCGGATGAGTGCCCAGACGGTCGGCGTGTTCGGTTTTGGAAAAATCGGCACGGCTACCGCCCTGAAAGCACGGGGGTTGGGCATGCGGGTCATCGCCTGCGATCCTTATGTTTATGCGCCCGTCATTCACAGCCATGGAGTCGAAGCCGTTGATTTTGACACGCTGCTGGAACAATCCGACTACATCTGCATCAACGCCGCTCTCACCACGGAGACCATGGGTTTGTTCAACAAGAGCGTATTCAAGAGAATGAAACCCACATCGTTTTTAATCAATACGGCCAGAGGGGAGATTGTGGATGAGCCGGCCTTGGCAGAGGCTATGAGGACTGATTTAATTGCCGGTGCGGGGCTGGATGTCACGGCCAGTGATCCGATTCCCGAAGGGGATCCGCTCTTGGACCTGCCCAACGTCATTCTAACAGGGCATAGTGCCTGGTACTCGGAGACAGCTGATTCAGAAGACCACTTCTGGCACAGGGCCATGGATCAGGTGGTCAAGACATTAAAGGGCCTATGGCCGGATTATGCTGTTAACTCGGAGGTCCGAAAACTATGGGTTGAGAAATGGTGTCAATTCGAAGAGATTTAGTAAGGTCAATATTATTCAATCTCCGGTCATACGGTTGATGACGATACCGTAGTGCTTGCCAAACTCGATGATCTCTTCAGGTTTGAAATCTCCGGCCAGATAGGTGTCCCGAAATTTGGCTTGATCCAGCATATAGAGAATGTATGCAACATGGCCGGAGTAGCCGGTGTTATCCAGATCCTGCAGCTTCTTGATCGTGCGGTCCGCTAGATCCATCACCTTCCGATTCAAAATGGGCGGCATATCTTTGGTGCAGATTCGCGTCGAATAAACCCGCCGGCAAATGAACGGTCGAATGGCATAGATCATACAGGCCTTGTTTTTCATTAAAAAAGGGCAGGGGGAGGGTCGTCCGGCTTCGCGGTTTTTCATGTCTTTGGTTAGTGTTTTCCGGATAGTTGTACGGCGGGGCCTGGGCATTCGTGCCACGGCATCCCGAATGATCAATCCCTCATAAGTTGTGATGTGAATACTGCCTGCGTCGGTGCAGCAAAACGCGCAACCCCTTTTGCAGGCTGCATCAATTTTATATGCCGCTGCTTGCGATTCAAAATCGTTATAAATCGATGTGAGGGTGTCCTCTGAATATTGCATACAATTGTTATCCTGTCTTAAACTGCTTTTGAAAACGAAATTGTTCACTAATACAATTATTGCCCGGTAGTCAAGGTCACCACAGTATGATATGTGGCTTTGAATACATCATATCTCGCGTAGGTTCGGGTTTTTTATCAACATAATTTTGAGACCGGTATAATATTCAGCAAGGATAATTGGATACGATAGAATTAAGGAGCCTTAAAAAATGTATATCAATGGAAAATGGGAAAAAGAAAAAGACACATTCGATGTTTATAACCCGGCCAATGGCGCGAAAATCGGAGCAGTACCGAACGGTGATGGTTCAGATGCCACAAGAGCCATAGCGGCCGCCAATGATGCTTTTAAGGACTGGTCGGGCTTGACGGCTTACCAAAGGTCCCGATACCTGTATGATGCCTACACCATCATGATGGCGCAAAAAGAGCACCTGGCCCAAACAATGACAACCGAGCAGGGTAAGCCCATAGGTGCCGCCCGTAACGAAGTTCAGTATGGTGCTGACTTTTTACTCTGGTTCGCCGAGGAAGCCAAACGGGTGTATGGCGAAACAATTCCGGCGCCCAGGCCGGATCAACGCTTCGTGGTTCTACATCAGCCCATCGGGGTTGTGGGTGCCATTACGCCCTGGAATTATCCCATATCCATGATAACACGTAAGGTTGCCCCGGCGCTGGCAGCCGGGTGTACGATTGTATTGAAACCGGCTGAAGCTACACCCTTGTGTGCTGTCGAAATATTCAAGATCCTGGAGCAGGCCGGTATTCCCAAAGGGGTGATCAATTTGGTCACCGCTTTGGACCCTAAACCAATCGGTGATGAATATCTGGCCAATCCTTTGGTGCGCAAGCTTACCTTCACGGGTTCTACCAAAGTCGGCAAACTCCTGGCCAAAGGTGCTGCCGGGCACATGAAACGTGTATCTCTAGAACTTGGCGGGCACGCCCCTTTTATTGTTTTTGAGGATGCGAATCCGGTATATGCCGCCAAGGGCGCGATGCTGGTAAAATTTCTTAATACCGGGCAGGCGTGCATCAGCCCCAATAGAATCTTTGTTCATAAAAGCGGTCTGAGTGCATTTATAGCGGAGGCAAAGAACCGCGTCGCTGCCATGAAGGCGGGCGACGGCATGGATCCCAGTGTTCGAATCGGTCCCCTGGTGGGATCGGAAGCATTGGCAAAGGTTGAGCTGCAAGTGGCAGACGCCCTTCAAAAGGGGGCCGAGCTGATTGCTGGCGGGAAACGACTGACTGACAATGGACTGGACAAAGGATTTTTCCATGCCCCCACCATTCTCAGCGGCGTAACCCCGGACATGCGTATATACCGGGAAGAAACATTCGGACCGGTGGCGCCGATTATACCTTTCGAACATGAAGACGAGGTTATCGAGATGGCCAACGACACCAACTACGGCCTGGCATCCTATGTCTACACGAGCGACATCTCGCGGGCCATGCGTATGTTTGAAGCTTTGCGTTTCGGTATCGTCGGCATCAACGACATCAATCCCACAGCTGCAGCGGCACCTTTTGGGGGTATGAAGGAAAGTGGGCTCGGGCGAGAAGGTGGCAGGGAAGGGATTGCCGAGTATCTGGAGACGAAGCTGGGCGGATTCTCAATTTAAATTTGAATTTCTCTGTGCGGCCCCGACTGGCCCAGATATATTTCAAAATATCAAAGAGCGTTCAGTCGGGGCACACCAGGTAATTCAAATTTAGCCTTCGGCTTGTTTCTCCAGTTCATCCAATTTGTCTGGATCTGAAACGGCAATGTCCACCAGGGCCTTGGGAATGGCGCTCTGTTCGCACATAACCCGGATTTCCTTTTCTTCTTCACTGAAATCCATGATTTCGCGGATGGAATCGATGTAATCGATCATGTCTTCCGGAGAAATGGCATCCAGCGAGGGGCCTTCGGCTTCTGCTTTTTTACGTGCGGCCTCTTCTTCTGCCAGCCTTTGCTGTTCCTTCAGCTCTTCTTCCATGGCTTTTTTGACTGCATCGATGGCAGTCTGGTCGACCCCGGCCATTTCGATGATCAATTCTTCGGCGACATCATTGGTGAGCAGGTTTTTTACACGTTCATCGTCGGGCTTACCTTCAACCTTTTCAAGCAAGGATGCCACTCTGGCCCGTTCGGCACGTTCCGCCGCAATCTGAGCATGGACTTCATCCAGCTTTTCCTGGGCAATCTCCAGACCTGCGGTGATCACTTCATCTGCTACGGCTTCTTCAATCAACATGCGGATGCCGTCATCTCCGGACATTTCTTTGGCCTTGGCAATCAGCAAATCGAGTCTGGCTTTCTCAACAAATCCAATCACAACTGATCTGCGGTCGGACTTTCTAAGATCCGGCCAGGTCGCGCTGATGTCGTCGATAATTTTATTGCTAGCAGCATAGGGATCGGCCGCGTCTTCCAGGGTCAGGGCTGAGACGGCGGCATTAAAATCCGATAAAAAGGCTTTACCAGCCTTGCGGGCTTCATCCATGGCCCATCTAAGTTGCATTAAATTGCCTCCATGACCGGAAACATTGTATCCGTCATTGTCTAGTTCACCGGCGATCTGATGCACCGATGCCTCCAGGTCACTGCCAGACAGTTTTGCTGAGTCGAGTGCCAGAATACGCTCCTCGATTGACAGCCATAGCGGCTTATTTTCTGTAGCCATTTGTTAATCTCCTTTCTAATGAATTGTCCCGATATTCTAAATCGTAAGCGATTTTATTAACAACCTGCTTTTCCACGCAAACACTATAGAGAAGCACCCCCTTGAGTCAAGTGAAAAAAACAGATCCCGATGGCTGCGGACAACCTCAGGTTTTCGATAGCCTTATGAAGAAAATAAGGACCGCTATTTGCTTTCATTCTCTCAAGTTCAGGTATGTAGAAAATATGCCATCGCGATGAAGCTGAAACGAAAACGGCTGCGCAATTCATTCATCCCTGCATTGCTTTAAAGGACAGATAATGATATCCATATGGTTACTCTCAATATCGTCAACATTTAGGGACATGCATTTCTGAACGCATTTTATTCAATAAAGATGCTAACCAGCCTGCTTTAGTTTAATTCTCAGTTCGATTTTTGGTTCGATATATAATTTAAAAAATGATCTTGAATCATTCAGGTATCATGAAGCAACCAACAAAGATTATTACATTATTGATCTGCATCTTTCTCTGTTCCTGTATGGGTTCATTTGCATTTGAAGAATCAGAAGCCTTAACCTATATAACCGAAGATTTCCCCCCCTATAATTATGTGGAGAACGGTACCTTAAAAGGTCTTTCCGTAGATTTGTTGAAAATGATCTGGAGCGAATTGGGTCTAAAACCTCAAAAAATCAATATGTTACCATGGTCCAGAGGGTATAATCTGCTGAAAAATAGACCAAATACGGTTCTTTTTTCAACAGCAAAAACAGAAGAAAGGGCTGAAATGTTCAAGTGGGCATGCCCCATATCGGTGAATACGCGGACCGCCTTAATCGCATTAAAAACAAAACGCATAACCATAAATTCGATCGATGATGCCAAAAAATTCAAAATCGGTACCCTGAGAAACGATGCGGCCGAACAAATTCTTTTATCCATGGGATTTAATCATAAACAAATCGACCCTGTTTCCAGTTTAGACCAAAATATCAGGAAGTTAGACATTGGCAGGATTGATATGATTGCATTCAATGAATACAGTTTCTACAATATGTTAGACGCCGACGGCATCCGCAGGAATAAATATGAGACGATCTACTTGGTAAAGGAGACCATACCTTGCTATGCTTTTAGCAGGGATGTTCCAGACAATCAGGTTCGACAATTTCAAAATGCGCTTGACAAAATAAGGAAAAGTCCAGAATACCAAAAGCTGATTGAAACCTATTTAAAATGACATATCCAATAATGGGTGTCGACCTAGAGGTTGGAAAATGCGCTATATCTTCATTTACAGCATATTGCTGATTTTTTTAGCGTCGGCAGGTGGGTCCGCTGTTTTCGCCCAGCAGTCAACGATTCAAATTTATACGGAAAATTCGCCTCCAGGCAATTATATTCACCAGGGTAAAGTGACCGGTTTTGCTGTGGCCGTTGTACGTGAAATTCAAAAAAGGACCGGTCACTTGGGAGATATTCAGGTGGTTCCGTGGGCCAGAGGCTACAATATGACATTGACAAATCCCAATGTCGCCCTTTTTTCAACATCCCGGCTGCCCCAACGAGAAGATTTATTTAAATGGGTTGGCCCGCTTTATCGACAAACCTGGGGTTTTTATGCCAAAAGGGGAACCGAAATTCGTATCCGGTCCCTTGAGGAAGCCAAGACCATCGCCCGCATTGGAACCTATTACCAAGATGCCAAGGAACAGTATCTAAAAAAGCAGGGATTTAATAATCTGGTCAGCACCAATACCAACCTCAGCAATATCAAGCGGCTAATTCAGGGGGGGATTGATCTCTGGGTCAGTTCAGATTTCAATATGCCCTATCTTGTAGACCAAGCCGGGATTTCCCCTGATCAACTTGAGCTTGTTTATGCCTTCCGTGTGGTCGACAACTTCATTGCCTTTTCAGTGCAAACTTCCGATGCGATCGTGCAGAAATGGCAGTACACCTTGGACGAGATTATAGAAGATGGGACATACAGGGCGTTTTACTCCCAGTATATCGTTTTAAATCGAGAGGCATTGCGTCCATGAGGAGCCTGGAATGTTCAGCTTCAATTTTTTAAACTTTAAAAAGAAGTCGCTATCAGCTAGCCTTTCCATCAGCCTCATCCTGATCATCATCTTCGTTGAAAGTGCCATCCTGGGATATATTTACAGCCGGCAATCGCGCCTGCTTCTCAAAGAGCTTAACAACAGCGCGGACGACCACGCCATCAACATCGGTGAGATTTTGGCCACCCCCATCTGGGACTTTGATGATGAGCAGATCGCCAACATCGGGACCGGTTTTCTCAATAAGAAAATCATCGACACGATACATATCGAGGACCAACATGGGCAAGCATTGTTTGTGTCCCAGGCGAAGAAAACAGGCGCCGAGCAGATCAAACGCTCGGTCGATGTGGCCTATAAGGGACAGATTATCGGCAAGGTCAAGCTTGAATTTACGATGGAGCCCTATCTGATGGAGTTGCGTTGGCTGCGTAACGCCATATTGTACTCCCTTTCGGCTTCTTTGGTGGTCATACTGATCGGCAGTGGCTATTTACTGCGAATTTTCATGCGCAAACCTTTGCACATTCTGCAAACCGGCATCGATCGGGTTGCCAAAGGCGAGTATGAGTATGGGTTTGACGAGATTCGTCATAAGGAGCTTTCCGGCATCGCCGACCGATTCAGCGAAATGGCCGGCGAGATCCAATCGCGAGAGAGAACGCTTCGGGTCGTCAACAGGGAGTTGATGCAGGAGATAGGCGAACGCGAATCGGCAGAAGAAAAGATTAAACAAAGCGAGGCCAAGTATCGATCCATTTTAGATAACATGAAGGAGGGCTATTTCGAGGTCGACTTGAATGGTGTGTTTGTATTTGCAAATAGAGCCATGCTTGACTTATCAGGTTATTCCCAAGACGATCTGATCGGCATGGATTTCAGAAATATTGTCGATGAGGAAAATGCCGGCATCGTATTCAAAGTATTCAACACGATATACAGAACCCATAAATCCGAGAAATTAATACCCTTTGAAGCCGTCAATAAAAAGGGAAGCAAAAGAAGGATCGAGATTTCTGCCTCGCTGATAACGGATGCGAACAATAAACCCGAGGGTTTTAGCGGTGTGGCGCGGGATATTACCGAGAGGATTGTGGCTGAGAAAGAGAAGCGGGATCTTGAATTGAAACTGCAACGATCCCAAAAAATGGAAGCGTTGGGTCTTCTGGCCGGCGGTGTGGCGCACGACTTGAATAATGTATTGTCAGGAATCGTCAGCTATCCTGAGTTACTTCTGATGGATCTGGCCGATGATAGTCCCTTAAAGAATCCCTTGCTTGCGATTCAGAGCTCGGGGCAAAAGGCCGCAGATATCGTGATGGATTTGCTGGCACTTGCCCGGCGCGGTGTTTCCGCGCTGGAGATCGTTAATCTGAATGACATTGTACTGGATTACCTCAAAGCACCGGAGCATAAAAAACTGGCAACCTACCACAGCGAAGTGCGGGTTCAAACCGACCTTGAAGATAAACTGCTGAACATCAAGGGCTCGCCCGTTCATTTGAGAAAATCTATAATGAACTTGGTGTCAAATGCAGCGGAAGCGCAACCTGGGGGTGGGGAGATTCAGATTTCAACCTATAACCGCTACGTGGATACGCCCATAAGGGGCTATGAAGATATTAAGGAAGGCGACTTTGTGGTCCTGGAAGTAAGAGACAAAGGGATCGGAATTTCAGATGAAGATCTAAATCGAATTTTTGAACCATTTTACACGAAGAAGGTGATGGGTCGCAGTGGTACCGGCTTGGGAATGGCAGTGGTTTGGGGAACAATCCAGGACCATCATGCTTATTTGAACGTCGAAAGCCATGAAGGATCGGGTACGACGTTTTATATATATTTCCCTGCCACCAGAGAAAAAGCGCAAGCGGATAAAGCGGCATTACCGCTTGAGGCATACCTGGGCCACCGACAGACCATCATCGTTGTTGATGATATTCAAGAGCAGCGAGAGCTCGCGCAGGTGATGCTGACAAAACTTAATTACTCGGTGAAAACCATTGAAAGTGGAGAAAAAGCCGTTGAATACCTGCGCGACCATGAAGCCGATTTGCTGATTCTAGACATGATTATGGATCCCGGCATGGACGGCTTGGAAACCTACAAGCAAATTGTTGCCATGCATCCCAACCAAAAGGCCATTATTGCCAGCGGCTATTCCGAAACTTACCGGGTGAAAGAGGCCCAACAATTAGGCGCTGGCGAATATATTAAAAAGCCGTATACAATGGAAAAGGTGGGGCTGGCCGTACAAAGGGAATTAAGCCGGACCTGAGGCCCGCACCCATTTTTCAGTATGTATTTGCTTGGTATTATAGTCAGTTGGCCGCTACCACAGAATCACAATACAGGCAGCGCCCATAGCGGCAGTTGAAGCGATGCCCAAGCCCCCATGGCCTGCACCGGTACTGGCAATGACGGCTTCGGCGGCGAAGCCGACGGCCCCCAATGCGCCCAATACGATGTGGACATTGGCCGCCGTTAAACCTTCTTCCATATCAAACATATCCCCATACTCATAAACCCCGGTAGCGGCAGTCATGACCGCCAGGGTTGCGGCACCCAGGGCCGCACTGTGGTGAGTGGAACTCTCGGAACCGGTGGTCGCCGCAACACCCGCCAGAACCAGCGTCCCATAAGCCAGGTATTTATGCAGGCTGCCCATATCCAGTGATGCTTTGGGATTGGATTGTGCGGCCGATTTGATGGCGGCAAGTGGGGCGGCATGTTGAAAATAAGTGCCGTCATAGGGCGCGGTATCCGTATAGGTAAAAAGATCGGTCGGGCCGGCCAAGGGGGGCACTGTAATACTGAGGGTGAATAAAACCAGCGTAAAAACGGCTATGAAATGCAATGGTTTCATGCGGCCTCCGCCTTAAGAAACTTGGCATAATGTAAATAGCTAGACTCAATCGTCATGGCAGTCATGGCAGCCCGTCGGCTCATTTAGATAGGATCGGTTAAGGTCGTGACATCGATTGCACACGCTCTGATAACTCTCGAAATGTTCATGGTCATCATTGAAGCCATGAATCCAACCGGAACCAAGGGGGGCACGGCTGCCGCCGACGCCGAAGTGGCATTCGTTGCAGGTGAGATTGAGATCATGGCAATCGGCGCAATTGTCTGTGGGCTCGTTGCCATGAAACTGGGCGCTGTTTTTATCGAGCCAGTCCTGACCCAGGACATGGTTGATGCCCTCACCGTGACAATCGTGACATACGGATGGCTCGTTACCGTAGGATCGATTTAGATTGTGACATTGATTGCATGTTAATTGGGCATCTTCGAAATTGCGATGATCGGGATTGTCGCCGTGTTCCCATGCCGAGCCAAGGGGCGCCTTGCTGCCGGTTTCGTCAAAATGGCAAGTCGCGCAAAAAGTACTTATCTCATGGCAATCCGAGCAGGAATTTGTGGTTTCATTTCCATGGAATTGCGGGCTGTTTTTATCCAACCATGCTTGTCCCAGTGCATGGTTTGCGCCCGGACCGTGACAATCATGGCATTCCTGAGGACCCAAGTTATACTTTCGTCTGATCTCATGACAAGCATTGCAAACATTTTGATGGGTCGCATACAACTCATGTTGACTTTGCCCATGAACCCAACCGGATTCATGCGGCGATTGGCTGCCGTTGGGTCCAAAATGACAATCAAAACAACCCAGAATATCATCGCTTCCAGTTAAGTTCTTGCCATGGCACAGTCTGCAAGCATTGGATCCGTCCCGGTTTGCTTGGGTGCCGTGGAATTCATTGGAATTCAAGAATTTCGGGTTGTTCCATGCTTTGGTATGTACCGTTCCGGAAGAGGGTGCATCTGAGTTAGGATTGGTACAGCCAATTGCAAATACAACAAGGGCGGATATAATCAGACTGGATATCGGTTTGAGTTGAATGTATCTGAATATAACTTTCATCCTGCGAATTTATCCATGACAGGGTTTACAGGTACGTGATGCTTTCGGGTTGCCGTGACAGCGGCGACACGATACGGGGTCCAAACGTCCGTCTAGGCGATGCCTCGATAAATAATCGCCCGTATGGGGCATACGCCGATCTGGTCTGGTCTGATTTTTGAGGGACGGTTTCAGTTCAATACCCAGGCCATGGCATTCATCACAAAAATTGGGTTTATGGCACATGGCACAAATGCGTTGGCCCTGTTGGGCGACACGTCGATGGTTGTCAGAAAAATAGGCCGTATGGACATACCGCCGATAGGGAAACGCCTCCTCCTCGGCATCATGACAGTCCAAGCAATACTGCATAGCGACGCCTTCTTCCTGTTCATGCACCAGCGGCGGTGTCCAGCGTTCGCCTGTGCCGGCGCAGGCCAGAATGATACCGATGAAGATCACAACTAGAGGAATAATGCGGTACATTCAGATATTTCCGGTCTAATAGGTAAACGTTCCGATTAACATGCCACGATAATCCTCGTCAAAATAAGGATCTGAGCTGTAATCGCCTGATACGCTAAACTTAAATCTATTTTCAATCAATTCTTTACCACATCCCAAACTATAGAAAATGGACCTGTCCTGGCCGTAGATTTCTTCCTGATAAATGAGCACCATCACTTCGCTGCTGATGAACCAGTTTTCAAGGATCTCCAGAGGATTATTCCAATACAGATACGCTCTGTACAAGTTATAGCGGTCATTGTCAGATTCACCGGCCATAGATCCGGCCTCAAAACCATATTGAGACGCGTCCTCTGTTTGCGCTTTTAGCAGGCCCGCATAGTACTGGCTGGTTTCCGATCGCAGATCATAATCATATTGTTTCAGTCGGAATCCGATTTCTAAATTCCAGGCAATTTGCCAAATCAGGTCAGCACCCACGATCGTCAATTCCTCCTCGGTATCCTGTAGATACTGAAAAGGTTGAGTTCCCACAGCATCATCTCCAAAAAAATCATTGTATTGAACCATTTGGTAGGAAGGATTTAAGCGCAAAGGGCCCATGTAAATATCGGCCTCATAGGTATGTTCCCGCCAACCGTCGGTTTCATGATTCCAGCTGGAGAGGCCAAAGATGGATAGGAAATTAGCTGCCTGGAGGGATGAATCGAAACCGGAGGCGTTTACAATCGTGGTGTCATCGTCTGAAATGTATTTGTAGGCGATGCCGAATTCAGTGGCAGGATTGACGTTGAATGCCAAGCGGCCGCCCAGGATGCCGTCACCGGATCGCCCGTTTTCTTCTGCGTAGGCCGTTGGAATCCCGCCAAATGCAATCACCCCAAGATGGACACCGGCCAGGCTGACCACATTGATCCCGTCAAAACCATCGTTAATGATTCCTGCAAAAAGGTGCTGGCGACCAACTTTTATGTTATAGGTTTCGGTGGGTGGTGTATATTCTATATATCCGTAAAGTAATTCACCGTCGCTATCTTCTTCAAAATAATCGCCATCGCCCAGATCTGCCCGAGCCCATCCGTGCAGGTGCATGGAGAATCCGACCTTTTCGATATCGCCGTAGTCAACGCTGAGATACTCATAGATTGGCAAAACTTGCAGACTGTCACCGGACTGGTTTTCACGTTCAAACGCACGAAAGATAGTGTCGCTGTTAACCTCAAATACCGGGTCATAAGCAAATGAAACACCGGGGATAATTATGAGCAGAGTGAACACAAAGGCAAAATGAAACTTATCGCGTCCGCGCACCGGTATTTCCAAGTTCGGGTTAATGTTGGATTCAGCAGGATTGGACTATAACTTTTTTTGAATGGAATGTCAAATCGATAACCATTAGCGATAGCAATGCAGATAATGATATGTCCATCCTAAAAAATGGGGATACTCCTTCACCGTGGATTTGAATCGGTATATATTTTTGATAACTGGCATAAATCATAACCTGTGATGACTATCCGGGCAAAGTCATCGGCAACAGGCCCAGGTAAGGATCCTTGGCACGCGATCATTATGATTAGATCTGGCTTGCTTAGCCTGCCGGTTTTACCGATTTGTTGGGGAATCTTTTTTGGACTTGAACCTCACCATCTGTCCCCGGGAGGACATACACCGTTTCTTGACGGTCTTTCAACGGTTTGACAATGGTCGTTACATATCTTTTTTTCGCATCGATGTAATCCCCGATGAGGTCATCACCGGCGGGGCAGACACTCATGCAATAGCCGCAGCGATATCCCCCGCCATGGGTCAAACTTTGCCAGACCGCCATGGTCTCACTGTCATCCCTTTTTTGCCGATAGTCTTCCATGTTTTTACTTGTAATGAGATCTTCGGTCCAGTTTAGAAAGCCCCCGAGTCGGTCGCGATAAGCGTGCACAATGCAGGCAAAAAAATCAAATTCGCCGCTTTTGGAGATGGCGCCCGAAGGACACACACTCACACACAGCTGGCACTCCAGGCAGGGGTTAAAGTCAATTGGGCGGTCGTATTTGGAAATCTCCACATCAATCAGAATCGTACCCAGGCAGACAAAACTGCCAAATTCGGGGTGAATCAGCAGCCGATGATGACCAAGGTGCCCGAGACCTGCCGCCGCGGCAATGGGTTTATGCGATACGGTCCACATTTTTCCCGGCCATTTCAACATATCCATGGGAAAATTTTCCGAGGGAACCACAGCGGCAATTCCTCGTTTACGCAGCTGCCAGATCACCCGGCGTGAAACAGCTTCCATTTCCGAATCTAGCGCTATCAATTCCTTGTCGGCCAGCGAGCGGTCCGGTGACTGAATTTGAGGCGGATTGAGTCGGCAAATATAGCTGATAATCGATTTTGCCCATGGAAAGGCAAGCAGGATGTCGTGTTTCTGCTCCAGGAGTTCTTGGCGGTGGAGTTCCACCAAACCGACATCATGGGCCCCGGCAGACAGCACAATTTCCCGAAGCGATTGATAGTCCAAAACGTCAGGGGTGCTTTTTCGGGTTGATTGGCGATATTTCTTTACGCTAGGATGATCATTTAGTTTCATGCAAAGACCTCCAGAACGACTACGGTTATTTTTACCAGAAGGATCCTCACCACGGACATTTTATCGAAATGTCATCGATACAATGTCCGCGGCAGGAATTCTCCAATCATCTTTCCAAACACAAGGGCAATATTTGCTGCAGTTGATTAATACGTGACGGTTTCGGTGTGCCCGAATTGAATGGTATTGTCCGTGACGAGGACCTCATTCAAGCTGAGTTTCACCGCGACAAAATCGGTGGGCTCGCCGGGCAGATCTTTGATATAGGGAAACTTTTGCATTAAAAGACCCTGGGCCTTTTCCATTTCCTGCGGATCCTGGATGAGGGTTGCGGTGCCGGTGCCTTTAACATATTTCAACTGCTGTAAATCCTCCATCGTGGGACAATCATGGTCAATTGCGAATGCAATTGTGGCATTATCCTTGATTTGCCGGACCTTTCTGGAATCTTTGTGGGTAATAAAATAGAGCACATTTTCCTTGTCGCCGTTGGCGTAGCCGACACTCCGTACGCAGGGTGTGCCGTTGCCCTCTAGTGTCGCCAGCCGTACCAGGTTATGACCCAAGATCACTTCCTTGATCGTTTCTTTTGCACTCATAATTGATCTCCTTTCCTCTATGGGTTGATGTGGGTAAAAAGGGGCAACATACTTGATATCTGGATCTTGCACGAAATTTGATGAATTATTCCCACACCTTTTATTGGTAATGATTTAGGTCTTTTTACAACTTTTGATTAATTATCCATTAGGATTTTGTAGATGAAAGTCCTTTATTAATCATCAAATTTCATGCAAGATTCAGGTGCTAATAGACCGGTCTAATAAAATAGACCAATAAAAATTCCCAATTAATACCGGCAGGCTATAATTAGGATTTCAAGACGTAATTAAAAATAAAGTGCTTATGGTTTTGCAAGGGTACCAGATTTTGGGTTACTTTCATGCGGATCAAAGCCCCATGCCAGCTGGCAACAATGAAGTAAGCCGCTTCCTGTACATCTAAATCTTGCGGGATTTCCCCTTTGTTCCGGGCTTCCATGAGAATATCGGTATAGTAGTTCACCATAATATCTATGGCATTTGAGAGCTTATCCTGAAAAACGGGGCTGGTGTCACCCATTTCCTGAGCCAGGTTTCCCACCGGGCAGCCACAGGTGTATTGCTTGGCATCAAAAACAGCCATGAACTGATCCAAGAGGTGTTCGAGGCGCTCCAAAGGCGAACGGCTGGAATCCTTTAAAACGGCTTCGCAAAGTTCACTGAAAAAATCGGAAAAATAATCGATGACCTGAAGGCCGAAATCTTCTTTACTCTTGAAATAGTTATAAAAAGAACCTTTGGGTACCTTAGCGGCGTTGAGGATTTCCTGGAGTCCGGTGGCATGATAACCCTTGAGGTGAATGATTTCCGCCCCGGTTTGTAAAATATTTTGTTTCGTATCCATTTTAAATCCTTTTATTGATGACCGTACTAATTAGACCGGTCGTCTTGGCTTGTCAAGTACATTTTTAAATTCAAATTATAGAATAATAACATCAGAGTTAGAATACAAGCCAAATGTCCCGTATAAACTGATCCGGAAAAGGCGAATTATCGGCCGATCAACAATGTTACCCTAGTTGACTTTCCAAGCCGACCGGTCTATTTTTTACATTATAAGGTTTTAAAATTAGTCGGGAGAAACTCGGGTATATGCAAAAGGAGATTGAAATGAAAATTTATGAACATCAATTTATGGAATTTTTACGGAAAAAAGATCGAATTGATTTTATTTGGAAAGCCGAAACATCTGAAATGACTGATCATGAATTTCAATACGCCATATTACGATATGCATCCTATGCCATGGAGTATCGGGTTAAAAAGGTATTGATCGATTTAACCAATTTCAAGTTCACACCAAGTGAAGCATCGGGTGAATTTCATTCTGATTATGTAACCAGGATTTATAATAAACTCGGTGTTACCAAAAAGGTTTTTGTGGCGCCATTCATGGAAAATAAGGAGATCGGTAGAGAACCGGGAACCGACTATGAAAATGCATTTATGCAAACCTACGAAGAGGGCGTGGCCTGGCTTGATCAAGATTCAGATCGGTAAGAGAATGTTTTGCCTTAGGTGTTAAACAGACCCAAAAAGCATGAAGCCATAAAGATATATATAAAATAGCGCTGTTAGAAGTTGTTTCAAGCTTCAGATCACGCCCAAGAACAAGGCGGAGACGGAATTCAAACTGCAGACATACTTAAGTATTTCGATGAGTTGAATTTCGTCCCAACACAGTTATTGGGTGATAGATGGGGTTTGAAACAACTTCTATACTACCAACGCATAAGAATTGCGCCATACGTCAAACCGGCACCGAAGCAATCCATTAAAACAGTGTGCCCGGCTTTTATCTTACCCGCCCGAACCGCCTCATCCAATACTGTCGGAATCGTAGCCGCAGAGGTATTACCAAAGCGGTCTACATTTATCAGCACTTTTTCCATTGGGATCTCCAAGCGCTTGGCCACGGCTTCAATAATCCTGAGATTGGCCTGGTGCGGCGCAAACCAATCCAGGTCCGCGACGCTCATGTTATTGCTTTCCAGCGACCGCACCGCGAAATCGGTTAAGGTTCGCACGGCAACCTTAAAAATATCTTTACCATACATCCGCATCTTATGAAGATTCTTTGAAAAGCGTCCGGGCGTGACTTCCATGCTGGAACCACCGGCCGGGATGTACAACAGTTCCCAAAGATTTCCATCGGAAAGGAGATGGCTGGAGAGTATCCGACTGGTCGAATCCGTATCACAGCGTTCAACAATCGCGGCTCCAGCCGCATCGCCGAAAAGAATACAGGATGAACGATCCTGCCAGTTCATGAAGGGGTGCAGCACTTCAGCCCCGACCACCAATGCCGTGTGGGTTTGACCGGAGCGGATAAACTGTTCAGCCGTGGCCAGACCGTATACAAATCCGGAACAGGCGGCATTGATGTCCATGGCCCAGGCGTGAGGTGCGCCGATCTTATGCTGAAGCCAGCAGGCCGTAGAGGGAATCAGGGTGTCCGGGGAGCAGGTAGCATAAATGATCTGATTGATATCCGCAGGTTTTTTCCCAGCCATCTCAAGTGCTTGTATCGCGGCGGCAACACCAATGGAAGAATTATGCTCATCGGGGTTACTTAAATCAGAATAGCGTCTTTCACGGATTCCGGTTCGGGTTTGAATCCAGTCATCGCTGGTTTCAATCTCAAGTTTTGCTAATCGTTTGGCAATGTCATCATTGGTGACCCGCTGTTTTGGAAACGCGGAACCGGTACCGGTGATTCTAGCAGAAAATTCCATTATTATCTCCATTCCAGATCAACTGAAAAAAATCAGCAATTATCAATACAAGCTGTCTCAAAATGATCTAATCCTGGTGGCAGCATGGAAAAGCGGTTCATTATGCGCAGGTAATACGTGGATGCGTTGCTAATTTTCCGCCCATCCCATGCCAGGGGACCGATTATATATTTTGAGACAGTTTGTGGTCTTCCTTATCTATTTTTTGTGGAATTGCTTCAAGGTCTATGCCAAATATATTTAATTTATAAGTATATGTAATAATAACGAAATCAAATTTCTCTAAATCCCAGGAATATCCGGAAATTCCCCATCAGTACATATTTTGTACATCGTGCTTTCACATAATGTACAATGTCTGAGGGGAACCCCAAAATCCTATTTTTGAGTTAGCCTCTAGATTGCCCTGAAATATGCCGGGAATAATCGGTTAAGAATTAGAGCTCATCTGTCGATAGACTAGATGATTAGTTTTAATTTGGGGTTGGAACCGGATGTAATTGTACTGGAGGATATATATGTTCTATAAACATTTGACTGTGGGAAGAAAAATTGGTTTGGGATTTACCATCACGATACTGTTGTTGGCCACCATAGTTGCCATAAGCAATGTGGGGGTTGGTGGTATTGCCAACAATGCTGGGCAGGTGATCCGCAGCAATGAAATGATGCGCTGGCTGACCCAAAAAGAAATCGACCATATGGACTGGGTGCAGCAGGTCAATGAATTGATCACCGATCCTGATGTGACCAGTTTAAGTGTCGCTTTGGACCATAAGGCCTGCAGCCTGGGGAAATGGCTATACGGAGCAGAAAGAAAAGAAGCGGAGCGGCAGGTGCCCAGCCTGGCAACATTGCTGAAGGCGCTGGAGACTCCCCATGAAGCCCTGCATGCCTCTGCGGTCAAGATCACGGAAAACTATGTTCAGGCAGATCTTACCTTACCCCATCAACTGGTGGAAAGGGAAGTCGGGCTATTGAAATGGACAGCAAAATTACGGGATTGTTTAATCAAAAAGAAGACCCAACTTGATGTGCCGACTGCGCCGGAACAAACCGAATTTGGAAAATGGCTCAATTCGGGTGAAACCAAGCAGATCTATACTGCCGGCAACGCAGCGTTTAAGAAAACCTTCGATCAATTGCGTGAGAGTCATAAATCACTGCTGGAAACCGCTGTTTACATCGAAGAAAATTTGCCAGCCTTCGCGGAGATAGAAAAAACCGCCGAAGCCCGAGCTGCGGTAAGGGAAGAGTGGTCTCAGATTAACACCCAGATATTCGATGCCATTTCCGATGTACGCAGCAACATTATCTTACCTGCTAGACAAAATGCCAAAAAACGAGCAGATATGGCGGGTGTGTTACACTGGGTGGATGTGGAGCACAGTCTTAATAAGGATCTGGCAAATGCCATGCTAAACGCCAGTCAATCAGTGGCGACCTTGAGTATGGAAGACAGCTCCATGCTTCCCCAGATTCTGGAGACCAGTCGCGAGGGGTTCAATACCGGGTTTGCCGCCTGGAAAGAAATGACCGACGGTATCCAGGGTCTGGCGGATGCCACCAAAAAGATGGAAAAACTCACCGGACAATGGATCCTAGGCGGTTTGAAATACGACCAGGCTGTGATGAATGAGAGTTCATCTTTAACCATGATTGAAGATGCCCATTGGATTTTGGAGGAGGAGACTTTCCCGATCATGGCCGAAACCCTGGGGAACCTGAATGAATTGAAAAAAATGGCTCAGACTTCTCTGGCGGGTCTGAATACGGCCAAGGATATTTATAACAATGAAACCGTTGTTATGGCTGCATCGGTTCGATCGCATATTCAAGACATTCGCAAAGAAATGCAGAAGAACCTGATGACAGATCGTGCGGTTCTGGATACAGTTTTCAAAGTTCGCAAAAATGTAAGTATTGTGGGAATCATATCGATCCTGGTGGCTATTTTGGCGGCAATCTGGATTGCCAGAACAATAATCAGTGTGCTTAGCAGGATATCCGGCCGGATCGATCAGGGCGCCGATAAATTTGCCCTGTCGACTTCACAGGTATCCACGACCAGTAATTCGCTGGCCCAGGGGGCCGCCGACCAGGCCGCCTCGTTGGAGGAGACCTCAGCCTCCCTTGAGGAAATGGCTGTGCGAACCCGGCAAAATGCAGACAATGCTAGGCTGGCCACGGAATTAATGGCCGAAACCCAAATCATTACACGTACGGCCAATGACTCCATGGATGAATTGGAAGAATCCATGGCCCAAATATCGGCGGCCAGCGAGGACACCGCCAAAATTATCAAAACCATCGATGAAATCGCCTTCCAAACCAACCTGCTGGCATTGAATGCAGCCGTGGAGGCCGCTCGGGCCGGTGAAGCCGGTTCCGGGTTTGCGGTGGTGGCCGATGAAGTTCGCAGCCTGGCGATACGGGCTGCAGAAGCGGCCCAGGACACATCATCGCTGATTGAAAATACAGCTGCAAAGGTCCATGATGGCAGTGTGCTGATGAATAAAACTAACGATGACTTCGATAAAGTTGAGGAAAGCGTACATAAAGTAAGCGACCTGATCGGCGAAATATCCCAAGCTTCAACTGAACAAACCGATGGCATCAGTCAACTAAATAAAGCGGTATCTGAGGTCGATCGCATTACGCAGCAGAATGCCGCCAGCTCCGAAGAGTCAGCCTCTTCTGCCATGGAGATGAATAATCAGATTCAGGAAATGAAAGATATGTCGCAAGATCTGATGGACCTGGTGGGTAATAGAAAGAATGTCTAGATTTACTAGTTCAGCATGTATGACTTTTCTAGCTTGGGATTAAAACCTTAGGATTCAAGTAAGATCAGGCTATTAGACTGAAGACGGTTAGGCTGTTAGCAGGTAATAGCCTAACAGCCTAAATGCCTATTTACATCTTATTTCAGGATTCCAATAAAACACAATCCATCATCACTACTATCACCATCGTCATCATCCGGCGTTACCGCCAGGGCGCCCGGATCAACGATGGTGCCGTTTACAGCGCCGTCGCTGTCTGTGGCACCATCACCATCCGTGAGTTCAAGGCTTATGATATTGTCGCCGTCGTTGCTGCCAAAGGGAATGGCCTGCCACCCGGAAGCGGAGGTGATTTTATAGTAGGTCGCATCTTCGGGCACATCATCCGGGAATACCAGGGTTACTGTCACGGTTGCACCGGGTGTGAGCCCCGTAATTGAATAAGCCACAACACCAAAAGGAAAGGTCATATCCGGTTTGTTGGTTTGAGGAACCGATGGATCACCGGCCCCCATGGCTGATACGCTGCTGAAATTGCCGGCAGTGGTGTGCATAACCAGGTGGTCCGATCCCTGCGCATGCATGAGGCTGGCGGTGTCACTGTCCTGATAATCCGGCACCCCGTCCTGATCATAATCGGCGGCATTGCCTAAATCCTCCTCACTGTCGAAAATACCGTTATTATTGGAATCGGTGTCATCGATGGCGCCATAGATAATAATTTTGCCTTGATCCACATAGGCCCACCCGGCTTCCAGAATATCGATGTCAGTGGTCCCAGCCGGTAGTGGACTGACCTTGATAATAGTGGCAGAGCGGCTGCAGGCGCCGGCATTATGATCCCAATCTTCCGTATACGGCCAGATCACATTTTGGTCGTCAGCGCGACTGGACTGATCCGGCGCAGTGACGTTCTTTTGAGGTACCACCACGCGAAAGGGTCCTTCGCCGTCCAGTTTGTTTTCATCGTTGAGCACGCCGGTATCCATGGCAACCCCTTCCCGCGCGTAGGCCAGCAGGGCCTTGAGTCCGCCATTGACTGCAATGGTATCACCATGGTTGCGGCCGACACAAGATGCGGCACCGTAATCGCACCAGCCCTCCGGATTCTTGGCTTCATCAGCGGTTTCATCATAATAATAAGTTGCCTGGGGATATTGATAATTCTGTCCGGTAACATTTCCATATACATGGTAGCTTTCCGGTTCTTCGTCATATTCCAGAGGGTGATCCTGAGACCATCCATCGGGTGCATAGACGGTGATGCTGTCCGCGGTTCCTAAAATACCGGCATCGTCCAAAAGCTCCCTGATAGCTATCCCTTTGTACTCGGAATAATGATCCCCATGTCTAGAGGTGTTCATGAGCATGAACTGGGTATGTGAAGGCATGCTCATGAGCTGTTGCTTGGTATAAACGCGATAGGGGGCAGCCACCAAACCTGGATGATCGTCTGCATGGCCCGGAAAGCGGTTGGCGGCAATTTCAACCGCATTGGTATAACCGTCCCCATCCGTATCGGCTGTATTAATGTTGGTGATGGCGGCGGCATTCCGGCCGGCAGTCTTGTATGCGGCCCCATAACTGTTGATGGTGTCTTCTATCTCGCCGGCGCCGTCATAGCCGTATGAATAGTGGCACCACTGGCAGCTTCCCAGGGCAACGGTCCGGCCTCTGCTATTGACATAGGAGCCGCCCGAGTGGCACAACGCACAGTGATCGAGCTTGGTCCCGGCTTTATCAGGATAAGCTTGTAAGAATTTTTCGGCGTCCTGCTCCCCCTGGTGATGATACGCAGCCCATACCATGGAAGACGCCGCCAGCAGCATTAGGCATGTCAACATCACAACAAACTTCTTTTTCATTTTCTCACTCCTTTCATTTCATCTGTTATTGGATATCAAATCGCGTTCTTCCAACTTCGACATGATGCGAACGGAAGAATTATGGGCCAACCAAAGGATATTCCTGAGCTAGGGGCAGTTTCAAAATTAGGATTTTGGTTCAAGATCAAGGCGGCCGAACGTTTCCATCCGCAGGAATATTGTTTATATTTTGAGAGGTTGAGACGTGAGGCCAACGCATGATATTTATCCGCCTGAGGCGGATCAGCTAAAAGACAATTTAGAAACAGCCCCTAAAAGTCGATACTGAATCGACACGTAAACACATTCTCCTCCTCGATATAGTCCACATCCCCATTGGGCAGTACCCGCACCCGTAGAGGATCGGAAAACTCGGTGTGGTTATAGTCCAAGGTCATGCGAACCATGGGAAACAGGATCCAGCTCAAGGCAACACCGTAGGCATAGGCCTCATCAACGGATACATGCGCTTCGGGATTGATCCAATCTTCATCACCTTGGAAGTGTTCGACCCTGGCGGATAAGCATACGGCGCCAAAAGTTCCCAACTCGGGCTGAAAAAAAGCTTTAGGATACAAAGGCTCAATTTTACCCCGGTAGAGGACATGATGTTCGCCGGTTAAACACCAGGTAGCGCTGGCATAGGTTGCCAAAAATTCGGCATCCATTTCAGATTCGGACACGGGTTTCAAGCCGGTAAACTGCAGATAGGTTCCCTCGGCTTGAAACAACATGGGACCGCAGGTCCAGACTGCTTCGGCTCCTAAACGCCGGCGTTCGTCTACATCCTGTAGTACGCCGAATTTGGTATCATGGCCCAAGATATAAAGACTGCGGTCGGTTCCATACATGCCGGTGCTTTTTACTTTCAGATCGATATTGGCCAAATCAATTTTGGCGTAGGTGGCCGATCCGCCTACCTGGAACGATCGAACCCAATCATTATCGCTCGTGGCAAAGGGCCTCAAAACCAATCTGCCAGCCAGCTCAGGCTCATCATGTTCATTACCCTTTGTTTCACCGTCATCGCCATCCCCGTTAAAAACACCCAGGGCATAATTGAACGTATCGTGGTTGATTGCGCCGTGCAGCATGGTACCCACATCTCTTTTAGGTCCCAGGGAGTAGGCGATGGAACGTTCCGAGAAAAACTGGGATTTATCCGGGTTTTGCCATTCCAGACTGAAAGGCTCTTTAAACTGACCGAATTTTAGGGCGTGGGGGCCGTAAACCGCTTCACCGTACGCATCCACGAGATTATCGGTTTCGTTGCCTTGAAACTCAAACTGCATACCATAGCGGAACCACTGGGTCAGCGTACCCCGAAAGCGGAGTCGTGCCCGGCGGATATCGAAGCGGTTGTCGGCGCGTTCATCTTCCAGATAGTAACGGTAATCGGTTTGAAATGTTCCGCCGAGATGCAGGGCCATACCGCCTTCTTCTTCGGATTTGATATAAAAACCGCCATTGTAACCGGCGAAGAAAATTCGTTCCGCATAGCAGGCGCATGTGGAAAGTAAGACAAAGGTACCGGCCATGAAAACAGCCAGCAGTGATGAACTATAAATGGTTCTTATAGGTAAATAAGTGCGCATTAATTCAACTGGGCTTTGAAGATATGTTAGGTGATAAAACAGAGGATGCTTATAGTATCGGGAGGGGAATAAGTCAATGATAACTTATTGTTATAATTGGTTTTTCTTGTAATTCCCTAAAATAACGAAAGCTGACAGTTGGGACGGGATTCACAGCTATTGATACCGAAAAATAAAAAAATCCCCATTGCGATTTTACATCGATATCCACACAACGAGGATGAGAATTGCATAAGGTCTTAATTTTAACCTCAACATTGCAAAAGCCTGAGGGCTTCAGAGTCAAGACGTCTGAGAGTAAAGTCGTAGTTTTTTACTTCGAACTCTCAGCAACGCAGAATCTGAAGTCTTCAGGCTTTCCCGTAGGGTAAACAACGTGGCAAAATAGATATTCTCTTTGGACTTCACAATCAATTACAACCAGGAAATGTAATTATATGTATGATATTTCCTATAAGAACAGTTGTTATTTATACCTTGCCATGTTGTTTATGCAACTTTGAGGTTAATTTGGGGAACTGTAGAACGCCTCCCTATTTTGATGCGTAAATTTTATAGCGCCGTCCGAGACCAGGTTCCAGAGGCAATCGGCCACGTGAACTTCATCCTCATGGAGTGTACCTGCCAAATCCTGCAGCCTTAGGGGTCGCTGCTCAGCTTCCAGTAAACGCAGCAACCGCTGTTGCAGAAACTCTTCCTCGATCACTTCCATAAAGTCCTGATCATACTCCAACGCGTGCCGCTGTTCGCCCCGGTACATTTTCTCCCAAGGGCGTCTGAGACTGGCGGAAAGCAAATGTCGAACGCGCGTATTGTACTTGATGAGCTCATAGATCGATTTCAACTTTTCACGGTTGGCAGGCGTTCTCTCAATGGGTCCCAGCATGGCAATGGTTTGGGAAAAGCTTTCAACCGTGCGGATAAACTCTTGGGGCTTGTTTAAATCCGCATGAGCCAGTGCAATTCTGCGGCGGTCAAAACCGGATAAAGTCAGTAACTTTTTGATCACATTCACACGGCTCCAGGCGTGATCCACACCATAAGAGTGATGACATTCTTCCGGAAGACAACCAACCAAAATCAAACCCGGAGCACCTTCCAATAAAGCCCGGGCCATGATGCAGGGATCGATCTGTCCCACACAGGGAACGCCCAAGACGTGGATCCGGGAGTCATATTTCAGACCCTGTTTGCCGGCGTTATCAGCAGCCGGCAAACCGCCCCAGACACAGCCGATGGCCATTACCTCATCAGGGGCCAATTGGGCGGAAAGGGCCGCTACCCGGGCTTCACGCTGGTCATTGCTGTTATTTTGCAATACCAGGGCATGGTAGGGACACGCGGCTGCGCAAGTGCCCCCGCCCGTACAGACCATGGGATCCACAATTCTGGGCAAACCACCACCCGGTCCTTCGTCCACGCCGATACCACCACAGTCACATAATTCCTGGCACTGGCCGCAGCCGACGCACTTATGCGGATCCACAATACAGACCACCCGGGGAATGTACAATTGTCCTTCTTTGGATTTTTGCAGCATACGGGCCGTTTTGGCTCCAGCCTTTTGACCCTGATTCAAGGCCTCGTGCAGATCGCATGGATATCTGGCACTCCCGGCGAGATAAGTCTCTTCACGCCCTACCATTTCCGGGCGGACCTTGGCATGGTGCCCTGTAATAAAGCGGCCGGTTCTATGTACGAGCCCCAATATTTCTGCGGTGCGACGTGGTTCGTCAACCAAACCTCTCACTGGTGACAACACAATATGATCCCATTCCAGCTCATGTTCTACATGATCGCTGGTACTGCAAAAAGTGATATGTTTGGCTTGGACGGTCGGTCGAACGGCCTTGTCGTATGGAATCCACATGATGCCGAGTTTTCGATTGAGTACTCTCTCAGAAGCTGTGAGCGGCACGGACATATCCTGATGGTACAGAATAATTGTTTGGGAAGTACCGGCGCACTCACGGATATGCCGGGCCATATTCCAGGCCGATTTGGCTGACAAGGTCGCAAAGTCAGGCTGATCGACCTCATGGTCATTCACCCAAAAAATTGTGCGACCCTTGGGCGAACCATTTTGCCAAATGTATTCTTCCATTTCCGGTTGAATCATGACTTTGTGACCCTCGTACCCGAACTCTGGACCCGGCGGCGTCAATTGGGCATCCAGGCAGGCTATGATGGCGCCGGCCTTGTATTTTCTGGGCATGTCGTGGTCATCACCGTCAAACGTCAGGGTATAATTCCCGGTGACACCGGATAGGTGAGATAACTTTCCGGGCGGCAATATGGTGGCGAAAGGACTTTGAACCGTTTCCTGTACAATCCGCTTTAAGCGGTCGTAATACTTTCGTTCTCCTGGGTAGGCTTTATGGACGTTGCGCAAAACGACATCCGGGTCAATGGATTTGGCCGCCAAAAGAAACGGGATATTGCTCCGGGAAAGCTCGCGTGCAGCTGAGAAAAGGGCAACACCCTCGCCTAGAACCATAACGGGCCCTTCAATATGGGCTACGCTCTGAGGTGTCGGTGCCAAGGTCTTTAACTCAGCCATAGAAGCCTTGATGAGTTTGCCTGATTTAACGGCGTTCTCTTCGGGTGAGCCGGTGGAAACGGCGGCCACATGCCCCCGCAGATTTACCATGTCAATTTGCCCTTTATGTAAATCCAGCAGCTGCAATTCTTTTTCAAATTTTTTAAGCATCAGGCGTCCTTCACAACCGGCAATGATAACACGATTGAGCCCGTGGGTTGCCACCGCACGCCCCAGACTTTCCATACCGGGCTTGAGACATGGGAATGGCATTATCTCACAATGTCCCAGATTATCCTCTTGTTGCAGGTCTTGTTTTAATTTATCCAGATCTATCAGCGGAGCGATCTGTTGACTACACTGACACAGAAACACACCGATATTGGCTTGGGTATTCATGAATATTCTCCTTATATGTCTTTTAAAACGGTTAACTTTCCAACCATTTGAATCGCAGCCTAGCTCCCGCAGCGTTAAACTGCTAATTGCGTTAGCTGCAGGGTGGGCTCGCCCCTGACTTCATCGAATATATTCTGCATGGCACTGGTGGGGCATACCGATACGCAGCAGCCACAGGCCACGCAAATATCAGACGGCCGCAGGAATGGCGATCCCACTTTTTTGCGAACGCCGCGATCAACTGTAGAGATAGCCGATAGACCGACAACCTCTTCACATACCCGGGAACAGAGCCCGCAAACCATACAGTTCTGCTCGGGGTTATGGATCGGAAACCGGGTTGCGTTGACACCGTGTTTGGCGGCCATGTCTTTTATTTCCGGACTGGCCGGGCAATAGGCCAGCAGCATTTCAAACAGCCAGCGCCGGACATTGAGAACCCGTTCGGTTTCAGTGTAGATTTGGATACCTTCCTTGACCGGATAAATGCAGGACGCCACAAGCTTAGACCAATCGCCCTCGCGTAGTTCCACCATACAGAGCCTGCAGGCCCCGCTGGCAGCTACGGATTCATGATAGCAGAGGGTAGGGATATCGATGCCGTAGTGTCGGGCTGTGTCCAGAACGGTCCATCCCTGTCGGGCTTTTACTTCTTGGTCGTTTATATACATTTTTATCATCTTCAATATTCCTCCTGCCAAAAACATCTGGCTACTCATCAACTAACCGTTATGGCGTCGAATTTACATGATTCCATGCAGATTCCACAGCGGATGCAGGCTGCGGCATCGATGACATGGGGTTTCTTTTTTTGACCGCTGATGCACTTTTGGGGGCACTGGCGGGCGCAACTGGTACAACCTGTACAGGCCTCCGCATCAATGGTGTAGGTAATTAAATTCTTACACACACCGGCTGGACAGCGTTTGTCGCGAACATGGGCAATATACTCGTCTTTAAAGTATTGAATCGTGGTTAACACGGGGTTGGGTGCGCTGGAACCCAGGGCACAAAGCGATCCATCCTGTACGGCTTGAGCCAGACTGATCAGCTCATCGATCTCTTCTGTGGTACCGTCGCCGTTTGAAAACCGATCAAGGATTTCACGCATGCGTGTAAGTCCTAAGCGGCAGGGAAAGCATTTCCCACAAGATTCCTCTTCTAAAAATTGCAGGAAATATCGCCCTACGTCTACCACGCAGTCTTTGTCGTCCATGACGATCATGGCACCCGATCCCATCATGGATCCGGCTTCAGTCAGCGAGTCAAAGTCAACCGGGGTATCTTTAAGCCGGTGCGGGAGGCAGCCGCCCGAGGGGCCACCCGTCTGAACAGCCTTAAATGGGGAACCATCCGGCACACCACCGCCGATCTCGTCGACGATTCGCGATACAGGGACGCCCATGGGGACCTCCACCAGGCCAACGTTGTTTACCTTTCCAACCAGGGAAAACACCTTGGTTCCGGTACTGTGGGGGACGCCCAAGTCTGCGTACCAATCGGCACCCTTGGCGATAATTAAGGGGATATTGGCCCAAGTTTCAACATTGTTTAAAACTGTGGGCCGGCCCCACAGACCTTCTTCAACCGAGCGGACATACTTGGGCCTGGGGTTGCCAGGCTTGCCTTCGATGGAGGTAAAAAGAGCGGTGGATTCGCCGCAGACAAACGCACCGGCCCCACGATTGATGCGGGCATCAAATGAAAAACCGGAATTTAAGATGTTTTCACCCAAGAGCCCTAACTCGCGCGCTTGGGACATGGCTATTTCCAGGTGCTTGATGGCCAGGGGGTATTCAGCCCGCACATATAGGTAGCCTTGGGTCGCACCCAATGCATAAGCACCCAGAATCAATCCCTCCAAAACAGCGTGCGGGTCACCTTCCATGATGGTCCGGTCCATGAATGCGCCGGGATCGCCTTCATCGCCATTGAGAACGACATATATCGGATAGCCCTTTTTCTGGACGGCCTGGAGCGCGCTGCGCCATTTTCTGCCGGTGGGGAATCCGGCGCCGCCTCTGCCTCTCAATCCGGAAGCTTCCACCGCTTGCACCACCTGTTCGGGTGTCATCTCACTGACCGCCTTAGCCAGGGCCTGATATCCGCCGGCAGCGATGGAGTCCCGAATATCACTGGGGTCGATTTTCCCGATGTTATGAAGCACCACGCGCTGCTGTAGATTATAAAAAGGAATTTCCTGCTCGGTTAGTACCGGTTCTCCGGTGCCGGGCATTTTATACAGGAGCCGTTCAACCGGCTCGCCTTTCATCAGCGTCTGCTCGACAATCTCCTTGGCATCCGCCGGTTTTACCTGTTGGTAGAAAATGCCCTGGGGTCTGATCAGCACCAAGGGGCCGCGCGAGCAAAATCCCTGGCATCCGGTAGTTTTAATTCCCGGCATCACACGGGCTTTTAAACCGGCATCTGCCAGGGCTGCTTTAATGGCCTCGGTTAGCTTGGGGCTCCCGTTGGCAATGCAACCGGTCCCGTGACACACAACGATTTCGGGCCGATTGGGATCATGACGCTCCTGAATATGTTGCTGGAGTGCGTTTAAATCTTCGGGTGACGCCAAGCGGTGATCTTCTAAATTCAATGCTGTTCCCTGATTAGACATGTCCCTGCTCCTTTGTGTCGACGGTCATTTCATTATCGATGGCTTTTAATTGCCGGTCCAACTTTTTGGCCGTCATGTTGGAATGATACTCTTCGTCCACCACCACCACCGGGGCCAGGGCACAGGCGCCCACGCAGTTAACCGTGTTCACGGTATAACGCATGTCTTCGGTGGTTTCACCGGATTTAACATCCAAACGGCGTTCCAGCTGTTCCACAATGCGGTTGCTGCCTTTCAAGTGACAGGCCGTACCCGAACACACCCGGATTTCATGCTCTCCAACCGGATCCAACCGAAATGATTGATAGAAGGTGGCCACGGAATAGCCTTGGGTCAGGGGAACGTCGGCGCGATCGCATACCAGTTGCATGGATTCCTTGGAAATGTATCCGTAAGCAGACTGGATATCCTGAAGCATGAAAATGAGGTATTCGGGCTGACTGGGATAACGCTCTAAAATTTCATCCAATGTTTCGCCATAATGAGACATCGATTTCTCCTTTTTGTTTGCTTTGAGTTGTTTTACTTTCCAATAGATTTTAAATTTGAAAACAGGTAGAGCAAAACCGATGCCACAATTTTAAATAATTGATATAATTATAGAAATATAGAAAACGAGTCGGGGGCGGATGAGAGGGAGCATGTATACGGTCGATTGAAACAAAGGGATGTTTCAGTGCAACAAATTTTAACCTGAGTTGAGCGATTTTTACCGCCGAGATGTGTCGAGATATTGATGGAGCAGGGTTCTCAAAAACTCAGGCAGACCAATGGATCTGTCGAGGATTTTTGCGAATCCTTGATCCGCAATCGATAGGTGCAGAGCAAGGTAAAAAATCGTTCAACTCAGGTTTAAATAAAGCCTTGGCGTTTCATGTGCCGCCACATGGATGTACGGCTGATTCCGAGTAAGGCAGCGGCCTCCTGCCGCCGGCCGCCACATTGCTCCAGCGCGCGATGAATCGCACTGCGGTCCAAACGCGGTTTCTTGGCACCCGGAAAAGAGGGGACGAACGTTTCCTCCGGCGGCAAGGCAACATCTTCATCCAATTCAGGAAGGTAGTGATCAAAAATAATGGGCCCCTTGACGAATACAAAGGCGTATTCAAGGCATCTTTCCAGCTCTCTTATATTGCCGGGCCAATGGTAGCGGGACAGGCGTTTGATCGCCTTGGGGTCTACGGAGCGTACGCGTTTGTTATATTGAAGATTGAATTTATGAATAAAGTGATCAATCAGCAGCGGAATGTCCTCCGGGCGTTTTCGAAGGGGCGGTAATGCCAAGGGCACGGTCCTGAGGCGAAAGTACAGGTCCTCTCGAAAACGACCGTCGATGCGGGCCTTGCGTAGATCCTGGTTGGTTGCGCTGATTATGCGTGCCTCCAGACGTATGGGCGCGGTGCCGCCGACGCGTTCGAAAACTTTTTCCTCAATAACGCGCAGCAACTTTACCTGCAATTCGGGTTTCATCTCTCCGATTTCATCCAGAAAAAGCGTACCGTTTCTGGCGAGCTCGAAACGCCCGGGTTTGGCCCGTTCCGCCCCCGTGAACGATCCTTTCTCATGACCGAATAATTCCGATTCCAATAAGGTTTCCGCCAGAGACGCACAGTTCACGGCCATAAAGGGTCCCTTGCGGCGTTCAGAGATCCGGTGGATAGCGCGCGCCAGGAGATCCTTGCCGGTGCCGCTTTCACCGGTGATGAGGATATTCGCTTCGGTTATCGCAATATCGTTCAAGCGGCTCATAACAGCATGCATGGCAGTGCTTTTGCCAACAATACCGGTAATTCGCTGGTCCCATATATCGGTAGCGCCGGTATCAAAGTTTTCCAGGCGCACCGATCGGAAGGTTTCGATGGCACCCTGCACGCTGCCCTGATTATCTCGAATGACATTTACATTCACCAGCAGGACCTGCTTTTCACCTTTGGCTGTATAGGTGGTAACTTCCTGGTCCATCCCCATTTCGCCGGTATCCAGAGCACGGCTCATGGGGCAGTTTCTATGGCAGCTGCTGGATCGGAATACTTCCCAGCAATATCCGCCCATCACATCCTGCCGTTTGAATCCGGAAATCCTTTCAGCAGCCTGATTAAAGGAAGTGATTCGAAAATTACGATCAATAGAAAAGACCCCTTCGGGTAGGGTCTCAAATAAAGTTTGATAATCAAAACAGGTCATGGTTTGTCAGTTCCGTAGTTACCCCATCGTTGCATAAACAAAATGGTAAACTATAGATATTGGTTTGTTGTTATATGCAATACTGTATCATTTGCGTCATTTCCCGGATATTCTCCCATGTGAATTTTAAGGATGGTGTCTATTTTGCCATGTTGTTTACCCTGCGGGAAAGCCGGAGAACTTCAGATTCTGTGTTGCTGAGGGTTCGAAGTAAAAGCTACGACGAGCCTTCGATTTAAGCTTGTCGAGTCGCCTTGTCGAAGGCATCCTTCAGACGCCTTGACTCCGAAGCCCTCCAGCTTTTGCAACGCTGGGGGATATTTACATCGTAAGCTTGCCCCCTCCGATTTAAGATTAATCGAAAAAGGGATATGCAATCAGCGCGCCATAATTATAGCTTGTTGATTATATTAGATAATGCCGGGACCGGGCTTGCCGGTCTAGTGAAAGGAAAGATATTATTCCAAAAATAAACACTTATACGGCGGTCCAATGTTTCAACCTGGCTAATATATATTTGCTTGCTGCACGAATCTCCATATTAAATACAGATTCAGGCTGTTATTCTCTGTCGAATCATTTTGAAACGCCTGAAACATATGAAACATAAATGAAACATTTCTCCTCAATATGCTTAAACCAACTCCAAAGATCTGCCGGCATCGACACCCCGTATGGTGTATGCCGAAACTTATGATCCGGATGAATACATTTTTTTCCAAGAAACTTGCTGGTTTGCTTTCACGTCAGCAAGCGCCAGGTAGAGCGCACCCACTGACAGCTCCGCACAGTGCTCATGATCGGCCGGAAGGGTACCCAGAAAATTTATCACGGTTTCCGGGTGAATATCCCAGGCATGGGAAACGGGCCTTCCTTCAACCAATAAAGCGACCGTATTGCAGCAGGCAACCGTGTTGATACACCCATCCACAAGAAATGAGACCGCCTGGATTAAGCCCGCATTTAGACTCACGAATATTTCGACCGTGTCGCCGCAATCACCGGTTCGTTTTCCATATCCATCCGGTGAGTTCATCTTTCCAATTTTTTCTCTACTAAGGGCCATCTCCAGGAACTGGTGAGAGTGATCCTGAAAAAAGTCAAATGCTTTATCCTTCATGGTACTTTCCGATCAATGAAATCGATGGTTAAAAATTAAACACCTTGGCCTCAGCGGCCAGATCGATCAAATGAGGTCCGCCATCCAAGACCATGTTGCTGAAAAAAGAATTCTCGCCAACCTCATAAATTTGCAGAGCAAATTTATTACCAATGGGCATCTACATTGGCCCCATCGGCTATCTTCAGCGCTCCTTTTTTAAAGTCCTCCAGGGCTGCTTGCACCGTACCACTGGCGTCATTGGCCACCATGACGCCGGCTGCTTCGAGGGTCTGAAAGGCTTTAGGCCCGCAATACCCGGTCAACAGCACTTCCGCACCGGTGTTGGCGACTGAGACGGCGGCTTGGATTCCGGCGCCTTTAAATGCATTCACATTTTCCGAGTTGTCCAGAACTTCGATGGTATTATCGTTCGTTTCAACGATCAGAATAAAAGCAGCGCGTCCAAATCTGGGATCGACGGGTGCATTCAAATCTTTTCCTTGAGACGTTACCGCAACTTTCACTGGGCACCTCCTTTTTAGCGCATCACTTGTCCGCCGCCACCGCCGCAGACCTGGTCGTTGCGAATTTCCGGCAATCTGCCGGCAATCAGGTCCTCCACCACCGGTTTGATCTCCGGCCTTTGGGCATCATGATAGACATCGATCCCGACTTGCTTGAAACCCATCAAGGGACGCATGCCGATACCGCCGACCACCAAAGCATCGACTTTGTTATTTGCCAGCAGGTTGACGGGCACCATACAGCCGCCTTGAACATGTTCTTCATTTTGCAAAACGGAAACCTTTTTGATCTCACCGTTTTCAACATCGATAAATGTAAACACATCACAGTGACCGAAATGTCCTGCGCGTGTGCCGTCCAAGCCCCCGGCACCATTGGATGGAACTGCTATTCTACCGTTCTTCATCATTCATTTTCTCCTCTTTTAAATACTGACGAATGTGTTTCCAAATCTGCTCAATCGTCTTTTTGAGTTGACCGTTTGGGTTATATTCAAGGATAGTTTTCCCCTGTACCATCGAGGTGGTGAACCTGCGGTCAAAGGGAATTTTTCCGACCATGGGGATGTTCTTCTCTTGGGCCAATCTTTCAAGCGACTTGCTTGTATCCGGGTTTAAATCATATTTGTTGATACACAGCATGCCCGGCACTTTAAAATGTTCGGCCAGTTCCAGCAGACGCTGCAAGTCGTGCACGCCCGAGACCGTTGGCTCGGTAACGACCAAAAGGGCCGAGGCACCGCCAACCGAAGCAATGACCGGGCACCCCACCCCGGGAGGTCCGTCGGTGATAATTCGCTGCAGATGGTTTGATTCCGCGAGCTTTTTGGCTTCGCGGCGCACCAGGCTCACCAGTTTGCCGGAATTTTCTTCGGCAATGCCGAGATTGGCGTGCACCATGGCACCGAAGCGAGTGTCGGAAATAAACCACTCGCCGCATTTTTTTATGGGAAAATCGATGGCCTGCTCCGGGCACAAATCCACACACACACCGCAGCCCTCACAATTGATCTCATTGATTTTGAAATCCGGACTGATGGCATTAAATCGGCACAGGTCAATACATTGGCCACATTGGGTGCAATTTTCAGAATCAATGATCGCAACACCGCCTCCCATGAAATCCGAGCGTCGAATGACACCCGGATTCATGAGGAGGTGCAGATCTGCCGCATCCACATCGGCATCACATAGCACGCTGTTCTCGGATAGTGAGGCAAAGGCCGCCGTCAAACTTGTTTTGCCCGTGCCGCCTTTGCCGCTTAATATGACCAATTCTTTCATCTGGTTCCTTATTTTATTCATCTTAAAGGTTTCACAAAAAGCCCAACTTTCCATCTTCGCTCTTCGAGCTTCGAGGGGACAAGCTGTGTTGTGCCTCACGCACTTGAATTTGAACTTTTTTCCCAACCGTCTTTAATTAATATTTTTCTCATTTGAAATTATTTTACATCGTTATCGGTTGAGAGGGCTGATTGATCGCCAGTTCGATTTGTTTAAATAGATCTAAAAATTTTGGCCGCCATTCGGGCAGCTCCTCCACTATCATCCGCCCTTTGGAATAGGCTTCAGCTATCTTGCGGTCGAACGGTATTTCCATGAGGATTGGCAGATTTTCAGCCTGCGCATACCGGTTAACATCGTCGTTGCCGATGTCAGCGCGGTTGATCACCAACCCGCTGGGGATGTTGAGCAATTTTACGGCCGCCACCGCAAGTTTTAGATCATGTAGGCCAAAGGGCGTGGGCTCGGTGACCATCAGGACGAAATCTGTTCCTTTCATGGCGGCAATTACGGGGCATGACGTACCGGGCGGCGCATCGATGATGTTAATTTTTTCCGGATTTGCCAGGGCTCTGACTTTATTGATCAATGGCGGAGACATGGCCTCGCCGACCCGCAGGCGGCCATGGCCGAAGCCAATGGCGTTTGACGAGCCCGTTTCAATCATACCGAGTTCACGTCCGACTTCCGCAATGGCATCTTCGGGGCATACTGCCAGGCAGCCGCCGCAACTATGGCAGAGCTCCGGGAAAGTCAGAATGGTTTGGCCGGCAATGGCGATGACCTTGAACCGGCATATATCAACGCATTTCCGGCACAAGGAGCATTTTTGCTTGTCGATTTCAGGCACGGGCGTACTGACGGTTTCGGCATGCTGAATTTCCGGTTTAAGAAAAAGATGGGCATTGGGCTCTTCCACATCACAATCCAGGACTTGCACTTCCGATCCAATCGAAACCGCCAGATTGGTGGCAATGGTTGTTTTGCCGGTGCCGCCCTTGCCGCTGGCCACGCTGATGATCATTGGGTCAAGGCTCCTTTGTCACAGGGTGTAGGGAAAACGAAAGAATTTTGTTCAAATGGGTGAGTAGTTGCTCGGCTTCATCTGTCCCCGGTTGGGGAGGAAGCTGCATCAAAATACCCAAACCTTCGGTTGCCTCATGAAATTCTCCGGGTGGTAGTGAACTGACCAGAGCGCAATTGAGCAGGGGGTGTTTGGCTGTAACAGATTTGATTAATTCTATTCCACTCATGTCTTCGAGGTTTTCATCGGCAACCAGAAGATCAAATAATTCGGCTGAAATTGCAGCCAGTACTTTTTCCCCCGCTACCAAATAATGGATAAGCGCGTCACGCTTTTCCAACGCAGATTCGAAATCAGAAAGAGAGACGGTGTCCCTGCCGGCCAACAGGATACGGTTCATTTGGCTTTTTCCTTTTCCGATAAGCGTTCGTTGATGACATCAAGACTGCGCTGGAGGGATTCTGCCCGGGATTGAAGCCTGTCGATTTCGGTCTGCAGATTCTGGGGATCTGATTGGGGCAACATCTCCTGGTTTGCCTGAAAGCCACCTGCATTTGCTGGACCGAAGCCGCCCCGCAAGCCGTGTCTCAATCCCCTACCACGGCCATATCCCTTACCACGGCCCATCCCCGTATTGTTGGAAATAGGCACGCCATATACAGCCCTATCGGCAGCACATAGCCCCCGACCTCTACCTGTCACGGGTCCCTTACCCGATGGTCCGGTTTGATTAAATCCTGGCATTGGTTGACCTCCCTAACTGTCCACGCCTACCGCATGAGGACAGGATTTTTATTGTTTTTGCGAACTGTTTGCCGCAGCGCTTTTATTCTGTTCTGATTTCTTGCCGATTCCTTGGCTGTCACCTTGACCACGCCCCTTTCTCCGGATACCACGGCCGCCTTTGCCACCTTTGCAGCCACCGCGATTCATGCCTGAACGGGGTCCCTGACCTTTGGGCCCGGTTCCATCACCTCTGGGCATTGTATTCACCTCCTTTTTGCCTTCATAATAGCCGGTCTGGAACATATTGCTTAAGTGATTACGTCCTTGGCAAAATTGCCAACGCCCCTTCATTTTGCCTTGGTCACCGAGTATGATTCCGGGCCGCATGCGGTTATCGAGAAAACAGGCCACGGCGTCGTCGACTTCGCCGGTGACCCATGAGTATATTTTTACCTTGTTAAAGCTCAGGTATTGCATGGATGCCCGATCAATCCCGCCACAAATGAGTGTATCGACCTCCAGATCGACCAGTTGTTTCATTTTTGCAGTGACCGACCATCCCGGCGTTGCCAGCTGCTCTTTGGAAACAACGCTGGATCCCTCCGTCTCTAGCAACACAAACTCCTGGGTTTGGTCGAAACGCGGTGAAATTTTAGAATTAAATGCCGGTATGGCTAATTTCATCAGATCCCTTATACCTTAAGGTTTTTATTACAGACTTTAATCCGATTTCATGCCCCTGCGGAGCTAATCCATGGCAATAGCACATGCTGTGCCAAAACCATGAATGGAGGGGTAAGCTTTAATCTTTTATAATTTTCAGTGGTTTACATGTTTAGGCAATGGAAAGTAAATAAAGACTTGTTGCGATATTGCAATAAATCATTGCAAGGTATTGCAGTTTGTTGCATTATTGCAATGTGGCCATTTTGAAACTTTTGACAGGGGAGGATAATCAGATTGGAGTTAACAAATACAAACCAAGGGGACAGTGAACAACAAAACACCCATTATGAAACGATCTTGGATTCGATAGCTGACGGCGTATTTACCATCGATCTTGATTTTAACATCAGGTATTTCAATCAGGCCGCAGAGAAAATAACCGGGGTAACCAAGGGCCAAGCTATTGGGCAGAAATGCTATGATGTATTCCGGGCCAACATCTGTCAGACGTCCTGCGTGCTGCACGCGACCATGCAAACCGGTGAGCAAAAAATCAATGTTCCCATTAATATCCTGAACAGCCAGGGTGAACGCGTATCCGCTAGTGTGAGCACCTCGGCATTATTGGACGAAAGTGGTGAAACCATTGGCGGGGTGGAGATTTTTCGAGACCTTACCACCGAGGAAATGCTGCGCAGAAATATAAACGAGCAGTACCGATTCGAGGACATCATCAGTAAAAATTACGTAATCCAAAGAATCTTTAAAATCTTACCGGATATTGCCGCCAGCGGCAGTACGATCCTAATTGAGGGACCCAGCGGTTCTGGCAAGGAGCTTTTTGCCAAAGCGATTCATAATGTAAGTGGACAGCGAGGCGCATTTGTTGCGGTGAATTGTGCCGCACTTCCGGACACGCTATTGGAATCGGAACTTTTTGGATACAAGAAAGGCGCTTTTACCGAAGCCAAACAGGATAAGCCCGGTCGCTTTGAACGTGCTGCCGGCGGTACTTTATTTCTGGATGAAATCGGCGATATCTCAACCGCACTCCAAGTGAAATTGCTGCGGGTATTGCAGGAAAGAGAATACGAACCGCTAGGGGGGACGAATACGCTCAAGACGGATGCGCGCATCATCACGTCCACCAATCGGAAATTATCCGAACTCGTTGCGCGAGGATCTTTTCGGGAAGATCTTTATTACCGTCTCAATGTCATAAAAATCGAGTTGCCGCCGCTGGCATATCGTCGCGAAGACATCCCGCTTTTGATTGATAATTTTATCCAGAAGTTCAATGCCCTCAAAGGTAAAGATATAAAGGGTATCTCAGGCCACGCTCTCGATATTCTTATGCGCTATAATTTTCCGGGGAATATTCGGGAATTGGAAAATATTATCGAATATGCCTTTGTGCTATGCCATGAGGATATAATACGGGCAGAGCATCTGAGCCAAGATATTCAAAATGATGGTAGCGGCGATGCGGCCGAAACCCACCCGATCGCACCGAAACAATTGGATCTGGCTGAAAGGGAGGCGATTGTGGCAGCCCTGGATCGGCATCGGGGGCATCGCGGCGATACCGCCAAATTCTTGAATATCGATAAATCAACCCTGTGGCGGAAAATGAAAAAATATGAGATTCAATGAGCTTGCCACATGATGTTCGCCGTCAGATAGGATCGACCCGCCGTGTGGTTTATTAATTCGTGTTTATTTTAACCCGGCGCGGGGTCTCAACCTGGAACCGTTTCATCCGATTCCAGACCGTCACGCGTGATACCCCCAAATATTCCGCAGCTTTGGATTTATTGCCCTCGGCCTTTTCCAGGGCCTCGATCAGTTCCCGCCTCTCGATCTCATGCAAATTGATACTCGAAGATTTCGCGGTTGGTGTGTGCCTGCCGGCTCCGGATATTGATGCCGGGAAGTGCTGCGGTTGAATCATGGATTCATGACATGTCACGAAGGCATATTCAAATGCAGACTTGAGCTCACGGACATTTCCAGGCCAGGCGTAGTGCATAAGGGTTTCCATGGCTCCCCGGCTAATACCCTCTATCTTTTTGCCGCTTTTCAGTTTCATTTTGCGGAAGAAGGATTCAGCTAAAAGGGGGATGTCTTCGACACGGTGACGCAATTCCGGCAGATGGATAGGTATGACGTTGATGCGAAAGTAGAAATCCTTGCGAAACAGGCCCTGATCCACTAGTTGCATGAGATTCTTATTGGTTGCGGTGATAATGCGCACATCAACGGGGATGGGCGTGCTGTCGCCAACCCGCTCAATGGTTTTTTCCTCCAGCACGCGTAGCAGTTTTACCTGGGTCGACATGGGCAGGTCCCCAATTTCATCCAGAAAAATGTCCCCCTGATGGGCGCTCTCAAAGCGTCCCATGCGATCCTTGTAGGCGCCGGTATAGGCCCCACGAACATGACCGAACAGTTCGCTTTCGAGCAGGGACTCTGTCAAGCTGGCACAGTTGACCTTTACAAATGGTTGCCGGTTGCGCTCGCCAATACTGTGGATAGCCCGGCTGACCAGCTCCTTCCCGGTCCCGCTTTCACCATAGATGATAACAGGGGCATCCGAATGCGCTGCGTTTTCAATCAGGTCATAGACCTGGCGCATGGCCGCAGACCTGCCGATGAGCCCGTGAAAACCGTCTTTGGAGCGAAGTTCCTGCCGAAAGGCCTCTAATTGCGACTCCTTTTCAATAATCTCAGAAATATCGGTTATGGTTTCAACAGCGCCGATGATTGTGCCCGAAGTGTCCCTGAGGATCGATGCGTTTTTCATGGCGTGAATTAAGGCTCCATCCTTGCGTTGAATCACGCACTGCTTCTTTTTTACCTGACCGGACTCAAAAAGAATGCACCAGTGCTTTCCATCCGGATTGAGCACTTTTTCACAAATATTACAATCGATGATCGTGCAGGGTTTTCCGATGACATCGGAGCGGGTGTAACCGGTAATCGTTTCAAATGCCCGGTTCACCGACACGATGGCGCCACGCGGATTCACGATCATGATGCCGTCCCTGATCGTATTCACCACCGTTTCCCAATAATTATCCAGTTCTTTGTCGAACATTCCTATCCCCGTTAAGCCTTAACATGTGTAAAGCGGATTTGCTTTTACAGTTTAACACTTTCTTGTCAAGCCCAGATTGGCGATCATCCCATGATCTGGGTACCTGGCCCGCCCTGGGCGCCTAGAATAAGAATTAACCGTTAAGAAATCAAGTTGGCCTCTTTTTTGCTAAAAAGGCTCCCGGAAAAAACAGCAACATGCGGGTATTGCCATATGAAAGTAAATTTCAAATTCGATTTCAGAGGATCAATTACATCCATCACCCTGTTAAAGGTGACCCAGACGGTGATGGCCATGGCTCCCGATGAGATTATCGAAATCCAAGGAATCGATCCGGCCACGAAACAGGATCTTTTCAGAGTGTTGCCCGAAGCATCCTGTCAAATTATATCGGAGCGTCCGGCAGGGCTTCGGGGGAGTGACAGTTATCGGATTCTATTAAGAAAGTGTGCCGATTGAATGGGATCTAGGACATTGGAAAGGGAAGCGAGCATGACAGACAATATAATAAAACTCAATCGCGGAAAGAAAAGCATTTTTATGGACAAAGTCAAAAAGATTCTTCCCGAGGAAGGCAACTTGAATCTGTGTCTGACCTGCGGTGCCTGTGCCGCCGGCTGCCCGGCAACCGGTCTTGGTGATATGGATCCACGCAAGTTTCTGCGTATGGCAGCGTTGGGACTGGATGACGAAATCCTGAAATCGGACTGGGTCTGGTGGTGCAGCATGTGCCAGCGCTGTATTTATGTGTGTCCCATGAAAATCGATATTCCCCAGTTGGTTTTCAATGTGAGGGCCGCCTGGCCCAGAGAAAAGCGGCCCAAAGGGATTTTGGGCTCCTGCGATATGGCCTTGCGAAACGACAGCTGTAGCGCCATGGGGGCTACACCCGAAGATTTTCAATTCGTGGTCGAGGACGTGCTGGAAGAATACCAGGAGGCCCAGCCCGAGTTCAAGGACATGCAGGCTCCCATCGACAAAGAAGGGGCGCAATTCTTTTTGAATCAGAATAGCAGAGAACCGGTCACCGAACCGGACGAACTTTTGCCGCTCTGGAAGATTCTTCATCTGGTGGGGGCTGACTGGACGTATGGCAGCAAAGGATGGGGCGGCGAAAACTACTGTATGTTTTTGGCTGAAAACGAAAGTTGGGAACATATCACCCGGACTTCCGCCGTACAGGCAGACAAGCTGGGGTGTAAGATCTTTCTCAACACCGAGTGAGGGCACGTCACCTTCTCGGTCCTGGCAGGACTGAAAAAATTCAACATCGAACATAATTTCGTGGTCAAAAATATATATGAATACTACGCAAAATGGATCCGGGAGGGGAAACTGAAAGTTAATTCCGACTGGAACAAGGATCTCGGAATCAAATTTACAGTTCAGGACCCCTGTCAGATTGTTCGTAAAAGCTATGGGGACCCCATCGCCGATGATCTGCGTTTTGTGGTCAAGTCTGTGGTGGGGGAAGAAAATTTTGTGGATATGACCCCCAACAAATCCAATAACTACTGCTGCGGCGGCGGTGGCGGCTTTCTTCAATCCGGCTTCAAGGAACAGCGACTGGTCTATGGCAAACTCAAAGACGATCAGATCAAAGCCACCGGGGCCGACTACTGTATTGCGGGGTGTCACAATTGCCATGCACAGATTCATGAATTGAGCGAGCATTATGGCGGGAACTATCCGGTGGTACATTTATGGACCTTGATCTGCCTTTCACTGGGTATTCTGGGACCCAATGAGCGGGAGTATCTGGGTGGCGACCTCAAGGATATATCGGTTTTTCATCCGGAAACAGCCATGTAGATCTTGAAGCTTGAACAGCAGGGATAAGGAAAAAATTATGAGTTTTCAAAAACGTTTATCAGCAGGTGAATTTGTTGTGTTAGCCGAGATGAACACCCCCAAAGGGGTCAATATCTCGAAGATGGTACTCGATTCGCGGCGAATCAAAGGCCGGGTGGATGCCGTGGTCATACCGGATATGGATAACGGGGTCATGAAAATGAGTGCTCTGGCCGGTGGGGTGTTGATGCAACAACAAGGCCTGGAAGCCGTCATTCATATGTATGTTCGTGATCGCAACAGCATGGCGCTTCAGGGTGATTTGTTGGCCGCACATGTGCTCGGCATCCAGAACCTGGTTGTGGTGCAGGGTGAAGACATATCAAACGGTGACCACCGGGACGCCCATCCGGTGAATGAGTGGGACGGGCCCGGGTTGATGCGGGCCATCCAAACCCTGCAGTCAGGCAAAGATATGGCCGGATTTGATCTGGACGGAACGCCCAGCTTTACAAGCGGATGTACCATGGGGGCCTTCAGGGATGAGGCCGGAATGACCGCCGCTTTTGATCTGGCCCAAAGGGAAATAGATGCCGGTGCGCAATTTGTAATTACGCCGCCGGTTTTTGATGTGGATGTCTTTGCGGACTTCATGACAAAAGCCGCCAAGCTGCATGTACCCATCATCCCGACCGTGTTTTTGATCAAGTCAGTGGCCATTGCCCGCTACATTGCCAACAGCGAACCCGAAGCCCACTTATCCGAAGAAGTGATTAAACGGATCCGCAAAGCATCGGATAGAGAGCTGGAAGGTATCAAGATCGCCGGTGAAACTGTGGCCGCATTAAAAAAGCTTTCCCAGGGTGTCAAGATTCAGACCCTGGGTTGGGAGCATCGACTGCCCCAAATCCTGGATGTGGCCGGTCTCTAGCCAAGTACAGACGTCAAAAATAAACTTACGAGTTGAGAAATAAATACCATGCAGAATCAAAAGCAAAAATCATCACAAAACAGTGTGCTTGTCATTGGCGGCGGCATCGGCGGCATCCGGGCCACCTTGGATCTGGCCGAGGCGGGCCGCGACATAATTCTGGTGGACAAGGCGCCTTCCATCGGTGGCCTCATGACGCAATTGGACCGCACCTTTCCCACCAACAACTGCGATTTGTGCACCATTTCCCCGCATCTGTCCGAGTCCGGACGCCAACGGCATATCGAGATGATGGCCATGACGCGGGTGGTAGATGTGTCCGGAGAGGCCGGTGATTTTAGGGTGACGCTTTCCCAGGCCCCACGGCATATTGACCTTGAAAAATGCACAGGCTGCGGTGACTGCCAACGAAAATTTCCCCACTGCGTTCGTTTTTCGCCTGGTTTGGATCACCGGGCGCCTACCTGTATGCGCTATCCCCAGGCGACCCCCCAGGCGTATGCCGTCGATATGGACAACTGTGATGATTTAAATGCCCTGAACCAGGTTTGCCAGGCCGGTGCCATTCTGGCCGATGAGACCGAAAAAACAATTGAAGTGCATGTGGGTGCCATCATTTTATCGCCGGGAGCCGCCGTATTCAACCCCTCAAAACTGGATAATTTTTCCTATGGTATTCATCCGGATGTGGTCACCAGCCTTGAGTATGAGCGGATCCTGTCGGCATCCGGACCGACCCGGGGAGATCTGGCGCGTCCATCAAACGGCGAGCGGCCTAAAAAAATCGCCTGGATTCAATGTGTGGGATCCCGCGGTCTTCAAAAAGGTGCGGCGTCCTACTGTTCCGGTGCCTGTTGTATGTTTGCATTGAAGGAGGCCATCGTCACCAAGGAACGCTTTCAACAGTCCATCGAAACAACCATTTTTTATATGGACATGCGCACCTTCGGCAAGGACTACGAACAGTATCGCCAACGCGCCGAAAATGAATTCGGAGTCCAATTTATTCGCAGCCGGCCGCACAGTATCCTCACAGAGCCTACAACCGGAGACCTACAGATAAGCTATGCCCAGGATGAAAATAGCGCCCTGCAAACGGACAGATTTGATATGGCGGTGCTGTCCACCGGTTTCTATATCTCAGCGGATGTGCACCAAATGGCGAACCAGCTGGGGATTGAGCTGAATACGCATCATTTTGCAAAGACCGTCAGCTTTACGCCCGTATCGACATCCCGGCCGGGAATATTTGTGTGCGGTCTCTTTGAAAGTCCCAAGGACATCCCTGAAACCATGGTCCAGGCCAGTGCCGCTGCCTGTATGGCGGCAAGCTCCCTGGCATCTTCATCTGAAAAGTTACCGGATGAAGTGCCTTCACTTCCCGAGAGAGATGTCAGTCAGGAGGAACCCAGGGTGGGCGTGTTTATCTGCGACTGTGGACTGAACATCGGCAGTGTCATTGATACCACCGAACTGGCCGAATATGCCCTTGGACTGCCCCAGGTTTGCGTGTCCGAGGTTGTGGGGCATGGTTGCAGCCGGGAATCCCTGGAGCGGATCCAGGCGGCCATTACCACCCAGGGGCTCAACCGTGTGGTGTTAGGGGGCTGCTCCCCCCGAACCCATGAAACCAAGTTTCAAGAGGTTTTGAAAAAAGCCGGCCTCAACCGCTACCTGATGGAAATCGCCAATATCCGTGAACAAAACACCTGGGTGCATGCCAACGCTCCGGCAGCGGCCAAGACCAAGGCAGAGCGCTTGATCCGGATGGCGGTATCGAGTGTCAAACAGGCGCACCCGCTACAGGACCATTTTCTGTCCATGAACAAGGATATCCTGGTGGTCGGCGGCGGCGTAACCGGTATGACGACGGCCCTGACCCTTGCGGATCAAGGCTTCAAGGTGAAGCTGGCGGAACAGGCACCCCAACTGGGGGGGCTGGCCATGCGTATCCGCAAAACCCTGCAGGGTGAGGATGTACAGGCCTATATGCGTGCCCTAGTCGAAAAAACCCTCTCGCATAAACTCATCGAGGTGATTACCGGTGCCATTATCGTGGATCACTCGGGCATGCCGGGTCTTTTTAATACCGGTATGCAGATAGCCCCCCGGATGTACTACCGCCAGATCAAACACGGTGTCACGATACTGGCAACCGGCGCTATTCAAAACCGGCCCCGGGCTTATCTGCTGGGCGAACACCCGGCAGTCCTGAATCAAATGGATATGGACGCATTGATCGAAGATGATCCCGATCAGATTGCCTCCCTGGAGAACGTGGTCATGATTCAGTGTGTGGGCTCACGCTGTCCGGACAATCCCAACTGCTCGCGTATCTGCTGCCAGTCTGCCATAAAAAATGCCTTGCGCATACGGGAGCTCAATCCGGATGCCGGTATTTTTGTCCTTTATCGCGATATGCGAACGTACGGTTTTTCCGAGGACCGTTATCTGGAAGCCCGCAAAAAAGGCGTCATATTTGTCCGCTATAAACAGGATGATCCGCCTGAGGTTGTACCAAACGAGGACAAGCTGGAAGTCACTTTTTGCGACCCAATTCTGGGAGAACGGCTTAGCCTGGTGGCAGACAAGCTATGTTTGAGCACCGGTCTGGTGGCGGATGATGAAGCCACCGAGGATCTGGCCATGGTTTTTCGTCTGCAGCGGACACATGACGGATTCTTTTTAGAGGATCATGTCAAACTGAGGCCTCTGGATCTTTCGGTTCCGGGGTTCTTTGTGGCCGGTACGGCGCATACCCCAAAAAATATCCGCGAAAGCATCGCCGATGCGCAGGCGGCAGCCGGACGTGCGCAGACACTCTTGGCCCGCAGCCATATTCAACTGGGGGCAGCCATCGCTCGGGTTGACCGGGATAAATGTGCGTCCTGTTTGGTCTGCGTCCGGGCCTGCCCTTTTGGCATTCCGTTTATCAATGCCGAAGGTTATTCGGAAATCGATCCGGCCAAATGTCATGGGTGCGGCATCTGTGCGGCAGAATGCCCGGCCAAGGCGATTCAGCTGATGCAGTTCGAGGATGACCAGATCCTGGCAAAACTCACCGGACTGTTTGTAAGGGAGGTTGCCTGATGAATATGTTCGAACCGGTTATCGTCGCATTCTGTTGCCATTACTGTGCCTACACGGCAGCAGACATGGCGGGTAGCCAACGTCTTACCTATCCGCCCAATGTCAAAATTGTACGGGTCCCCTGTTCCGGCAAGGTGGATGCCATTCATATTCTGAAAGCTTTTGAAAAAGGCGCCGACGGTGTTTACGTGGCCGGCTGCCTGGCTGGTGACTGCCACTTTAAAAATGGCAATACCAAGGCGGCCCGGCGGGTGGCGTATGTGAAAAAGCTGCTGACAGAAATCGGCATCGATCCCGGGCGCCTGGAGATGTTTTACATGTCTGCTGGTATGGGAGAAAAATTTTCGCAGGTCGCCACAGATATGACCAAAAAAATTCAGGAGCTTGGACCCAACCTAAGCCCGGAAGCCACATCCCGGGATGACCACCAAGCCGTGGCTTAAATATCAAAAGGAGAATGAACGAGAATGATCACTGCGGAGAGAAAACCTTTGGAGGAAATTGTCGCATGCGTACGGCCGTATCAACGGATTCTTCTGGCCGGTTGTAATGAATGCGTCACGGTATGCGCGGCCGGTGGTCGTAAAGAGGTGGGACTGCTGGCTTCTGCGCTCCAACTGAAGTTTATGCAGCAGGGTCAAACCATGGATATCAAGGAAATCACCCTGGAACGGCAGTGCGATCCTGAATATGTGGCGGAAGTGGCTCCTATGATCGATCAGGCGGATGCCGTCCTTTCCATGGCCTGTGGCTGTGGTGTTCAGGAAATGGCCCGGCGTTATAAAAACCTGCCGGTATTACCGGCGGTAAACACAAAATTCATGGGGGCTTCCGAACAACAGGGCGTCTGGGCTGAAAGATGCCAGGGTTGTGGTGATTGTCTCCTGGGCTTGACCGGCGGAGTGTGCCCCATCGCGCGTTGTTCCAAGCGATTGCTCAACGGTCCCTGCGGCGGTTCCACCAATGGGAAATGCGAGATCAGCCCAGAGGTCGACTGCGTCTGGCAGCTAATTTGGGATCGACTCAAGGCCCTGGGGATGGAAGCCAGATATGAGGACATCATGCCCGCCAAAAACTGGCAAACCGGCAGGGGCGGCGGGCCTCGCAAAATAACGAGAGAGGATATGGCAGAATGAAAACCGAAAGTGTGCTGGAAAAAGTATTGGCATCGGGCAAGCTGGCCGTCACCTCGGAGTGCGGTCCGCCGCGGGGTGCCGTACCTGAAAAAATAAAAGCGAAAGCGGAGCTGCTCAGAGGATATGTCGATGGTGTCAATGTGACCGACAATCAGACCGCCATGGTCCGAATGTCCAGTCTGGCGGCATGCATCTTTATCCGCCAGATGGGATTGCATCCTATCCTGCAGGTTGTCACCAGAGATCGAAACCGTCTGGCCATACAGAGTGATATATTAGGGGCCTATGCCCATGACATTGACACCATGCTGTGTCTTTCCGGCGATCATCCGCACTTTGGCGATCACCCCCAAGCCATCAATGTGCATGATATCGATTCGATCCAGTTTCTGCAGATGGTCAAAGCCATGCGCGATGAGGGCAAATTCCAGGGAGGTGCCGACATTCTGAATCCGCCCAAGATGTTTATCGGCGGTGCCGCCAATCCGTTTGCAGACCCCTTTGAGCTGCGGGTGGCCCGGCTGGCCAAAAAGGCCAAAGCCGGCGCAGACTTTGTGCAGACGCAATGTATCTACAACCTGGATAAGTTTGAGCAGTGGATGCAAGGTGTCCGGGACCGGGGCCTGCATGAAAAGGTTCACATTCTGGCAGGCGTTACGCCCATGAAATCAGCCGGTATGGCCCGCTACATGAAGAACAAGGTGCCGGGAATGGACGTGCCTGATGAAATCGTGGAGCGCATGGCGGGCGTGCCCAAGGAAAAACAAGCTGATGAAGGCATTAAAATTTGTGTTGAAACGATTCAGCGGCTCAAAGAGGTGCCGGGTGTCAGTGGATTTCACATCATGGCCATCGAATGGGAACAACGGGTTCCTGAAATCGTAGAAAGGTCGGGGCTTTATCCACGACCTGAGTTTTAATTGTCCGTCACCGGATCATTTCAGTGAAACGGCGTTGGCTCAACGCCGGAACAGCAATATCAATTCAAGGAGAAAGATAGATGAGTGAAAAACAAAACATACTGGTAGTTGATGACGACCCGGATTTGGTTGAATCGGTATCCATGAAACTGGAAAGCGAAAATTTTTCTGTCACCAAAGCGTATGACGGATTGGAAGCTTGGGATAAAATTAAAGCCCAGCGACCGGACTTGATCATCCTGGACGTCATGATGCCACGCAAAAACGGCTATGAGCTGTGCGATGAACTGAAACAATCAGAGGCCTACAAGGATATCGTGGTTGTTCTGCTGACGGCTGTGGCCGATGCGGTCACCTCCACAAGCTTTACGCACATGGACGGCAAGACAACCATGGCGGACGACTTTATCCCCAAACCGATTGAACTGGACCGGCTCATGGAGATGGTCAAGGAAAATCTGGAGGACTAGAGCGATTGTCAGAATAGCGTTTCGATTCATGTGGACCGCTAAAAGTACGATTTATTTCTGAGCGTAATTGTGACAACCGGAATAGGCACTGCCGGGAGACCGAAGAGATGGAAGCAACGCTCCGGATCAATGGCATAAAACTGAGCCAGGAACTGATCCATATCAATATTCTGGCGCGAGCGGACAAGGTCCCCACATTTACGCATTTCCTGAGGTCCATGGCTGAGAATCGAATCAATTGTCCGATTATATTCTACTCAGCCATGGACAGCCGGGCACAGGGCGCATGTTGTGTGGCGGCAGAGGACCGCGGGCGGCTCAACCGCGCCCTGGCGTGTGAGCCAAACTTGAAAGACCGGATCGTCTGTACAGCTCCCGTTGGTACCATTTCACTGTTTCCGCATAGATACAGCTTGAACCTGCTTGGATGCCTGGTACATGTGTTGGGGCAGGCCGAGGTACCCATATACGGACTGACCGCTTCTTTGTCATCGCTGACGGTGGCAACCGACTTTCAGCTACTTGATCGCGCCGTTGACGTACTCAAACACCACATATGCTTGCCTGAAACACATGCGCCCTTGAGACCCGCGCTCAGAATAAAAGCCTTGTAACGCATTTCCTGGAGCTTGTTGCGTGGAAACCATTGCCGTTTACTGGGAAAGCAGAGCCAAGACCTATGGGTTTGACACGGTTCGAGATCTGTCATTGCTGCAACTCTCAACGCAGCCGGACGGGCTGGTCAAAGTGGGATCGTTGTTGCAGACCGATCACAGCGGTATGAGCTTTAGATGGGTAGCGGTTCAACCCTGCCCACAGCGAGGTTTGCGGTTTTTGCTTGTGCTCAGGCAAGAAGATGTGCCCGGCATCGAAGCCATCATCAACCGTGTGGTGGAAACGGGTACTGCCATCGATGCTCAGACCAGGCACCCCATAGCCTTGATCAGCTTTCATGGGCCGCATTTTGGTGACCGCTACGGTATCGCCGATGCAGCCTTGGGAACACTTCGCCACAAAGGGGTGCCAATTCTGGCAGCAGGATGTACCGGAGCCTCGGTTTGTCTGGCCGTAGCAGATGAGCATTCGGCGGAAGTGGTAAACATTCTTTCAAAAGCTTTTGAAACACCATGAACCAGAAAATCATCAATGAGATGGATTGGCGCGTGCGGGTATTTGACTCCCTGTCGTTTCCCACACTGATCATGACACCCGATCGCAGGATCGTTACGGCCAATCAGGTATTTTTGGAAAAATACCGCCTGAATGTCGTGCAGGTGGTGGGTAAATTCTGCTATGAGGTTTTTTATCGCAAGGATACCTGCCCCAATGAGTTCTGCCCCTTTAACAAAGTTCTATCTGAAAAAACCGGCCAGACCATCATCCGCCGAACAACCTCCTTAACCGGCAAAATGTTGTGGGAAGATCGGGTGTTTTCGCCAATTCTGGGAGATGATGGTAATGTGGTCTATATCATGGAGAGTGTCCGGGATGTCACCCGCCTGAAAAACCTGGAACACACTCTCAAGGAAACAGAAGCCTTCCTGACAAAGATAATCCATGGATCGCCAGTGGCCATTGTGGTGGCTGACCGGTTTGCCAATATCCTATTGATGAATCCAGCAGCCGAGGCTTTATTCGGTTATAGCCAGCGAGAGGCGGTCACCCGGCTGTCGGTCGCCGATCTCTACCCTGCGGGTACGGCCAAAAGCATCATGCAGCAACTGCGCAGTCACAAGCTGGGCGGTACCGGTAAACTGCTGAGCACCAACACATCCATTCTGAATGCCGATGGGAGTAAAATCCCAGTGGAGCTAAACGCATCCATCCTCTACGAGGATGATTCAGAATTTGCGACGGTGGGCATCTACAAGGATCTGCGAACAATTATTGCCATGGAAGAGAAACTCAGAAAGGCCGATGCTCAGCTGGTTCAATCGGAAAAGATGGCTTCCCTGGGAAAACTGGCGGCCGGTGTAGCTCATGAAATCAATAATCCGCTTACCGGGATATTGATGTATGCGAATATTGCCAAGGACAGTCTGGATGAGGATGCAGCCCAGCAAAAGGATCTCGAAAACATCATCGAGGATGCCGAGCGTTGCAGCGGCATTGTTAAGAACCTGCTTACCTATAGCCGCCAAACGGTCTATTCCGAAAAAAATGTACAGGCAGTCAATGCGTTGCTGCAGGAGAGTCTTGCATTGATTCGGGATCAAAAACTGTTTTTGAATGTCAAACTGGTCAAGCAATTCTCAACCGATGAACAGTACATTACGGTTGATAAAAACCAAATGCACCAGGTTGTGATCAATCTGGTCATGAACGCCGTGGATGCCATGCAAAAAAAGGGGGTGCTCACCCTCCGGACCTATCAGAGCAAGAACAAAAAGGAGATCAACCTCGAAATAGCGGATACCGGCAGCGGTATTCATGCGGAGAACTTACCACGTATATTCGATCCCTTTTTTACCACCAAGGCCCAAGGTCAGGGTACCGGACTTGGACTGAGCACGGTTTATGGTATTGTAAAGGATAATCGCGGCAGTATTTCCGTCAAGGAAACCAGTCCCAGTGGGACAACTTTTTTGCTGACATTTCCCCAAGCGACCAACAGTCCGGAGCAAACCCTGATATGACATCCCCAGAAATCGCCCCCCAGGGTAAAAAGGATTTCAGTATGACGACACAAACGGAATCGATTGAAGCATATATTCCTAAGATATTGGTGGTGGACGATGAAAAGCGCATACGCGAAAGCTGCTATACCGTTCTGACCAATGAGGGCTACACCGTGAGCTGCGCTGAAAGCGGGAAGCAAGGTCTAGCGACCATCAACCGGGAATACTTCGACATCATTCTGCTGGACCTCATGATGCCGCAAATGTCCGGTCTGGATATCCTGCCTGAAATCAAGGCGAACCACCCCGATACGGTGGTGATCGTCATCACCGGTTATTCAACGGTTGAGCATAGCATCGAAGCCATGCGAGCGGGCGCCTTTGATTTTATCCCTAAACCTTTCTCGCCTAAAAAGTTAAAGGTAGTCGTCTCCAAAGCTATCGAACATATGCGCGCCCTCAAGGATATCGCCGAAGAAAAGTCCCGTATGCGTGGGTTAATTAACCGCCTGGCAGCCGGTGTCGTTGCCACGGATGTCCACAAAAAGGTGATTTTGGCAAACCCGGCCTTCCGTAAAATGATGCAGTACCATGCTAAAGAGTTTATCGGCAAACCGATAGAAGCACTTACCGACAACGCCAACCTGCTATCCATGATCAATGCAACCCTCAATCCGGGCCGGGAAGCCTCCCCTGAGCTGGTCGATGAAATCATACTGGATCACCAGGCCGATCAACAGGGGATCGTGCTGAATGTCCGCTGTGGTCCCATTAGAGATCGAATCGGATCAACCCTGGGAACCATGACGGTATTGCACGATATCACGGTATTAAAACAGATGGATCAAATGAAATCTGATTTTGTGTCATTGGTGTCTCATGAAATTCGGAGCCCCATGAATTCGGTCCTGATGCAGCTCAAAGTCATCCTGGACGGGCTGGCCGGTGACATTTCTGCCAAGCAAAAAGAGATACTGGGGCGGGCGTCCCTAAGGATTCAAAGTTTAGTGGATATGGCCACCGAACTGTTGGATCTTTCTAAAATCGAATCGGGTTTGATGGTGCTGGAAAAGGAGGACATCCAGTTCAATGAACTCGTAGCGGAACAGGTTGTTTTTTATAAAGAAAGCGCCAACACCAAATCCATTGAGATAAACTTTCGTCCTACGCCGGGCCTTCCGCCTGTTCTGGCAAACCGTCAAAACATGGAAGAAGTGCTGTCGAACCTGATTGCCAATGCCATCAACTACACCCTCCAAGGGGGTGATATTCATCTCGCCTTGGGTGTTGAAAATGGTTATTTGTGTATCACAGTCGAGGATACCGGCGTGGGCCTAGCGGCCGAGGACATGGAGCGGGTTTTTACGCGTTTTTACCGTGTAAAGAACGCGAAAACCCGATATGTGACCGGCACGGGACTGGGCTTATCCATCGTCAAGAGTATCGTCGAAGCGCACCAGGGGACGATCGAGCTCCAGAGTGATCTGGACAAGGGGTCTATCTTTAGGGTATACATTCCGCAGATTACCGCATAGAATATGATTTGCCGTCGCAACCCGCATTGTGCTGTCGGTTGACACTTATGGTTGTTGTCAGAAAAACGTTCCGTTTTGTGCGTAGAGCGGTTCAGATATTTTTTCATAGCGACATATCAATCCAAGGCATCATTTGTGCCCCACGGATTGGTGATGAAATTATGCCGATTGGTAGTAAAATCAGGTAGTCGAAACATCACCAATCCGTCAGGGCACTACGCTAGCGAGGCATATTCAATATGATATGTCGTTATGAAAAAAAATCTGAACCGCTTTCAATGGGTTTTTATTACGGAATATACTTCTGACGATTGGTATATAGCGGTTGTCAGGATAAGGTTCCGAATCGAAGGCAAAGCAAGACCCCGATTTTTTCAAAACGGCATCGATCCATTTTCTATTCGAAACGTGCACCGAAGGAAAAGACATGGATAAAAAACGACTCGCAGAGATCATCCGCAAACGACTGAACCTGGAGGATCAGGACTGGGCTGTAATCGAAAAAAATCCGAAGTTCCAAAGGCTGTTTCAGAACGCGGTAACCGCAGCGCAATATCGTCTGATTGCGGAGGTGGTTCAATCCGATGGCTGCCATTCCGGACATATTGTGGGCCAAAAGCTGGTATTTGACAATTCCGGCAATCTGCTCACCAAAGAAAACCCGGACCGCATCTGTGCTTTCCTGATGCCCAACCTGACCGTGCTGATCAACGCCTTTTTTGAGAATTTGATGAACGGGCGCGATCCCAACGAAGTTATGTTCAATTCAACCGGCTGCTTCGACACCGGCCCGGCGTGTGACGGCTGGGGGCATGTGGTGGTGCGGATGACGGCCGTGAAAAGGTAAAATAAATTTTCATGTATTAAGTTTACATGAATGCATAGCATCAACCAGCAGGAAAGCTGGCAGCAATTTTACCGATGTGTGAGCGTACATGAAAATTTATTCGAACTCATAAATCTCGTATCGGGTTTCACTCCCCAGGAGCTGATCGATTTTGGCTTGTATAGCCGATCGCTTGGGGCCCTGAAACCATTGGTCCCAATAGTAAATCGACTGCCACTTGGTTATCACCAGACTTTCGCCGGGTTTATCTTTCCGTTTGAGGGTCTCGCCGGCAATATAGCCCGGTTCCCCCTGGGTGATGGACCGCAGCTCATTGATGAGTACCAGGAGCTCCTGCTTCTTATCTTCCGGTACGGTTCGTTTGATGTGGACTTTAATCATGATTCCCCTCCTTTATACTTCATATTTGCCGGATCCATAAAAAGCCCAACTTCTTTGTTGTGCGTTGTTTTGTAACCATTTGACGTACAATCAGTACGCCTCATGATTACAAAACATGCACGCCTTGAATTTGAACTTTTTATGAATCCTTCAGACCTTGGTTATATATAATAAGACCCAATTTTAATTTAAACGCTGGGTGCGCAGGAAATAAATAGCCGGCATGATGACAATGCTGCTGAATAAGCACGCTGCTATTCCGATGACTGCAACGGCGCCCATGCTCTGAAGCCCGGGGTAGTGAGAGAGGATAATGGATCCAAATCCGGCAATGGTCGTAAGCGAGGTGAGCACGACGGCACGGCCTGTTTGGGTCAGCCCATTGAAAGTCCGGTTTTTCTCCGGGTAACGCAGGGTGTTGGCAAAGTGAACGCCGTCATCAATCCCGATGCCGATGATCATGGGAATGACCATAATGTTTAAAAAGCTGAATTCAATTCCGAGAATTGCCATCATTCCCATGAGAATGGTCATTCCGGCCGCTAAGGGCAATAGGGAAAGTGTCAGATATTTCAGGCTGCGGAAATATACCAGCAATATTACCAGAATGCTCGAAATTGCCAGGCTCAAAGATACCCTGAGATTTTGAAGAATCATACTTTTTAGTTCGCCGGTAAGCATATTGGCGCCGGTGAGAGCATAGTCGCCAGGTTCGAAACCAGCGCGTGAAAGGGTCCGAATGAGTTGGTTTTTGAATCGCCCGGTGTCCTCGAGCAGCCACAGGTCCGCCCGGGGATATAAATAGACAATGGCGGTAAATTGATTGTCTGTCTGAAATCCAAGCCGCTTGACAAGGGGACCAATCGCAGATGCATGCAGTTGCAATGGCAGTAAGGCTGATTCCCGGACCAGGCCTTGGGTGAGATGATCTATATAAGCTTCAGCCTGCCGGCTGATCCGAAAACCGTTGTCGATCATAGAATTTTCAAAACTTTGGCGAATGCGGTCAAAGGCAAATTCATTCGGATGAGCCTTTATCCAGGCAATGTTTTTCAACTGGCGTTCGGGTGGTGGAATAAGGCGGCTCAAGGAAACAATTTTTGCAATTTCACCTTGCTGTTTCAGTTCAGCCAACGCCCGGACGATCCCGGCCTCTGTATTCATGACTGCCGCTTGAGAATCTCCGCTGATGGTCAATAAGACAGTACCGGTTGAACCACCCAGCCAGGAGGTCACTTTATCCTGAAGCTGCAGGACCCGGCTGTCCCTGGGTCTGAAGTTTTTCAGGTTGTCGTCAAATTCCAGTTTAAAGCTGGCGGATGTCAATACGGCCGCGACTAAAACTGATGCTGCCAGGAAAAATTTGGGTTGTTTGCTTATGATGGTTAGCAATGGGCGCAGACTGAAGCCGGCCAATTGAACTTTTTGGTGAAACCACTCCCGAGATGATACCCAGACCAGCAATGACGGAAGTACCAACAACATGGCCACGAGACTGAATATGATTCCGGCACCGGTGAGCAGGCCCAGCTCCTTAAATCCCTTAAAATCAGAAAATCCCACCGCAAAAAAGGCCGTGGCCGTGGTAATGCCACCCACCAAGATGCCCGGGCCCGCTTCTTTGAAGGTATACGTCAAGCGCGCTTGAGTCTCCCGATGGATCATCTGCGGATCGAAAAAGCGATTTACCATATGAATGGCAAAATCGATTCCCAAGCCAATCAAAACACAGGCAAACAGTCCGGTCAGGATGCTGACATCTTGAATCGTCACACCGGCAAATCCAATTGTCCAGATGAGGCTGGCAAGCAATGGCAGGCTAACCAGCAAGAGAATGCCGGGTGTACGGAAAGCGATGAAAAATAATAGTAATACACAGACAAACGAAGTGATCAGGGTAACTTTGATATCCAGGCGCGTAATGGCTTCATCCGTGACGGCAATGGGGTAGCCGCCCGTGTGGCGTATCTGAATGTGGGAACCGGGAAAGTCATATTGCGTGGACACCGAATCCAGCACATGCTTGTCGATAAATTCAATCCGGGCCATCAACTTTCTGCTGAAATCCATATTTTGCGGCGGTTGCTCCGGCGTTAAAAAAATAAAAAAAGTCCGTTGGTCCGCGGTTCGATACAAACCCTCTCCAAAGGATCGGCCTGCGCGTTGAAACGGGAGTTCGCTGCTGGCAAAAAGCAGTTCGGATACGCCCAAAGGATCTAACCTGAGTATTTCCTTGGCGCCCGGTCCCAGGGGTGTCATCAGAAGTTGCCGATTGGAAACTATTTTTTGATTGATGGCGTCATCGCTTAATTTGTCGGACAGTTTTTGGAGATTGTCCGGAGTCAGGAGCAAGGGCAAATGCGCGAGGAGGGTATCAAACAGATTTAATAGCTGTTGGGGGTCCTGCTGGAATTCCACCTTGGTTATTTGAGGCAGATCTGCATACTGTCCGGCCAGGGTTTCGATAAATTCGGTTAAGATCGTTTGATCCAACGGCTGCCGCACCTCGATTACGGATATCAGCAGCGATTGGAAGCCCACAGCCTCTGAAATTTCAAAAAAACGTTGAACCGCCGGTCGATTTGAGGGGAGTAGAGAAAATAGGCTGACATTCAAGTTTAGGCGAAAAGCAGCCGCAGTCGAAAGCGCTGTTAGGACCAGCGCCGCGACTAAAATGGCTTTATGAAATCGCTGGATGAAATGGGGCATAGTGGGTTCCTGATGAACAGTTTTACTAACAAGATCTGCCGGAGTATACTATGGATTGATAGGAATGTAAAAGGAAGGGTAGGAGGGTAGGAGGGTAGGAGGGTTGAAGGGTTGAAGGGTCGAAGGCTTGAAGGTTTTTTTCAGCTTTAGGCATTCAGGCGTAAGCTATCAGCAGCTTATCGCTGACAGCTGAAGGCTCATATCTAATCTTCATCCCTCCACACCGCCGACCCTCCACCCCATCACCCTATCGTTTAATGACTAGTTTCCCAAGCTGTTTGCATTGATCTCACAATTTGTTGGTAAAATAATTCCAGCTTTCCAGGATAAGTTCGCCCAGCCCAAAAAGAATCAGACACCCCAGAATGCTGCCGGCTATCAGCAGGGTATAGGCCATGGTTTTGGTCATCAGCAACAGTCGGGACAAGATAAAACCGCTGAGAATCCCACATCCTTTCAGTGGTAGCATGGTAATGATAATGATGCCGGGCATACCCAAGCTCCGCAGCCACTGAAACAACGTGGATTTTTTTTGGCGGGTTTCTTTGAGTTTGCTTTTGCGGGCCAGCTTCCGCATGAAAGGACGTTTGGAGATACTGTCATAGAGATGGTAGAACAGGGGGATTTGAAGGGTGTCGAGCATGACGGCTACGGGCAATAGGAACGATATTTTATGACCGAGCAACTGGGCACTGATTAAGGCAATGGGTCGACCGCCCAGATAGTAAAGGGGAATGAAGTAAATCACAAAATGCTCAGCGAGGTTGTTTTTTAAAAACAGTATTATCTCTGTCATAAATATTAGCAACTTAACATTTTATTCTGATATGCGATCATTTTGGTTTGTTGTGTTCATTGAGTTAGACTACGTGCTGGGACGACGCTATCAGCTAAAAACAATCCCTCCACCCCGCCAACCCTTCAACCCTCCAACCCTTATTTTATGTCCCGTCTTGCTCTCATACGCGCCTGCATGTCCGGATCATATAAAAAGGTCAATGGGGTGAGCATTTTAGCCACAGACGGCAGGGGATCATTTAAAGAAATAATATCATAATACAGCTTATCACCGCGGAATTGAAAAAAGTCTTTCGATATCCTTTTGCGCTGGGGGTTGCGGATATAATGCAAGAGGTCGCCGGGTAGCAGCCAGCGGCAAACTACCCCGGTTTGATAGGTTTCTACCGGTTTGAAGTTTTGGCCGAGTGCCATTTTGTAAAGCAGGTACGGAAAGTTAACGCCGGATTCGATGGCCAATGCCAGGGACCCCCAGAATCTGGGATTTATTTCCATGAGTTTGGGTGTATTATCACGCGGATCCATTTTAAATTCGACCATGGCGACTCCATACCAATCCAGTGCTTTAAGGAGCGTGACGGCCATTTCCAAAATATGGTCATTCTTAACACTGATGCGGGCCGTACTGGCACCACCGGTCACCGGGTATTCACGCAGTCTTTTATGAACAAAAGCAGCTTTGACATTCGTATTTTGATCAAGCAGAAAGGAGGCACCGTAACCGGGTCCCTGGCTGGGAATTTTTTCCTGGATCAATGGAAACGGAAAGCGACGGTGGATGGCATGGTATTGGTCGATCAACTCATGACGATTGCGGGGATAGGCGACCCCCATAGCGCCGGATGCACGCTTGGGTTTAATGACCACCGGGTAGGGCAGTTCATGTTGAATTCGGTTAAGCTCGGCTAGATTACGAATAAACCAGGTTTTGGGAACGGGGATACCGAGGCTTTGGGCCAATCGAATTATTTCACCCTTGTCGCGGGCCCTGTCCAGATTAACCCCGGAGGCTATGGGAAGGGCCGTGATGTGTTCAAATTGTTCACGGTGGACTGCCAATAGTTCTAGGGTATGATCTTCCATGGGCAGCAACATGCGAACAGCGTTTTTACTGCAATAGTCGTACAGACGATCCACAAAGGCCAGCGGTTGCACAAAGGCAGAGGGATAGACGATTCGATGACGGCAATATCGTGAAAAACCAGCCGTGGATAGAAAAGTGCTTTCTCCGACAGCTACCTTAAGATTGCGACGTCCCAGCGCACGCGTGGCCGCCAAGGTTTTACGCCAGTGACCATCCGTGATCAATACATGGGAAAAGTTGTTTACCATTCGGGGATAATACTGTAGAAAAGATCGGATGTAAACAGGACCCATCCCATGGGCCTACTCAATAAAGCTAAAGCTTGCGTTACCATTCAACACCTTTAAAAGTTGCCATGCAGAAAATTGATCACATTTGTGTTGTCATACCCGCCTACAACGTGGCCGATGCGATTGAATCCGTGGTGCGGGGTGCATCTCGATATGTGAGCACAGTTTTTGTGGCCGATGATGGTTCCAGTGATGCAACCGCGGAAATCGCCGCTAAAGCCGGTGCCGTCGTAGTCCGCAACACGGAAAACAAAGGCAAGGGAGACGCCCTTAAAAAACTGTTTGCAGCTGCGGCCCAAGCCGGCTTCAGGGCCGTGATCAGCATGGATGGGGACGGGCAGCATGATCCAGAGGAGTTGCCCCGATTCATTGCCAAGCACTTGCAGCACCCCGATAGCATCATAGTCGGTTCTCGCATGCGCTCACGCGAGAATATTCCACGGGCGCGTTATAATTCCATGCATATCGCTCGGTTTTACATATCATATGCCGCCAATCAATTTATCGAAGATACCCAGTGTGGCTATCGGGTTTACCCGCTGGAACTCATCGGAAAAATGGCCCTGACCCAGGACCTGTACGTGACCGAATCGGAAATTTTGATCAAGGCCGGCGATTTGGGCCGGCAGATCCATTTTATTCAAATTGGTGCGATTTACGGGCAAATCCGAAGCCACTTCAGACCCGTCCTGGATATCACGGCCATTACGGCCTATATCATTTCCTACTTCATGTATAAGTTTTTCGTGGAAAGCATTACGGCAAATAATCCCAATACCTACAGAAAAGGCAATTTGCGGGATAAAATCGCCGCTTGTAAAACCATAAATCTATATTTTCAGGCTTACATTGTATCTATCGGTTTGATATTGCAGACCATTTTTGCCATGATCCATGTGCTGGGATCCATTTTAAATATCCATAATTTCGCCTCCACCAGGCGTCTGAACCTTGGTTTTTACCGTATCACCGTGGCTAGTTATCTGCTCCCTGTCATTCTCATCCTCATTATCATCGAAAAATTGGTGGGCTTAATCGGTCTAAAGTTTCAGTATGTGGACGGATTCATTCAGAGACACTATCCGCACCTCTGGAAATAAAATTTCTATCCTAAGTTATTATCCAATGGCAGTATTTATAGGGTTTGTCAAAGTAACGTTCCGATTGTGAAAGAAGGAGTACCCCTATTTTTTGGGATGGACATATCAATCCAGGCCAGGATTTGTGCCCCCGGATTGGCGATGAAATAAGGCCGTCTGGTAGCAAAGTAAGGCAGGGGAACCATCTCCAATCCGGTAGGGCACTACGCTAGTGAGTCAGGTTCAAAATGATATGTCCATCCCAAAAAATAGGGGTACTCCTTCACAGTAGATTTGAATCGGATAATATTTTTGACAATTGGAATTACAGCATCCCGGGTGGTTTCGTGGCTGGTTTCTCTTTGTCGGCCTTGAAATTTTTTATTGTATAAAGACAGTGGGTTTAGTATGATATCAGATTCACGAAAAAAACATCGAACGATGTTTGGCACACAGGAAATGGAACCGATATTGTTGTGTTGGCAAGAACTTGAATGAGGTAGAAATTGGAAGCGATTATTCACGATTCAGCAAAATTACGCCTATTTTTAAAAGAGATGATTATCGAGTCCCTGAAACTGGAAGAAATTTCAGTTGAGGAGATTGATGATGATGCCCCTTTATTCAAAGAGGGTTTGGGGCTGGATTCCATAGACGCCCTGGAGTTGGTGGTGGCGATTGAAAAGAATTTCAACGTGATCATCGAAGATGAGGATGTGGGTAAAGAAGCTTTCGGATCCATCAAAATCCTGGCTGAGTTTCTTCAAAGAGAATATACCGAGACCGGCAAAGACACCTTCAGTGCCGCCGGGTAACGCGATGCGCTGGTTTGAAATTGAAGAGAAGGTACGTTTCAACGAGGTCGACGAGTGGGGGATGGTTTTTTATGGAAATTACATGGCCTGGTTTGAACTCGCCCGGATTGCCTTACTGGAAAACTTTAATTTGCTACCCCGGCAAATGGTTGAGCTCGGATATTTGGCCCCGGTTGTAAACCTGAACTGTGATTACAAACAGTCCGCCAGGACAGGGGATAGCGTGATTGTCCGTACGACCGTGTTGAAGCCGGAAATCGCAGCCCTTATTTTCAAATTTGAAATTCTTCTCAAAGAAAGTCGTGAGCTGTTAGCCCAGGGAGAAACAACCCAGGTCCTGCTGACCACAGAACATAAAATGATTTACCGGCTCCGTGGTGAACTTGAAAAACGGATCATCAAGCTGCTAAACTATTGCCGTGCGGATGAGCCGGCCACCGCATTATAATCTCAACATTGCCAAGCTGTTCATGCAACAATGAGGTTACGCTAAACATTGCCGCCCCACAATAATCCAAATCCAATCAAATCTGGTATGAACCGATCCGTAGCCATAACCGGCCTCGGGATTTTTTGTTCCATTGGTAGCGATCTGCCTGAGTTCAGAAAGAACCTCTTTAGCGGTACCTGCGGTATCGGTGAGGCGGATCTATTTGATACCGCCGGCTACAATTGCCATGTGGCGGCTCAGGTCAAGGAATCCCGGCTGAAAGAACGTTTGCCGTCACGGCAAACCAAGCGCATATCAAGATGTGATCTGCTGGGTTTGATCGCCGCGCGCGAAGCAATCCAGAATTCTCGGATTGATTTCAACAAATTGGATCCAAGCCGCATCGGCGTAATCATGGGGGGCGGTGCCGGCGGCATGCTTTCGTGGGAGAAGTACCGCCGGGAAATTTGGCAGGATCGCCGTAAAAGGTATGCCTCAAGGGTCTTGGCTTCGGCCCCCTGTACATTAACTGATTTAGTGGCAACCCACTATGGAATCACCGGTCCTCGATCCACGATCACAACGGCCTGTTCATCCAGTGCCAATGCCATCGGATACGGTTTTGATTTGATTCGCTCCGGTCGTCTGGATTGTGTTATTTCCGGCGGCAGTGAAGCCTTGTCCGAATTGACCTTTGCCGGTTTTCATTCTTTAAAGGTCATGTCACCGGAGCCGTGCCGTCCTTTTGACGCGAATCGGAAAGGCCTAAGCCTGGGCGAAGGCGCCGGGATTGTCGTTTTGGAGGCGCATGACAATGCCGTAATACGAGATGCGACTCCCTTGGCCACGATTACGGGCTACGCGCTCAATTCGGATGCTTATCACATGACGTCTCCGGATCCGGAAGGCAAGGGAATGTATCGGGTAATGACCGCAGCGCTAAAGCAATCCGGTACTGATCCCGGGGCGGTGGATTATATCAACGCCCATGGTACGGCCACGATAATTAATGATAAGATGGAATCGCAGGCCATCAGGCGGGTTTTTGGGGATGAAGACCTGGCGCGTATTCGGGTCAGCGCAACCAAATCCATGGTGGGGCATTGCCTGGGAGCCTCGGGGGCCGTCGAAGCCATTGCAACCATCTTGGCGATTGATCAACAAGCGCTGCCACCTACGGTTCATTTGGAAGAAATCGACCCCCAGTGTCAGCTCAACCATGTAACCCAAAGCGGAATTCAAAAAACCATCCGTGCCGCCTTAAGCAATTCCTTTGCATTTGGCGGGAATAATACATCGCTGGTTTTTGAAAATACAGCAATCAGCGATCAGCGGTAAGCCATGAGCAGCTGAAGGCTGGTTGCTTATACCTGATCGCTTAAGGAAACTATGGATCCAATCAGCATAACCGGTATCGGCGTGATCAGCGCTATTGGCGTGGGGCGCCAGGCCTTTTGGGAAGGCTGCCGTGAAATTCGCAGTGGCATCAAGCCCATAAAGGCTTTTGATACCAGTTGCTACCGTTCAAATGTAGCCGCTACAATTGCAGACTTCAAGCCGGCAGAATTTATGGCCCCCATGGTCTACCGCCGGATGAGCCCGGTATCGCGTATGGCAGTTGCCGCCAGCATTGAAGCCATAGCAGACAGCGGTCTGGATTTGAAGATCCTGGAAAGTGAACGTGTGGCCATCTTCATGGGAACGGCCTATGGTAGCAGTTCGCACGTGGATCAGTTTTATCTGAGCCTGTTAAACGATGGTCCCCGCGGAGCTCAACCCTTACTCTTTCCGGAAACAGTCCCCAATGCACCCGCCAGCCATATGGCCATGTTTCACAAGGTCCAGGGTCCCAATGCCACCTTTTGTCAAAATGATATTTCCGCGGAAGCGGCCATGATATACGCCAAAAGCCTTTTGGAACTCGGTGTGGTTGATGTGGTTCTGGTGGGGGGCGCCGAGGAACTGTCGGAAATTCTTTTTGCCTGTCACGATGCCGTTGGCGGCCTAAATCCGATACGGGCAACTGATTCTGAGGATGTTTGCCCGCAGCCGGGTGGCGGCATTGTTTTGGGGGAAGGTGCGGCGGTGCTGGTCATGGAGAAAAGAACATCGGCCAGGCAACGGGGAGCAAAAATTTATGGCGATCTGAGGTCCGAGGCCTGCGCGGGCGATCAGGCAGCTATGGGCCATTATGCCAAAACCGGGAATTTAGTGTTCAACACGTGCAGGTTAGCAATGGCACAAGCCGGCATTAAACCTGAAGACATTGATCATATCAATATGTCCGCCAATTATGCCAAAGAGCTGGATGCCATGGAGTGCGTCCAACTCACAAAACTGTACCCGGACAAGCGGGAGTCACTTCGGGTAAGCCCGTTAAAGTACCTCATTGGTGATTTCGGAGCGGCAGGGGCCATGCGTGCGGCCGCTGTTCTTTTAAGCCTGTATCATCAAGATAGCCTGCCGGAGGTGAGTGTATCCGCCCTTGGTTCAGATCAACCCGCCCCCCTCACATGGTTTCCCAGCCAAAATAAAAAGATCACCAATGCCTTAATGACCAGCACCACGTTCGGTGGGAGCGCCGCCGGCCTGGTGTTCAGCCGATCAAAGTAAAAGTCATCTTAAAACTGTCTTTTTCCAAACCGATCAACCACCAGCCGATCCATTTCTGTATGCCGGTGACAGGCCACAACATGCCCGCTCCCAATATCTTCCAACTCTGGTTCCAATTGCCGACATCGTTCGATCACAAAGGGACAGCGGCTATGAAAGCGACAACCATCTGGCGGATTGAGGGGGCTGGGTACGTCTCCCTTGAGCACGATGCGCTGTTGTTTGTGCTCAAGGTCTGGAACGGGGATGCCTGATAACAGTGCGTGGGTGTACGGGTGACGCGGATATTTGAACAGATCAGTTGTATTAGCGAGTTCAACGATCTTGCCGAGATACATGACGGCCAGGCGATTACTAATATATTTGACCACGAGCAGGTGGTGGGTTACGAAAAGAAAGGTCAGGTTCAGTTTATGGCGCAGGCGCTGCAGGAGGTTGAGTATCTGGGCCTGTACCGATACGTCTAAGGCCGAAGTCGGCTCATCCAGAACCAGAAATTCGGGATGGGTGGCGATTGCCCGCGCTACCGCGATGCGCTGTCGTTGGCCCCCTGAAAATTCATGTGGATATCGGAGATAATGATCCCTGGTCAAACCCACCAGGTAGAGCAAATCCATAATCCGTTTTTCCAGGCTGCGTCCGCTTACGCGACCTTGAGCTTTCAGCGGCTCGGCGATGATATTTTTCACCAGCATACGGGGATTGAGCGATGTCGTCGGATCCTGAAACACCATCTGCAATTTGCTGCGGAGCCCTTTTTGTTTGATTGCGTGTACGGAAAGAGCGGCCAGGTCGGTAGCAGTGTTCTTTTTACCAGCCGCTGAATAATAGAAAATGTTGCCGCCTGTGGGAGCGTGCAGGCGGATTATGGCCTTACCGGTTGTGGTTTTGCCGCACCCCGATTCCCCCACCAGACCGAGACATTCGCCCCGATGAATGGTAAGGTCAATGCCGTCCAAAGCTTTGATTGTAGCAACCGGTCTTCGCAACACCCCCCCTAACACGGGATAATACTTGGTCAAATTTTTCAATTCGATTAGTTTCGGCATAGATCAAGTCAAAATCACATCGTTGGTTACAGACACATAAAACAGTTGATTAAGTAGCCTATCTGCTGGGAAGCCAGGATGCCCGGAAGCTGGGATGCTGCTACCAGCCATGAGCGTTTAGCTTTTGACAGTCTCCTCGCATCCAAGCATCCCAGCTTCCTGGCATCTAATTTCGTGGTTTGTCCGTGTACAAGTAGCAAGCCACCTCATGGTTGTTTCCGAGTGCGATGGTTTCCGGAAAGGCCTTGCGACAAAGGTTTTTGACTTCCGGGCAGCGCGGATGAAATCGGCACCCGCCAGGCGGATCCACCAGGTTAGGCACATTTCCGTCGATGCTTTGCAGTTCACCGGTCTGTTCATAACGTGGTACGGCGTTGAGCAGGGCCCGGGTGTAGGGATGTTTGGGCGCGCTGAAAAGGTCTTTGACCTCAGCTACCTCGCACAGGTTTCCGGCATACATGACGCCGACCCGATCACAGGTTTCGGCAACAATTCCGAGATCATGGGTAATTAATAGAACCGACGAAATAACCGTCTTTTTAAGATCCCTCAAAAGATCCAAAATTTGGGCCTGGATCGTAACATCTAAATTGGAGGTGGCTTCATCGGCAATCAACAACAGCGGGTTGCAGGCCAGGGCTATGGCAATTACAATGCGTTGTTTCATTCCTCCGCTTAGGTTGTGGGGATAGCTCCGGGCAACATTTTCCGGATTAGGGATGCCCAGCTTGGCGATCATTCCAATTGCCTGTTCATGGGCCTCCTGACTGAGTCTTTTGTCCCAGCGACCTAACATCGGTATGCGACTGAACCATCGCAGTAGCCGGGACTCAGGATTTGCGCAGGCCAATTGATAGATAGGTTTTAACAATAGATTAATCGGATTCAGTTTTACGGAGCCGTTTGCCTGAAGATTCGCCAAAACTTTAAGGCAAAGTTCTTTTTTGCGGTGGAAAAGAAAACTTTCGGCAACCTGTTCGCCGATGCTCATGATGGGGTTTAGGGCCGCATTGGGCTCCTGGAAAATCATGGAGATCTTGTCACCCCGCAGTCCTTTCATATAAGCTTCGGTTTGTCGCAGCAAGTCGATTGCCTGTTCACTCCCATTATTCTGGTCATAAAACAGAACCTGTCCCCCATCGATTCTGCCCGGTTCCTGGATGATACGCATCATGGACCGCACCGTAACACTCTTTCCGCACCCGGATTCGCCCACCAGGCCAAAGGTACAGCCGCGTTCGATCGAAAAACTGATGCGGTCCAGGGCTTTGACCACGCCCTCGTGGGTGTAAAAGTTGGTTACCAGATCGATGGTCTCGATGAGTTTGGACATAATTTGACTGATTAACTAATCTCAATCACGCAGTGGTTCATTCCAATTTGTTGGGCAGATTAATTCCCGCTCTATCGTTTTTTAGGTTTTTAGACTGTTAGGCAATTAGGCTGTTAGTGGCTAATAGTCTAACAGTCTTCAGCCTAACAGCCTCGGGTCTAAAGCTAGCGCCTGCGCTGTTTGGGATCAAACGCATCTCTCAAGGCATCTCCGATCAGATTCCAGGCCAGTACAAATAACACGATACAGCCTCCGGGAATGGCAATGGCATGCCAATACTTCATGGGATCGTCGGCAGGGCCAACAATATAGTTGCGGGCCAAGGCAACCATCTGACCCCAGTCTGCATATCCCTTGGGAGCGCCCAGACCGATGAAACTCATAAAGGCCGCCACAATAACCATGGAACCAATATCCATGGAGGCCATGACCAGTACGGGGTAAATGCCGTTGGGCAGGATATGTTTGATCATGATTTTAAAATTGGAAACCCCCATCACCCGGGCGGCCTGCACATAGTCCAGCTCGCGCAGCATCAGAATGCTGGACCGCATAACGCGTACATAATCGCGCCACTTTACCAAAGCCAGCGCAATCATCACTTTGTCCAAACCACGCCCAAAGGCGACCACAATTGCCATGGTCAGAACCAATAGGGGCAAAGCAAAAATGATATCCACGATGCGCATGATAATTTCGTCGACGATGCCACCGTAAAATCCGGATATAATCCCCAGCGCCACACCCACAATCAGGGCAAATCCGATTACAAATATCCCGATTTTAAAGGCCGTACGCGTGCCCCAGACCACGCCGTAAAAAATGTCATATTGACCCGAGGTGGTGCCGAAAATGTTTTTGGCACTTGGCGGCTTGGGGGTTTGCGAATAACCCTTATGGGGCATCATATAGGGATTGTGGGCATACTTGGGCGGGGCAATATAAGGGGCAAGTACCGCCACGGCCACAAAAATAAACAGGAGCGAAAAGCCGATAATGGCCGAGGGGTTTTTGAAAATCCTGCCCAGGGTGAACTTCAGTTCTCGAATCCGGGGGTGTTGGCTATTGTTCGTGCTCATAATCAGTTCAGCCTAATGCGTGGATCGATGTAGGCGTAGAGGATGTCCAGGATTAGGTTGATGACAACATATACCAGGCCAAAAAAAAGACAGATGCCCATTAAAACCGGTAAATCAAGAGAGATGGCGGCATTTGCCAGCCACCAGCCGATTCCCTGGCGGTTGAAAATATATTCCACGGCGATGCTGCCTTCCATGGAATAAGCCGCCAGCCAGCCGGCTACCGTAATGACCGGAATAAGCGCATTCTTGCGGGCATGCTTAAAATAGAGAGTCCGATGGTCGCCGCCTTTGGCTAAAACCGTCATGATGTAGTCTTTGGAGACCTCTTCGATCATACTGGAGCGCATGACCCGCAACAAGATCGCCACGATTACGACAACCTGGGTCATCACCGGCATGACGAGTCGTGAAAGGGCATCCAAGGTGATATCCAAACGGCCGTTCAAAATCCCGTCAACCGTGTATAAATAGGTATACCGTTTAAAAAGATCCGGATTCTCGCGAATCCAGACATTGAAGCCATCATCAATGATTCCGGGTGGAAACACATTGAAATAACCATACAAAATCATCAAAATGATCAGGGCAAATAAAAAGGTGGGCATGGACCAACCAATAATGGCGAAAATACGAGTGGTGTGATCGACCCAGGTGTCCCGGTAAATGCCGGACACCGTCCCGAGCCAGATACCGAGGAATATGATGATGGGGATAGTGTAGAGATTGAGCTCCAGTGTAATGGGGAAATAATACCAGAATGCATCCCATACCGGCTTGGCGGCCACAAATGAATAGCCCCAATTGCCGCTTGATACCTGCCGGATCCATCGGAAGTATTGAATATGAAAGGGATCGTCGAGTCCGTGCTGCTTGACTATTATGGGCAGATCCTTGACCTGCTGGGGCGATTTGACGTAGGCCATGGCCCGCCGTTCCGGGCTGAAGGTCATGAGAATCGAAAAAATCAGGACCGACACGCCGAAAAGTACAAAAGCCAGAAAAAAGAAGCGTCGAATGATGTAGGTAGTCAAAGAGTTTTAGCTGTTCGTTTAAATATTAATGGTTAATGTCTGGGCTTTAGCCAAGTGCTCCCACTGACCTCAACAGCGCATATTAACAGACTCTAAGGATCCCAAACAGTTTCATACAGGAAATATACAGCACAATCATTTTTATAGATACAGATCAACTATTCGCGTCACCTGAGAACGAATGCCGGAAATTGATATTTTATAATTTTAAGTGACGCAGTCGCTTTCATAATTGTGTGCAACACATTTATTTAGTTATGTTCCAGAAAAACTCAACTGTCTGCGAAAACATGGGATTGCGTTTATAACCTTTAACGTAGTCGCGGTAGACAAACAGTTCCAAGGGCTGGAACAGGGCGATCCCCAAGGCATCCCGGTACCAAATATTTTGCAGTTTTTCGTAGGCGGCGGCACGTTTTTCCGGTTCCACATTCTCAATTCCGGCTTTAAGGAGTATATCCACATCCGGATTGTTGTAGCCCATATATTTGCCATAGGTTCCATTTGAACTCATATACGGATACATAAAATTATGCGGATCGGGGTAATCGGCGCCCCACCCGATAATGAATATGGGATAGCGGAATTGGCGAATGGCCGGCATATAGTCTTTCCAGTCCACATTGCGCACTTCTATACGGAACTTCGGATTCAGTGATTCGATATTTTCTTTTAGCATCAGGGCTGCGGCCTCGCGTTCCTCCCGTCCGGTGTTGTGGGTGATGATCATTTTGAAACCCTTTTGCCAGACCTTGCCACCCCATGCTTTGCGCATGTAGGTTTCTGATTTTTTAAGATCGAAGGCATACATGGGAACATTGGCCTTATATGCCAGTCCCTTTATCAACGGGGTGCCGGGCAGCGAACCCAGTCCGTTCAGGACTTCCTCGAGAAAAGTCCGGCCGTCGTACGCATGCATAAAGGCCTTGCGTACATTGATATCACTGAAAAAGTCGGGCGGGATCCCGTTGCCGTCCAATTTGCCGCTGCCGATGCTGGGATTGCCGGTGGGATCAATTTTTTGACAGAACAGTGCACCCGTTACGGCCAATTGGGGCAGTTTGGTGATTTTAACCCCTTGCATGCCTTCGACTTCATGCAGGAACGGCTTGCCCACATGCACCCGATCGGCATCACCGGCCTTGAGCATCAGGATACGGGTAGCATGTTCGGGTACATATTTAACAATGGCTGTTTTTATCTTGGCTTTGGGTCCCCAGTATCCGGCAAAGCGTTCGAAAACAAATTGTTTTGAAGTTTCCCAGAGTCTCAATTTGTAGGGTCCGGTCCCATTGACGATGGTGCGCAAGGGTTCCTGGCCTTCGGGTGGTTTGTTGTATTTGGCTGCATTGGCGACATTGCCGTCCCAGCAGCCATTGGCAATGGCCCATTCCTTGTCGATGACCGAAGCAGATGAATAGCATAGGATGCCGAGCAGGGGAGGATACGCTTTGGGCAAATGCATGATAACTTTATCGCCTTGGGCCTCTATGGCTTTATCGATTTTAGCGAAAATGCCGGGGATGATGTTGCCGTCTTTACGCGTGTTGCCTTCACCGGTGAAGGCCTCCAGCATCATCCACATGGGGCCACCAGCAGGGTCACAGACCATGGCCCGTTTAAGGGAATAGGCGACATCCTCGGCGGTCAGATCGCCACCTTCATGAAATTTGATCCCTTTGCGTATGGTAAAGGTGTAGGTCTTACCATCGGCAGAGATCCCGCCATTTTCAACAGTCGGCACATGGGTAGCCAAAATGGGGTCGTACTGATCTGTATGCGGGTCCTTAAAAAAGATCAGGTTTTGATAAACGGTATACAGCTTGGCAGCACCGGCATTGTCATAGGCTTTGGCCGGATCCAGGGTTTCTACGGAGCCGATATCTGCCAGGACAAAGGTATCCGGGTTTTTGGCCTGGGCAAAGCCACCGGAGATGCCAATTAAAAGGACCATACAAAGACATAGGAACAGATTAATTTTTTTCATGATTTCTCCTTTTTCTTTATGGTCAATTTGCAAATTCCCCACGAGAGAGAGAATCTACCCTGTTTTGAGCATGGATTCCACTAAGGTGCAGCGGTATAATTGCGATGTATCCTATCATTGGGACGAAAATATGCTTATATGTCCATGGCAGATCAAGGCCGTATGGATTGACGGCTTTCCAGGATACCCGGCCTTTTGGAAAATGGACAGTTGAGCACGCTTAATTGCAGCTCAAACGCATTCTTTACGATTGCTTGTTCGTATCGGGCTGGATTAATATTTGAGTAAAATCATATTTGCAGCAGATTGTCCATAGGGAGATGGGGCGTATTGGAGAAAGAGAAAGCCCGACCGAGAGGCCGGGCTCGTTTTTGTAAAACCGGGAAGCGGTTTTTTTAGTGTACGGTTATCTGTTTGGGTTGTACTTCCACTGGTTTGGGGATTTCGATTCGCAATATGCCGTCCTTGTAGTCGGCTTTGATGTCATCCGCGTTGACATTCTCCGGCAGTGAAAAGCGACGTTCAAATTTGCCAAAGGATCTTTCGCGTCGATAATAGTTATCTTCCTTAGCCTCATTATCGATCGTGCGCTCCCCCTTCAGCGTCAGGACCCGATCCTTAACATCGATATTGATGTGGTCCTTTTCAACGCCCGGCAGTTCCGCTTTCAATACAATGCTGCTGTCTTCGTTGTAAATATCGACACTCGGATTCCAATCCCAGGCGGTGTTTTCCCGTCGAAAATAGGGACTGGGCATGAAAAAACCATCCAAAATCCGATTCATACGATGTTTTGCACTGAGCATATCCCGCATTGGGTTCCATCTGACAAGTTCCATGATGTTTCCTCCTGTTTAATTGTTTCTATGTTCTAGAATGGAAGGCATCTTCCATTGTTTGTTGAAAACAAGTTAATGATTAATGATTTTAAGTCAAGTAAAATTTCATTACTTTTTCAATATAATGCCAGTATAGTAATGAAAAGGTTCTGTGGCTTGACAACCCATTGAAACCGGTATACCGATTCTGCATGAAAGTACTGCTCCTATCTCCAAACACAGAGTTTTTACCGGACCCGATTTTTCCGCTGGGTCTGGCCTACATTGCCGCGGCGCTTAATAAAAGGGGCGATGACTGTCAAATTTTGGATCTCTGTTTTGTGGAAGACATAAATGCTGCGATCACAGAACATATTAAAGCTTGCCAACCCGATCTGGTGGGGCTTTCACTGAGAAACCTGGACAACGTCAGCTATCCGAACTATCTGTCTTATTTGCCTTTTTATAGAGAAGTCGTGAATGTGATTCGGCAACAAACCGCAAGCCGCATCATCGTGGGGGGGAGCGCCTTTTCTTTGATGCCCCAGGAGATATTCGACTACCTGGATGTGGATTTTGGTATTGTCGGTGAGGGTGAAGCGGCCATCATCAAATTGTTGGATGATATTGAACAGGCGGACCAGCGAGGCAAGCCCCTGAAACCATGCATTATCCGCGATTGTGATGTGGGAATCGTTCAGAAATTGGATGAATTCCCGGTCCCGGACCGGTCTAAAATCGATAGTGCGGCTTATCTGAAACTCGGTGGTATGGGCAACATCCAAACCAAAAGGGGATGCCCTTTCAACTGTATCTATTGCACCTATCCCATCATCGAGGGCCGGCACGTGCGTTTGAGAAGCCCCAAGCATATTTGTGATGAAATAGAATCCTTGATCGATTCGGGCATCAAACATCTTTTCATTGTCGATAATGAATTTAACTACCCGGTTGAACATGCACAATTCGTGTGCCATGAAATAATTCGCAGGCGGTTAAGGATCAAGTGGAGCGGATATGCCAATCCCAAATTCATTCAACCGAAACTTGTGGAACTCATGCGTGAATCCGGGTGCACCGGCATTGAATTCGGCAGCGACGCCGCAAATCCTTTGATGCTTAAAAATATGGGCAAAGCCTTTACCCTCGAAGAAATGATACGGGCGTCGGAGATATGCCATCAATTCAATTTGTCGTTTTGTCATTCACTGCTAATAGGTGGTCCTGGTGAAACCATGCAGACCGTAAAGCAGACGCTGGATGCGATTGTGGCTATGTCGCCGACGGCGGTGGTTTGTATGGTTGGCATTCGCGTATTTCCGGGTACGCAATTATTCGAAATCGCTGTGAAAGAGGGCGTCCTGAAGCCTGAAGATGATTTACTGGAACCGTTTTTCTATTTGTCGCCGGCAATCGCCGATAAAATTTTGCCTTTTGTGAAACGGTTTTCAAAAGAACATCCCACGTGGATTTTCCCAGGCATGGGAATCAACATCGACCGGGCACTTCAACGAAAAATCCGCCGTCTGGGTGCCCGGGGGCCTTTGTGGGAATATATGCGCATGGGAAAGCGATTTAAATGATAGGCTATTAGGCTGAAGACTGTTAGGCTATTAGCAGCTAACAGCCTAAATTCCTATAAACTGATTGTTCCAAAAATAAAACAAATCGACAAGTTGCGTAATAAAGGAGACAGATAAATGACTGAGTTTACTTACCAGGAACTATTTCCCCTCAGTGAAGATACAACCGAATACCGTTTGTTGAGCAGCGAGCATATATCCGTAGATCAATATCAGGGCCGGGAGATCCTCAAAATTGCACCCCAGGCTCTGAGCCTGTTGGCCGAGACCGCCTTCCGGGATGTAAGCCATTTGTTGCGAAAGGCGCACTTGGAAAAGGTAGCGGCAATCCTGGATGATCCCGAGGCCTCCCCGAATGATCGTTTCGTGGCGCTTGAAATGCTCCGAAATGCAGCCATTGCTGCGGAGGGGGAATTTCCCATGTGCCAGGACACCGGGACGGCCATCGCCATCGGCAAGAAAGGGCATTTGGTTATGACCGATGGATCGGATGAAGAGGCGCTGTCGCGGGGTATTTTCGATGCCTACCAGAATAACAATTTACGCTACTCCCAGAATGCCCCGCTGACGATGTATGAGGAGCAGAATACGAAAACCAACCTGCCCGCCCAAATCGAACTGTATGCCGGTCAGGGAGATGCGTATAAGTTTCTTTTTATCGCCAAAGGTGGTGGCTCGGCTAATAAAACTTATCTTTTCCAGGAAACCAAGGCCCTTTTAAACCCGCAATCCCTGGTAACTTTTATGCGCCAAAAGATGCTTACCCTGGGCACGGCAGCTTGTCCGCCGTATCATTTGGCTTTTGTGGTGGGAGGTCTTTCGGCCGAGCTCAACCTGAAAACCGTTAAACTGGCTTCGGCCGGATACCTGGACCATCTGCCAACCAAAGGGAGTGCATCAGGACATGCATTTCGCGACCTGCAACTTGAAAAAGAAATCCAGGCTTTATCCCGGGAGCTGGATATTGGTGCCCAGTTTGGCGGCAAGCACTTTTGCCTCGATACCCGCGTTATTCGTCTGCCCAGACACGGTGCATCCTGCCCGGTTGGCATGGGTGTCAGCTGCAGCGCCGACCGCAATATTAAGGCTAAAATTACCCGCGACGGCATTTTTTTGGAAAAGCTCGAGAAAAATCCCCAGCAATTTCTGCCGGAGGTGATCCCCAGCGATGAATCTGCCGTGGCCATCAACCTGGATCAGCCCATGGACGCCATTCGGGCAGAGTTGAGCCGCTACCCGGTCCGAACACCCTTACTGCTCTCCGGAAAGATCATTGTGGCCCGGGATATCGCCCATGCAAAAATCAAGGAAGGCCTGGACCGGGGAGACGACCTGCCTGATTATTTTAGGAAACATATCATTTACTATGCCGGGCCTGCCAAAACACCCAAGGGATATGCCTCCGGTTCGTTCGGGCCCACCACAGCCGCCCGAATGGACTCGTACGTGCCCATATTTCAGGAACTGGGTGGCTCCATGGTAATGCTGGCCAAAGGCAACCGTTCCAGAATCGTAACCGATGCCTGTAAAAAATATGGCGGCTTTTATCTGGGTTCCATTGGTGGACCCGCTGCCAGGCTGGGCCGGGATTGCATAACGGCCATGAAGGTGCTGGCCTACGAAGAACTAGGGATGGAGGCCATTTACGAGATTACGGTCAAAGATTTTCCAGCCTTTATCCTGGTGGATGACAAGGGGAATGATTTCTTCGAAACACTGTTGACGATATCTTAACTTACGTTGCATGGGTAGCTGCAAAGTTCAAATTATTTAAATCCGGCTCACCAGTTTTCAGTTTTCACCAGCCAAAACTCGTTCTTAAAACACTGTAACGGCCGCCGCCGCTCGTCAACTTAAGTTAATTTTTGGGAATACAGTGATCCAACACGATAGGCAGATTTCATAACGGCGGCCTAACAGTGATTAAAGAACTCAGACAGTTGGCTGAATGTAAACTGAACACCGGCGAGCCTCCTCAAGATCCGAAGTGACCTTCCTATTCAGTATGTTAATTATTCCCTGTCTCTTTGACAGAAAAGTTAATATTGAAGCGATGCAGTCGCCTTCTGATAAAATTATAATGCGATTCTAAATTACTAAAAAACCGCTTTGCGGGTTTTTAGGGCCTTTACAAACCCATCCTGTTAGTATAGTCTGAAAAATTCTTTAACGCAGCTATAAATTTAGGGGCCCTTAATCCCAATAATATTGGTAAAATATAGATCAAATCGACTTGTGGTTTGAATCAGGTAATTAATTAAAGGAGTTAATGTATGGCAAAGAAAATGAAAACCATCGACGGAAACACCGCCGCTGCCTATGTGGCCTATGCTTTGAGCGATGCGGCAGCAATTTATCCCATTACGCCATCTTCACCCATGGGGGAGTTATGCGATGAATGGGCTGCCAACGGGCAGAAGAATATTTTTGATCAAATTATGGTTGTGCGCCAGCTGCAGTCTGAAGCGGGTGCCGCGGCGGCGGTGCATGGCGCTCTGGCCGCAGGGTCGCTAACCAGCACTTTTACAGCATCCCAAGGCCTGCTGCTGATGATACCCAACATGTATAAAATATCGGGTGAACTGCTTCCGGGTGTGTTCCATGTGACAGCTCGTTCCGTAGCCGGGCACGCCCTTTCCATATTTGGCGATCATCAGGATGTCATGGCTGTCCGTCAGACCGGTTTTGCATTATTGGCGTCAGCTTCGGTTCAGGAGGTGATGGATTTGGGCCTGGTGTCCCATCTCAGTGCCATTGAAGCGGGGTTGCCGGTGCTTCATTTTTTTGACGGCTTCCGTACTTCGCACGAGATCCAGAAAATCGAAATGATCGATTATGAAGACATGGCCAAGCTGGTGAACTGGGATGCCATTGCTAAATTTCGAGCCAGAGGCACGAATCCGGAGCGACCCGAATTGCGCGGTACGGCCCAGAATCCGGATGTTTATTTTCAGGGTATCGAGGCTTCCAATCCTTTTTACGATAAACTGCCCGGCATCATCAGCGACTACATGCGCAAAGTCAGCGAGTTAACCGGCCGAAACTACCAGTTATTTGATTATGTTGGTGCGCCCGATGCAACCCAGGTGATTGTTTCCATGGCTTCATCGTGTGAAACCATCGAGGAAGTGGTCAATCACTTGGTTGACAAAGGACAGAAAGTGGGTCTGGTAAAAGTACGCTTGTTTCGACCATTCTCAGCTGAGCACCTCCTGGCGGTCATACCGGATACGGTGCAGCAGATCGCAGTGTTGGATCGGACCAAGGAGAAGGGTTCATTGGGTGATCCGCTCTACCAGGATGTCTGTACCGCCTATGTGGAGTACGCCGAGAGCATCCCCAAAATCATTAATGGCCGCTACGGACTCAGCTCCAAAGAATTCAATCCCAGCATGGTGAAAGCGGTTTTTGACAACCTCGATGCCGATAAACCCAAAAACCATTTCACCGTCGGCATTGTCGATGACGTCACCCACACATCACTGGAGGTCGAAGATGGCTTTGATGTAGCCCCGGCCGGGACGGTGCAGTGTAAATTTTGGGGATTGGGTGCCGACGGAACTGTTGGTGCCAATAAAAGCGCCATTAAGATTATAGGCGACAATACCGACATGTACGCCCAAGCGTACTTTGCCTATGATTCCAAAAAATCCGGTGGGGTAACCATGTCCCATCTCCGTTTTGGCAACACACCGATTCAATCGACCTACTTGATCGATGCCGCCGATTATATAGCCTGTCATAAATCCAGCTACGTTGATATCTACGATGTGCTCGAAGGCATCAAACCGGGCGGGACTTTTGTGCTTAATTCCAATTGGACTGCCGAAAAAATGGAGCGGAAGCTGCCGGCTCATATGCGCCAAACCCTGGCCCAGAAAAAAATCAAGTTTTACAATATCGATGCCGTCCGAATTGCAGCGGAAATCGGCCTGGGCGGACGTATCAACATGATCATGCAAACGGCCTTTTTCAAACTGGCCAATGTGATTCCGGTTGAGGACGCCATTAATTATCTCAAAGATCAAATCAAGGAGCTTTTTGGCAAGAAGGGCGATAAAATCGTCAACATGAACAATGCCGCAGTCGACAACACCCTGGCCAATCTGGTTGCAATCCCGGTTCCGGATGCATGGGCCGATGCAAGGGGAACTCAGGAGACAGTCGCGGATGAACCTGAATTTGTCACGCAGGTGATGCGCCCCATGCTGGCGCAACAGGGCGATAAACTACCGGTCAGCGTGTTCTCACCGGACGGCATTTTTCCGGTGGCCACAACCCAGTATGAGAAAAGAGGGGTGGCCATCAATGTGCCTGAATGGGTTCTTGAAAATTGTATCCAGTGTAATCAGTGTGCCATGGTTTGCCCGCATGCCGCCATCCGGCCGGTGGTTTTGACGGATGCCGAGTGTGAAGCCGCCCCCCAAGGGTATGAGACCAAAAAAGCGTTGGGCAAAGAGCTCAAAGGCTATCAGTTCCGCATTCAGGTGAACACCCTGGACTGCATGGGCTGCGGCAATTGCGCCGATATCTGTCCCGCCAAAAAGCCGGCCTTAATTATGCGGCCCATTGAAACCCAGACCGAACAACAGATTCCCAACCATGAATACTCTTTGACGATTCCGGTTCGCGACGATTTGGCCAAGCGTTCTTCAATCAAGGGCAGCCAGTTCCAACAGCCGCTGCTTGAGTTCTCTGGTGCCTGCTCCGGCTGTGGCGAGACGCCTTATGCCAAGCTGGTTACCCAGCTTTATGGCGAGCGTATGATCATTGGCAACGCCACGGGTTGCAGCTCCATCTGGGGTGGTTCGGCACCTTCGGTTCCCTATTGCGTCAATAAAGACGGCTTCGGGCCCACCTGGGGGAATTCACTTTTTGAGGATCCGGCAGAGTTCACCTATGGTATGCTGCTGGGTGTTCAGCAGCAACGCAAAACCCTGGCGGGTCTGATGTCCCAGGCTCTGGAAAGTGATATCAGTTCTGAGTTGAAGGAGGCCATGCAGGGCTGGGTCGATAATATGGAAGACGCAGACGGATCGAAACAATATGGCGACCGGATTAAATCCCTCCTAGCCCAGGAAAAAGAGAGTGACCTGCTCAAGCAGATTTCAGAAATGTCTAAGCAGTTCACCAAAAAATCGTTTTGGGTTTTTGTGGGGGACGGCTCGGCCTACGACATCTCTTTTGGGGGTATCGACCACGTGCTGGCATCAGGAGAGGACATCAATGTGATTGTCTATGACACCGAGGTCTATTCCAATACCGGTGGCCAATCTTCCAAGGCAACGCCCACGGGTTCGGTGGCCAAGTTTGCAGCTTCAGGTAAGAAAACCAGTAAAAAAGACATGGGCGCCATGTTCATCTCCTATGGGTATGTCTATGTGGCCGCCGTATCCATGGGGGCCAGCAAGCAGCAACTCATGAAAGCCCTGACAGAGGCTGAGGCTTACAAAGGCCCATCCTTGATCATGTGTTATGCACCCTGCATCAATCACGGCATCATCCGCGGCATGGGGAAAGCCCAAGAGGAGATGGATTTGGCGGTAAAAAGCGGCTATTGGCCTTTGTACCGTTACAATCCGGAGCTGAAGCAGGAAGGTAAAAATCCTTTTACGCTCGATTCCAAAGATCCGGACGGCAGTTTTCAGGATTTTCTGGCTGGAGAGGTACGCTATGCGTCCTTGAAGAAGACTTTTCCGGAAGAAGCCGAAAAGCTTTCCAAACAGCTGGAAGCCGAGTATATGGAACGCTTTCAGATTCTAAAGAGAATGGCAGCGGTGACTGAAGAGGAATCCGCTTAGACCGCTTTATTAAAGAAATCTGTTCTTTCCAAACAAAAGGCCGACAATTGCGTCGGCCTTTTGTTTGAGGTTAGGAGCGATAAATTGCAGAATGCAGAATAATGAATTCAGAATCTAGAAGAATGGAAGCGCTGCGCGCTGGCATCGATTTAAGGCCACTGATGAATGCCGGAGCGAGGCGACTCATTCCTTCGACATTCGATATTTTTCATTCTGAAATCATCATCCGATTTTTTTCTTTAAGAGCCGTGCAATTTTTTGGATAAATTTTAAAGTGTGAATTTAATGAAAGAAAAAAAACCGGGAACCCGAACCGAATGCATCCGCTGCGGAACCTGTTGTGAAAAAGGCGGACCAGCCTTGCATACGGAAGACAGAGCCCTAATTGTGGAGGGTCACATCCATACGCGCCATCTGTACACCATACGCAAAGGAGAGCGTATACGTGATAATGTCATTGACTGCCTGGTTCCGGCAAGCGCGGACATCATTAAGATAAAAGGCAAAAGTCAATCCTGGGAATGCGTCTTTTTTCAGAAAAAGGACAAATCCTGCGATATCTATGAACGGCGTCCCCGGGAATGCCGGATCTTACAATGCTGGGATACACGTGAAATTGAATCCTACTATCAGACAAACCGTCTTACCCGTAAGGATTTATTGGCTGAGATGGCTGAATTATGGGAATTGATTCAGCTGCACGAAGAAAACTGTTCCCATGATTTGATCAATACCGCCATCAAAAAACTCGAAGGCAATCCCGGAAAACAAGCCGGTGAAACCATCATTGCCGCCATTCAATATGACCAGGCCATACGCCGAATGGTTATCGAGAAAATTCAAGTGACGGAAGATATGCTCGATTTCCTTTTCGGGCGGCCCCTTATTCAAGCGCTTAAGACGTCGGGTTGCCGTATTGAGCAGGTTGATGGGACGTATCGGGTAACAAAATAGGGTTCGAGGGCCCGAGGATTCAAGTGATAGATAAGAACATCGAACATTGAACACTCAACACTGAACATTGAATTAGCCAATTGCTAATAGTCAAAAGTTGAATGTTCGATGTTGGACGTTCGATGTTGGATGTTTATCAAATTCAAGATACCTCAGAGAACGTAATCCCCGTATGGCCGCCGGTAGGTTGATGCTAAATGGCTGTGCCTAGTTGATGGCAATCGGCTACACTCTTACCTTTGGATCCTGCACCCCTTGAATCCTCATGTGTTTGATGTGGTTGGTCCGTATTACCGCCCCAAAAATAATTTAATCAGATGTTGCTTCTGGGTTCGAGTAGAGTTCAGGTCGCCGATGCGGCAGGAAAAAATGCATGCGATTGGCGCGGATCTTATCAAAAATGCCGGCTTTGAGATCCACGACCAGCATGGTTTCGCGTCCGTGCAGACATTGCCCTATAATGTTACCTGCCGGATCCAGGGCCACCGCATTACCGGGAAAAGTAAGGCCTTTGCCATTTACACCGGTTTGGTTGCAGGCGACGATGAAAACACTGTTGTCAAAGGCTCTGGCGGTTAGATGCCGCAACCATGAGCGTTGCTTGTGAACAGCAAATCCCCGGGGCGACGCATGAGGCATAAATATTATTTCGGCACCATCGCTGGCCATGCGGGATGTCAGCTCGGGAAAATGAGCGTCATAGCACAATTGAATACCAAAAGTTGTTTGCCGATAGTTAAATAAGGGTACGCTGTTTCCCGGTGAGTAGATATCTTTTTCGGGTGGTGCGATGTGACATTTCCGATAAACTCCCAATTGGCCGTTTGGCATGGCTGCCATATGGGCGGCAACAATGCTTCCGTCCATTTCTCTAACGGCCATACCGGCTAGTATTGCGCAGTTTTTGCGTATGGCCAGTTCACAGAGTGAATCGCTGACGGGACCGGGTATTTCCTGGGCCAATACGCGAATGTCAGGGTGATTGCTGTATCCGGTGATGTTCATTTCCGGAAAGCACACCATATCACAATCGGCCTTACCGGCTTCCTGAACATATAGGGTCAGTTTCTCCAAATTGGATTGCGTTTGACCAACCGGGGCGTTGCACACCACCACCGCAACGCGTAGATCTTTCACTTCATCACTTCCTTGATTTTAACAGATAGGTTTTCCATGCTGAAAGGCTTTTGCAATATGCCCCGAAAACCGTTCTTAAGAAATTTTTCCCCGCGGTTATCGAGGCTGTAACCGCTAGACAGTATCACGCGGATATCAGGATCAATCTCTTTTAAAGCCGCAAAGACTTCACTGCCATTCATGCCGGGCATGATCATATCCAGGACAACCAGATCAATTTGATCTTTCTTTTCGGTAAATATATCAATTGCTTCACGGCCATTATCCACCGGCAGAACATCATATCCCAAGGCTGAAATCATTTCTGATTCCACCTCGAGCATAGCGGTTTCATCGTCAACCAGCAAGACGGTGCCTTTACCATGGTCAATGGCGCCTTTTTCCTCCGGGGCCTGACTTTCCTTGCGGCCTGATGCCGGAAGGTAGATACGAACCGAAGTACCTTTACCCACTTCTGAAGTTACGGCTATATATCCTTTGTAGGATTTCACGATGCCATAGACGGACGCCAATCCCAATCCGGTGCCTTTGCCCATTTTTTTTGTGGTGAAGAGAGGATCGAACATCCGCTTTTGGATTTGGGGGCTCATGCCCGTGCCGGTATCACTTACCTCTATGAGGCAATAGATGCCGGGTATCGGCGTAAATGTGTTTTCCTGAATTTCATGGTGCGAGAGTGTCGCAACTTTAAGAATCAATTTGCCGCCGTTGAGCATGGCATCGGCTGCATTGACAAAAAGATTAAGCAGCACCTGTTCGAGCTGGGTTCGGTCGGCTTCGATGATAATCGCTTCCTGGGGCAGATGAATTTCCTGGAGGATTTCCTTGCGTGTTCGACCAAAGGCCTGGGCGCTGTCCTGGACCACCTGCACTAGATCGATCGGCTTGACTTCAAATTTTCCCTTGCGTGCGTAGCCCAGCAATTGACTGGTAAGTTTAGCGCCGCTGTCAACTTGTTGATCTATGTTCTCAATCCTGGCCATGGTTGGGTGCTCGGGATTAAAATCCAGTCGCATGAGCGCAAGATTGCCCTTTATGACGGCTAAAAGATTATTGAAGTCATGGGCAATTCCACCAGCCAGCGTGCCAATGGCCTCCATTTTTTGGGCTTGCAGCAATTGGGCTTCAAGGCGTTTATTTTCAGATACATCTCTGATGATCAAGAGTAGTCCCATGGGGGCGCCTTTATGGTCGTCATAACGCGAGCCGCTTATAAGCACATCCACCACACGACCATTGCGGGTCAAACCGTTTAGGGCCAGATCTCGATACGGACTACCAACCTGGGCGACCGTTTGGATCATTTCGTTAAAGTTTTCAAGATCGCTTTTGGCGATAAATGGAGGGGGCAAACCTTTTAACTCTGAGAGTGACCATCCAAAAACATTTTCAAATTCCGGACTGATATATTCGATACTGCCGGTCAAATCACAGGTAACAATGGCATCGGCTGACGAATGAATTAAAGATCGATATAAATGTTCGGCCTGTTTGGATTCTTTGTACAGCTTGCGGTATTGATTTTCACTTTGTTGCAATTTCTCAAAGGATTCGGCGTTGGCGATACCGGCTGCGATCTGGGCGGCGATTCCATTCAGAATACCGATGTCGCTCTTGGTTAACGGTTTCTGTGTTTTCCAGTTATCTACGGCCAATATGCCCAAGGCTATCTGATTGTATACAAGCGGGACACAAATAAAGGATGATGCATCAATGGTTGCCGCGAAACGCCTACTATTGTCGGATAGGGTTTCGATTATTTTTTCGATATCTTCCACCAGCAGGGGACGCTGTTCCCTGACAGCTCTCGCAAAAGGACCCATTGCCTGTGATCTCTTGATACTAAAACGCGATGCCATTACAGGTCCAATTGTTCCGCGGTTTGCCCGTAACTGTCTACATATTCCAATTTGCCGGAATCCGCATGGATGATCATGATCATGGCCCGATCGAATTGCAGGCGCTTTTGCATAATGGTCATGACCTTGTGAATCAAGCCATGGGCATCCAGGTTGGCGGAGGCCTCGGCTGAAATTTCATGGATCACGGACATGTCATTGTAGCGGGTATTGGCGGCGTTAATCAGTTCCTTGGCGGCATTCCCCTGGGAAGTAATGGTTTTGGACAATTCCCTATTTTTGAGCCGATGGGTTTGGACATAGGCGGCCAACATGGTAAACACTGCGAATATCGTCACAAACCAGGCGGTGCTTGTTGAAAGCATCAAAAATGAAGCTGCCGCCAACAGTACACCCACCACCAAGGCATAGCTGCTGATGCGGGCCCAGATCATCGAAGGCGCTGTTTTCCAGGATATCGTATAAACGCAAGCTGAATCTCCGCGATGAAAGCAGGACGGATGCCGGACATCGGCGAATTCTCCCGTAAACAATTTGGCCAAAGATTCCAGCGTCCCCATGCGATTGGCACACTGGTAAGATTTTTCCTTTACGCCCGGATTTGGGGTGGCTTTGAGCCTTGCCTGGTTGGAACTGATGGCTTTGGTCTCTATATTGGCGCCACGGCTCATGATACGGTACAGTTTGCCGGCGGCCAGATACATCATGGCCGGACTCATCAGCCCCAGGGTAACTTCTTTGACCGCCCCAATTTTCTTGGACAGTACGGTATATCGTCCGGCCTCCCTGGCAATATCGGGGTTGCCGGTTTTCTGGACCATGATCGTATGCAAACGATCGACCTGATCCTGGGTCAGCCAGTGAGCCGGGTCTTCGACTTCATATTTTTCAATGCCGGCATATTCAAGCAATTGCTGCGTATTTACATGGGGATATTCCGAGGAAAGAAATTCCAGGTAGGTGTTGGTGATACGGCTGTTGTAGAGTTTGGTTTCGTCGCCCATTTCCCTATAGATTGAAATGTGCTTTTATTTTGAACACCCGAGTTGCCGGCAAATTTAATATTTTTTCGATTCCGGTTTGCTCAGCTATTCGCTTTAGGCTGTTTTGGATATCTTTACGAGAAGGTGCAATAAAAGTAAACCATATATTCAAATGGTTTTCACGCATATAGTTATGAGTGACGCCCGGGTATTGATTGACGATGCGCGTAAACGTGTCGATTTTGTCCGCCGGAACTGAGGCGGCGCATAATGTGCTCACGTAACCCAATTTTTCGGGGACAAAATTGCCGCCAATGCGACGAATAAGTCCCACATCGCGCATTCGGGCGATACGCTCGATGACTTCAGATTCGGTCAAGTCGAGATCTTTCGCAATGGCATCATATGGATGCCGGGCGATGGGAAAATTCGACTGTATCCGGTTGAGTATGCGTTTGTCGATTTCGTTCAGTTGAGTCATAGCTCTAAATTGTCAAAAGTTAAGGTGCTGTGGTTAGTTCTTGGCTCTTTGCTCTTAGCTCTTAGACGGCTATGAGCTAAGAGCAAACAACTAAGAGCTTAGCGTAATCGCACATGCAGCTTGCGGGTCCGGGGGCCATCAAATTCACAAAAAAAGATTCCCTGCCAGGTTCCGAGTACAAGCTGTCCGTTTTCGATGGCGATCGTCTCAGAGGCCCCCACCAGCGTAGATTTGATATGGGCGGGAGAATTGCCCTCCAAATGGCGATACCCTGCTTCCCATGGGATTATTTTATTGAGAACCATTAAAATATCGGATTTGACACTGGGATCTGCGCTCTCATTGATGGTTATGGCTGCAGTTGTGTGAGGCACAAACAAAAAACAGTATCCATCCTGGAAATTTTTTGTTTGAATAGCCTGCCGCACTTGGGTGGTAATGTCAATGAGCTCGGTTTGTCGGGTGGTTTTGACTGTTAAAATCATTACGACTCCAATAATTGAGCGTTAGGATCAAGCTAATTGAGGACATTATCAAAATTAAAAGGAAGAATCAAAGTACTACTGATATTGTCACAATATTTTTATAAACGCTCAATAAACAGAAAAAGGCCCTGCAATGTCTGCAGAGCCTTTTTGGCAAATACTTATAGCTGATGGATTGAATCCGAGCAGATTACACACACCCGGTCGGTTTGGGAAGACCAGCCATCTTACAGGCTCCCTTACCGGGTCCTGACGGAAACAGCTCATAGATGTGCTTCAGTTTGAAACCGGTTACCTTGGAGAGAACCCGAACCATCGGGGCAATCCCATTTTTCTCATAGTACTCTCTGAGAACTTTGATAACCTTCTGATGCTCTTCATTCAGTTCTTCGATTCCTTCTTCCTTTTTTACCCACTGGACCCACTCATCACTCCAGTTGGTATAATCGTCGATGAATCCATCTTCGTCAACTGCAAAAGTTTTTCCCATAAATTCGACTTCCGGCATTTAATAACCCTCCTTTATTTGGTAATGTTTTCCATATGCAAGGCCAATAACGGGCCTTTGATGTTTAAAGAAGTACATTAAATAAAACACAATCACTATGTTGTCAACCTGAAAAACACTGATTCAGGCTAATATTCCTTAGGTGTCTGGTTGATCTGGTCCAGGGTAAATACGGGCCCGTCCTTACAAACCAGTTCTTTGCCGATACCGCAACGGCCGCACATACCAAAGCCGCATTTCATCCGATTTTCAAGCGACATGATAATGTGGTCATGGGCATAGCCCAGTTTTTCGAGGACCGGCAGGGTAAACTTGATCATGATCGGCGGACCGCAAACGATGGCATAGGTGTCGTCGTCGCCCTGGGGAGCCTTCTGCTCGGTAATTGGCGGCGTGAAGCCCACATTGTATTCCCAACCTTCGGCCGGCGTATCGATGGTCAAGTGCATATTGATGTCGTCGCGCTTTTCCCATTCAATCAGTTCGTCCTTGTATAACAACATTCCGGGTGTTCTGGCGCCATAGACCACATCAATGTTTCCGAATTTAGACCGGTTCTCGGGATCCAACATATAAACGATCGAAGAGCGAAGCGTCGTAAAGGCGAAGCCACCCCCGACCATCAGGATATTCTTGCCTTCTAATTTTTCCCAAGGATACCAGTTGCCCAAAGGACCGCGGATACCCATGATATCGCCGACGGTCATGTTGTGCATGTGGGTCGTCACTACACCGGCTTTGTTGATGGTGAACGTCACAAATCCCTTTTCAACCGGCGATGAAGCGATTCCGATGGGAATCTCTCCGACACCTGCCACGGATAATTCTGCAAACTGACCGGCTTGGTATGAAAATTTTTCTTCATCACCCTCGTCCAGGAAAACAAATTTGAATGTTTTCAAGCTTTTATCTTCGGTGGCGGTTTCAATGTCGTCGATGCGCACCGGAAAAGGTACATATGGATTTTGCACGTGTTCCTCCATTAATTCATATCAGCTTTTAATGAACCCAGCTTAAGCTTGGGCTGTTGCTTCCTGGTTTTCACCTTCGTAAGCATTCATGATTTCACAAATAGCACGTATGTCGATATTGACCGGACATTGGTTGACACAGCGGCCGCAACCGACACACATGATGCCCTGGTCATATTTGTCGACAAAATATTTTAACTTATGCATAAAGCGTTGGCGAACTCGCTGCGTCTTGGTCCCCCGCGGGTTATGACCGGTGGTATGCAGCGTAAAAAGCGGGAACATGCAGCTGTCCCAGTTTTTGAAACGTTTGCCGGCTTTGCCACGCAGCTCATCCTGGAGATCGAAACACCAGCAGGTGGGGCAGGTATAGGTACAGGTACCGCAATTGAGGCAGGCAAAGCTTACGTCTTCCCAAAATGAAGCCGAATGTAAACCCAGGATGTCTTTATTCTTTAAGTTGTCCGTGGAGATCGTAGAAACGATCTTGGCCTCGGCCGCCTGCCTGTTGGTATCGAATATTCCGGCCTCGTCCGACTCCGTACCCCAGCCAGCAGCGCTTGCAAAAGCCGCGCCTTTTTCGGTCAGAATTTTTGCCAGATAAGCCTCGTCCTGGTCTACCAGGAGGATATCGAGTCCTGCTTCATGGTAGGGGCCGCAGCCGGTGGATGTGCAAAAACACGTGCTGCGGGGCTCGTCGCAGGCCAAACCGATAAAGGTGGTGGCGGCCAGCGCTTTGACCCAATATGGATCCTGATATTCAGCCGTATCGAAGTTAAGGTTCAACAGGGTAATCGATTTGGCATCACAAGGCCGGATACCCATAATCGCACGCGGATTTTCATCGATGGTTGTGGATTTCTGAATATGATGATCCTTGTCATTCGAATCGAGGGAGTACTCGACGATGGCCTCGGATTGCGGGAAGAGGATCGCCTTGGGCGACAAACGTGAATTCTGATAGGACAGATCGGGTTGTTCATCCGCGCCAAGGGCCTTGAAACTGTGAAATCCATCGGTTTTCACCGGTCCATACAGCTGGTAGGATTCCCGCAATTTCGTCAATCCTGGTGACCACTCTGTTTTATCTATTTTGACAACCTTCATAATTTAATACCTTTTAGATTGTGTTTGGTATTTAGTGATTTGTGTTTGGTTTTTTGTATGTTGTGTTTTGTTTGTTACGTGCTAGACGCTTGGTGCTAAGGTGAAGCTGACTCCAGACATTGATCACTAAACACCGAACACCAAATACAAAATACGAAACACAAAAACACTAGCGTATAAATTCATCCGAATCGTCGGGCCGGAAGCTGTCAAGCGGCGGTCTTTCGTCCAAACTCAGTCCGGCTTCCCAACCGAATTGCTCAAAACTATCTTGTTCCAATTTTTTAGTAAAAACGCGCATATTGATGCCCACCGGACAGGCACGTTCGCAGGCACCGCAGTCGGTACAGCGACCGGCACAGTGGAATGCCCTTAAAAAATGAAATGTGCGCACATCAGTGGGATCCTGCCCTTTGCCGACCCACTGGGGCTTGGATTCATCCACAAAACAAGTGGGGCAGTAGCATAAAGGACAAGCGTTTTTACAGGCGTAGCAACGGATGCAGGGCGACAGCAGTGATTCAAAATAATCCCATTTTTCACTGGATGTCATGGCCTCGATTTCACGGACATCGGCAAAGCGGTCCACATCCTGCTGCTCCGCAACCGAATCGGCGACCAGTTCATCATGAATAACGGGATTACGGTGGGTACAGACCAGACAGTTCTTCTGAAGCACGTCTGATTTCTCCATTGCATTTTCCTGGCCACCGACGGTTACGACGACTTTGTCCCCGTTTTCGACCACCGTCTGAATTTCATCGACAAACATGTCGGCGATTTTGTGCTTATCAATCATCCCGTGGCAGGGCACACCGATGATAACCACTTGATCCCGGTCGATTTTATTTTCAATGATATGGGTGACAATGTTACGTGAATCGCAGCCCTTAGCGACAATACCGACTTTTTCCTTGCGGTCGGTCAGGTAATTGGCCAGGTTTATGCCGCAATTGCTATCCCAGACAAACTGATCCACATCCTCGGGTGTCTTGGCAAAGCAGGGCTCGTTCATCATGGGCAGGGTGCCCTTGCGGAACCCGATCACCAGATCGACCGAATTTTCCCGCAGCAGCCTTTGGGAGATTTCCTTGATTTTATCTATATAATCTAACATGTTATGCTACCTTGGCATTATATTTGGTGTAATCCTGATTGGGTCCCAGCGCCTTGACTTTTTCAGTTACTTCCTTAACCACCTCGACAAATTTGGTGGATTCAGAAGAAGAGATCCAGGAAAAATGGATCCGATCCGCCTCAACACCCATGTGCTCCATCAGGTTTCGAAACAGGACAAATTTTCTACGGGCATAGTAATTACCTTCCAGGTAATGG
>CAYVMI010000009.1:0-119681 GCA_964452555.1 uncultured Desulfobacterales bacterium
GGTATCCGGCTGCAGGTTCTATAACAACAGTCCCGGACAAGGGGGTGCCCTGTATGTATCGGGCTCCGACGATTTGCCGGAGCTCGTCGCAAATAACACGCTCTTCGAAAGCAACCAGGCCAAGGACGAGGGCGGCGCAGTTTTTTTGAGGGGTGCATTGGGTTTGGCCAATACACTCGCCAACTGCACGTTTGTCCATAATACCGCTGCCGCGGGGGCTGCCATCTGGCTCGAAAATATGGAAGGCGGAGAAGGTAATCCCGGCCCCCATGATATGGGCATCACCCTGTGGAACAGTATTGTATGGGGCAATGTCTACCAAGGGGGCAGCGGTCAGATTCACGCGGTGAACAGAGGCGATGGGGACGTACGCGTGGACATCGGCCACTCACTGCTCGATGGCGGCCTCGGTGGCGTGGCGGGCGGGGCCGAGGTCAGCAGCCTGGGCAATGTGATCAACACGGATCCGGGATTTGTGTTTCCCGACAACTACCACCTGGATTCGGACTCTGTCTGCATCGACGCGGGCACCAGCACGCCCCCCCCGCTCGCGGCCACGGATCTGGACGGCAGCACCCGCAGCCTTGGCGCCGCCGTTGATCTGGGAATAGAGGGAATTGGTCCAGGGGTCCTGATTACGGACGGCAATGCCGCCCCCTTGAAAATAGGCATGGTTGCCGATAAAGGTGCATTTTTCGATTGCCGGTCTTCCGGGCCCGGTGACGTAAATCGCACCGCCATGCCAATATGAGACGTTTTTCTCGAAAACACAGTATCTTATGGTCGGAGATGCTTCCGAGTCACCCTCGATGAGGATGCCGCTGCCGTTCATTTCCACACTGACGTCGTAGGCCGTATAGCCGTTTCTGATGGTGAATCCGTCCACCACCGCGTCGCGGGTTTCGGACATGTGAAAATGAAAACCGCGGCCCGCCTTTTCACAGTCGATAATGGTATATTCGGCACCGTTTTCCGAACGAACGATGATGTTCTTGCCGTTAAAATCAAGCGCCATATTGCCCGTGCCCTGGTAAAGTCCGTCCCTAACGACGACGATGTCATACCCGGTTACACCGCCCGAAGCATCGATGCCGGCCTGAATGGTGCTATGGCAGGGTGAATTTCCGCCGCAGGCGGGATCGTCGTCGTCCACCCAGGTAATCAGGTCCGGGACGGCGGGGTCGCTGCCATGGCCGGTCTCGTTGACGTTGGAGAGGCCGTCTCCGTCCATATCCGCGTCACACACGTCGCCGATTGTGTCCAGGTCCATATCCGCCTGGTCCGCATTGGGCGTCAAGGGGCAGTTGTCGGGTGTGTCGTCGACACCGTCCCCGTCGTCATCGTCATCGCAGGCGTCGCCGATGCCATTGTCATCGGTGTCGGTCTGCTCCGGGTTGGCAATCAGGGGGCAGTTGTCGTCCGCATCCACAACGCCGTCATCATCTTCATCGGGCGCAAGGCACCACTGGCAGGTGGTGACCTCGCCGGGTTCGCCTTCACAGGGAATGGTTTCCAACACGTGGTTGGCCGGCCGTTCAGGGGTTTCCTCGCAGAGGACGGGTTCGGTGGTGCATCCGGAGGCGGCTTCGGTCCATTCGTGGCAGGTGAATGCCTCTACGCGGGACTGCAGTGCTGCGGTGCAGAGAATCAACCATACCGGAATAACAATTTTATATAACCATGGTCTGTTCAACATATGTCTAATCCCCTTTGAGCCGGTAAAACCGAAACGTTATAACTTGATACCCCGTAGTTATTGCAGTACGCCGATGTCGCTCACACGCTTCAGGAGGAAGCTGCCTTCCACCTTGATCGGCGACCGGTGGAGCCCGGTGAAGGTTTCTCGGAAGATGCCGCCCATGTCGCCGCCCCCCCAGCCCAGACCGGATGTACCTGAGATCGGATTGCCGTCCGAATCGTTGGTTGCGAAAACCAATTCGATATCCCGGATGACATCAAAAGCATCCTCGGTGTCCTTGTGATCCGGATGATAGCGGTGGCGGAAAGGGTTCATGGGGTCCTCTCTGGATACCATTATCGAGCAGTTGAGTGCGCTGCCCAACTCACCGAAAGGCCCGCTCAGGGTCATGGGTTCCTGGCCGGGCGGATCACCGGGATCCGGCGGGCCGGGCGGGTAGCGCTCCGGCGTGTTGACCCCCGGTGTGGGGGCCACAAGCTGGCCAAAGGCGGCGGAGCTTATGCGTACGGATTGATCTGTGGGGGTGTATTGCGCTGTTCTGGCCTGATCTGAAAACAGAACATAGCCTTGCTCGGTGTCGTCCCACATGCGCACCACCTGCCTTAAAAGGGTGGCATTGTTGCCGGAGTCCACGTGTACAATGAGCCGGAAGGTAAAGTTCGACGCCGCGGCATACCCATCCTGATTTTCATCCACAAGCGGGAACTGGGCATCGGGATCCACCCGGGCGTCGTTGATCTTGTTGACTACGGCGGTTCCGACCCACAGACCGGTATGCGAGATCCCCTGCACCGAGGCCGGCACGACGATACGCATGCCCGTGTCGCTGAAGACTTCCAGATTGGCTTCGTACACGCTGCCGGGAGTCAGGCCCGCCCGCCGGACGCCCAGGCGGATATTTTTCTTGCTTCCGGCGTCCAGGGAAGTATCCAGGGGCAGCGTCTGCCAGGCTGTATTCCCGGCAGCCGAGTCATGCACCCGGTAGAAAAGGGGCATGCTGCCTGACAGGGTCACTGAAACTGCTGCATCGGCGGCGGCGGTATTGGCCAGGTCTATCCATTGCTCATTGGACCGCTGTCCAAAGGTAACCCCCCCGCTCAGACGGGTCTCCAGGGCAAGCGTTCCGGTGAAGTCGGAATACCCTCTACAGAACACCCAGAAAGCTTCCCCCTGTTTCATTCTGGTCAGGGCCGGATTTTCCACCTTTTGCCACCTGCCGGCATCATTCAGAACCAGGATATCCTGGCCTGCATGCGCCGGAGATGTGGAGAAAAAGTCTTCGAAAAAGGGCTCGTCATCCGCAGCCAGATGAAAGCCCACCAGGTTGAAGGCATCCTGTTTCCACTTGATCCGCGGCAGGCGGGGTGTCCCGATGACGGTCCAGGTAATCTCGGCCGTGCCCCCTATTTTGATCAGGTAGGGGCGTTCGCCGTATACGGCGTATAAAGTTGTGAGAACGGGATCGTCGGGAAAATAGGACAACCAGTCCGGCGTGTCCGGAACCAGGGTGTCCGGGTCCTGGATGAACTCCAGGGCAGCCAACCTGGGATTCCAGGTCCAGACACTGATCAAATCATTCAGGGAGGCAAACACGTCGGCACAATTAGATGACACCGGATCAACCTCCAGAAAAACGGCATTCCATCCCGGTCTGAGCGTCAATGTCTGCTCGATATCAGCCGCGCCTGCCGTCCCAACCGTAAACAAAAGCAGGCAAACCAGAGCAAGGCCCGTATAAAAGGTGTGAGGGAGATTGAACGGTTTAATCGGGTGAAACTTTTTTTTAATCTGTGATGCCATACCGGATTTCCCCTTATGAAAATCTGTCAGTCAAAACATATGCACAAGCCAGGGCAGTACTGTCGGCCCAATGATATTTTTTGGGGGAATTTTAACATTTGAAGAAAAGGCTGTCGTCCGAATTCAAGCAAAATCCGCCCCTCAGGAAAAATGGGCGTTCTGCAGGTTTTCGGACGTGGCTAAAATTAAAAATATTAAATTAATCCAGACGTTTGCTTGTATGAGCTGCCGCTTGCATTCCTGTTTACAAATCAAGCGGTAACTGTTATGTTGACAACTTAATTTGAGCTCTTTCTGATCTGGTTATATATGGACAGGTTCTTCGGCAGAAAAAACGAACTGGCCAAACTGGCCCGGATCTTCTCCCGGGCCAAAAAGGGTCATACAAGGGCCGTATTGGTTTCCGGTACGGCCGGGTCCGGCAAGACCGCCCTGGTGAGCCGCTTCGCCGTTGAGGCTGAAAAGGAGCGGGCTTTGTTTATTTATGGCAAGGCCGATCCCTTTTTTCACACCAGTCCCTTCTCCACCGTGATCGCGGCCATGAACATGCTGGTCAAAAAGGCCGTTGCCGCTTACCCCGATGCCGGTGAGGAGATGAAGCGGTCCATCCGGCGAGGCTTGAGTCCCGTACCGGATCGAATCAGAGCCTCCCTGTTGAACCTGATTCCGGCCCTTGACTTTTTTTTCGGGGATACCCGGGGATCCCTGACCCAGTCCGATAAACAGGACAATCAGTCGTTCAACCTCGGTTTGTTCCTCTTATTGGAAGCCTTTGCGACGACGCTGAAAAGGCCCCTGGTCCTGTTTCTGGATGACCTGCAATGGATGGACACCGCGTCCCACGGGTTTTTACACTATCTGGCCATCAATGCACGCCTATCGAACGTAATGCAGGTCATGGCCTTCCGCAGCCAAACCGCCCAAATCTACCCCAGCCTTGAACGCACCATCCGCCTGTATCAAAAAATGGAAACCACCCTGGTCCTGCCCCTTTCCGGTCTGACCAAACGAGATACCAGAGGATTGTTGCGGCAGCACCTGGCAACCGACCAGGTTGTGGATCCCTTAGCCGATATCTGCCATCATAAAACCGCGGGCAATCCGTTTTATTTGGAACAAATGCTGGATGATCTGCTTGAAAAAAAGGTGGTGTACACAAAAGACGGAGAATGGGTCTATGACATTTCCTACATATCCGGGCTGGATTTTACCGAAAATGTGGCCGACCTGATCATTCGGCGCATAAACCTGCTGGACAAAGACTGCCTGGCGCTCATCAAACAGGCTGCCTGTATCCACGGCGACATCTCGATTCAACTGTTAACGGCAACTTCGGGGTATACCCGGGAAAAGATCGAAACCTTATTATGGAAACCGGTTCAACAGGATCTGCTGCGTAAAACTGATAACGGCTATGCATTTGCACACGATAAAATATTGGAATCGGTGCAGGCCCTGTTGTCCGAAGATGAAGCCCGGGAAGTCCACCGCCGGCTCGTGGCCTTTTACCTGGCCAAGGAGCAACGAGGAAACCTGGAAGCCAACATTTTTACCCTGCTGTATCACTATGGATTCTGCAGCCGATCCATAACCGATCCATACTTCAAACGCGATATGTCCAGATTGTATTACTTGGCCGGTAAAAAAGCCCAAAATCAATCCGCCTATGATTTGGCTCAAGAATTTTTTATCAAAGGGAAAGAGCATTTTCCCGACAAGATCTGGGCCAATGAATATGGACTGGCTCTGAAGTTCTGCCGCCGAATCGCCAGATGCGCGTATCTGGCAGGGGATATTGATGCGGCAGACCGGGTTTTTAAGGAAGTGGATGCCAATGCCAGGTCTTTTGGCGATCGCCTGGAAACTGAAATGATTAAAATCCCGATTTATCAGGCCCAGCAAAAAGAAGATCAGGCGCTGGGCGCAGGGATGGAAATCTTGCGTCATTTGGGAATCAGGCTCCCGGAAAATCCCGCGCGGCCGGTGATACTGTATAACACCCTAAAGGCCTGGTTGCGCTTCATCCTCAGCCCCAAAGACCGGCTCAGGCGCAAGCGTATGGATCAGGACACAGATGTATACAAGGTGGTTCAATGTCTGAACGCCCTGGGTGCGATTGCCTACTCCCTGTCTCCTCAGCGCCTGCTGCCGTTGATGTCGGTTATGGTTTTCAACCTGACCCTCAAGCACGGCAACATGCATGAGGCCCCGGTTTGTTACGTGGCTTTCGGTATGATTCTCAACGAATTGACCGGGGGCGTGACGTGGGGACGCCGACTGGGAGCCATGGCCCGGAAGATCAGTCGTGATTTCAGCGATGACCGGCACAAGGTCAAAGAGATGACACTGATCAATGTGTATCTGATACACTGGGACAAACCCCTGGTGCAAGTCATACGCGGTTTTGAAGAAGCGGAGCGATTCTGTCTGCGGCAGGGCGATCATGAATATTTCGGCTACAACGCCGTGGGGTACTTGCACTGTCTGGTCATGAGCGGCATGTCACTTGATCGCGTGCTGCAGCATGTGGATGAGAAGAAGAAGGTGTTCGAGCGCCTCAATAACCAGTCGGCTCTGACGATGGCGGGCTTTATCCAGCAGGCGCTTGTCAACCTCGGGCAGGACGTTTCCGAGCCATGGATCCTCACCGGAGATTTTTTTGAGGAAGCCCGGCTGGACCATCGCATCAGCGGAATCACCACGGAGTTTTATCTGTACAAATTCTATGCTGCTTTTTACAGCGGCAGGCCGGACATGGCCGCCGACATCAGGGAAATTCTCATTTCGAACTGCGATGAGAGGGCCATCGATATCTACCAATACGGATACTACCAATTCCTAAGCGCCCTGGTGGACATCCATCTGAATAGAGAGAAAAAAAAGATCAAAGCCCATCTGAAGAGGCTCAAAAAGTATGCCGCCCACAACAGCGCCATCTACGGAAACAAATACCTACTTGCTCTAGGAGACATGCTGCGCATCAAGGGCGATTCAGAGGCCGCCATGATTTACCGGGAGGCAGCTGCCGCCGCGCAAAAATACGGCTTCCGGTTCGAGCAGGCCCTGGCCCATGAAGGGCTCGGCAGGGCCGCCCGGGATAAGGGTGACGAGGCCGCAGCTCACAACCATTTTAGCCGGGCAATCAGCCTATACAGGCAATGGGGACTTAAGTGGAAACAAGGGGTTTTTTATTGCGATCCGGATACCGATGATCTGCAAAGGGAGTTGCGGGCCATGGGCAAGATGCGTGTGAGCATTGGTGTCCAAGGGCCGGCTGATCCAGGGAAAGGTTCCCTCAAGCCCGTAAATCACAGAAAGATAGAGACAACCCTCCAATCTATTAAATCCCTTTGTGAAGCGAGCGTCGTCCACGGGGCCATCAGAATCGCGCAAAGGTGGAAAAGTTGGGTTTACATAGACCGTCACGGGATACACCAGCCGGCTACTTTTGTACCGCTGCCTGAGAAGATGCTGAATTTCGCCTGCGCGACCAATGCGATTGTCCGGGCAGGCGCGGACAGCACCAACGAGCAGTTTTTCGATCTAATCTATTACTGGAAAAAGAGCCCCTCTGCACTGATGGTGGTTCCACTCGGAATGGATAGAAGCATCTATATTGAGAATTATAAAACCATACCCGATGAGGATCATCTAAAACAGCTGGCCAAAACGCTCTTTGTCCAAATGAACTCCCAGGCGACGGCAAGATCGGGCTTGACGATTACCCCCAGGTCGGACCCGGTCGTACACCAGAAAAACTGCCTCAAACTTCAGGATGCCATGGAGTTTAAAAACGCTTATGTAAATCCGAGACTCACGCTGACGAGTTTTGCCCGGGATGTGGGGTTGTCCCAGCGGGCTGTTACCGACGCCATCGGCATTTGTTTGGGGCAGAACTTTCGTGCATTTGTCAACAGCTACCGGATTGAAGCGGTCAAACAGGCGTTGAACGATCCTTCCAACAGCCATAAAACCATTCTCGAAATCGCTTTTGCGCTGGGATTTAACTCCAAGTCCACCTTCAATGACGTCTTCAAACAGATGGTGGGAACCACACCTTCTGAATACAGAGGAAGGCTTAACCCCAAGGAGGCATGTTAGCTCATCCCCCCTGGATTAAATAATGAACATTGATGGTTCCGTAAAATGTCCAACTTCGGCGTTGTACCGCTTGCCTTGATCTTGAAATTGGTCATTCAAGATTTTGAAATCTTAACCCAGTGCATAAACAGAAACAGGCCCCAACCAAGTGCCGGCCAATAGAACCAGAGGGTATGGGCGGATGTAAGCATGTTGATGATAAATAGAAACCCGATTACGCCCACATACATTTTTAAATGTTTGCGCAATCCCATTCTGGTATCGGGAGGTTTTCCGACGCCTTTGGGGTGTGACTGTTTGATCCATTGCAGATAGAGCGCCAAGCCCCAACCCAATGCCGGCCAGTGAAACCAGAGGGTATGGGCGGATGTGAGCATATTGATGATGAATAAAAAGCCGATAATGCCGGCGTAGGTCCAAATGTGTTTACGCAGGGACATGCGCTGTGCTTTGGTATGATCCGGTTCGGTATGGTCAGATTTTCGGACTCGTTTTTTTTCGGTTTTGGTGGAATCGATGGATTCTTTTCCGGCTTGAATGGATTCTGCCTTAATAGATTCTGATTCAGCCTCGAATAAGACCCGATAGGCCCGGATCGGTTTAACAATATTTTTGGCCGGCTTTTCACCCAAATATTCATATCCCAAGGGAAGCTTGTCCTCTATCTGGTCGTAAGCAGTCCTGGAGATGCAAATACCACCCGGATCGGCCATGGCTTCCAGTCGGGCGGCAATATTAACGCCATCACCATAGATACGATCTCCGTTCACAACCAAATCACCTAAATTGATGCCGATCCGAAATTGCATTTTACGATTGTCCGTCAGTTGGGCATTCCGGGATTTGATCTCCTTTTGGATGGCAATGGCCCCCTGGACCGCGTCGACGACACTGGCGAACTCGGCCAGGATATTGTCGCCGACGGCATCCACCACCCGCCCATGGTGCTGATCCACAAGACCGGCAATCACCTCACGATATGTAGACAATGTCTTGATTGTGGCGGTTTCGTCTTCGCGCATCAGACGGCTGTATTCGGTGACATCGGCACTTAGGATGGCAGCGAGTTTGCGCTTGAGATCTTCCGAGGGCATAAGATGGGTCCTTTTCAAATAATTATAACAATATATAAGGTAATTTATGGGGTCAAGGAATATTACCCGATGGACATATTAGTTTTTAGGTATAAGCTGTAAGCGTTCAGCTTCTTAAGGCTTCTCCCTTAAAGCTTAGGGCTTAATGCATAATTGCATAAACGACACAGGTGTGATAATTATTTGAAAATTCGTGAAAAATTACTTGATGGGAGAACCATGTTCGCACGGGCTTTAAAAAGCAATGTCGTCATCAGTCTGGCGATTTTTTTGTTCATCGGCATGGTCCTCATTGATTTTGTTGTGGTACGAACATTCCAGCGCCAAATCATCCAAACCGAAATTGACAAGGCGACCAACCTGATTGCGTTTGTCCAAAATGAGCTGGACCATATTGATAGTTTATCACAATTTCCGCTCTCACCAGAAATGCGAAGCAGAATAATTCCATTCTTCAGCCAAAAGGATATGCCGTGTGCCTATATAGACTCGGTAGGTCAAAAGTCGCATATCTCTTTTGGTGAGGATTGTGGATTGCTAAATCAGCTTGAGGATTGGCACCAACAGGCAATTAAAGCAGGTAGACGCCATATCAACTTTGATGGGAGCGTGTGGGGGGTATTTTGGTGGCAGCGGCACTATGTCATCGTCAGCGCACCGCTGCACAAGGATAACCATATTGCCGGCGGTATCAGTATTGTTCATTCTTTGGAGTCAGCTTATCAGGATCTGCGTAAATCTCAAAAATTTGTGGCCTTGTATCTGGTTATCAATATCATCATCCTGACCTTCATCGGATTTCAACGCCTTTTTAAAATCTTCCTGGAACCTATAGAACGGCTTGCCAAAAGAGCAGAAGACTATCAGGAAACCGATGGCATGTTCTTTCCGGTTCGAAAGCAGGACAATGAACTGCATATCTTATCTAAATCGCTCAATAGTATGACCCGTCGCATCACCGAAGATAAGATGCAGCTCAAGTCTGCCGTCCAGGCCCTGGAAAAATCAAATGTTGAATTGCAAAAGGCCCAGGCAGAGATAATCCGTGCCGAAAAATTGGCATCGGTTGGTCGGCTTTCTTCCGGGATCGCGCATGAAATCGGCAATCCCATTGGTATTATTATGGGGTATCTGGAATTGCTTAAAAAAATTGATATAAATTCCCGGGACAAGGTTGAATATATCCATAGAACCGAGGAAGAACTGCAGCGGATGGATACGGTGATTCGACAGATGTTGAATTTATCCAGGCAGTCGGACACCGGCTCAGAGGTGGTGGGTATCCATGCTATCATAGACGACATTGCCGAGGTCCTCAAGGTCCAGCCACTTATGGCCAATATTGGTTTACGCCTGGACCTGGCGGCTGAAAATGATCGTGTTAAGACCGATCCAAACCAATTACATCAGGTGTTTTTAAATCTGGCCATTAACGCCGCTGATGCCATATCGGCCGATAAGGAAAAGGAATCCGGAAACCTAGAAATCAGCAGCCGTCTCGAAAAGCTTGAATCACCCAACAACCATGGCGGTAGGGGGCAGATTGAAGTATTCTTCAGGGATGATGGTCCCGGCATCGATCCGGATGTGCTGGAAAACATTTTTGATCCGTTTTTTACGACCAAGGATCCCGGAAAAGGTACCGGCCTGGGGCTATACGTCTGTTTTATGATTATTGATGCCTTGGGCGGTAATATTCAAGCCCGCAACCGGGATGCGGGTGGCGCGGAGATACGGATTACATTGCCGTTAGCAAAAGTGGATTAAATTAGTAGGATTGGAGGGGTGGTGGGTTGAAAGGGTGAAGGGTAACTGATCGCTAAATACGAACAGCCTACCCTCCAAACCTTCAATCCTTCAACCCTTTTAATTGTCTACTCAGAAGTACAATTTGGTGACCAAATGAATGAACGGGAAAAATATAGATCCAAGAAACGCCTTCTAATCATCGACGATGAAGAAAATATGCGTCATATGTTAACCGCCATGTTGAAAGGCTTCGGTTATGAGGTGGCTTCGGCAGGGGACGGGCTGCAAGGACTGGCATTGGCCGATGAGACAGAATTTGACTTTATCCTCTGTGATATCAAGATGCCGCAGATGGATGGCATCGCCTTTTTAGAGGCCGCCAGGCAACAGAAAATCGATAGTACCATTATTATGATGTCGGCATACGGAAGCATCGAAACCGCCATCACCGCCATGAAACATGGTGCCTATGACTATATTTCTAAACCATTTAAAGCCGATGAAGTACAAATGGCCTTAAAAAAGGCCGAGGAGCGCGAAGGCCTGCGGCGTGAAAACAAACGTCTGCGTGAGAAAATATCTCACATCGAAGAACATTATCGATTCCAGAACATGATCGCCAAAAGCAGCGCCATGAAGGAAGTTTTTCAACTGGTCCAAAAGGTGGCCCAATACGATACCACGGTATTGATTTATGGTGAAAGCGGCACCGGTAAGGAATTAATTGCCAAGGGGATACACCTGGCCGGCAACCGGTCTAATGAGGCAATGGTGTCTGTTAATTGCGGCGGTATACCCGATAATCTCCTGGAAAGTGAGTTTTTTGGCTACAAAAAAGGCGCCTTTACAGGAGCTGATAGGGATAAAAAAGGACTGTTTCAGGAGGCCCATGGCGGAACCATTTTTCTGGATGAAATTGGTGAACTGCCGATGCCCCTACAAGTAAAGCTTCTGAGGGTCTTACAAGAAAATGAAATTATGCCCGTTGGCAGCACCAAATCAATCCCTGTGGATGTCCGTGTGATTGCCGCTACTCAAAAAAATCTTGAAGACGCGGTCAAGCAAGGTCAATTCAGGGAGGATTTGTTTTATCGATTGAAGGTGCTGAGTATTGTATTGCCGCCACTAAGAGATCGCAAAGAGGATGTACCCCTATTAGTGGACCATTTTATCAACCGATACAACCAACGACTCAAAAAAGAGATTCAATCTGTTTCTTCGGCAGCACTATCAAGTTTGCTTGATTATAATTGGCCCGGAAATGTCAGGGAACTGGAGAATGTCATTGAGCGGGCGGTGGTACTGGCGGACGAAGAAAAAATTCTGCCCGAGAATCTGCCCCCTGAACTATCAACTAAGTCATCACCCTTTAGCATCGAAGACCTGGCCCAAACATTTTCGCTTAAATATGCCCGTAAAGTGCTGGAACGGAAAATGATTGTGCGTGCTCTCAAAGAAACCAAAGGGAATCGAACCCAGGCATCGAAATTATTGGAAATCAGCCATCCTTCTTTGTTGAGTAAGATGAAGGAGTATGAGATCGACCTTTAGCGAGTTACGTGTTGCGAGTATCAATTTACGAATTTCGTGGTTCAGGATGAGGTTTGATATATTTTAGGGTTGGCGGGGTGGAGGTTTAGAGGGTTGGAGGGAGCTACAAGTTGTGTGTATCAAACTGAGGAGCGGAAGAATATGCATACGACTTGACTTCGGCTGAGCTCAGTCGATGCCCACCCTCAGATGCCTTGCCGAAGGATGTCCCGACGCGTGTAAGAATTGGTCAATCATAGCAATAAGGTATGAGCATTAAGCTTTTAGCAGCCGCCTGCTTATAGCTGAAAGCTGATAGCTTGTAGTACAGGGAGGAAAACAGCATGACCGAGAATACTTTGTTAAGTAATGCCTTTCATTTTATCATGAAGCAAATGGTCGCCACAGGGCAGGCGCCGCATTATGTGGAACTGGCAGCCGAGCTCGGTCTGTCACCGGAAGAAGGGCGTCAGGCCCAGCAGGATCTGTTTTCAGTTGGTATCGCCGGTTGGCTGCACCCGGGGACTGATCTGATTGCCTCCTTTGCACCTTTTAATAACCTGCCGACCATGTATCGTATCACGATCGACGGGGACCAAAAGTGGTTCGGCCAGTGAGGATTTGAATCGCTGGCGGTCAGCTGGCTTTTTCCGGGACAAAGCGTGCGGGTGGATTTTTATTGCCTGGACTGTGGCGAGAAACTGTTTCTGGAAATGAAAGATGGACGGATATTGAATCAGGAGGCCCAATCCTACATGGCCTATGTAAGCGTACCATTCTGGAAATGGTTTGAAAATATTCCCTATGCCTGAGGGACCATGAATCTCTTCCGGTCGGAAGAACATATTCGCAATTGCAGCAGCTTTGTTGCGGGTACTGAGGAAGGCATTACGCCCCTGCCCGATATGCTCAAGCTTTTTTCAGGCCCCTATTTTACCCGTCGCCGGGATCCGGATTACATCCTTCACATGCGTGAGCATGCCATGGAAATGATCCAGACCATGAAGGCGGTGGGGAAGACGGGTCCTTTTTGGAAACGACAAAAATAAAAGATTGTCTACACTTCAATCTACTATTTTTTTGTAACGAATATTACTCATGCGGGATTCAGGTGACATGAAATAAACAATCCACCAGCGCTGTTCGAACTCGTCGCAAGAGATATTAACATCAGCGCCAGCCTAGCGTTTAAATTCATTTGAACATTTTACGTTCATTATTAACACGTCAAATAGTCATTGTCTGGCGCTGATGTAAAGATCTCTAAGCGACTCAAACAGCGAAAATTCGCTGGTGGATTGTTTATTTCATGTCACCTTTGTGCATATGTAAGACGCAATTTTAAAATAGAAAGGGTATATGTTAATTAGTTCAACGAGTCGAGTCAAGCTATTGGCAGCGGTCATATGGTATGGCGGGGGTTTTGTTCTGCTGTGGAAGGCATGGGAACTTTTACAGCAGGCGATGGTAATTCGGCCCGGGGATTTCTTACCCTGGGCTGCTTTAGTGCTCGGAGGTATTATCGGGATTCTCAAGGCACGCTATCTTTTTTCACGAGTTTGTCACAAGAATCTGAAACGGATAGAGTCTCTGATAAAGCCGAAGATATGGCAGTGCTACCATTGGCGTTTTTTTGTCTTCCTTTTTTTTATGATTCTCGTGGGCATTCTATTGTCGGCCTGGTCACGGGACAAATATGTGATGCTGGTAGCGGTCGCGATATTAGATCTATCAATCGGTATGGCTTTATTGGTGAGCGGCTATGTGTTTTGGAAGCATTAATCTTGGGGTTGAATAAACAAAAATACAAAATTTCAAATACTATTGACAAAACTATCATTCGGTTTTATTTAATAACTATTATCATTTGGAATTAACTCTTATATGGGCAACCGGTAAAAATCTGTGGCAGATCCGAGCAAAAGATACGAAACGATCATTGCGAAATTAAAGGAGGATAATAAAAAACTCACACCCCAGCGGCTGGCGATCGCGAAAATTCTAGCCCGCAGTGCCGGGCACCCCAGTGTCGAAGCCATCTATGAACAACTTAAGCCTGATTTTCCTACAATGAGCCTGGCGACCGTTTATCGTAATATTATGACGATTAAGTCTTTGGGGGAAGTTCTGGAGCTCGGCTTTCCGGACGGCAGCAATCGCTATGATGGGAACAGACCATACCCGCATCCGCATGTCATTTGCATGCAGTGCAAGAAAGTTATCGATCCAGAACTGATTACACTAAAAGATATGACTGCAGAGGTGGCTGACGAAACCGGGTTTAAGATCCTTTCGCATCGATTGGATTTTTTTGGAATATGTAAAGAGTGCTGCCAGGCAGGTTAAAAAAATTTTATATTTTATATGATAATAATTATCATATGATATCTATAATCATATAAGGAAAGGAGGTACCCATGAGTGATAACAGCAAGTGCCCGGTAACGGGAAAAACCAGCAAACCTGTTGCAGGCAGCGGCACATCGAATCGGGAATGGTGGCCGAATCAGTTGAATCTTCGTATTCTGCACCAGCATTCTGCCAAGTCCAATCCCATGGGAGAGAATTTTAATTACGCCGAGAAATTCAAGCAGCTTGACCTGGGGGCCGTTAAAAAGGACCTCTATGAATTGATGACCGACTCGCAGGACTGGTGGCCGGCTGATTACGGTCACTACGGAGGGCTGTTCATACGGATGGCGTGGCACAGCGCCGGCACCTACCGCATGGGTGACGGCCGCGGTGGGGCCGGGTCCGGTAATCAGCGCCTGGCGCCCGTGAACAGCTGGCCGGACAATGTGAACCTGGACAAGGCACGTCGTCTGCTGTGGCCCATCAAAAAGAAATACGGCCACAAAATCTCCTGGGCCGACCTGATGATCCTGGCCGGCAACTGTGCCCTGGAGTCGATGGGATTCAAAACATTCGGTTTCGGCGGCGGGCGTGAAGACGTTTGGGAGCCGGAAGAAGACATTTATTGGGGCTCGGAGGATGAGTGGCTTGGTGATCAACGCTACTCAGGGGATCGTGACCTCGAGAATCCGCTGGCCGCCGTACAGATGGGATTGATCTACGTGAACCCGGAAGGACCAAACGGTGATCCCGATCCGGTGGCATCAGGTCATGATGTGCGTGAGACCTTTGCGCGCATGGCCATGAACGACGAAGAGACCGTTGCACTCGTGGCCGGCGGGCATACCTTTGGTAAATGTCATGGTGCGGGCGATGCCGCCCATGTGGGCCCAGAACCCGAGGGTGCCGGGATCGAAGAGCAGGGTCTCGGCTGGAAGAGCAGCTTTGGTAGCGGCAAAGGCGGCGATACGATCAGCAGTGGCATCGAGGGTGCCTGGAAACCGAATCCGACCAAATGGGATTCAGGTTATCTGAAAGTCCTGTTTAAATACGAGTGGGAGCTGGTCAAGAGCCCAGCCGGTGCGCATCAGTGGTTGGCCAAGAACGTGGATGAAGATGATATGGTGGTTGACGCGCACGATCCTTCGATGAAACACCGACCAATGATGACTACGGCAGACCTATCCCTGCGCTTCGACCCGATCTACGAGCCGATCGCACGACGTTATCTGGAGAATCCAGAGGAATTCGCAGACGCTTTCGCCCGTGCCTGGTTTAAGCTGACCCACCGTGATATGGGCCCCCGTTCTCGCTATCTCGGTCCGGAAGTACCGGAAGAAGAACTGATCTGGCAGGACCCGGTACCCGCGGTTGGTCATGAATTGATCGACGAAAAGGACATCACCGATCTTAAGGGCAAGATCCTGGCCTCGGGCTTATCTGTCTCTCAACTGGTATCGACCGCCTGGGCCTCGGCGTCAACATATCGCGGTTCCGACAAACGCGGCGGAGCCAACGGAGCGCGCATCCGTCTGGCTCCGCAGAATAGTTGGGAAGTCAACCAGCCGGAGCAACTGGCCAAGGTGTTGGATATTCTCGCAGGTATCCAAAAGAAATTCAATCAAGCGCAGTCCGGCGGCAAACAGGTCTCACTAGCCGATATGATCGTACTGGGTGGATGTGCCGGTGTTGAAGAAGCTGCCAGGAGGGCCGGTCACGACGTGGCCGTAGCTTTTACGCCGGGACGCACCGACGCGTCGCCGGAACAGACCGACGTAACGTCATTTCACGTACTTGAACCGGCGGCAGACGGATTCCGCAATTTTCAGAAGAAGCAGTACGCTGTCTCAGCAGAAGAAATGTTAGTAGACCGAGCACAACTGCTGACGCTGACCGCACCTGAAATGACAGTACTGGTAGGCGGCCTTCGGGTCTTGAACACCAATTTCAAACAGTCCCAGCTCGGCGTATTCACCCGGCAGCCCGGGACACTTACCAATGATTTCTTCGTGAACCTGCTCGACATGAGTACTGAATGGAAGGCAAGTTCGGAAGACGGGGACGTATTTGAGGGAGTGGATCGTGTCAGCGGTGAACTCAAATGGACCGGCACACGTGTGGACCTTATATTCGGTTCGAACTCACAGCTGCGGGCCCTGGCGGAAGTCTACGCATGTGTGGACTCCCAGGAGAAGTTTCTGCACGACTTTGTTGCAGCGTGGGCCAAGGTTATGAACCTCGACCGTTTCGATCTATAGTGATGGTCATATTAACGTGCCGGTTGGATTGACACGTGGTCAATTTATTTCGGAGCAGAATCAGCAAGCGGTCAAAATTGATAACATATGAATTGACGGCGTTTCTTTTCAGAATGAAACGCCGTCAACTTATTGTTTCAGCGCCCCCTGAATGGCGAGTCCTATTTTTTGAATACTATAAGGTTTTTTGACATATTCTCCGGCGCCGAGCTTTTGGGCCGCCTTGACATCCTCGGTCACCGCAAACCCGCTGACGATAATGGCATTTTGGTCCGGATTGTTCATGATAATTTTTTGGTAGGTCTCACGGCCGTTCATGCCCGGGTCCATGATCATATCGAGCATCAGCAGATCTGCATCGTGTTGCTTTAAATATTCAACAGCCGCTTCGCCGTTGGCAACCGACTCGACTTGATAACCGAGTTTATCCAGCATCACGGACGCGATTTCCCGCTGGTTTTGCTCATCGTCTATGATTAGAATTTTTTCACCATTTCCTTTTAAGGCGTCAATTGGCATCAGGTGATGCTGAGCGGATATGACTTCTCTGGTTATGGGAAGATAGACTTCAAATTTGGTACCTTTGTTATTTGTCACCACATCGATATAGCCTCTGTGATCCAAAACAATGTTCCAGACTACCGCCAAGCCTAATCCCGTACCGCTTCGCCCCATGACCTTTTTGGAGTAGAAGGGTTCGAATACACGTTTGAGGTCATCCGAGGAGATCCCGGGGCCATTATCGGATATTTCCAAAACCACGTATTCGCCAATGGTGACATTGTCATAGCCTTTAATGGGCCTGTCAACATAGCAATTCTTGGTCGCTAAGATAACATTGCCGCTGCCATCGACGGCCTCCACTGCATTGGACACCAGGTTCATGACCAGTTTTCTGATGTGCACATCTGAACCGCGAATTGAAAACAGATCCGTATCGAAACGGGCGGTGATACGTACATCCGGAAATGTATGCTTCAATTCAATTGCTTCGGGTGAGTTCAGGTAAGTCGTTATTAGATCGTTTAGATTCAGCGGCTCTTTGGTGATGGCCACGCCCCGCGCTATGGTAAGCAAGTCTTGAACGATGGCGGCCGCCCTGTTACCGGATTCTTCAATGGTTTCAATGGGCTTTCGAAGTTTACTGTTTTCGGGGAGATCCATCAGCAACAGTTGGGGATAGCTGATGATACCGGATAAGATGTTGTTCAAGTCGTGGGCGACGCCTCCGGCCAGAAGCCCCAGGGACTCCATTTTTTTAGACCTGGCAATCCTTTCTTCGCTTTCTTGCAGTACTTCCTGGGCCTGTCTGCGTTCGGTGATATCCCGGGCAATTCCCAAAATGGTAGGGGAAAGATCTTGCTTGGATGTTACATAAGATGCTGTGACTTCAGTCCAAATGGGGCTGCCGTCCTGGCGTATCAGTTCAAGATCCAAGGTGACTGAACTGGTTTGTCCGGGGTCGCCCCCGAAGCGTTTGTCCTTAAAGATATCCATAACTTTTTGATAGGATGCCGGAGACAACATAGCCTGTAAGGTTAGCTGTTTGAACTCCTCAGGGGTAAATCCCATCATTTTTTCCACTGAAGGACTGACATAGATTAGGCGCTGCTGCCGGATGTCCAAGGTCCAGATGATGTCGTTCACATTGTCCACCACAAGGCGATAGTTTTGTTCACTATTCCTTAGGGCTTCCTCCACCTTTTTGCGCTCCTGGTTTTCCTGGAAAAGCTCTTTATTGGACTTTCTTAGATCGTTGGATAGAGACTGTTCTTTTTCAAAGCCCCTTTCAAGTGCCCTGACAAACATACCCAGGGATATGGTGACCACAGCATTCAGGAATACGAAACTAATGCTCGTGGCCATAACTTCGTTCAGCCTGATTCCAGTGATGTAATGCCAACTAAAAAAACCCTTTTGCCAGGCCCAAATCCACACGAGCATCATGATTACATTCATGATCAGGGCAATGACGCCGGCCCTGAGACCCAGAATCAGGGTGGCCAGGACTGCAAACATGAACAACCATATACGGCCGCTGGCTACGGGGCCGATGGTCGTAAGTGACAACACACCCATTAGAAAAATTAAAAGCAATCCGATCCAGGCACGGAGTCGAAAGGGAATGGCCTTTAAAAAGGTTACAACGATGGCAATTAAATAGGCGCCGGAAATAACAACAATATTGAGAATCTGTCCTGAGGCCCAGGCAATTTTGAGGTTCAGAAAATATGGAATCATCGCAGCAATCAGCATACTTATGAAGACGAATGAAAATATTCTTTGTCTCCATACGAACAACAGGTCATTGGGCATGGTGAACCTCAACTTGACTTAACTATAGCAATTGTCAGCACAATGTTCCGAAACCCGGAGAAGGGTAATCCTTTATCGTCGTCTTTAATCGGAACTTATTTTTACAACCAGTATTACCAGCAACTCTATTTTGGAAAAAGTTTTCCAAACTATATATAAATGCACTATTTGTACATGCAAAAGTTGAACCAGTAACTGTTAATATGTTTTTCATTTAATTACAACTGGTTATGTTAGAATGTCTAAAGACCGGGTGATCGAAATGCGATAAAGGAGAAACCGGGTGTCAAAATGTTGACTCAAGCTCCAAAGCCAGCAAAAATAAACACGGCCACGATTCAACCTTGTTAGCGGTACGGATGGCGGTCTGGCAATGTATCGATTTGGTATAGGTCGGAGGCATGGACCTGTTTGCTGGGGCCGTTGGCACTTCCCGGCATTCTGCCGACGTTTTGAAAATCGCAGATGAAGTCAAAGATCACCGAGCAGGTCGGTGGCTTATAATGGAGTCAATCTCCTGGGGCATATAACAAAATTCGGCGAATAACTGATCAAATGATCATACATTCAGCCACCAATTCCCACAGGTATTTGACATTCAGATCGGCCATGTCGTGTTCTTTTTTGATATTGTTTAGCTGGCCATGGCAACTGTGGCAGGGTACGATCACGGTATCCGCGCCGGTGGCCTTGATCTGTTCCATTTTGCGACGGCCGTAATAAATTCGCTCTTGATTGTAGCCCGTAACCAGGGCCCCGCCCCCGCCGCCGCAGCAGAACTGATTCATGCGGGCGGGGTAGAGATCGATCCATTCCCGGACACATTGATCCAGGATCCAGCGGGGCTCATCAAAATAGCCGTGTCCAAATACTTTTTGGGCGCGACGTCCGTAATTACAGGGATCGTGGTAGGTAACCACTCCGCTGGGTTTAGATTGATCTAACTTGATTCGACCTTCCTTGATATAGCGTATCAGGAGATCGAATACAGTGATAAAATTATACTTGTCGAATGCTTCGGGGAAGTGTTTTTCGAACCCGGACCGGGTTGCCAAATAAGCATGGCCTCATTCGGGCCATAGCAAGGTGTTGATATCAAGACGCTCCATGTGTTCGAGGATGCGCCCCGCCATTATTTTCATGGCATCATCGTCGCCCGTAAAATACCCCCAACTGGTTCCTTCCCAGTTCTCAGACGGGACGGTCCAATCCTCGCCGGCAATATGAAAAATTTTCCACCAGTGTTTGAGATCGTCAGTATGGGTATTGACTAGCTTATTATGAATGGTCGTCAGGATAGCGGCGCCTTTTTTATCGATGGGCGCCCTAAAATTTTCGAATCCAGGCTCCTCGGCGATCTCTTCGGCCACATCCTCAATAATGAATTCAAAATCGTCCTTAGGCAAACGCAAATTGTTGCCGGTTTCCAGGGCAGCCTCAAGTCCTTTGTGCAGGATGCCGGGCACCATGTCCCGTTCCCGCAGGGATCTGAGTTTACGCACCACCGAGGGAATGTCGATTTCCATGGGACAGATATTTTCACATTTGCCACACATGGTGCAGATCCACGGCCAACGTGCCTCAACGATTTCGTCTTCAAATCCAAGTCCCACCAGGCGAATTAACATCCGGGGATTGAGTCCGTCGATTCCGGAAACCGGACAGGCACTGGCGCACATTCCGCAGGTAAGGCAGAATTCCTGCGAAAAAGGCCAGGACTTGAATTTACGGTGATCCAGCTTATCCAGGTCGATGATTTCGGTAGCTTCGTTCATTTTTAATAGCCTTTTAGGTTATTAGGCTGAAGACTGTTAGGCTGCCTTTAGCCCCCTGCTTATAGCACAACTCGTATTTTGAATCTCGATTCCCGAAACTCGTTATTCCCGCCGAACCTTTAAACCTAGGGTTTAGGTTATTAGGGTTTTAGGCTGAAGACTATTAGGCACTGATTGTCACCGCTGCTGCTTCAACCCACTTGGCCCCAGTTCCTTTAGCTTAAGCTCGAACTCAGATGCAATTTCTGCGAATGCGGTCCCCATGTTGGAGGCCAGGGTCGTAAAATGCAGACGTTCCATTTCCAAACCGATATTGGTAAACTGGTTTTGCAACATTTCGACCCGTTCCAATGCACGTTGGTTACCGTGACCGGCGTGGCAATTGTCGCTGTGGCAGGCCAGCACCAGGGTACCGTCGGCACCCTTCCGGAAACCAGTCAACAAGTGATCCAAAGAAAGACTACCGGCGCACGGAATCTCAATGATTTTTAAACCCATGGGCATGGTAAGGTTTAGACAGTCCGCTAGACGCTTGGCCGGTAAAGCTGAACGGCTGCAGCAAAATGCCAGGATCGTAGGCGTAAAATCCTTGTTTTTGATGGGACCGTTCGGTTCAGCTATACACGCCTCAATATTGAGATCATCCATACCGGTCAGTTGGATGGCTTCACGCGGACATTCGGCCGCGCAGATTCCGCAGGCTTCACATGCCGGGGCCAAAACCTGGACCCGTGTGTTCACTTGAATGGCACCATGGGGACACAGTCGATGACAGGTGAGACAACGAATACAGGAGCCCACGTCGATTTCGGCCCGGGCAAGAGATTCAGGCTCAGGTAATTCAACAGGTATAGAGCTTCTCAGCGCCACTGCATCCATATCCATCCGGTGCTCTCTCTGACTGAGCACATTCCGGGCCGGGCCGGCTACCAGGATGCCGGATCGATTGGTTCCAACGCCGATTCGGTGTACATTGTCTGCCTGGGCAAATCCGGAGGGATCATTTTCAAGATCAAATATTTTGACCAGGTCTTGAAGATAGGTAGTGGGTTGGGTGATTTCATCCAAAATAGTGAGATCCGGTGTCAGCCGAAATGATCGACCGGCTGTTTCATCCTCAAACTCGAGGCGAACCCGGCCAAGGTCATCCATCTGCATTCGGGGACGGGTATGACTAAACTTAATTAACACCATGCCGGCATCTCTAACCCGGCGATAAAGTTGTTCAAGTCCCTGATCACCGACTTTAAGATTGCCGGTCAGCATATAAACCTGTTTGCCGGCTTCCTGGCTTTTTTGGGCGACTTTCATGGCCCGCCGCGTGTTTTCGGGTGTGGTTTCTTTATCCAGACCCATGAGAATTGCCAGGGTTTGTGCTTCACCGTAAGACGATTCGATTTCTGTGTCCACAAGTATAACTTTTTCGAGTTCTGACAGGGTCAATATGGACCGATCCGGGTGCATACCATGAATGCCGTAATCAGCCTGCTGTTCAGCATCCTCGGCAATTACAATTTGTGAAACCGTAAGGGATCGGGTTTGTTGGCCGGTCGCTAATGTTACCGTGAAATTACCAATGGAACCGCGGCAAGCGATAACCCGGGCTTGAGTCCTGACTTCCGGTATGGGGCCATTGCGGCCAACATTTTGCACATCGGGAATTAGATCAGTTTTGTGATCAAGGGTTGCCAATAACAAGTCAACATCCGAATCGTTTAAATCCTGAGCAATTCCAGCTGTTAGCGCGTTATTTCCTAATATTAAAATCTTTTCGGTCACGCCTGGCTCCTCTGCAAATATCGAATGGTTGACCATGCGGCACTTTCGGCACTGGCAACCGATTCGGCAATCCCCATGGGACCCGTGGCAGCACCCGCCGTAAAAATACCGGTGCCGGTTTCAGGAATCTGGATAAAATCATCATCTGTGGTACGCGGATCAATGTGGTCTGCTTGATCTGAAAGCAATTTGGGCGGACACAAGCCAATTGCCAGAACCACCATATCAAATTCAGCCTCTTGACCCTCTTGGGTTTGACTGTCCGCAAAACTGACTTGCAGCCGTCCATCGCTGCGTTCGAAAATGTCCGCGGGTATGGCGCGTTGAAAGTTGAATTGCTCCTGAGACTTATGGTAAAACCGATTGAAATCTTTGCCAAAGTTTTGAATGTCGATATAAAATACAGTGACAGATATATCCGGTTGCCGCCATTCAATCAATCTGGCCAAACGCAAGGAAGAGCCACAGCAGATTCGCGAGCACCACAGGTGATTTAATTTTGAATCTCTACTGCCGACGCACTGAATAAAGGCAATATTCTGTATCGCCTTGCCTTCTGTCGTCAGCAATGACCCGGCCGTACGCCGCAGTTTTTCCTCCAATTCCAAATTAGTGATGACATCCCGAAAGCGGCGATAGCCATATGGTTTTATCTCAGGATCAAAAGGTGTGAACCCGGTGGCCAGGATCAGGGCATCGCTATGACCGGTTTCTTGGGTGGGCTTTTCATCTAATAAAATGGCATTTTCGGGACAGCCGTCTTGACAGACCTGGCAATTTTCATCCCGGCTGTTTAGGCAGAGATGCGGGTCCAAGCTGTAAAAAGGATTATGACCGGCAGACGTACCGGTTTGTACGGCGCCCGCCGGACATATTTCCAGACAGGCACCACAATGGGTGCAGCGGTCCGCATCAATCCGATGGGGCTCTTGCAGCAGATCGTATTGAAATTGCTGGTCTTTACGAATATTCTGAATGCGCGTATTGGTGAATAATCTAATGCGCCGGTTTTCGCGAGCTTGCAGCAGTTTTTCTTCGACAATGCATGCACCGCATTTTACGCAGGCATCGGTTGCCTTGCATGCCAGCCGTATGGCATGCCCCCCTAAATAGGGAGAAGATTCAATGACATCCACATTCAGATCGAATTGAGATAATTGCAAAGCGGCTGATAGCCCTGCAACGCCACCGCCGATTACGGTTACGTGCCTGTCTTTCATATTCATAGAATCCTAAAATAGCCGGTTTCGTAAAACGTCCAACTTCTTTGTTGTACAGCGTTTTCCAGTCATTCAACGTACTACACGTACGCCTCATGATTAGAAAACTTGTACGCCTTGAATTTGAACTTTTTTCAAAACCGGCTAGTTTCTTCTATTTTATCAATATTCAAACGAAATGTTGCTGTTGTCAGCGCTAAAAGTTAAACATTATATTTGTGTCAAAGCTGGTGTCAAATAAAAAAGCTTTCAGCCATAAGCGATTAGCTGCTTATGGCTGAAAGCTTACAGCTTACTGCTTACAAAGAAATCACCGTCCCTTCGCAGGCCAGATTGATCAGCTCGCCGGCCGTAGCCAGACGGGCATTTTCCAAAAGCTCGTCCTCGGTGATCTTGCGGCTGACTGCACAAGGGGTGCATACCAGTATGGGAACCTCATGAGCTTCCAAATAGGCCAGATGATCGTCGGCCGCATCTCCGGTTGCGGCCCGAAGATTTTCGGCCAAACCTTTGCGGGCCAGATATACGGCTTCATCCAACAAGAACAGCGTTGCCTGCTTGCCTTCTTTATGTGCGGCCATGGCAAGAAAAAGTGCGCGGGTGGCGCGATTGGGATTGTCTGTTCCACAGGCCAGGGTGATTACGACGTGGTTGGTCATTGATCTCTCCTTTCATTTAGAACCCATCTTAAAATAATCTAAGTCCCCGTGGCGGCGTTGTGAACCAGCTCAAAGTGCTCACATACTCCGTGTATGCTCCGCTATCTCGCTGTCCCACGCCTTGCCAGAAGACCTTATCTATATTTTAAAATAGGTTCTACTATTAATAATACCGACGGTTTTTCGAAAAGTTCAACTTAAGTTAAATTGCTTTAATTCCTGAGGGAAATAGCATAAAGCGTGCCACAAATGTTTAAATGATGGCTGCCATTTTTAGCAACCATCATTTAAACATTATTGGCATCAGAATTGCAATTTAAGTTCAGTGCTCGGGAAAGCTTGGCAATGGTGATTCCATGCGAACCCGTCACCTCCTTTCAAATGGCAAACCGGCCCTTCTGAAGCCTTCAGGGCCGGTTTGTCAATCTGTTAGCAGGTACTTATCTTGGGCTATGAGTAACGTTACTTTGACCGTTACATGATATGAGTAACGTTAACTTTTTGTTTCGTAATCGCGCCCAGACACATGATCAAAAAGGCATATATTATTAACACGCACGTATACGATCAATTAATTGGGAGGGGCAATGGGTCGATGCACAAACCATCCTGATGTTGAAACCAGCTACCACTGCAGCAAGTATGATATATACCTGTGTCCGGATTGCCTGGATTGCCGTGATCCGGATATCTACTGCAAGTTTCGAACCTCCTGCCCCATTTCCTTCATCTGTAAAGATCAAGGGCGGATTGATTCAAAACAGGATTCGGACTCCTGACATTAGAGCCCTGCACAACGAACTCATTCTCAGTTTAATTAGAATCGGTCAACAGGCTTTTAGGTCTTTAGGCTGAAGACTATTAGGCGCTTACTGTTATTCGTTAAAGGCTCGACCCGCAACACGAATCCCATGTCACAATCTCATTTCGTGTTTGGTGTTCAGGGCCTTTGCCTAATAGCGGTTAGCAGCCTAACAGCCTACAGCCTAAACTCCTAAAAGGCTAATCGGTTAGAGTCCCGCATTCTTAAAGAGCTTATCGATGTCCAAGCGATTAATGGTGTCGGTCAAAATTTCACTGACCAATGTTTCCCCGGCCCCCCGACCCATGACTTTGGTACGTTCGGCTTTGCCGGATACGGTTTCGCGACCAGTTTTCAGATTATCGCTGGTTAGCTTAACTTCATAACTGATATCCGACAACCAGTTGCGGTCCTGTAATTCCAAATATAGCTTCTTGAGGGTCAATTCAAATACAGGCAGATCATTCGATTTTTGTTCCACCACCATTATGCCTTTGGATTCTAGCCGTTGGGTCATGATCGTCCGGATAAGGGCTGTCAATGAATAGGTATCGACAGCGCTTTGGGGTTTTTTCTCGGAATAATAGAGGGCAAAGGTGCCGTCCCATAAATCGAATTCATTGCTAGCTGCTTCGGAAAGAAAGTTATTTGTCTCGCGGTCGTCGATGACCTTGAGGTAGACTTTTTTCTCCAAGGATTGACTCTTCGATGCGGGGACATTGTATTTGACATAAAAATGATATGGTCTGGCACAGGCAGTTAACAAGAGCGGGACTAGGCAGAAGACGATTGCAAGATTCAGGAGCAGTTTATCCAATTTCATTTATTCACCTCCTCTGATTGTTTAGGTAGCAGACTAAACCCTAAGGTTGCATATACAACACTGTAAAGGCTAGATAATAAACTATCATCTAATGCAGCATTATGGTGCAGTCATCCTCGATTGGATATCCCGAATTTAATTCATAGGACTCCGCTCATGGCGCTAGATTGAGATTAGAGGGAAGACGCCCAATTTACCGTGTTGTTTACCCTGCGGGAAAGTCGGAGAATTTCAGATTCTGTGTTGCTGAGGGTTCGAAGTAAAAAACTACGACTTCACCCTCAGACGCCTTGACTCTGAAACCCTCCGGCTTTTGCAACGTTAGGGTAAAAAGAACCTCTATGCTTGTCAAGGGAAAGAAATTTTGGAATTGAACATCCTCTGATTCTTATGCTCGAAAAGATTGTTTTTGCTTGCAATATCAAAAGCCTTTGTGTAAAGATTCTCTGTCGCCATCGTTCAGAAACGCATTTTGGGGGCACCACCCCGGCTGCGAATTTTGAATCCCCCCAGATTGATAGGCTCTGTTTAGGTAAAGTATTCAAGCATTGCGTCGGTACATGTGATCCCACCAACGCGCTTCTAAAACCGGGGGTATGTGGCATCGTGGGAACTGGCACAGCATCACACGGTTTGTGCTATCCCCCCCCTTGTGTAACCTAACACTTTTTCAGGAAGGAGGATTGTCGAATGAAAGGAATTAAAATCTGTCTCATTTTGTTAACAATCATTGCTCTAGCGGGAACCGTTTCAGCAGGAACACTTCAGGATGTTAGGGCCAAAGGCTTTATCCAAGCAGGTGTGAACGGTGACCTGTTTGGATTTGGAAGACCGGATGAAAAAGGTGTCTATCGGGGATTGGATGTTGATTCAGCCCGGGCCCTTGCCGCTGCAGTGTTCGGAGATGCCAACAAGGTCAAATATACTCCTCTGACAGCAAAAACCCGTTTTACGGCCCTGCAGTCAGGCGAAATTGATGTCCTGTTCCGTAATTGTACCCAGACGCTCGGTCGCGATACCGCTCTGGGTCTGGACTTTTGCCAGGTCAACTACTATGACGGTCAGGGATTTCTGGTGCCCAAGAAACTGGGTGTCAAGAGCGCCAAGGAATTGGACGGCGCTGCCGTTTGTGTGCTTCCGGGCACTACCACCGAGTTGAACGTGGCTGATTATTTCAGAGCCAACGGCATGAAAATGAGCCCCGTGGTCATCGAAAATACCGCCGAACTGGCCAAAGCATTCTTTGCCGGGCGTTGCGACGTGTTGACTTCTGATGCATCGCAGCTGGCCGGTACACGCGCAGTCGCACCCAATCCCAAGGGTTATGTCATTCTGCCTGAAATCATTTCCAAAGAACCCCTGGCCCCGGCAGTGCGCCATGGCGACAATCAATGGAAGGACATCGTCAATTACAGTGTCCTGGCCATGATCAATGCCGAGGAACTCGGCATCACTTCTAAAAATGTCGACATGAAGCTGAAAAGCAAGGATCCCAAAGTCATGCGTTTTCTCGGGGTGACACCCGGAAACGGCAAAGCCCTGGGCCTGGATGAAAAATTTGCCTACAATATCATCAAACAGGTGGGCAACTACGGCGAAATCTTCGAAAGAAACGTCGGCGTCAACACACCCCTGGGAATCGAACGCGGTTTGAATGCACTGTGGACCAATGGTGGGTTGATGTATTCGCCACCCTTTAAATAGAAATTATATCAAAAATATTTTTTGACTCAATCTCGGCGTTGGATTTGCGTTTCAACTCCTCAACAATGTAGTATTCCTGCGGATTGAAACGCAAATCCGCCTTGACCTTGTCCTCGATTCCGAGCTTGTCGAGGAGAGCCAAAATCTTTTTCCTGAGATAATTTCTTTTCATTCCATTTCATAGCCTATACAGATAATCGTACCCATCAATTACGATGACAGATAATATGAGTCACGCCAAAGAGGAAACCGCCGGGGGCGCGGTACCATTCTTCAGTGATCCCAAGAAGCGCGCGATATTTTTCCAGATCGTGACGCTTCTGGCCGTGGGATTGGCCGGTTTTTATCTGGTATCCAATACCATCACAAACCTTGAAAAGCAGTCCATCGCCACCGGAATCGGATTTATCCAGAAAGAAGCGGCCTTTGAGATCGGAGAATCGCCCATCCCCTATTCGGCAGCCGATACCTACGGCCGTGCCCTGATCGTCGGTTTTCTGAATACGCTGATTGTGTCCTTTGTGGGAATTGTGATTACAATTATATTGGGAACCCTGATCGGCGTTGCCCGCCTGTCCACTAACTGGTTGGTGTCCAAGCTGGCGGCCTGGTATATCGAGGTTTTCCAGGACATCCCCGTACTGCTGCAGCTCTTTTTCTGGTACGCTTTTTTCTACAATCTTCTGCCGTCTCCCAGACAAGCAATGAACCCGATTGCCGGTGTCTTTTTAAGCAACCGCGGCCTGGTTTTTGGGGTCCCGGAATCACATCCGATCTTTAAATACGTGTTTCTGGCGGTCATCATTGCCTGTATCGGTATCTACTTGCTGAGGCGCTGGGCCCGGGCCAGGCAGGCGCGTACGGGCCGGATCTTTCCTGTTTTCCGGGTTTCGCTGGTGATTTTTATCGTATTCCCGTTTTTCACCTGGCTGGTGGGCGGGGCGCCGACCGACATGAATGTGCCCGAATTGAAGGGATTCAATTTTGTGGGGGGCTATAACATCAGTCCCGAATTCACGGCCTTGCTGTTGGGGCTGATATTGTACACAGCCGCCTATGTGGCGGAGGTGGTACGTGCCGGTATCCAATCCGTAAGCAAGGGGCAGACCGAGGCGGCCATGTCATTGGGACTGAAGCCCGCTTTTGTACTGAATCTGGTCATTTTGCCCCAGGCGCTCAGGGTGATTATACCACCCCTGACCAGCCAGATGCTTAACCTGACCAAAAACAGCTCCCTGGCAGTGGCCATCGGTTATCCGGATTTCGTGTCGGTAGCCGGCACCACCATCAATCAAACCGGCCAGGCTATAGAGGGCGTAGCCTTGATGATGATTGTCTATCTGACCCTGAGCCTGCTGACGTCGGCCTTTATGAATTGGTATAATAAAAAGATGAAGCTAGTGGAACGTTAGTTTTAGGTTTTAAGTTTTAGGTTTTAGGACGTTTGCAAGCTATACGCTGAGAGCGTTTTACGACTTAAAACTTAACACCTAACACCTAAAACCAAGCGTACAGGCTAAAGAAAGCACAAATTAGCAACATTATTCCAAAATGAATGAAGCCGTTACAGAAGAAGCCGTAGAAGAGATAAAACCGCCAGTCACGAGCGTAGGTGTTATTGGATGGATACGGACCAATCTGTTTAATAACATTTTCAACTCGATTCTGACCCTGGTGACCCTATATATTCTATGGCAGATCGTGCCACCGTTTATCCGCTGGGCCATCATCGATGCCCAATGGTTTACCAGTGCGGAAGCATGCCGGGGGTCGGACGGGGCCTGCTGGACGGTTATCCCATCTAATATTCGTTTCATTTTGTTCGGTTTCTATCCCTATGAGATGCAATGGCGGCCGTTGACAGCCATTATTTTGCTGGTGGGATTGCTTTTTTACAGCCGCAATCGCAAGCATTGGAAAAAATCTTTATTGTACGCCTGGTTAGCCGGGCTGGTGATCATGGGCGTTCTCATGCGCGGTGGCATCCTGGGGCTGACACCGGTGGAAGCCACGGAATGGGGTGGATTGCCCTTGACGTTGATGCTGTCTGTATTCGGATTGGCGGCTGCCTATCCGCTCGGCGTGGTGCTAGCCTTGGGGCGGCAATCCAAAATGCCGGCGGTCAAATCCCTTTGCATCATTTATATCGAAATGATTCGAGGGGTGCCCCTGATTACCTTGCTGTTCATGTCCTCGGTGGTTTTCCCCTTGTTTTTGCCGCATGGAGTAACCGTACATGTACTGGTACGGGCCCAGGTTGCCATCATTCTGTTTACGGCCGCCTATATCGCCGAGGTGGTGCGAGGCGGTTTGCAAGGTATGTCCACGGGCCAGTACGAAGCTGCCGATTCCCTGGGACTAAATTACTATCAGACTATGCGCCTGGTAATTCTACCCCAGGCGCTAAAAATTGTAATTCCACCAACCGTAAGCCAACTCATATCAGCCCTGAAAGATACGTCGCTGGTGGTTATTATCGCGTTGTTCGATATCCTCAAGACAACCCAGACGGTATTGGCAGATCTCAACTGGATGCCGTTTTCCACGGAGTTGTACATATTTGTAGCCCTGATCTATTTTAGTTGCTGCTATTTTATGTCCAGTTACAGCCGTCGCCTGGAGGAGGAATTGGATACGGGGCATTAAAGGACGGTTTTAGGTTTTAAGTTTTAGGTTTTAAGTGTGGCCAATAGCTGTCAGCCACTAGACAACCTAAAACCTAACACCTAAAACTTAAAACCATGTTTAGGAAATATTGTTATGAACGAACAAGCCGATACTGCCGCGACTGAAATTGAACAAATCGAAAACATCATCGAGATTACCAATATGCATAAATGGTTTGGTGATTTTCATGTGTTGAACGATATCAACCTGGAAGTCAAAACCAAGGAACGCATCGTTATTTGCGGACCATCCGGATCCGGCAAATCCACACTGATTCGGTGTATCAACCGATTGGAGGAGCACCAGCGAGGCAGCATCGTGGTGGATGGCATCGAATTAACCAATAATCTTAAAAATATCGAAAAAATCCGTGCCGAGGTCGGCATGGTGTTTCAACATTTCAATCTGTTTCCGCATTTGACCATCGTAGAGAATCTGACCCTGGGCCCCATCTGGGTCAGAAAGGTTCCCAAGAAAGAGGCCGAAGAAACCGCCATGTACTATCTTGAAAAGGTCCAGATCGCGGAACAGGCCCAAAAGTTTCCGGGCCAGTTATCCGGAGGCCAGCAGCAACGAGTGGCCATTGCCCGCAGCCTGTGTATGGCGCCCAAGGTGATGTTGTTTGACGAGCCCACATCGGCCCTGGACCCGGAGATGATTAAAGAGGTATTGGACGTTATGATCGATCTGGCCCGCGAAGGCATGACCATGATCGTGGTGACCCATGAAATGGGATTCGCCAAAAGTGTGGCCCACCGCGTTCTCTTCATGGATTACGGTAAAATCGTGGAAGGCAACACGCCCGAAGAATTTTTTGAAAATCCACAGCACGATCGGACCAAGCTGTTTTTAAGCCAGATTTTATAGGATCCCACCAATAACTTTGATTGCCTGATTGCTGATTTCATACAGAACAACATAAGCGAAATTTGTATTCCCCTCGTATCTGTTGTATGTAATTTTTAATTAACTGCGCGCAGATTCTTTCGCATGTTTTGAATTATCCCGCCGGCAATATGAATGCGCATTGCCAGAATATTAGTTGACACAAAAATTTACAGTGACATAGTTATACAATGTGGTAGCAAGATAATCGGTATTATTAAATATAAAATGCCCAATTACGTCAATAACGCCAGGCAATTCGCTCCAGCCAATTAATAAAAGATTCAATAAACATCACTGAACCTCTAAAAAAGGCACTGCCATGGGATATGTAATCAGCCCACCTATCAATCGTGCTCATAAATTTATATTTTTATTATGCCTGGCTGTACTATTTCTAACAGATGGGGTTTGTGTGGCCCAGGAAGGAGCGACAGTTCGTGTGGGCATATTTCAGAACGTGCCCCTTAGTTTTACGGATGAGCAGGGCGTCGCCCAAGGAATCTATCCCGATGTGATTCGAGAAATAGCCCGGCTCGAAAAATGGGAGCTTGAATTTGTGGATGACAGCTGGTCTGGGAACCTCGAACGGCTAAAACGCGCGCAAATCGATTTGATGGTCAGTATTGTCTATTCTGCAGAGCGAGATAAACTCTATGATTTTTCAAAGGAACCCGTGGTAACAGCTTGGGGGCAAGTGTATGCGGCTCAGGATTCAAAGATTTTGAGTATCCTCGATCTGGAGGGGAAAAAAGTTGCGATAATGGAAAAAGACATAAATGCCAAACATTTCAGGGAATTATGCGCTAAATTTAATGTCACCTGCAGCTTCATACCGACCCGAATATACCATGAAGTCAGCGAGCTGATTGCAAACAAAAAAGTTGATGCCGGGGTTATCAACAATATCAACGGTGAATTTCTAAAAAGAAGATTCGACATTCACTCCACACCAATTATCTTCAGCCCGGTGAATGCCGTCTTTGCGGCACCTGAAGCCATGCATACAGATTTGCTGAATACAATCGATTCCTATCTTAATCAATGGCGTGGCGACCGGAGTTCAATCTATTATCGCATAATGAACACGTGGTTCGGAGATATCAAGGGAGAAGCTCCCTTCCCGATAAAAACGGTTGTCATAACAATCTTGGTGGCAGTCGGCGTATCGGTGTTTTTATTAATATGGCTGAACCTGCTGCGACATCAGGTTAAGGTCCGCACAAGCGAGCTCCTCGAAAGCGAGAAGAAATATAAATCCCTGGCCAACAATCTCAATGTGGGCATCTATCGAAACACAGTAGGACCCAAAGGCCGATTTCTGGAATGCAACCCGGCAATTGCACAAATGTTCGGCTTTGAAAGCCGGGAAGATTTTCTCAAAATTAATGTAGCGGATTTATACCTGAACCCGGATGACAGAAAAACTTACAATGCCAAACTATTAAAAGCAGGTGCCTTGCAAAATGAGGAGTTGCAGCTCCAACGAAAGGACGGGACGGCTTTCTTTGGTTCGGTTTCTTCTGTGGTGGTGAAGGACTCACAGGGCAATGTCAAGTACTTTGATGGGGTTATTGAAGACATTACCGATCGTAAACAGGCCGATATTGAATTACTAAAGGAGCGGGACTTCATTACAACCCTGATCAAGGAGTCACCGCTTTTTGTGGTGGCAATTTCTTTGGATCGGACCATTAAAATTATGAATCCTGTCATGGCCAATACTTTGGGGTATCGGGACGATGAAGTTTTAGGTACTGAATATATGCCGAAATTTATTCCCGAAGATGAGCATGAAGCTGTCAGCGCTATATTTAATGAGCTAATGGCCGGCAAGACCACCTTAAGTGAAAACCATGTTTTGGCCAAAGACGGTAGGCGGCTATTGGTCGAATGGCACGGTGCGCCTGTATTCAATGAGACCAGCGAGCTCGATTACTTTATCGGTATCGGCATCGATATTACCAACCGTAAGCAGATCGAAGAAAGGCTCATGTTGTTTCGCAAGTTTGCGGAGGCATCGCGACAGGGTATGGGTTGGTCAACGCTGGACGGCCGGATCGTATATGCCAATCCAGCCTTGTACAATATCCTTAAAGATGACGGCATATTCGAAAGCCCCGGCCGTTCCATATTTAGCTACTACGATGATGCCACAAACAAAATGCTGGAACAAGAGATATTGCCTGCCGTTTTGGGTCAGGGAATATGGGAAGGTGAATTGACAATCACGAATGCCGAAGGCCATGAAATTCCGACTTTGAACCATCTTTTTCTAATTCACGACGCCGAAGGAAAGCCACTCTATTTTGGTAATGTAGTCACCGATATTTCAGAAAGAAAGCGGGCCGATAAGCGCTTGATGGAAGCACGGGACAAGGCGCAAATGTATCTTGACTTGGCCAGTGTTATTTTCGTGGCTTTAAACGAAAAGGGTGAGGTCACCCTAATAAACCGTAAAGGTTGCGAGATCTTGGGTTATGAGGAGGCAGAAATTGTCGGAAAAAACTGGTTTAAAAATTTTCTGCCGCCAAAAATAGCCCCGGAAGTTGAGGAAGTTTTCCACCAAATGTTGTCGGGAGAGATCGAATCCACAGAATATTATGACAATCCGGTGATAACCAAACAGGGAGATGAAAGACTGATCGCCTGGCATAATGTAATCCTGAGAAATGCGGACGGAAAGGTGGTGACCTCCTTAAGTTCAGGTCAGGATATAACCGAAAGGAAACAGGTCCAAAAGGACAAGCAGAGGCTCGAAGCCCAATTACAGCAAGTTCAAAAGATGGAATCCATCGGTACCCTGGCAGGCGGCATCGCTCACGACTTCAACAATATCCTATCGCTCATAATCGGTTATACCGAGATTGCTTTGAGTGATGAACTCCCTGAGGGCGCCGCAGCCAAATCCAGCCTTGAGGAGGTGCATAAGGCCGGCTTGCGCGCACGTGATCTGGTAAAACAGATTCTGGCATTTAGCCGTCAGAGCGAGGCTGAGAAAAAACCGGTCAATTTAATTTCCATCCTACGGGAAACCATGAAATTGCTACGCGCCGCCATTCCCACCAATATCAAATTCAATGAAAATATCGATTTTAAGGAAGCCATGATTTTTGCCGATCCGACCCAGATTCATCAGATTATCATGAATATTTGCACCAATGCCGCCTTCGCCATGCGCGAAAAAGGCGGCGTGCTCGGATTTGATCTGTTAGAGGCAATCGTGGCTGAAGATGAGTTTACCGAGTCGGCGGTCCTGGAACCCGGGACTTATTTTAAGCTTTCGATTTCCGATACGGGACATGGCATGGATCAAAAAACCATGGAGCGCATCTTTGATCCATTTTTTACCACCAAACCCCTGGAGGAGGGAACAGGTATGGGAATGGCGGTTGTCCACGGAATCGTTAAAGATCATGGCGGTCATATTTCAATTGATAGTGAACTTGATCAAGGTGCTGTTTTTGATATTTTTCTGCCGAAATTACTAAGTCAGGAATCGCCAATTATATCAGAGTCCGATACCATCTACACCGGTACTGAACGGATACTTGTTGTGGATGACGAACCGGGTATTGTCACTTCAAGCGTAAAGATACTGCAAAAGCTCGGTTATCAGGTAGAGGGGGTGACCAGCAGCAGCCAAGCACTGGAAACTTTTCAAATGAACCCGGACGCTTTTGATTTACTGATTACAGACCAGATGATGCCCGAAATGACTGGGGATTCTTTGGCCAGGGAATTTAAATCTATTCGCGCAGACTTACCAATTATTCTATGTACGGGGTTCAGCCATCAAATCACTGAGGAACATGCAAGCTCAATGGGAATTAGTAAATTGCTCATGAAGCCTATTTTACGGCATCAACTGGCCCAAAGTGTCCGGCAGGCACTTAATCAGGATTCGGGAAATTCCGGGGATAAGGATCATGGCTAATATATTGATCGTCGATGATGATAAAAGTCTATGTAAAATGCTGCAACATAAGCTGGGCTATCTGCAGCATAACGCCATCATGGCTCACACTCTGTTTGATGGTATTGAAAGTTTAGAAAAGACTGAATTTGATGTGATACTGCTTGATGTTCGCCTCCCGGATGGAAGTGGGTTGGCGGTTTTGCCTCGATTCAAGGCCTCTTCTTCCAATCCCGAAGTCATTATCATTACGGGCGAAGGCGAACCAAGAGGAGCAGAACTCGCCATAAAGGCAGGTGCATGGGATTATATTGAAAAGCCGATTTCCATGAGCGATCTGGAACTGCAGCTGGCGCGTGCCCTCCAGTATCGTCACGAAAGAGGTGCCGGTACAGCAGTGATGGCATTGAAAAGAGAAAACCTAATTGGTTCCAGTGCGCCTGTAAATGCATGTCTTGATCTGGTGGCTCAATGTGCCGCCACCAGCACCAATGTATTCATAACCGGGGAGACAGGTACTGGTAAGGAGCTGTTTGCCAGGGTGATTCATGAAAACAGTGCCTATGCCGATCAAAACTTTGTGGTGGTAGACTGCGCAGCCTTGCCGGAGCAATTGACCGAAAGCATGCTTTTCGGGCATGTAAAGGGCGCTTTCACCGGGGCGGACAAATCCAAGGATGGATTAATCAAGCTGGCCCACGGCGGCACCCTTTTTCTGGATGAAGTAGGCGAACTGCCCCTTTCCATGCAAAAACGTTTTCTAAGGGTATTGCAGGAAAGACGCTATCGACCGGTGGGAAGCTCAAAGGAAATAGAAAGCCATTTTAGACTGATTTCGGCAACCAATCGGAATCTCGAAAAGATGACTGCGGAAAAACAATTTCGAAAAGACCTCCTGTTTCGGCTGCGTACGTTCTCCATCGAACTGCCAGCCCTAAAAAATCGTAAAAATGATATTAAAGCATTGGTTCTGCATTACATCGCCAATTTGTGTCATTATCACGGACTGGAAACCAAGGGATTTGTTCCCGAATTCCTGGAAGTGATGCAGATGCACAACTGGCCGGGTAATGTCAGAGAATTGATCAACACTTTGGAAAAAGCGATCTTATCGGCTTCAACGAGTCCGGTTATTTACCCCATGCATTTACCGGATGCCCTACGGCTTAAATATCTGGAGTCGTCAAAGATCAAAAAACCATCAACTAAAGAAACCGAAAATACAGGATCACCCCATAAAACTCTGATACTCCCGTCATTCGATTCACTGCCAAATCTAAAGACCTATCGTGAGCGCCTGCTCGAACAGGGCGAGACCGAATATTTAAGGCAATTGATGCGTGAGGCACACAATGATATTCCCAAAGCCTGCAAAATATCCGGACTGGCCAAATCCCGTCTTTATACCCTGATCAAAAAGTATCAAATTAAACGCGGAAAGTCTTAGTACCTTTCCAGGCAAAGTGGAAATTCCATTCCAACAGTATAAATATTCCAATCCAATTGGAAAAACACCCGTCATCTAGTTGTTCCCAATGATTGGCTATATCCTATCTCAATTCTAACACCCTGTTATTTAAATAAATTTAATCAAAGCGCTTTTTTGGCATCATTATTGTAATTACTACTTCCCGAGAATCACATAAACCTCCGTGTATTGAAGCAGACGACAATATTCAAGATCTCTACAATCTTAAATAAGGACCAATGAACCAACAGACAATAAATACCATCATCGTATACACGAATAGTGAATCCGCTCAATCCGATTTGCTGGTACGGGCCGTTTCACAGGCGTCCAATCTATCCGTAAAAAACGCTCGTTCTCATGAGACACTGAAAACACATATCGAACGGGTACCCACATCTGAAATTGCCATTGTGTACGCTGTATATGACAAGCACGATCTCCTGTTTATCCAATCACTTCGTGAAAGCGTTAAGAATTCCAAACTTATTCTGGTGCTGCCTGATAACGATGAACGAACCTATTCGGAGGGCCTTTTAGCTAATCCGAGTTTTATTACGTGTGCCTACAACAACTTTGGAGATGTCTCCGCAGTCGTGAAGAAGATCGCCAATATAACCGATCGCATACAATGAGGGGGCCTGGTTGCAGAAAGCAGCCGATCAAATTTGCAAGCGCATATAAAGTAGTAAACGATTAACAATAACCAGATTCCAGTTCACCTGGAAACAACAACAACACGAAAAAAAAGGAGAAACAAATCATGAAAAAAGTACTGACGTTTTGTATCTGCATTATGTTTTTGGTTTGCAGTGCCAGCGCTGTGGTGGCTGAGGAAAAGGCTCCGCAGAAGGTGTTCGACCTGGCAAAGATGACCCTGGCCGCATATGGAAACGATCCGGTCATCATAAAAGCTGTTAAGGCTGAGAATGCCAAAGGAAAAACCCTGGACCAGATCAAGCAAAGGGATGCCGAGTGGAAAGGCACACCCGGTATTGCCGATTATATGAAAGCCATCATGGAATCGGAGTGCGGACAGTACCTGCGCAAAATAATGGATAGTTCCAATCTGTATTCGGAAATATTCGTAATGGACAACCAGGGTGCTAACGTGGCCATGACCGACAAAACTTCGGATTATTGGCAGGGTGACGAGGCCAAATTCAAAAAGTCCTTTAATGGCGGGCAGGGCAATGTGTTTGTGGACAACGTCGAATTTGATGACAGTTCTCAAACATACCTGTCGCAGGTATCGGTACCGGTAAAGGACGGCAACACAGTTATCGGGGCCATCACGTTTGGCATTGATGTGGACCAGGTTGAATAAGAGAGAAACAGGGGCCTTATGTCAAAGGCCCCTCTGTTAATTAATATGGCTAAGATTCGCGTTTTGTCTCGGAGATAAGTTACGTTGATTGAGGCTTTGAATGCGGAGCCTGGCAGAGATTATCAAAGGAAACGTGAAAAATGAAATGGATTAAAAATCTAAAGGTAGGTACCAAACTGATGCTTGGATTCTCCCTCATGATTCTGTTAATGGGGGTGATCGGATTTACCGGATATTCAAGCAGCAATAACATACAACATCACCTCAACGACATATTCAGTGTCCGTCTGCCGAGTATCGATTATCTGGTTGAGGCGGACAGGGACATGCAGCAACTTCTGGTGGCCGAGCGGTCCATGATCTTTGCCAATGCCAAGTCCGATATATTCAAAAAGCTGCTGGAAGATTATGAAACCAATTTAAAGCAGGTAGAGGAGCGCTGGGGGAAATACAAAGCACTGGCATCCACTCCTGAAGAGCTTGAAATTATACCCCAATTTGAAAAAGACCTGGCGGAGTGGAAGGTTATCTCCCGCAAAGTCGTTGATGGCCGTGTGGCCGATACCCGTGCGGGGCGCCGCGAAGCCTTGGATCTGTCGTTAGGAATCGCCCAAGAGAAATTTGAGGAAATGCGCAATTTCATTGATATCCTGACCGGTATCAATTTGGAGATGGCAGATGTGGACCACGAAGAAGCGGCCGATGTTTACAAGGAATCAATGCTGGCCATCGTCTGCATTGTTGCGCTAGGCATTCTGATGGGTTTTTTACTGATGTGGATTATCGGTAGAGGTGTAACCAACTCCTTAAGAGCCGTCATCCAGGGGCTTTCAGAGGCGTCATCCCAAGTGGCTTCGGCCTCAAGCCAGGTTTCGTCGGCCAGCCAATCTCTGGCCGAAGGCTCATCCGAGCAGGCAGCCTCCATCGAGGAGACCAGTTCGTCATTGGAGGAAATGTCCTCCATGACCAAGCAGAACGCTGATCATGCCGAGGAAGCCAAAAGCATGATGTCGAAGGCTTCGCAGATTGTCACCAAAGTGAGTGACCACATGGATGACATGGCCCAGTCAATCGATAAAATAACCAAATCAAGTGAAGAAACATCCAAGATTATCAAAACCATCGATGAAATCGCGTTTCAAACCAATCTATTGGCCCTCAATGCGGCGGTAGAAGCCGCCCGTGCCGGTGAGGCCGGTGCAGGGTTTGCGGTTGTTGCCGACGAGGTCAGGAATCTGGCCATGCGGGCGGCCGATGCTGCCAAGAATACCTCCGATTTGATCGAAAATACCATCAAGGCCGTCAAAGACGGAAGCGAGCTTACCAGTGCAACCCAGGAAGCATATAAAGAGAATGTGGAAATTGCCGGGAAGGTCGGATCGCTGGTGGAAGAAATCGCCGCAGCTTCTGCGGAACAGTCTTCCGGTATCGATCAGATAAACAATGCGGTTAATGAAATGGATAAGGTAACCCAGCAGAATGCCGCCAACGCCGAAGAATCCGCCTCGGCCTCGGAGGAAATGAGCGCCCAATCCGAACAGATGCTGGCGTTTGTTCAAAATCTGGAGGGCTTGGTAGGCGGCAACAGAAGTGACAACCGGAAAGAAACCCGTTCCGTAAAATGGATAAGAAAAACTAACAATGATAACTCAAAAATGGAAACCAGGCCGGAAGAAATCAAAAAGGTCGTTGATGAAAACTTACGACCTGAACAATTGATCCCCATGGATGAGGATACGTTCTAGCCTCGTCCAATTTTAAAACTCATTGTTGGGATCATCGCTAAACGTGGCGGTTGTTTCGATTCAGCGCCACGATCCGGAGTGCATAATTTGAACAATATTTATGGATGGGAATTGGGTTGGCATCTTTGATTCCTACCCGATTCCTTATTGCTGGTATCTGTCGCCTATCGTGAAATCACCAAATCACCCCCTTTAACCACACAACTCGACAGCATGCCAGCCACTCCACTCAAATCAAGACCAAATAAGTGGATTGTGTCGTGCAGAAATAACAAATTTGCATCGTGCCAAGTTTGTGCGTTGTCGAAAAGTTGGAGATAAGTTCAATGTCCCAAAGGCTTAAAAAAACGATTATGGAATTAGAGCGAAAGCATCGTCTGATAGCCGATAGTTTGCTGGATGCCATTTGGGTGGTCGATGCAGATACTTTGAAGTTTGAATATATAACCGAATCGATCGAGAGCATAAGTGGATACAATGCCGATGAGTATTTGAGTTTGAGACTTGGCGATAGAATTGCTTCCGAGTCGTTTAAGAAAGTAATTTCGATTTTGACGGAAGAAAAGACCCGTTTCAAACGGAATCCAAATTTAAAGGATTATCGATCTCTGGAACTTGAGCTCATACATAAGAATGGTAGTACCTACTGGGTTGAGGTTCGGGTAAAATTTCATAAAGAGAAGCGGCAGGATCTTAAAATTATCGGTACCACCAGGAAAATATCCGAACGCAAGCGTAATGAGAAAAAGCAAAAAGAGATGATCAAAAAGCTGGCTCAAGCCTTAGCCGAAAAAGAGAAGTTGCTACAGGAGGTTAAGGTGTTGAGGGGGCTTTTGCCCGTATGCAGTGGCTGCAAAAGAATTCGTGACGAAAATGATAAATGGTGGCCATTGGATGTTTACGTCATGAAGCACTCAGACACTGAAATATCACACACCATATGTCCTGACTGTACCCACGTGATTTATGGTGATCTTCAAGCTACACCGTGAAGATCTCCTTTGAGGACGCGACTTGAGGCCCTCAGTCGACTTGTCGAATTCCTCAGTGCAAGGTCCACCCGCAAGATACGCTTCAAGCCATTAAAACAAAAGCCTACCGCTTTTACCACGAAACGGAAAGTTTTTCTGACAAACGCTATAAATAGACTACAGCACCGCCTTATGCCCGACCTGTCGATATGGGCTGTTGCAAAATATTGTCGCTTCTTGTATCCTTTATCAACCTGTCAAAAAAAATCGAGCACTCCTTCTCACAATGTCTGAACGTTATTTTGACAAATGTAATAGCATGTATTTAACCAGACGAGATTTCATTAAACAGACCCTATTATGGGGCGGCCTGATATGTTCCCCGATACACAGCTACGGCCTGATTCAGGGCGAGCGCCAATGGGATCCGGCTTATGGAGTTTTAGAAAGAGCGGGAAGGTTGCGCGAGCGAGTCGAGGAAGCCTATTCGATTTTTGAGGAATGCCGGCTCTGCCCGCGGGAGTGTGGGGTCAATCGACTGGCGGGTGAAAAGGGATTTTGTCAGGCCCCGCAAAAGGTCATGGTGTACGTGGCCCAGCCTCATTTTGGCGAGGAAATATCGCTTGTGGGACAGCATGGATCCGGTACAATATTTTTCTCCAACTGCAATTTACGTTGTGTGTTTTGTCAAAACTGGCCCATAGCACATAAGGGGGAGGGGAATGAATTAACAGATGAGGAACTGGCCCACATGATGCTGGACGTGCAGCAGATGGGGTGCCACAATATCAACCTGGTTACCCCCACGCACGTGATGCCCCATATATTAAATGCCACCCGTATCGCCATGAAAAAGGGACTGCATATACCCTTAGTGTACAATACCAGCGGCTATGAGCGGGCGGAGATTATAAAATTGTTGGACGGCATCGTGGATATCTATCTGCCGGATGTAAAATACATGCAGGCAGAAATGGCGGCCAGATATTCATCCGATGCCGGGGACTATGCTGATATGGCCACCGCGGCAGTTATGGAGATGCACCGGCAGGTGGGTGTGCACCAGGTGGATGAAAAAGGTGTTGCCCGTAGAGGCGTCATGATTCGTCACCTGGTAATGCCCAATCGCGTTGCCGGCACCCAAGCCTTTGTCAAATGGGTGGCCGCTAATTTGCCCATTAACACCTATGTCAACATCATGCCCCAGTATCACGTGGACTATAAGGCATTTGAATATCCGAAAATCGCACGAGGCATCACCGTGCAGGAGTTTCTTGAGGCCATGTCCTGGGCTGAAGAACAGGGATTGAATGGCTTGGACCCCAGATCCGTAAGGGTTCGCAATTTTTATCGTAAACCTGGCGGAATGGATACATTTCGTTCGCTATTCAAGTAAAATCTTTTTACGATTTTACGAAACGCGACTCTGTTTCTCCGATCGGAGAAGGTCTATCTGTAGTTGATCTGATAGTGTCAGTTTTACGTTTAGATTTGATCTAGCGAATTCTCTACAGGAAAAGAATCGATGAAAGAAGGATTAACGCGTAGAAAGTTTCTAAGTGTTTGCGGACGCAGCCTGGCGGTATGCACAAGTGCCGCCATATTACCAAGGAGTTTGTCCAGTCAGTCAGCGCAAGCCGCGGTCATCGAAAAAGGATATATCGGACGCCATCATTCTCCTTATTATGTACCTTTGGAGGATCAGTTCATACGTTGCGTACTTTGCCCTCATGCCTGTGAGGTGGACGTGGGTGAACGCGGGCTTTGCCAGGTACGTGAGAACATAGATGGCCAGTATTATTCATTGGTTTATGCCAATCCTTGTGCCGTTCAAATCGATCCCATTGAAAAGAAACCCTTTTATCACGTGCTGCCGGCCAGCCGCTCTTTCTCCATAGCCACGGCCGGATGTAATTTTGATTGCAAATTTTGTCAGAACTGGGAAATCTCGCAGGCACAACCGGACGAAACCTTTAATTATCGCCTGCCACCGGATCAGGTCGTTGCCAGTGCAATTCAATATAAAAGCCTATCGATCGCGTCAACCTATGTGGAGCCGGTTATTTTCATGGAGTATATGTTGGCGATCGGGCGATTGGCCAAATCCCAGCCGCTTTTAAAAGTCATGCATTCCAATGGTTTTGTTAATGAAAAACCGCTGGGTGATTTGTGCGAAGTTATGGATGCCGCCTGCATAGACCTGAAGGGATTTAGTGAGGATTACTATCGCAGCATGACCGAAGGCAGCCTGGCACCGGTATTAAATACGTTGAAGGTATTAAAATCCAAACAGATACACACGGAAATAGTCACGCTTATCGTGAGCGGCAAAAACGATGATCCCAAACAGATTGGCGCTATGTGCCAATGGATCTATAAAGAGTTGGGACCGGATGTGCCCATTCACTTTTCCCGTTTTTATCCCCGTTATAAATTAAAAGGGATAGCGCCCACACCGGTTGCAACCCTTGATATGGCCAGGGATCTGGCCATGGATACAGGACTTAATTACGTCTACATTGGGAATATACCGGAGCATCCTGGTGGTCATACTTACTGTCCGCAATGCGGTAAGGTACTGATTCGACGGGTTGGTTATCGCGTAAAAATGACGGGTCTGATGGCGGGCAAATGCGACGATTGTGGCTGCAGCATACCGGGCATCTGGGACTTACCAACTAAATGACTTCGTAAAAGGCCCGATTTCTGCGTTGCGCTTCATTCCGTTGTAACTGCGACGTACATTAAGTACGCCTCGCTACACGAAATTCGCGACGCCTTGAAATCGAACCTTTTTCTTTGTCATCCATGTCTTGAATGTTTACCATCCCAGCAACTATGACGGGAATCATGTCAAGTTCGACGCAATAAAACCAGCAAGCTGACGCTTGCCAGAAAAGTAAGCACTACCAAGGTATTCATGATTCCGTAGATCGGAATAATGAATAACGAGGCCATCAGCGCTCCCAGAGCGGCACCTAACACGTCGAGGGCATAAAAGTAGCCCCCGACTTTCTCAAAAACAACTCCCACACCAGCCATTACGATAGTCGCCAGGGCAAAATGAAGCCCGCCCAGAATACCGGTTAGCATGCTGAAACCAGCGAAAAGCCACAACATAACTGATGGAGAAAACAGGTTCTGAAGATTGGTATGAAACAGGGTTAAACATGCCATAAGCCCCAATGGCAATAGGCACATCAAAGTCTGGATATTCAGCAACCTTTTCCAGGCAACATGGGCAGTTGCATTTGCAGGTCGATACCTGGCAATCCATCCGGCTCCCACAGCCAGACCAGACATAAAAAAGGCGATAATCAACGCTATCTGGCGATACATGTAGCCCTGGATGATTTGAAAGCTTAGCAAAAGGATTACCTGAAGCACAATTTCGATGGCACCCGATATAAAGATACTGCCGGCCACTGCCAACCTGAATTTGGGCCGACCCGTCCAGAAATATACAATGATAAGTATGGCAGCGCCGCATAATATGGTCCCAAACCAGAAAGGTTCGAGACTGGCGATATTATTGAAGACTGTTTGCAGAATTTGATGCCACTGGGTCGCCCACATGCTTAAGGTATGAAAATAGCAAATGGGGGCAAAATCTTTATTTATGGCAACCCCGGATGCTTCTTTTAAGACGGCTTCCAAATATCCTAAGCGCATGGGATTTAGCGCATCTTCAAGTAGATCTTCACGGATGTAAGTGAGCTCCAGGTTCCGCTTTATCATCCGTTTTGACAGGACTTCCGAATCCGATACCAGTGTACGTGATAAATCCGTGGCTAAAAAACGGATTTGATTCCCGGGATAGATCATAACGCTTGGAAAGATCTGAAGCAGGGTCATTTTTATGGAACTAACAAATCGGGCCTGAGTTGGTCCCAGCATGCTCTCTCCGCCGGAGACTGCAAACGAAAAAACCCCGCCAGGCGCTATATTCCGATTTACATGGGTAAAGAATTCCTGGGTATAGAAGCGACTCATTTGGGCCGTGATCGGATCTCCCATTTGCATGAGTATCACGTCGTAGCTCACCTGTGAACGCCGCAGGAAAGTGCGCGGATCCAGGTGAATCAGTCGTACACGCGCATCTTGAAATGATGCCAAGGTTGTCGGCGTAAGTTGGGGTTGAACCAGACGAATGAGATCCGGATCCGGCTCAACACAATCCACGGATTGGATATCCGGGTGCTTTAAGATCTCATTTAGAACTCCGGTAATGCCACCACCTAAAACCAGAACAGTCTTAGGCTTGGGATGTTGTAAAAGAGCCAGATGAGCACCTTGTTCGGCGCTCAGAATATCCGGTTCGGAAAAAGACCAGAGACCATTGGTAAAAATGGATACCTGATTTTCCTTTTTCAGGATGGCGATATTTTGGTAGGCAGTATCGTAAGTGGCTAAAAGATGCGGCCCCCATTGCCACTTGCGGCTCATGTGGTCCAGATGAATCCCAAGGAAGGTGCCGGCGAATAAAAGTAACAGCGTTATGAGCCATGTGAAGTGCACGGGTCCTAATTTTGATATGGGCCACCCGGGCCGAAACAGCCATGCTGCCAAAATCAGCATCACCCCGCTGCAGATCCATATGGCCGAAAAACCAGATAGATTGGATACAAAAATATAATAGAACGAAAGACCACCGATGGCTGAGCCCAGGGCCTCGCATAAGTATATGCCCATGGATGGATGCCTGGCGGTTGATCGATGAAGTTTCCAGCAGATCGCAAAAAGTGCGCCGGATACAGGACACAATAGGCTGGTGGTGGCTAGAGATATCAATAACATTTTACCAAGGGATGGTAATTCACCCAGGGGCAGCGTCCAGATTAGACGGGAGGCGCGGATAAACAGAATGCAAAGCGGCAATGCCACCGTCATGCAAACCAGCATAAGCTTCAGGAGGGTATCGGACCTGGAAATCCTTTGGCCCCATTTTGCGGCCAGGCCACTTCCCAAACCACTCCATATGAGCCAGGCGGCAAATATTAGCCCCGCAGATAATTCATTGCCGTAAAACAACACCAAAAGTTCTCTTAGAATAATGATTTGGGCAATGGTGGCCACAAAACCGGTGGCTGTAATGGTAAGCATCGGTGCAGATATGGTCTTGGGCGGGTGCATCGATTTTTAAGTTCCAATCGTCAAATGACAATGTTGAAGATTACCCTGTGGCAAGCTGAGGGGAATCTTCACCGTATGGAATTCTATCATTTTTGATTCGCTCGCTAACCCCGCAGCAAGCTACGGGGAATACGCTCGCTTTCGCGGTTCAAACTGTTTTATAGTTTCAATGCCCATGGTGATGATTAAAGACAATGTCGCGCGTCTTGTCACCGCAAGTGAGCATCATATCAAGAATTGAAATATTGGCAATATCGCTATCACACTCATCAATTTCCCCAAAAATAAGACCAAAGACCTGGTCGAAGCAATAAAAACCAAACAGTTTGTATCTGTTGTTTTGACGGTGATCCATCGCCGCAGTTGCCGATTCTGCTAAAAGCCGCTTCCGTTAGGGAAAGGCATACCGTCGTAATATCCGGTCGGATGTCGGTGTCGATTTCGGCTTAGAGGAAGCAAAAATGGGAAAGATAATGGTACTGATGCGATAGCGATCTCGATTCCGAATTGATCAGGACCATGTCCATCAAAAAGGCTAATTTGAGATGTGGATGATCGAAAAAATAGTGGCCAAGCATCTACTGGATCTGGGCAAGAAATGATTTATATCCCGGTACGCGTGAAATTTGGATACGACGTAGTAGATGGCAGTGTAAATATAGATTCAATCAAGATGGATCTTATGTAGAACCAAGCATTAATGGGGATCCGCTACCCGAAGTTGAATTTCCAGGTCTTGGATCAATCTATCCAACAAACTGTCAGGCGCGAAATTTTAAACGATATCAATCAATCGGGTTTATTGCGTATGGATCAGGTTTCAAAGGGTGATCGGAAAGGATAGTTTCCTTCTATAAACGGATTTATGAATATTGACCATGGCAAGTAATATTCAGCTCAGTAACCCGGTGATTACCTCGCCGCTTGACCCAAGCAACTAAGTTATGTATTAATCATATAATACTCTTGAATTACAACTAATCTAAAAGTAAATTTAGATATCTTGCTTTAAGTCCGTCCTTATTTTAAATAAGTAGGCTCTTGCGATATAGGTAATGTCTTCTGTTGACAGACAGTCATCGATCCTGACCATCAAAGGAAATATAGAACGCTAAAAGTTCTGTAGAGCCATTATTTCCGGCGAAGCCAAAGGCTTTAAGTTCCTCCTAAAAGACGATGAGTTGGCAACGATTCAGAGTTTGGAACAAAACATACAAAAACTACCTGGCTTATATACCTATCAACATGAATTAGGTTTGTGGATGTTTCTTTTATCAATTCAATGCAAATACTTGAAAAGCAATTAATTTCCGTTGGTATATCTATGGAGGGTGTATGAATAGAAAAGCAATCCTGGCTATGGCTATGCTAACGCTAAGTATCATATTTTCCTCAGAAAGCCTTTTGGCGGCCAGAGTTGTTCGAGTAGCTATTCACGAGAGCAAACCAATTTCTTTCACAGGAGAGGATGGTAATGTTAAGGGGATTTACCCGGAAATATTAGAAGAAATAGCTCATCAAGCAGGGTGGACCCTTCAGTGGGTTCCGGTTTCATGGTTAGATGGATTACGAATGGTAGAGCTCGGTGAAGTAGACTTGCTGGGTCCAATCTCGTTTACAAAAGAAAGATTGAAGAGATTTAGCTTTAACGATGAAACTCTGATCGTTGATTGGGGCCAAGTTTATCTGCCGAAGAATTCTGAGATAAAGTCAATTTTGGATCTCAAGTCAAAAAAAGTGGCGGTTCAACGCGGCCACATTATGCTTAAAACGCTCGAAGAACTGTTGAACCGCTTTGATATTACCTGTCAGATTGTCCCTGCCGAAGATCAGAGGGAAGTATTCGACAAGCTGTCAAAAAAAAAGGTGGATGCTGCGGCGGTAAACAGGATTTTCGGAATTCTTAACGAAAAAGAATACTCAGTGGAACGAAGTACAATTATTTATTACCCAATGGAATTAAGATTTGCCGCCCCTAAGCAGGGGCGTGAAGATCTACTAAAAGAATTAGATAAACAACTCAAAAAGCTCAAACAAACCCGGGGCTCAGCCTATCACGCCATATTGGATCATCATCTGTTTGGCGATATTGGGTATAAATGGAGTGCCTCACTGAAATATGTCACTATTATTATAGGAACAATTGCCGGAATAGCACTCTTGCTGTTTGTTTGGGTGCACATCCTTAGATTACAGGTTAGGTCACGGACTCAAGAAGTATTTGAAAGTGAAGCAAAGTACCGCAGCATTTATGAGAACGCTGTGGCAGGTTTTTTTCAAAGTACGCCTGATGGCCGGTTTTTAAGTGTAAACTCTGCATTTGCATCAATGCTTGGGTATTCATCTCCAGCGGAACTTATTTCCAGTGTTACCGACATTGCCACGCAGCTTTATGCAAATCCCGATGACAGACGATTACTGCAAGATCTATTGCATGAACACGGGCATATAGAAAATTTTACCCATATGGCCCTTCGTAAAGACGGGTCGAACAAATGGGTTTCCAGCAGCACACGGGCTGTAATTGATAACAACGGAGACATTATCAAATATGAAGGCGTAGCCATTGATATCGAAAAACGTAAGCTCGCTGAAAAGGAACTAGAAAACCAAAACCGTATCATGACCGCGCTCCTCGACAATCTCCAGGTGGGTGTGTTTATGGTCGAAGCTCCTGATGGCAAACCCATATTGGCAAATAAATACGCCAAGGAATTGCTAGGCCGCGGTATCATGGATACAGCTGATAAAAAAACACTAGCAGATGTATATCAGGCCTACAAACTTGGATCTGAAGAACTGTACCCTGAAAACGAAATGCCGATCGTTAAAGGACTGATGGGTAAAACTCATTCTGTCGACGATATGGTCATTGTTCAGCCTGGAGGCAAACAAGTGTTCCTGGAAGTTTATGGGACTCCAGTCAGGAATAAAAAAGGCAACATTGTAGCAAGTCTGGCAAGTTTTTCCGATATTACATATCGTGTGAAAGCGGAGGAGGAAAGGGTTAAACTCGAATCCCGACTCCAGCAAGCTCAAAGAATGGAAGCCATTGGTACGCTCGCTGGTGGTATTGCCCATGATTTTAATAATATTCTATTTCCTATAATCGGCTTTGCCGAGATGGCAAAGGAAGATCTGCCAAAAGACAGCCCCCTGCTGGATAATGTCAATGAAATCATAGAAGGGGCTAAACGTGCCCGAGAACTGGTCAAGCAGATTTTAACGTTTAGTCGCCAGGCCGAGCATGATCTTTCACCACTAGAAATACAAACCGTTGTAAAGGAAGTTTTGAAACTCACCCGATCCACATTGCCAAGTACCATCCGAATCAAACAGAACATAAATAGTGCATGTGGGTATGTAATGGCAGACGCCACTCAGGTTCACCAGATCGCCATGAATTTGATTACTAATGCATATTATGCCATGCAGAAATCTGGCGGCACACTGGAAGTAAGCCTGGAAGAGGTTGAATTAGGGCTGGATGATTTGAGGGAGGAAACCATGGTGCCAGGTGGGTATGTCCGATTGACGGTTGCCGATACGGGTTACGGTATGGACAAGGCCACAATGGATCGGATATTTGAACCCTATTTCACGACAAAAGGGATTGCCAAAGGCACCGGGATGGGACTCGCCATCGTACATGGAATTGTAAAGAGCTATGGCGGGGATATTCTGGTCAAAAGTGAAACAGGTAAAGGCAGTGTATTTCAAGTTTATCTGCCGGTAATCAAAACAGACTCGGAAGCCACAGAGTCTGAAGTCACCGATTCAGTTCAGAAGGGCAATGAAAGAATCTTGCTGGTGGATGATGAAGACCAGATTGTCCGCATGATGCAGCTAATGCTGGAACGACTCGGATATCAAGTTGTTGCCCACACCGACAGTAAAAGGGCCTTAGAGTCATTTCGGAAATCCGCGGGTGTATTTGACCTGGTCATAACGGACATGACCATGCCGGATATGACCGGTTTACAGCTTGCGCGGCATTTGAGGGAAATAAAGTCGAATATACCCATTCTCATTTGTACCGGTTTCAGCGAGCAAATCGACGAAAAGCGGGTTCAGGCACTTGAAATTCAAGGATTGGTCATGAAGCCGGTTGTGAAAAATGAACTCGCTAAAGCGATAAGGGCGGCGCTGGGCAGGGACTAGTTCAATTATAGCAAAGACGTCCGTTTTATGATTACAAAGATGTGAGGCTGTGCAATTATGGCGAATGTACTGATCATTGATGATGACCCCAGAATGTGCAAGGTGCTCATGAAGCTAATTACCCGGATGGGTCATGACGCAACTTCAAGAAGCTCCCTCGACAGTGGCCTATATGAAGCCAGGTCAAACCCATACGACATTGTTTTTCTAGATGTGAATTTTCCTGAGGGTAGTGGTCTGGATATCCTACCCAAAATCCGCAATACACCGTCCAGCCCGGACGTAATCATCATCACGGCATATGGAGATCCTGCCGGGGCGGAACTGGCTATTAAATACGGGGCCTGGGATTATGTCCAGAAATCCATAGCGCCCAAAGAGCTGGTGTTGCCGATGCAACGAATTATTCAATACCGAGAGGGATTAGAGCAGATCCGCCAATCTGCCGTAGCTCTCAATTTGGATAAAATCGTCGGAAACAGTTTGCAAATGAAGGCTTGTTACGATTTCGTAGCCAAGGCCGCAAACAGTGCCGATAATGTCTTGATTTCCGGAGAAACCGGTACCGGCAAAGAGCTTTTTTCCAGGGCAATTCATGCCAACTGCTCGCGATCAGACAATCGATTCGTGGTTGTCGATTGTGCCGCACTACCGGAAACCCTGGTAGAAAGCGTTCTTTTCGGACATGTCAGAGGGGCCTTTACCGGGGCCGATAAAACGCAGGAAGGTCTCATTCAGCAGGCGGACGGGGGAACTCTATTTCTAGATGAGGTCGGTGAGCTTCCGCTTACCATCCAGAAGACATTTTTACGGGTACTGCAAGAACGAAATTTTCGCCCTGTGGGGGGCAAGCATGAAATAAAAAGTGATTTCAGGTTAATCGCGGCCACGAATCGTGATCTCGACAAAATGAGCCTGTCCGGTCAATTTCGGAAGGACCTCTTGTATCGCCTTAGAGCGCTTACTACCAATTTGCCTACTCTGCGCGATCGACCCGAGGATATCGTCGATATCGCCCTTTTTTATACTAAAAAAATCTGTGAACAAAATCAGATCGGCACCAAAGGATTCTCGACGGAGTTGTTTGAGGCTTTGAGAGGCTACAAGTGGCCCGGCAATGTTCGTGAACTCATCAATACAATCAAAGCGGCAATTGCCGCCGCCTTGAACGAACCGATACTACTTCCGGTGCATTTGCCCATCCAGATTCGTATCCATTCGGTCCGCTCCTCGCTTGATCACCCCATTGAGAATCAGCCCGAAACAATTCATGCCAACCATGTCGAACTAGCGCCCGTCACTTTCCGGGAGGCGATACAATCGACCGAGCAGGAATACCTACGGAACCTGATGCGGCAAGCAGATGGCGATATCCCTACTTCCTGCGAAATTTCCGGTCTTTCGCGTTCTCGATTATATGGCCTCCTGAAAAAACACAACATCTCGCGCAAACCATGAGTGTGCCTTTCTGCTAAGCGTGTCCTAATTCCAGGACAAAATTCCCATAAATTGGACACTGTCCCATATCCAGAATAATTTCGGCCATCCGATTCTCCTGGCCAATTTACTCCTGTCTTAATAAACATGCTGAAATAACATAGAATATTTTATTCTCCGCAAAAGCGATGTAAATGGCATGCATCTTGATATGTTGAGTTGATGGTAATGAATTGGCGGGTGATTGTCGCTTAATTCGCAATGGTATTGGGAGAAAGAAATGGTTATATCTCTGTACTCACAGAAAAAAAATGAAACCGAAAAACAACTCTGTAATATTATAACGGACCTGACCCCCTCAAACAGACTCAAGATTCATCGAAACATCGACCATCTTTCCAGCGGTCTACGGACACTCTCAGTTGAAAATCGCATTCTGATTCTTTTAATCGCCGACAGAAAGGATTTGTTCAACCTGCTTTCAGTTCGGGATCAGCTTACGGATCATAGAATTATCCTGATTTTACCGGACTGGGAGGATGAGACAGTATCCAACGGACATAAATTTTATCCACGTTTCATGAGCTATGTTGACGCGGATTTCAATATAATTCGGGAAGTTTTTAACAAAATGATGGCTAATGTAAACAACTAAATGCCTGAGGTTCAAAGGAGGTGAAGCAATGAGGGAATCGGCCCAAGCAAAAGATCGGGCAGTGCAGGCAGTGAATGAAAGAGAGGGCAAGTATTTAACATTCAATTTGGCGGAGGAGGATTACGGTATCGGTATTTTGAAAATCAAGGAAATCATCGGGATGATTCCTGTTACGACCGTACCACGGACACCGGCATTTGTGAAAGGCGTCATCAATTTGCGCGGTAAAGTTATCCCAATTATGGATCTCAGGCTCCGGTTCGGCATGCAGGAAATGGAATACACTGAGCGCACTTGCATCATCGTGGTGGAGATCGAAGGACAAGCCGGGACGGTTATGATCGGCATCGTCGTTGATTCGGTATCCGAGGTTTTAAACATTAAGGCTGACGAAATTGAGGACACCCCGACCTTTGGTGCACAAATGAATACCGATTATATCTCGGGCATGGCCAAAACAGAAAGCAGTGTCAAGATTTTGTTGGATATTGACAAAGTACTCAGCGCCCAAGAGGTCGCTCTGCTTGAAAAAGTAGCCTAGCTTTATGGCGCGTGCCAGAATTTATAAGTCGCCGGATCTAAGTTACAGCGAAGAAAGATAATCATATTATTTTTGAGGAGGTTACCCAATGAATTGGACAGTAGGAAAGAAGATGTTCCTGATCGGCATATTTGCTGTTTTGGGCGTGGGGCTATTGGCCGGAAATAGTTTTTTGACCAATAACGCCATCACCAAGTCATCCGATCTTTTGCATCTCAGAAATGAACAGATTGCAACCGTCAACCAGACCGTACAGGCTAAATTGACATTGATGCTGGCGGCCATGGATTCCATTATCGACAAAGAGGAAGGAAACATTGAAGCCGAGCGGCTCGAATCGATAAACAGCAATGTGGCCTTGATAAATAGTAACCTCAAGCTGTTTGACGGTCTTGCAGACACCGAAGAGGAAAAACGATTGGCATCCGAGCTGCACACATTGTTTGAAGACCTAGCCAGAGGCATCCAGGTGGATCTGGTATCCTTAATTGAGGGAAGCGCCGCTAGAATAAAGCAGATTGAAAACGATTTCATTAAAATAGATGACACACTCGACAGTTATGGCGATCCCATTGAAGAGCAGCTGGGCAGCATTTATGCCTCTGTCCTGCAAGAACAGAAAGAGGCGGCCGATCTTGTGATGCTGCGAAACGAGCAGATGGCACTGCTGACGGATATGATCCGGGCCCACGGCAATTTAATGCTGGCGGCCATGGATTCCATTATCGACAAAGACGAGGGGAGCATCGAAGAAGGGCGCTTGCAGAGTATCGATGAAAGCGTGAAATTCATTTCGGCTCAATTGAATGATCTGAAGACTTTGGCAGACACTGAGGCCGAAAAAGCGTCCGTCCAAATGATTCAGGAAGGTTTCCCCAAGCTGGCCAAAGGGATCCAGGTAGATCTTCGACGGTTGATTGAAAACCGTGCATCTCAGGCAGAATTTACCGAGATCGATGATGTGCTCGACAATTACGGCGATCCTATAGAAGAACATCTGGTTAAAATATTTCACTCCGTTGAGGAAGAACAGAAAGAGGCGGTTGAACTGTCGACTCTGCGTAACCAACAGATGGCCCTTTTGAATGATTTGATTCGAGCCAATGGCAACCTGATGCTGGCGGCCATGGATTCCATTATCGATAAAGCCGAAGGCACTATAAGCGCGGAGCGCATGGAAGGTATCAATGCGAGTGTGGCTTTTATCAAGGATCGTCTGGGTGATCTGGTTGCCCTGGCAGACACGGGAGCAGAAAAAAAATCAGCAGAGTTTATTCGCGATACGTTTCCCAAACTGGCCAAGGGGATTCAGGTGGAACTCAAGAATCTAATCGAAAAAAGTGAAGTAGAATCTCGTCAGATTGCCGCGGCATTTGTGGAGATGGACGATGTGCTGGATGAAAAGGCCGGCAAGTTGGAAGGCAATTTGCTGCGGATCCAAGCGTCTGTTCAGGAAGAAGTCAAAGAGGCTGAAGAAGCAGCCAAACACGTAATATCCAGGTCAAAAATGATCGGCAATGCTGTAACCGGAGTGACCCTGGTTGTATTGCTTGTGGCCCTGTTTTTAATCAGCCGGTCGATTATTAGACCCATCACCCGGGTAAGCCAGGACCTGAGCGAAGGTTCCGAACAGGTGGCTGCAGCGTCCGGCCAGGTTTCTTCTTCCAGCCAGGGTCTGGCGGAAGGTTCGTCCGAGCAGGCCGCTTCGATTGAAGAGACGTCATCGTCCCTGGAAGAGATGTCTTCCATGACCAAACAGAATGCCGACAATGCGCAACAGGCCGACAACTTGATGAAAGAGGCCAACCAGGTTGTGGGTAAAGCCAACAACTCTATGGTCGAACTGACAAGTTCCATGGAAGAGATTTCAAAGGCCAGCGAAGAAACCTCCAAAATCATTAAAACCATCGATGAGATCGCCTTCCAGACCAACCTGCTGGCCCTGAATGCCGCCGTGGAAGCCGCCCGGGCCGGCGAAGCCGGGGCCGGTTTTGCCGTGGTGGCCGATGAGGTCCGCAACCTGGCCATGCGGGCGGCCGATGCAGCCAAAAACACGGCAAATCTGATCGAAGGGACGGTCAAGAAAGTCAAAGACGGCAGTGAACTTGTGGCCACCACCAACGATGCCTTCACCGAAGTAGCCGAAAGTGCCGCCAAAGTCGGTGACCTGGTGGGAGAAATCGCAGCCGCTTCAAGCGAGCAGTCCCAGGGAATCGAGCAGGTCAACACGGCGGTGAACGAGATGGACAAGGTTGTTCAAGGCAATGCCGCCAATGCTGAGGAATCGGCTTCCGCGTCCGAAGAAATGAGCGCCCAGGCAGAACAGATGAAGAAAATGGTCCGCGACCTCGTGGCGCTGGTTGGGGACAAGGGACGTCGCAGGGCTGGAAAAGGTGATTCCCAAAAGCTAACCGAGGATGCCGACACATCTGAGGTGGCACGTGTGAGCAAGGTGAACGAAAAAAACCTGATCAGCCATGAACCGGAGGATACAAATCCCAAAAGAGTAATTCCGATGGATGAGGACGATTTTAAGGATTTTTAAGCTCCTCTGCGTAACGCGGTGGCAGCTTCCCGGCTGCCACCGCGAATGGGAGTGCATAATTGATAGTCACTATGGGTCAATATCGGAATGGTACTACCGTGTGCAAACCGCCGGTGACGGGAATCTGCTTTAGTTTATTATTTTAATTACCCCCTTTCCCCCCTGATTCCGAGGGTAAGCCGGCCACTCCCCAAATACCTTCCAAACATGCCACGACTTGGATTCAGGCGAGTTATGAATAGGCCACCACACCTTATTTTTCACACTTGGATGCGTGCCGACTGATTTTCCGATTTCCCCCCAATTCAATTTACTGAGGTTTTTTTGCGAACCAGCAATAGGCAAGAGATTGGTGCAGATTGATTGCAAAATCGCTCAATTCAGGTTAAAACTGAATAAATTTTCTAAACAAGGAGACCCTGAATGAGAGCGGTTATCTATGATGAATTCGAAAAACTACCGACGCTGGAAAACGTGCCGGATCCAAATCCTGAAGATCATGGCGTTGTTCTGAGGGTAAAAGCAACCGGACTCTGCCGAAGCGACTGGCACGGATGGATGGGGCACGATCCTGACATTAAGTTGCCCCATGTGCCCGGACATGAAATCGCCGGGGTAGTCGAAGCTGTCGGTAAAAATGTCCAGAGGTGGAAGCCTGGCGACAGGGTTACCCTGCCATTTGTTTGCGGTTGCGGTGATTGTCCCCAATGCATGTCCGGAAACCATCAAGTTTGCGACAAGCAATTCCAACCGGGATTTACCCACTGGGGCTCCTTCGCAGAATTTGTGGCCATCAATTACGCCGACATCAATTTGGTCGCTATTCCAGCCGAGATAGATTATGTCACCGCAGCCAGCTTAGGCTGCCGGTTTGTAACCTCGTTTCGGGCGGTCGTTGCCCAGGGAAAAGTTTGCGCGGGGCAATGGGTAGCGGTACACGGATGCGGAGGCGTTGGCTTATCCGCCATCATGATTGCAAGCGCCTTGGGCGCCAGTGTGGTCGCCGTTGATATCACTGATGAAAAGCTCGATTTTGCCCGATCGGTCGGGGCTCAGGCAACCATCAACGCCACGGAGTCAAAAGATGTGGTTGATGGTGTCAGAGGTATAACCAAGGGCGGCGCGCATGTATCCATAGACGCCCTGGGCAGCCCGGTCACCTGTTATAATTCCATCGCTAATCTGAGAAAGCGCGGCAAGCATGTCCAGGTTGGGCTGATGTTGGCAGACCACAGCCATCCCCAGGTGCCGATGGATAAGGTGATAGCCCATGAGCTTGAGATATTAGGTAGTCACGGAATTCAGGCCTATAAGTATTCCTCGCTGCTGGAAATGATTCAGTCAGGAAAATTACACCCGCAAAAATTGGTCGGGAAAACGATTAGTCTGGATGAGTCAGTAGAAGAACTAGCCAACATGAATAATTTTGACGGAACAGGGGTAACGGTAATCAACAAATTTTAGTTTCGTCAGTTTATAACTGATGGGAAGTAGCAGAAACTAAAGGTCCTGTCGTGGCAGCTCAATATCCCATCACTTCGTAAACCCGCTATGCTATTTATCAGATAGGGGTTTCCATTCTAAGAATATCTGAATTTTATAATGACAACCGCAATAAAAGAAAATAATTCTTATTGACACGGTTCATTATGTTTCGTATCAAATTTGAAACGTTTCAGTAATGCGGTTAGGTTTTATGGATCATCTCCCTATTTGTTGTAGTAATGTTGTTGGTATATGCTTTATCGAAATCGGGATCGCTATCGGGATCGGGATCGAGATGGTATTAGGCCATGAAAAACTAGACGGTTACCGCCTTTCAATCGGCAATGTCGCATGGTTTAAGGCAGAAAGCCGGCAGCGCAAAGGTGAATTGGCCAGCATTGGTAAAATGCTTAGTCGATTGAGCGTCAGGGGATATAGCATATAGGATAGGCTCGGGGAATACAGCTATACTGAATTCGATACCGATACCGATACCGATAGCGATTTCGATTAAATATAGCCCGAGCTGTATTGCCCTTGACCAAAATTTTGGAACCCTTTCCTCAATATCAGCATGAAAAAACGTGTAACCATAAAAGATGTCGCTAAAATGGCGAACGCATCGGTAGGGGCTGTATCCATGTCCCTAAACAACCGGCCGGGTATAGGAGCTCAAAAGCGACGGAAAATTATCGAGATAGCCAGAAAACTAGGATACCAGCCTAGTCTGGTCGCTAAGACACTTGTGAATAATAAAAGTTATTTGATCGGGTTGGTTATCAAAGACATTTCAGATCATTTCTTTACTGAACTGGCAAAAGGCGTTGAAGACACAGCCAAGGCTTATGGCTACAGTACCATATTGTGCACCACCGACGGAGATTCAACAACCCAGGAAAAGTATCTGGATATTCTGCGCTCGCGCGGTGTCGACGGCATTATCATCTCGACAGTTGTCGCCGAGGATCCTCACCTTCAAATTTTGATTGATGAGAAAATCCCTTTTGTGTGCATCAATCGAATACCCCTCGTCTCGGCATTAAAAAAGAAAGCCGAATACATTATTATGGATAATTATTCGGCAGGGTACCAGGGCATAGAGCATCTTTGGCGACTGGGGCACGAAAAAATCGGGATAATTGCCGGGGCATTGAATGCCTCCAATGCCATTGATAGTCTTGCGGGCAGTAAAGCTGCGTTAAAAGAATTCGGTGTGAAGGTTACAAAACGCTACATAAAAGAGGGCGGCTATTCACATGGAAAGGCGGGTTTAATCTGTGAGCGCCTCATCAGAAGCAAACATCCGCCCACTGCCATTTTTGCTCACGATGACAACATGGCTCTGGGTGCGCGCGAGGCAATATTAAAATCAGGATTAAAGATACCGGAAGATATGGCTCTGATGGGTATCGATAATATCAAAACCGGGGCCTTGACCGGAATTGAACTCACAACCATCAGCCAGAAAAAATATGAAATGGGCTCCTTGGGTGTCAAAACACTCATCAACCGAATTGAAGAAAGGGTGCCGCATATGGTTGAAAAGATGGTTTTGGATGCGGAACTCGTTATCAGGAACACGTGTGGATATCATATGTTTGGATATCAGCGTTAGTGGAGAGCGCTGCTAAGTTTTTTTATTAATCGGCTGAAACGTTTCAGCAAAAGATAAACGATTTACCTATACTTGGGAGACATTGTCATGGAATATAATTATGAAAACAGCAATTTTTTACACTACAATCTACGTTCTATCGCACCGATGGTTGCAAAGGGAGAAGGGATATATTTGTATGATACATCCGGCAACCAGTATATCGATGGGACCTCGGGCCCGGTGGTTTGCAATATCGGCCATGGTGTTAAAGAAATTGGCGCGGCGTACGCAACCCAAGCGCAGAAAGTCGCCTACGTTTTTAGGTCTCACTTCACGAGTGAACCGAGCGAAAAACTGGCTTCGCTTATTACCGCCATGGCACCGGATGGCCTCGAAGGCGTCTTTTTCGTGTCCAGTGGTTCCGAAGGCACCGAAATGGCGGCCAAAATCGCCCATCAATATTATTTGGAGATTGGTAGGGTTCGAAAGGAACTCATCGTTTCCCGCTGGTTGAGTTATCATGGTATCACCATGGGCGCTTTATCCATGAGCGGACATGTACAGCGGCGACGAAATTTTGTAAGCTCGCTTTTACCCTATCCGAAAATACCGCTACCGAACTGCTACCACTGCCCGGAAAACAGCGAATACCCGGTGTGTGGCATTGCGTGTGCCCATCGGCTTAGGGAAACCATCAATTTGATTGGCGAAGAATACATCAGCGCATTTATTGCTGAACCGGTTGTGGGCGCATCCGCAGGTGCCGTGGTGCCTCCGCCGGAATACTATAAAATCATCCGGGAAATATGTGATGAGTTCGATATTTTGTTCATCGCTGATGAGGTGATGACCGGTTTTGGTAGAACCGGCCGGAATTTCGGTATTGAGCACTGGGGCGTTACACCGGACATGATCGTTTTTGCCAAGGGTGTCAGTGCGGGCTACTATCCGCTGGCAGGCATCATTATTTCCGATAAAATTTTTAGTGTCCTCAAAGACGGTAAGAAGGGCATATTCGCACCGGGGCATACCTATTCAGGAACTCCCATGGCTGGAGCGGTTGGATGCAGTGTGATCGACTATGTGAAAAAGCATAATCTGATTGCTCAGGTGGCAAAGCTCAGTGGATACCTGGAGGAAAGCTTGAAAAAATTGTATTCCCACAAGATTGTCGGCGATGTTCGTGGCAAGGGATTTCTATGGGGTGTCGAATTCGTAAAAGACAAAAAAACAAAGACACCTTTTCCCCCACTGGAGAGCGGCACCGTTGCTGATTTGATAACCAAAGCAGCATTTAAAAACGGACTGGTTCTTTATCCCGGAAGTGGATGTATAGACGGTAACCAAGGCGATCACGTCCTCGTGGCCCCGCCCTTTATTATCCAAAAGGATGAAATTGATAAACTGGTGGCTATACTTGACCAGTCTATTTCAGAAGTTGAAAAAGAGATCGCCTAAATTTATTCCGGCATGAAAAACCTGGTCCTCTGGGCCAGGCCAGAGCCATATGGCTATGCCGATGGAGGTAGTTATTTAAATCCGAAGCACGAAATTCGAAAACCGAAACAATATTCAATGACCCAAATTCAAATTATCAAAACAAAACCTTTCGCGTTCAAGGCACAAGGGCCATGTTTTGGTCATTTGAGCATTCAATATTTGGATTTGTCCTTCGACCTTGCTCAGGACGGTGAGCCTGTCGAACCGTTTCGTATTTCGATATTCGAATTTAGAATTTATCACAACCGAATAATACAAACAGTAAACCCTTATAGGGTATAATCAGTGCCGGGTCCTCTATACCCGGGCATCTATTTCGGGATTGAGATGAGGTGAAGTGAACAATCCGTAAGTTGAGTTTTTTCATATGGGAAAAAAGACGGGGGAACTATGCGTATTCTGATCCGCAACGGTTGGTTGGCCGATGGTACCGGTAATCCAATGTATCCGGCTGACGTGATGATTGAGGAGGATCGCATCGTGGCGTTGGAACATCTGCCCGAAGCCGAGGCAGAGCAAATTATCGATGCCACAGGCAAGATCGTCTGTCCGGGGTTTATTGACTGTCATAGTCATTCGGACTGGTCACTTCACACCAATCCGGCAATGCAGAGTACCGTCAGGCAGGGGGTTACCACCGAAATAATCGGTAACTGCGGTTTCGGTATGGCGCCGTTGAGCGACATTTCCCGAGCCTGCGCCCGGGAAACACTGCAAGGATTTGCCTACAGCGGCCCGGTTGACTGGTCAAGTTTCGCCGACTATTTGGACACCATAGCCAAAATGAAAACAGCCGAAAATCTGGCTTTTTTTGTCGGCCATAATGCGATCAGGATGGCGGTTGGGGCTAGCATGCCCAGTAGTGAATTAACGACCGACCAAATCAAAGCCATGGAGGACCATGTGCGGGAGGCCATGGATGCCGGGGCATTGGGGCTATCGACCGGACTGGAATACGAACCCGGTCGCCAGGCGTCAACCGCTGAAATCATGCAGTTGGCTGAAATTGCCGCAGAATATGATGGCATGTATGCCAGCCACATCCGCAACTATGACGAGCAGATACAACCGGCTGTCGAGGAGTTTGTACAAATTGTTAAGCATTGCGGCATCAAGGGACAGCTTTCCCATTTGAATGTACGTGTAAACACCAACGCGCCCCCGGGAGCCTGGCATCGGGCGGTGGAGACACTGGAACACGCTCGAGCAAAAGGTCAGGACATTCAAACCGACTGTGTCGGCTATGCAGAGGGTATCGGCAAACTGGCCGCCATCCTGCCTCCCTGGGTACTGGCAGATGGCCCTGAGCAAGCTGCTTTGAAACTTAAAGATGCGGCCGTGCGCAAACGCCTGCGCACAGAGTGCGACCGCTATTGGCGTTTTATACACAACGGGGACTGGTTTCGGGTGACCATGGTCCAGGACAAACCCTTCCCGGAAATAGTCGGCAAGAACTTCGAAGAAATCGCCGAAATTTGGAAAAGGGATCCGTGGGAATGTTATTTCGATATCATGGCTGCCACCGGTGCCGGCCTGGACGATTTGATTGCCGTGAGTTTGATGTTTACGCAAGAACATGTGACTGAAATGGTTGGTCATCCGTTATTCAGCCTTGAATCCGATTTCATCAGCAGCGACCTTAACAGCCCCTTGTGGGAGGCCTTGCCTTTTAAAGCCAGTTACGGCGGCATGATCCATTTTCTCACCTGCCATGTCCGTGAAAACAAAACACTGCGTCTGGAGGACGCCATTCGCAAAATGACCAGCATGCCTGCCACCCATTTCGGACTGCGCGATCGCGGACTTGTGCGTAAAGGCTATTTCGCAGATGTGGTGGTGCTGGATTATGCCAACCTCGTTGAGGGGGGGGCGGATTTACCCCCGTTTGAATATGCCAAAGGCGTGGAACATGTCATCGTGAACGGCACCCTGGTGATCGATCAGTCAGAGCACACCGGTGCACGTCCCGGCCGCAATTTATTGCGCTAATTTAATTGCGGATGTGATCACTGAGTGTCTTATGGGGGTAGGGAATCAAGATTATGCGGATTGAGATTCTTAGCAAGGCAGAGATGAAGAGAATTCACGAGGCATCACTTGCTATCCTGGCGGGTACCGGAATTCGCATCGATCATCGGGAGACCTTGGCAAAACTGGCAGAAGAAGGGGCAGAAGTAGATTTTGCAAAGAATCTTGCCCGGTTTCCGGCAGATCTGGTGGAGGCCAGTGTCGCCCGGGTACCCCGCAAGATCAGGCTGGCGGGAAGGGATCCGGAATATGACCATGAAATTGGTTGTCATAACGATTTCCTGGTGCGCTGTGGCTCGGGAGACACCCTGGTACCGACGCATCAAGAGGATAGATTCAGAGCGGCCACTCTGAATGATCAAAAAATGGCCGGCATTGTTTCCGATGCATTAGATGCTATTGCTTTTTCCGGTCTCATGAGCCTCCAGGATGTACCCCCGAAATCGGCAGATCTGCACGCGACTAAAATATTGCTGGAAAATTCCCGCAAACATTTCATGGGTCTTACCATGGGCTCGATCAATATGAGGTATCTGGTCGAGATGCAGCTTGCCGTTAGAGGCACCAGGGAAGCCATGCTAGAACGACCACTTTTTCATGCCATCATATGCCCCATGTCTCCACTTCATTACCCAGCGGATGAAATAGAACGCCTTAAAGTGTGCTGTGAAAATGGACTGCCGCTTAAGGTGTGCGTGGAGCCCATGCTCGGTGCCAGTGCGCCGGTAACCCTGGCAGGTACCCTGGCCCAAGGCAATGCCGAAGTTTTAGGGGCTTTTACACTGCTCCAACTTTTATACCCCGGCATGCCGACCGTATATTACTGCTATCCCAGTGTCGTGGAAATGCGGGCCGGCAGCGCCGTAACCGGGGGGCCGGAGAATTTGTTGCTTTACGCAGCGTTTGCGCAACTCGGCACCCAGTACTATGGCATGCCCAGCGAGTGTCCAGCCCTCATATCGGACGGCTTCATTTTTGAGCAGACAATGCTGCAGAAAGGCATGGGCATGTTTATGGCCGCAGGGTCCGGGGCTGTAATCCTTTCGGGTGCCGGCACCTTGGATGGCGGCTTGGCTTCCAGTTTGACACAGCTTGTCATTGATGATGAAATTGTACAATTCGCAAGACGTATCGCAGCGAAATTTGATATGGACAAAGAAAAACTTGGCATTGAGGCCGTGGGGCAAGCCGGTCCCAGCGGCAGTTTTATGGCCAGCCAACATACCTATAAACACTTTCGGGATGAAATTCGATTTTATCCCAATTTGTTGGACTTCAACAGCTATTCTGTCTGGAGCCGAGATCCTCAGAGGTTATGTGAGCGTGCAGAAAACAGGGTGGCTTATATATTAAAAGAGCATGAAGTTCCGCCGCTTGAGGACGCCGTTGTAAGAGAGCTGGAGCGGATATTGGATGCGGCTGACAGGGAAATAATGTAGCGTTTAAATGAATGGGATATAAAGGATGGGAATAATGAAACTGCAAGATGTAAAGAGGGTTACGGTGATGGGAGCGGGAATTATGGGGCAAGGTATTGCCCACAGTTTTCTTATGGGGGGCTTCGATGTAGTGCTTTATAACCCCAGGCAGCCGTCTTTGGACACTGCTGTGGCCCACATAACAAACAATATGCAGGATTTCATCAATAGCGATCTAATCAGCCCGGATGAAGCCCGGCGCGCTTTGAGCAGACTGACTCCCACGGTTGATTTTGAGAAGAGTGCCGCAGACTGTGATTTTATGATGGAGACGGTACCCGAGAATTTGGAGCTCAAACAGGAGCTTTTTGCCCGTTTTGAGGCCAACTGCCCTGCCCGTACAATCCTGGCAACAAATACCAGTGATTTGCCGCCGCTGAAAATATTTAAGCACGTAAACAATTCATCCAGAACCATAATGGCCCATTGGTTCAATCCGCCCCAGTTGATGCCAACCGTGGAAGTGGCCAAGTTGCCCAAGACCGATCCGGAATACTGGGATCTGACGGTAAAGGTGATTCAAAAGGCAGGCAAACAAGCCATCAAAGTGGCAAAACCGGTTCAAGGTTTGATCGTCAACAGGATTGCCGCCGCCATCCTTAGAGAGGCTTTGGATCTCGTGGAGCAGGGCGTTGCCGATGCCCAGGATATTGATGACGCCATCAAAGGCTCGCTTGCTTTTCGCAGTGTTTGTGTGGGCTTTATCAAAGCTATGGACCTGGGGGGACTGGATGCATTCCTGGATATGGCCACCAGACTATTGCCCGAGATATCGAATACCACATCGCCTCCGAAAAACATGCAGGCGTTGGTGAACGCCGGCCACGTCGGCATTCGCAGCGGAAAAGGTTTCTATGATTATGAGGTGAAATTTGCCAGCCATGAATCGGATCCGGCCATAATCGAACGGGACCAAATGATGCTTAAATTGACTAAAATTTTTAATAAAATGGAGTAGCATGGCGACGATAAACAAAATCACAGATATTGACAGCGCCCTGGAACACATCCGCCACGGCGATACCGTCATGGTTGGCGGGTTTGGCGTACCGGGAACCCCGTTTACGCTCATTGACGGACTGCTGAAAAAGAAAATATCCAATCTGACATTGATCAAGAATGAAGCCAACGAAGATGGCATGGGATTGTCAAAGCTGATCGAAGCCGGTCTGGTTAAAAAGCTCATAACGTCGCATCTTGGTTTGAATGCGACCGCTATCCAGATGATGAACCAAAGGGAAATCGAGGTGGAATTTTATCCCCAAGGGATATTGGCCGAAAAAATCCGAGCCGGCGGAGCAGGCCTTTTTGGTATTTTGACCGATATCGGCATTGATACCATTCTCAGAGATAAAAAAGAGATCATAATGATTGAAGGTCGCGAGGTATTAGTTGAAAAGCAATTGAGGGCAGATACAGCCCTGATACACGCATCTGTGGCGGATAACATGGGAAATCTGATTTTCGAGAAGAGCGCCCGAAATTTCAATCCGGTCATGGCCACGGCCGCGGATACCGTTATCGTAGAAGCGGAAAAAATAGTAAACACCGGAGAACTTGACCCGGACAGCGTCCACACTCCCGGCGCCTTTGTGGACCATGTTGTATTAATACCGAAACTAACCGATGAGTATGGGATTTTAAAAAGCCATGTCTTATAAGGAAAAAATAGCTCGTCGCGCAGCAAATGAAATAGACACGGGGGCGGTTGTCAATCTCGGCATCGGCATACCGACCCTGATACCCGATTATTTGTCTGAAGAGCGACAAGTCATAGTCCAATCGGAAAACGGTATCCTCGGAATGGGGCTGCGATGTCCGCGCGGCACGGAAGACCGGAATTTAATAGATGCCGGCGGCAACTATGTAACCACCACGCCGGGTGTGTCGTTTTTTGACAGCGCGCTTTCGTTTGCCATGATTCGGGGTGGACGCGTAGATATCGCCTTTTTAGGCGCACTGGAAATATCCGCAACCGGGGATCTGGCAAATTGGATCATTCCGGGTAAATATGCACCCGGTATCGGCGGCGGCATGGAGCTTGCCCAAAAATCAAAACGGGTAATCGTTACAACCTCGCATACAACCCGGCAGGGAAAGCCTAAAATTCTTAGGCAATGTAAACTCCCGCTGACAGCCAAAAACTGTGTAAGCACAATTATTACCGAAATGGCAGTCATAGACATTATCAATCGTGGACTGGTACTACGGGAACTGGCCGAGGAGACTGAATTGGAAAGAGTTTTGAACGCCACCGGGGCCGAGATTCAAGTCCCGCAGGGAGAAATTCCTAGATTTTAGAAGTCCTTCGTGCGTGCAATCTTATTATCGGTTGTCATATGACCCGATTGAGATTAGCTTAAATAAGAAAAGACTTTTTTTGCCCAGTGGGTCGGATTTATATGAGATTATAACAACCGCACTATTTGGTAGAAGGTATCTCAAAAATAAGATTTTGGCACAAGGTCAAGGCAGGCGAACTTTTCAATCCGCAGGAATACTTAAGAAGTGAGGTTACAACCACTTCAGGTATTATTGTGGAGTTGAAACGAGAGCCCAACACAGAGATTGGGTTTAAAGATATTTTTGAGATAGCTTCTAGTAGAAAGGGTGTGATTATGCATTTCCAAGAGAAGCAGATTGTAAAAGCTGTTGATAAGCTCAAAGCAGATATACTGGAAATGACACAGCGCTTGGTCAGAGAACCCAGTACCTTGGGCAATGAAGCCTCTGTTTTGGCGGTAATGGAAGCATGTCTAAAACAGCTGGGTTTAACACCAGAAAAAATACCGGTAGATGTAAATAAATTATCTTCCCATGAGGGATTTGCACCGGTTCCGTGGGACTACGAAAATCGATACAACCTGGCAGCGATGGAACCCGCTGCCGGCGAGGGTGGGCAGAGTGTGTTGTTTAATGGCCACCTGGATGTTGTCAGCCCGGAACCCATGGATCTGTGGCGGCAGGATCCGTTTGAGCCTGTAATTCGGGATGGTTGGATGTATGGGCGCGGGGCCGGCGATATGAAGTCCGGGGTGGCCGCCATGGTATATGCTCTATATGCCATTAAAAAGGCAGGGTTCGGGCTCAAAGCACCGGTCTGTATTAATGCGGTAATAGAAGAAGAGTGTTGCGGTAACGGAGCATTGGCAAGTGTTCTTGCCGGGTATGATGCCGAGGCCGTGTTGATCCCTGAACCCTTCGGTCCGACGATCCTCACGCATCAACTCGGCGTCCTATGGTTTAAAATTATTGTCAAAGGCGTTCCGAGTCATGTATTGGCGGCGCAATCCGGAACCAACGCCATCGAAAAATTGTTTCCGATCATTGAAGGATTGCATGTGCTCGAATCTGAGCTTAATCATACCAACGTACCGGAACCGTATAGCCGACTGGATCATCCCATCAATTTAAATATCGGCATCGTTAAAGGGGGGGATTGGCCCTCCACTGTGCCAGCCAAGGCCGAGCTGCATGCTCGCCTCTCCTACTTTCCGGGATCAAAGTTCCAAGAAATCAAGCAGCAAATTATTCAGAGGGTCGAAGGCATCTCAAAATCAGATCCATGGTTATCTGAAAACCCTCCGGAGATCGAGTTTTATGGATTTCGTTCTGATGGGCACGGTATTTCAAGAGATCTGCCGGCATTGCAGACTTTAAACGGCTGTCATCGAACACTAAGCGGAAATGATGCGAAAGAATATATCGCCACCTGTACAACCGACCTAAGAGCATTTGTACACCATGGTCAGGGGCAAGCCACCTGTTTTGGTCCCATAGCCGAAAATATTCATGCGGCCAACGAACGGGTGAATATCGACAGCATAATGCATGTGGCACGTACATACGCTCTGTTTTTAGCGCGCTGGTGCGGTCTGGTGGAATAGGTCTGATATCTGAACCCACTGCATTCTATGCGGTAAAGTCAAAGCATAAGAATGCTTGGAATTCATTAAGTCTGAGGAACCGCTTAACAGCGGCGTCTTGTCTCGGTGTAACCCTGAGTCTAACGAAAGCGCCCGTCCTCCGCAGCAGTCTGCTACGGCGGATGGAAAGACAGGTATTATATCGGGACCACGGGTTTACCCCGTGGGGATCCATTTAAAGCAGGAGGATATATGCAATCCTTGGAAAATAGAAATCGGTTTCAAAAAAACCATAATTCTGTTGCGCCCGCGGAAGATCATATCAATAGCAGCACTGATAAGCGTCCGGGCGAGATGGCGACATGTGATGTAATTTTTATTGACCGTCTGCTCACTGTAATTGAGGAAGAGATTATTCCCTTGACTGATGAGGGGGTAAAGCTAGGTAATAAGATTTTTGGCGCCGCAATGCTACATAAATCTGATTTATCAACCATAATCGTGGGAACCAACCACGAAACTATAAATCCATTATGGCATGGAGAGATAGATACCATAAACCGGTATTATGAGATGGTGAACCGGGATGAATCCAAACGTGTGGCGCCAAATGAAACCATATTTTTCTCTACCCATGAACCCTGCACGATGTGTGCATCGGCCATAGCCTGGGGTGGATATGACAATATTTACTATCTTTTCAGCCATGAGGATTCCCGTGATGCCTTCAGCATCGGCCATGATCTGAAAATCTTAAAAGAGTTATTCAAACATGATCCAGGAGAATATGCACGGCAGAATGCCTATTGGACGGCGTACTCTGTAGTTGACCTGATAAATAATTGTGATTCTCAGAATAGGGAATTTTTTCTTGAACGTCTAACCTTGATAAAAAAGAAATATGATATGATGTCTAGTACATATCAATATGGAAAAAATGAGACAAAGAATATTCCCCTGAAATAATGATGCTATAGTGTTTGTCAGAATAACGTTCCGTTTCGTGGTAAAAGCAGTTCAGGTATTTTTTCATAGCGACATATCAAATCAAGTCTACTTGGCGGCACCTTCCTTTTGCTTGGCATCGTATAACCAGTCTTCCACATGCATATATCCGAGGATGGCCTTGATAGCCGCATTCCGCAGCGGTCCCGGAGGCCAGGGGATCGTTTTGCGGTTTACAAAAAAGACATCCGTCAAGTCCGTTTGGCGCTCAAGCACCAGATCCCGCACGGTCTTTCCATTCAGGTGCGTCATGCTGACGCCGTGGCCGACACAGCCCAGGCTGTAAACAACTCTCTCATCACCCATATATCCGATGGCCGGAGCCATATCCATGGGTACCGACACGGGTCCGCCCCAGGCGTCGCTGAATCCGATGTTCTTCAAAGCGGGAAATATTTGACGCACATCCGCTCTCAGGCCTTCAAATATTTTCTCATTTAGATCTTTGTCCATGTCATAACCTTTACTCACAGATACATCCCGTCCGCCCATAACGATGCGGTTATCGTTTGTGAGGCGGTAATAATGGACAAGATTGCGTGCATCTTCAATTCCCTGCCGGTTTTGCCAACCGATTTCCTGATACTGACTCTCAGTCAAAGGTTCGGTTATTACGATGTGAGTCCAAACCGGGATTTGTTTGGTTTTCAATTCCGGAAAGAAGTGGGACCAGGCGTTGGTTGCCACCACAACTTTGTTGGCGTGAACTTTACCGTTAGGTGTTGCGAGCGTGACTTTTTGCGCATCCCGCGAAATTTCAGATACCGGGGTGCGTTCATAGATTTCAATACCCATGGGCCGGATGTTCTCAGCCCAACTCCACGAGAGTTTGGCCGGGTTTAGAATACCGCAGCGGGGCTCCCACCAGGCGCCTAAATACATGGGGCTTTTTACTTGGGCCTGAATCTGGTCTTTTTCAAGCCAATCAATACCATCCAGGCCCAGTTTGCGTGCAAATTCAATTTCATGCAGAATACGCTTCTTATACTTTTCCGAGGTGGCGACTCTTAAAAATCCGGGGTGCTCATAATCGCAATCCAATTCCAGACTTTGTACCAAATCCTGCAGCAGATCTACGGCCCGTTCCATATAATGATGGGCCTCGATGGTTTTTACCTTTCCAAAACGGAGCGCGGTGATGCTTAGGGTCAGTCCGAAGAGCGTCATGTTGAATCCACCGTTGCGGCCGCTGGCGCCATAACCGATAACGTCGCTTTCAAGCAGGGCTATCCGCATGGTCGGCTCTGCCTTTTTAAGGTGATAGGCAGTGGACAGACCCGTGAAACCGCCGCCGATAATAGCGGTGTCCACGGTAATGTCTTCCTGAAGCGGAGTACCGGGTGTATAATCCCTGGTCTTCATCCAAAAGCTTTTGGCTTGAAATTGGTCCACTGGCATCGGAGCCTCCTTTGGTTTCCAGGACTCGTCTCTTTTTTGAGAGGGGTCCTATTCATAAGTCTGTTAAACGTTGGCGGCAGTTGAAAGTTATGGGTTGGTCGTACAACCTAGAATTGTGCCTTAAAAGTTAGCAGTATTTTGTTTTCGTTTGCAGGCATCGGCATACAAGTTTTCAGGATTTAGTGCTGCCAATGTGAGTTTTTACTGCTTGTGCAATCGATCTGCGTACATCGGCTTTTTTTAAGGCGGCCGGGTCCACCATCAGTTGGATGGAGAATCCTTCGGTTATCGCAACCAGGGCGGCTCCCATGATTTTATTTCCACGAGCGCTACCGGCTTGGGCTAAAATACGGGCGAATTCTTCACGATAGTCCTTAAACATTTTTTTTAAAGCATTCCCAAGTTCTTCTCTCTCAAAGGCCAACTGGATGAGATTGTAAAAAACACGATTGAGGGGGCGATTGAAAATCAAAATATCGACTATGAAGTCAATTACATATTCGAGTTTTTGCTCAGCAGTACCGGCTTTTGACAGACTTTTTTTGAGCATGCTGGTGTATTTCTCAATAATAGCTTCGGCCAGGGTGGAAACTATCTGGTCTTTGCTTTTAAAGTAGTAGTGGATAACACCCGGGGGGAGTGCGGCTTGAACCGCAATCTTTTTTATGGTGACTTTTTCGCTGCCTGCTTTTGCCAGGCAATCATATAAAGCCCATACAATTTGTTTTCTGCGATGGGAGGATGTGTCTATTCTACCCACTGAAGCCTCAAAATAGTTTGGTTAACCAACCTAATAACGATAAGTTCATAACAATGTCAAGAAAAATTTAGTAATGTATACCCCCAATGGAACATTGATCTGTCGATTCTGACTCGGAAAGGTCCCGGCCCGTTGAATACATTATGTTGTTTAAAAAAATTTAAAACTAAATTTCTTCACAACCATTGACACTATGCCACAATGTGGTTATTCTGATGTTGATTCCAATGAGGATGAAATTGTGACTAAGAATTGTGCATCATGCAATTATCACCGTGATGTATAAATGGTGCTGTGTTATATTTAACCAAGGTTGAGTACGTGGGGATTGTCGACATCGCCGCATATACAGTGTCTGGTGCTTCCCGCGACTCCTATTGCGAAACAGACTTCTTCTTGTACCTGCTGCAATCTCGACAATCGTTCAATTTCGGTTCGACGAATACAACAGCTTAGGCATCATTCAGGTAAATTAGAATCGCGTTAATGTCCCATTCTAAAAGGATCTCTCGGTATTAAAATATATCGGCAAAACCCGACACTGCCTAAATACGAGAGAACCCACTCCTGATCCTATTTTCACCAACCTCATTCGTCCCATCAAAAGTCTTATATACCTAAAAATCAGGAGAGCAATATTATGAATTCCAGAAATTCAACAAACACCAATGGTGCTAATAAAATCGATAAGGAAAAAATAGATGAATTTAAGCTCAGCTTCCGTGGCAGTGTGCTTCAGGCCGGTGTCCATGGCTATGAGCAGGCTCGCCAGATATGGAACGGCATGTTTGATAAAAGACCGGCCATCATCGCCAGATGCGTTGGAACCAGTGATGTCGTCAAGGCCGTAAATTTTGCCCGCGACAATGATCTGGAGATTTCTGTAAAAGGTGGTGGCCATAATTCAGCCGGGACAGCTGTCTGTGATGATGGTCTGATGATTGACCTGTCTCTCATGCGTCGCGTTAGCGTGGATAGAGAGAAGAAAACTGCCAGAGTAGATGGCGGCTGTCTGCTCGGAGATGTAGATTACGAAACACAACTGCATGGCTTGGCTGTTTCAGCGGGTATTATTTCGCACACCGGGGTAGGCGGACTTGCATTGGGTGGCGGATTCGGATGGATAAGCCGCAAGTACGGTTTATCCGTAGACAATCTATTATCAGCAGAAGTGGTAACAGCCAATGGCCAATTAGTTACAGCCAGTGAAAATGAAAATCCCGACCTGTTCTGGGGTCTAAGGGGCGGTGGTGGAAATTATGGCATCGTCACTTCCTTTGAATTTAAATGTGCGGATATCGGTCAGGAGGTATTTTCCGGTTTAATTGTCAAAGATTTTAATGATGCCAAAGAATATATGCAATTTCATCGGGATTATGTGCGCACCCTACCGGATGAAATGACAGTTTGGCTGGTCGTTCGTCACGCACCCCCTTTGCCATTTTTACCCGATACCGTCCATGGTAAATTGGTGGTTATCGTACCCTTCGTCTGGCTGGGAAAGCCCGATGAGGGCGAGAAGCTCATCAAGCCAATTCGTGATGCCACCAAGTCTTTGGGAGAAGGATTTGGCAACCAACCCTGGGTTGACTGGCAATCGGGATTTGATGGGCTCGTCAATCACGGCGCCCGAAATTACTGGAAATCGCATCACCTTAAGGATCTCAGCGATCCTTGTCTTGATCAGGTTATCAAATTTGCCGGTAAGTTACCGTCCGAAGAATGCGAAATTTTTATCCCCCATATGGAAGGTGCCCCGAGCCGTACAAATAATAATGAAACTGCGTTTGCCCATCGTACCACTCCGTTTGTGATCAATATTCACACCCGCTGGCAGAAGTCCGAAGATGATGAACGGTGTCTGCAATGGGCCCGGGAGTTTCATGAGGGAACAAGGGACTTTGCAAGTGGTGTTTATGTAAATTTTCTGAGTCAGGAAGGTGATGCTAGAATAAAGGAGGCCTACACAGAGGATGTATGGAAGCGCTTGGTGGCCGTTAAAAATAAGTGGGACCCGCTAAACCGGTTTCATATGAACCAAAACATCAAGCCGACTGTCTAAGAAAACCTATGGAGGATACGATGACACAAGACCCATTTAAAATAGCGGTAATACAGGCATCTCCAGTTTTCATGGATCGTGATGCCACGGTGGACAAGGTCTGTAACTTGATTGCCGAGGTGGCAGCTGGAGGAGCACGACTTGCAGTCTTTCCGGAAACATTCATTCCCGGTTATCCTGACTGGATATGGTTTGTACCAGCAGGACAAATTGTCTTGAATCAGCGACTTTACGGTGAATTGGTTGACCAGTCGGTTACGATTCCCGGTCCATCAATAGATAAAATCAGCCAGGCAGCACGCAAGGCTGGGATATATGTATCGATCGGTATTAATGAACGCAATATTGATGCGAGTGGTGGTACTTTATTCAATACGAATTTAATATTTGATCACGAGGGCACCCTGATCAGCCGACACCAAAAGCTGGTGCCGACAGTTTCAGAACGCACTGTCTGGGCTTATGGCGATCCCGGAACCTTGGATGTGTACGATACGGAAATCGGCAAAGTTGGCGGGCTTATTTGCCATGAAAACTATATGCCGCTTGTCAGATACAGCCTTTATGGACGGGGCATAGAAATATATGTTGCTCCGACCTATGATGAAGGTGATACCTGGCAATCCTCAATCAGGCATATCGGCAGAGAAGGTAGAGTTTATGCTATCGGTTGCTGTATGGTGCTTCGCAAAAAGGATGTCCTATCCCGTTTTCCACAACTCGAACCTTATTATGCGGAGGCGGGTGAATGGATAAACACCGGCAACAGTATTGTCTCCGATCCAGAAGGCAATCTCTTAGCCGGTCCCATAAGTAAAGAGGAAACCATTCTTTATGCTGAAGTGGATCCCAGCTCAATTCGCAATACAAGATGGAATTTAGATGTTGCCGGCCATTATGCCAGGCCAGACGCATTTCAGCTCACAATACGAACGACCTCCGACCCGATTATCCGCTTTGAAGATGCTGCTTCGATTTCAAAACCTATTGAATTCAAAGAGCATGAATTAAAGAAATTTGAAGTTGTGAGCCAGGAAGTATCACAATTTGAAGGGGGGTAAATATAAGGACCTTCATCAAAGGACGCAACCATGAAGACATCCAGACGTACAACTCAAATCCTGGCGGAAACCTATGCAGAAAAGGGTGATCCGAATGGGTGGTTCGAAGCGTTTTATCTCCAAGCCAATGGGGATATCCACAACATATACTGGGCCGACTTAAAATCAAATCCATTACTGCACGATTATTTGGCAGAACAAAAAGTGCAGGACGGAGCACAGGCGATTACGATCGGCTGTGGCTTGGGTGATGATGCCGAAGCTATGTCTCAGCACGGGTTTCAGGTGACCGCCTTCGATATCTCCCCATCGGCCATCAACATGTGCCGGCAGCGGTATCCCCATAGCGCAGTGGACTATGTGGTTGCCGATTTGTTCAACCACCCGCACAAGTGGTTGCGGCGGTTCGACCTAGTATATGAATGCAACACGATCCAGATACTCAAAGGCCCGGATCGGGCACGAGCCGTTCATGCGATTTCAGATCTTGTCGCCCCAAAAGGTGAAATCCTTGTTTCGTGCCGCAGCCGGAATGCTGGTGAGCAATCAAATGCTTTTCCACTAGCGCTGGACCGGGAGGAAATCGAAGGATTTCAACGAGCCGGTTTGTCTGAGAAACGTTTCGTATCATACGATGACGAACAAGATCCGCCAGTGCCACATTTTTTTGCGATTTATGAACGTCCGGCATGAAATATACTCAGGGTCTGTTGTTAATTTCCCAAAACGCAGGCTATAAAACGACGCTGGCGGGCAAGTCTTCCCACAAAACAATTTAGCAAAGGCTTAAACTATATATTACTTACCGTAATTACACAGAGTTTCAAGGTGACCGAGGAGATACCATGTCCGCACGAACTTTCAGCAACTCAATTTTAAGCCAGCCAGCCACCAACGCCATTTCTACAAATGCGGTCATAATCTTGATCCACCAGATAGATTGAATGCCCCAATTGAAGTACATTGGCAGGGTGAATACCAAAATTGCAAAAAGGGCATTGTCGATCACGGCGCCGATTAAGCTGGGATAGGTCTTCCCCAGACCCTGAAACGCCGCGCTGGAGACCATAATGGTACCCACGGCAACAAACCCCCAGGCAAAAATTTTCAAATAGATGACGCCAAATTGGATGACATTCGCGTCAGTGCTGAATATAGCGATCAAACCGTCGGGAAATATTCGACAAATCACAGTACAAATCAACATCAAGATTATGGCCGCGGCCCAGGCACTAATTAGAGTGCCGGTAATTCGAGCGTACTTTTGGGCGCCGAAATTCTGACCGACAATGGCCGCCATGGCCGATGCTATGGCAATGACGGGAATATAGATGGTTTGCAATATCCGAAAGCCGATGCCTACGGAAGCCAGCGCCGCGGTTCCATAGGAGCTTATTACCCGAAAGGTGATCAGCAGATTGGCCGCCAGCAGAAAATGGTTCAGCCCGGAAGGCACCCCGATGTAAAGGCTTTTGAGAATAACGCCGGTACTGAGGCGCCATTTCCCCTGCAGGTCCAGATGGGTGCCTTTAATTAGAATTTGATATGCATAGATTGTCAGGGCATAAATTTGTGATATTACCGAAGCCACAGCGGCACCGCGCACGCCCATGGCCGGAATACCCATCCAGCCGAAAATCAGAATGGGATCCAGAACGATATTCATCAGATTTGCCTGCAGCATGATCAACATGGGTGTTTTGGTGTCTCCCATGCCCCGGTAGCAGTTTCCAATGGTATATAGCAGCATCATGAAAAAAAATGAGATCGCAAAAATTTGAAAATACTCGATACCCCATTGGAGAGACATGCCGGTACCACCGAAAAACCGAATGTAGACCGGCGCCAGGCATAAACCGGCGATGGCTTCGATAAATCCGACCGCCAGCGCCAGGAGTATACTTTGTTTGAAAACGCCGGCCGCGTATTCATAATCTTTGCGTCCGAATGCCTGGGCAATCAGCGCCATTCCACCGGTGCCGATTATGGTTGAAAACCCCAGATGGATAAAAAAGGCATTGCCGGAAATGGAAAGGGCGGCAACGGCATCAGGACCCAAACGGCCAACGAAGTAGAGGTCCACCATTAAGTAGACCGTAAACATGACCATACTTACGGTGACAGGTACGGCGAGTCGAAACAATGTTTTCAGGACGGGTTCTTCAGTCAGGTCCGTGCGAGGACTGTTTTGCAATTCTTGATATCCTGTGTTTAAATTTAAAGTAGAAAGATTGGCCAGCAAGGAAAAGATCCACAACCATATCATTTATGCATCGATTTCGGTATAATTTTAATGGGAAATCAAAATGAGGATTTTAAACTTCGGCTCTCTCAACATTGACCATGTCTATGGGGTTGATCACATTGCCTATCCAGGCGAGACCATCAGCAGTGCCTCATATAATCGTTTCTGCGGAGGCAAAGGACTCAACCAGTCTGTGGCCTTGGCGCGTGCCGGCGCCGCAGTCTGGCATGCGGGCAAGATTGGCACAGAAGGCCGTTTCCTCAGGGAACGTCTGGCGCAGGATGGGGTCAACGTTGATTATGTAGAAGAGGTGAGGGTGCCTACGGGCCATGCCATAATCCAGGTGGATGCTGCCGGAGAGAACGCCATTGTCATCCATGGCGGCGCTAACCGGGCCATAAGGCGGGCAGATGCTGAGCGCGTACTGAGGGCGTTTTCACCGGGAGACTTCCTGTTGGTGCAAAACGAGACCAGTGCCTTGAAAGATATGCTTGAACTGGCGGCAGACGCCAGGCTCAAGGTGGTTTTCAATCCGGCACCTTACAGCCCGGAAGTGGCGGCATACCCGTTGGAAATTGTTGATATCTTTATTTTAAATCAAATCGAGGCACACGGACTGACCGGGAAGGCGGGGCCAGAAACCGCCGCCATGTCCCTGTTAGGGCGTTATCCCGATGCGGTCGTCATCCTCACGCTGGGGGCTGCCGGGGCGCTATACGCAGACAAGTCCGGGGTTTATCGGGAACCGGGGCAAACTGTATCGGCAGTGGATACCACGGCTGCTGGTGATACCTTTATCGGATACTTTCTGGCCCAGTACGCCAGAGGGGAAGACAGGCAGCATTGCCTTGCATTGGCCTGCCGCGCCGCAGCCGTGTGCGTCACCCGACCGGGTGCTGCAGATGCCATCCCAACACTTGGGGAGATCGATGGATGAAGCGGTTATAAAAAACTTTCAATCGGTCTCTCCTCGACATGCATGGGGTTGAGGACAGGGTGGGGGAAGTGGGATAAACGCAGGAATATCGTCCATATTTCGAGGACTGAACCACTTTCACCGGCACCGCTCAAATACGGATTTTTAGTAGGCAATCACGTATTCACCCGTAGGGTTCCATTCCATAAAAACTATATGGAGGCCCGAAATGTTGGTTTCTAGAAGATTATTTTTTTTAGTTCTAATTTGCCTATTCATCATGGCAGTACATTCTTTTGCTGATGATTTTGATGGATCAAAGCAACTTTCAGGTTCAGTTGAAAAAGTTCTTGAGATCAGCCAATTCAAGATCAGCAGCGATGTGGATCCAGACACGGTTGGTCTTCCTAAAAAATTTGTTATTGATTTTGATCTGAAAACAATAAAGCCGTCAATAGAAAGTTTAGTAAGAAGAGTCAGTAAAATTAGATATATTGGGCATATGGAAAACAAGCTTATACTCCAGGGTGTCGATGAAGGCGTCCAAAATGTTGATGACGGATTGGTCTGGAGCATAGCCATTTCTAATAAGACAGGTAAGGTTGTCCTGTCGGCTTCTGGAAATGGTGTGGCGTATGTTGTATTCGGGACGTGTACCGCAATTCGAAATTAACCGGGAAGGGACTTAAAATACGCATTAATAATATCTTGGTCCTGCAAGCGAATTCGCCGACGTTATTTGTAGAGCTTACATTAAGTTTTCAAAATTTTAAGATTTGTATCCTTAGTTTTTTCATGATTCCAGAATAATAACAGCATTACCGATCCTATGCAGATTCGCCAAATTTTCTATCCAGATAATTGATTAAAATATGGAGGGGAAAATGAAACGATATTTAGTAATAGGTGTCGTATCGATGGTATTCGTGCTCGTCGCCGGTATCTACGCTGAAGCAGCTAAAACAGACATAATTCCAACTTCCGATGGAGATTTGAAAATAACGTTGATCGGCCATGGGACGCTCATGTTTGAATATGACGGGAAAATAATCCATGTCGATCCATGGACGAAGGTAGGAGACTACACTTCGCTCCCCAAAGCTGATCTTGTCCTGATTACTCATCATCACCGAGACCATTTGGATCCAGCTGCTTTGAAACAAATCACAAATGGCAACACAATTATTGTAATGACCCCAAAATGCGCTGAACAAATCGAAAACATGCGCTTTTCTCCGATCCTCATGGGAAATGGGGACAAAAGAACTTTAAGCGGATTTTCAATCGAGGCCATACCTGCATACAATTTGATCCATAAAAGAGAAAGCGGCGCTCCCTTTCATCCCAAAGGTGAAGGCAATGGATACATCATCACAATCGGAAGCAAACGCGTCTATGTGGCTGGGGACACCGAAAACACTCAGGAGATGAAAGCCTTAAAGGGCATTGATGCGGCCTTTGTTCCGATGAATCTGCCATATACCATGGATTCAGCAATGGCCGCTGATGCGGCCAAAGCCTTTAAACCCGAAGTGCTTTATCCTTATCACACCAGAAGCAGACAAGGGGATCAAGTGGCCGGCTTCATGGAGTTAATGAAAGGAGTTAACGAGGTTGACATCCGATTATTAAAATAACGCATACTTGCCAAGAATGTTGATAGTACACGGATTGTGCAATCATGGCCTGCGAATACAATAGTGGACTCTATATGTAAAGATGGATGTGTTAGACTTCCGTAAGCGGGGAGTGAGCATTTCTGCATATTTAAGGTTGTTATCTAATGCTCGAAACGCATAACTGGGTTAAATGTCGAACTTACCCTCAGTAGTTCAATCTCTGCTTTTAAATCCGCTTAATCATAGTTTTACCCTCCTCGGGTTCATCGTAATAACCTGTTTACAGATCGTGTTTTAATCTTATTTTTTCACATGGTATAGATTGTTCACACCAAATAATCACCAAAGTTTGCAAGCGTTAAGCACGGGGTTGCAGATAATTCCACCTTTTCAAATTAGGACATGCATATATGAAATCGAGGGGCTATAAAAATTTTATCCGGGCGCTTATTGTAATTGGTTCTGTGGCAGGAATTGGCTGGATGATTTCATCAAAAATTCCAACGGATTACCCAAGAAAAACAGATAAAAGAGCTATAAAGCCGGTGCCGGTTGAAGTCGCGGAGATTCAGAATGGACTGATCAAGCTGAAACGAACCTTCAGTGGTGAACTGGAAGCATTAGCCGAACTGGTAGTCGCTCCTAAAGTGGGTGGCCGAGTTGAACGCATGCTTGTGAATATCGCCGATAAGGTTGAACGTAATCAGGTCGTGGCAGTGTTGGATGACGATGAATACGTTCAGGCAATTGCACAGGCCAAATCTGATCTAGCGGTGGCTAAGGCAAATCTAAGCGAAGCTCAAAGTGCTCTTGAAATTGCCAATCGTGAGTTTAAGCGTTCCGAATCACTAAGGGATCGAGGGATTACAGCAGATTCGGATTTCGACGTAGCCAGTCAGAACAAACTGGCAAAACTAGCTCAGCTTGATGTGGCCAAGGCGCAGTTAAAAAGGGCCGAATCATCATTACAGATAGCAAACATAAGATTGGGATACACCAAGGTTAAGGCAACTTGGACTGACGGCAGCAAACAGCGAGTTGTGGCAGAACGGTACGTGGATGAGGGCCAAACTGTTGCAGCAAATGCCCCTCTGCTCCACATCGTAGAGCTCAATCCAATCGTCGGAGTGGTTTATGTAACCGAAAAAGACTACACACGTTTGAAACCCGATCAACAGGTGGCGCTCAGCATGGAAGCCTATCCCGGTGAAATGTATTTAGGTCGCATCGCTCGTGTGGCACCGGTTTTTAATAAATCCTCGCGGCAGGTAAGGGTCGAAATGATAGTTGACAACCCAAAGCACCGACTCAAACCCGGTATGTTCATCCGGGCTTCGGTGGTGTTGGAACAGGTGTCTGAAGCCGTCATTGTTCCAGCACAGGCGGTTACCCTCCGCAATGATCGCAGTGGTGTTTTTATCGTGAGTGAAGACGGCCGTTCCGTTACCTGGCGCGAAGTCGATACTGGCATTCGCGATGGCGGCAAGATACAATTGGTAGGTCAAGAGTTATCCGGGCGCGTGGTGACACTGGGCCAACAATTCGTCAAAGATGGCTCTGTAATCACGATTCCCGCCGAGCAATACAAGCAGGGCGTTGACCCAAAAAGGGAAACGGTCCAATGAATCTGCCCCGCTTCAGCGTCAAACGGCCTATCTTCACCACCATGGTGACATTGATATTTGTCATTCTGGGAGCCGTCTCCTTAAGCCGACTGCAGATCGACATGCTGCCCAATATCGAACTGCCCACACTTACCATCAGAACCGATTACGAGGGGGCCAGTCCTGAGGTTATGGAGCGACTGGTGACGCAGATCGTGGAGGAAATCGTAGCCACTGTGCCCGGTATCCAGGAGATCACGTCGAGATCCTCAGAAGGCCGCAGCTCGGTTAGTATCAATTTTGTCTGGGGTACGGATATCGATACCGCTTCAATCGATGTTCAAGGCAAGATCGAAAACGAAATCAACGAATTGCCGGATGATATTGTCAGGCCCAGGATCCGCAAGTTCGACATCGCCAGATTTCCCATAGTTCTTCTGGGTATTTCCAGCAACCTCGATCCCGTGGAATTAACCGAGTTGATCGAAAACCAGATTCGATATCGCTTTGCCCGCATCCCCGGTGTGGCGCAGGTAGATGTTTGGGGCGGCTTTAACCGTGAGGTTAGAATCGAAGTGGATCCCGACCGGCTGAAGGCCACAGGTATACCTCTGGACCAGGTGCTGGACGCCATTCGCGACGCCAATCTTGACCTTCCCACGGGGAAAATCGAACAAGGGCGTTACGAGATCACCCTGCGAGCGCCGGCTGAATTCGTCAATCTTGACCAAATTCGTGAAACGGTCGTTGCCCAATTTGATGGAATAGCTACCACGTTAGGACAGATTTCAAACGTCAAGGATACCTATCAAAAGCTGACACGCATCGTACGTGTCAATGGCGGCCGGGGGTTACGGGTGGCCATCCGCAAGCAGGCCGATGCGAACACGGTGGAAGTGTCCAAACGTATTCTGGATGAAATCCAGGCGGTCAACCATGCTTTTCCGCAGATCAATATCGTGCCGGTCATCAACCAGGGTAATCTCATAGAAAGATCGATAAAAAATGTTGCCCGTTCAGTATTATATGGCGGAGGGTTGGCGATTGCGGTTCTATTGTTTTTTTTACGCAACATACAGAGCACACTCGTTATATCGCTGTCTATCCCGATATCAATTGTGGCGACCTTCACCATGATATATTTTGGGGGCTTTACCCTGAATCTAATGACGTTGGGTGGACTGGCGCTGGGTGTGGGCATGATGGTTGACAGCTCGATCGTTGTGCTTGAAAACATATTCCGCCGACAGAGTGAAAAGGAAGAAACATCTTTGGCTGCGTCGGTTGAAGGCGCTAGGGAAGTTGGACCGGCCATCGTCGCCAGTACGATCACCACGCTGGTTATTTTCTTGCCCTTGGTTTTCGTGCGAGGGGTATCCGGTATTCTTTTCAAGGAATTGGGTTACGTAATCATATTCTCTCTGATCTGCTCTCTGGCCGTGGCCATGAGCCTGGTCCCCATGCTGGCATCCAAATTTATGTCGAATGGAAAAAATGGCCGCACTGCCGTTAAATCCCGCACCAATCACTTTGCCGCAGCCGCCGGTAGAATTTTTTTAGAATTTCAAGAAACATATTTGAGCATTTTGCGATGGGCTTTAGGCCATCGTTTATTGACGGTCTTTTCAGCTGTTCTTTTGTTCGTTGTCAGTTTGCTGATCCTGCCGCTGATCGGCACAGAATTCTTACCACCCAGTGATGAGGGTGAGATCCGAATCAATGGCAAAATGGAAATTGGCACCCGCCTTGATTTAGTCGACCAGCAGACCCGAATCATGGAGCAGATCGTTCAGCCTGCCGTGCCGGAAGCTATCGCATCAGTGGTCAGCATCGGTGCATCAGGATGGCGTGCCGGCGCAGGATCGGAAGGCAGCATACGTATGTCCCTATTACCAACGACCCAGCGAGAACGCTCCAACACCGATATAGCCAAAGATTTGCGTCGTCGACTGGAAGGTCAAATTCCAGGCATGGAGGTACGGGTACGTGCCCCGCAAGGGCAGTTTATTTTAGAGAGAATCCTGGGTAGTGACGAAGGTCTGACCGTCGAGATTCGCGGCTTTGAGCTCGCGACCCTTGATGATTTGGCGCGGCAGGCCGCAGAATTAATTCGATCGGTTGATGGAATTACCGATGTCCAGACCAGCATTGAAGCCGGAGCACCCCAGCAGGATATTAAAGTAAACCGTGAAAAGGTTGCCGATTTAGGCCTGACGGTGCGCGACGTTACGCTACTCCTGCAAACTGCGGTTGCTGGTTCCATAGCGGGTGAATACCGGGTAGGTGGTAATTCCTACCGAATTTTGCTGCAGCTCAAGGATGCGGAAAAACACTCAATAGAAGAAATTTTAAATCTACTGATAACCACCGCATCCGGGGACAAGGTGGCATTGCGAAATGTTGTTTCAGCGGCACCGAGTCGTGGCCCCGTGCTCATTGACCGCAAGGACCAGCAACGCAGGGTGACCGTCCGCGTCAATGTTACCGACCGAGACCTTGGTTCTGTAGCCAAAGAAATACAATCATTATTGGATGGTATTGTACGCCCCGTTGGATATCATCTTGTCGTCACTGGAGATTTCGAGGAACAGCAAAAGGCATTTAAGGAGCTTGTGATCTCCCTGATTCTGGCGCTGGTATTGGTATATATGGTGCTCGCCTGCCAGTATGAATCGTTTCTGAATCCACTGGTAGTCATGTTCTCGGTTCCATTCGCCGCCATCGGTGTATTAGTGACACTTTTTCTTACTGCGACAACTTTGAATATACAGTCATATCTTGGCTGCATTATGCTGGGCGGTATCGTAGTGAACAATGCGATCCTACTAGTGGATCAAACAAGTAGACTGGTCCGTAAGGGGGTGCACACTCAAGAAGCTCTTATGGAAGCGGGTCGACGAAGGTTGCGCCCGATTCTGATGACGACCCTCACCACCATTCTCGGACTACTGCCACTTGCTTTAGGTATAGGAGAAGGATCAGAAGCCCAAGCACCTCTTGCCAGAGCAGTTGTCGGAGGCTTAGCCGGTTCGACCTTGATAACCTTGGTACTCATCCCGGTTATTTTTTCATTGTTTTACCAGCGTACCGAATCCCGTCAATGAAGTTGGTTATCTGCGGTCACGATTTGTCTTCACCTTTTTTTTAGTATGTCTCATAAGAATATCTATACAACATAAATCTACAGCTCAATCATAAGCCACCCACAGAGTCGGTGGTTGTTAACCTGCTCACTGGCTTCCGGTTCAAGTATCCAATAATTATGACCCCCGGATGGCGTCTTCGGGGCAAACGTCGGCACAGGAGCCGCAATCGGTACAGGTATCGGCGTCGATGGCCAACATTCGGTTGCGGTCTTCTGAAATAGCCCCCAATGGGCATTCATCCAGGCAGTCGCCGCACTTTGAGCAAATTGAAGGGTTAATTAGATACATACAAAAAAGGGTCCGAGGATTTCAGGGTTCGAGGGGTCAAGTGATACCTTATTAACATCCAACATCGAACGCTCAACATCGAACATCCAGCTAAAGCTAAAACGCTGGGAAGCATTTTAAAGCCCGAATAATGAATATCGAACAGGGAATAATGAATTCTGAAATCTGCTAATCGCTTTTAGCAAAACTTCGTCATTTAAAACTCTGTTATCAACATTTGACATTGCACTTTCGCAACAAGCTAATCCACTTCAATCCGCCACCCCTTCATCCCGTTCTTTTATCCTTCGATGTTGGACGTTGGATGTTCAATGTTTCACTTCAGCATGTTAGGCTGTAGGCTGTAGACTGTAGGCTGCTCCCAGTTCATAGCTCGACCCGCACCTTTCTCCAACCCTTCCCCCCTTCTACCCTTTTTACAATGTGGGGAAGCTGGGATATTGTGAAACTGGGACGATGCTTCCAGTTTATAGCTTAGAGCTTACCGTGCACCCGCCACATATCCTCATCGGTATAGCACTTTTCCGGATCGCCGTCGGCTTCGCGGGCATCCATTTCAACATCCCGCAGGGTGGACGGGGTTTTTAAAATTTCCTGATAATACTCGTGTTGGATCAACAGATTCATGATTTCATTGGTGCCGGTCCAAATTTGGGTCAGACGAATATCCCGGACCATTTTTTCAATGGGGTAGACCTCGGTGTAGCCGATGCCCCCCATGATTTGCATGGCTTTATTGGCAACCTCCCAGGCTGCATCGGTGGCAAATTTTTTGGCTTCACTTACCAAACGCCTAGCATTGGGCGCCTGGGTGTCCACCGCCTTGGCCGCCATATATACCAGGGCACGGGCCGCATCCAGCTGTGTTATGGCGTCGGCCACCATAAAATTGACGGCTTGATACTGCCGAATGGCCTTGCCAAAAGCAAAACGTTTGTCGCTGTAGCGCAGGGCTAAATCAAGGCCGGCCCGAACCCCAAGGCTCGCTGCTGCCGATGTAAGCCGCTCGGGGATCATCATCTGGTGAAAAACCAGGGCGCCGGCGTTCAAATCACTGATCAGATTTTGTTTGGGCACCTTTACGTCCCGAAACACAAGGCGTCCGGTACCGCCGCCGCGCGTGCCCATGAGGCCGTACTGATATTCGGTCTCTACACCGGGACCGCGTTCAATCAACAAGGCGCTGATGCGTTCATACTTATGGGAATCCTCATCAAAATTGGTCCGGCAGTATACCAAAAATACATCCGCTTCGGTTGCTCCGACCACAAAACGTTTTTGCCCATTTACGATGAAGGTGTCACCATCCAAAACAGCTTTGGTGGTGGCCCCAAAGAAATCGGAGCCGCCCCGAGGCTCGGTCAAGGCTTCGGCACAGATGAGCTTGCCGGCCAGAATCGGTTTGAGATACTTTTCCTTCTGGGCATCGGTTCCGAAAACGTGCAAGGCTTCTCCGACAATGGAGGGCATGACAAAGGCACATCCCAGCGCGGTGCCCAATACGCCGATTTCTTCTTCGGCTATCACTTCAGCGCCCCATGACAGTCCCCGGCCACCCCATTTCGGATCAAAGCGCAGGCCTAAAAGATTTCGCTCGGCCAGTTTCTGGACATATTCACGCGGGTAGTCGATCTCATCCTTGTCCATGGCGCGCAGCAGTTCGGGAGAAACTTCATTGCATACAAATTCTCTGACCTCCTGTTGAATCCCCTTTTCCTGATCGGTCATCATGGTGTCGTAAAACATTATCTTCTCCTTCCAATACGAGCTGATTAGGTTAGCCTTGATTAATTTTATATGTTCTTTATGAGTGGTTAGATTATAGGCTGTTAGGCTGAAGGTTGAAGACTGTTAGGTCAGCTCTTAGCTGTTAGCTCTTGGCTCTTAGTTATCTTCAAGCTCACAACTCGTGGAACGTAACTCGTACCGCGTAACGCTATTGGATTTCCGCGGCCCGCTGAATCAATGCCAATGCACCTTCCAAAGCCTCAGCTTTAAAACGGATTCGCAGGGCTTTCTCCAGCATGGGCATGCTGATTAGTTCTTGCCGGGTTGCCAGGCAGGCCAGCGATGCCACGGCCATATCCTGTCGCTTGATCTTGTTGGCCTTGAAATCGAGGACGATTTTGCGGCCGCGGCCCTCGGGCAGCACGACACGGGAATCCATAATGATAAGGGTTTCATCGGTGAAGGCGTTGAACAAATCCTTGCGCCGGTCCACACCTTCCTGGCCCAGGGCCAGTACAACCGCTGGAGATTCAATGCCGGCGAAACCGATTTTTTGAGGCGACAGAATTACATCGGTTGCCGAGTGTCCCCGCAAAACGGTTATGGGATAATCGTTTTTTTGGCTGGCGTGCAGACCGGCAGTCAATCCGGCCAGACAAAGTATTTCACCGGCCGTGATGATACGTTGTCCGGCACTGCCCAGGATTAAGATGCCCTGGCGGTCGTCTATTAATGCGGTGAATTGTTTGGGTACATTGCGCGGCGGCGCCGGCGATTTTTGCCGGGATGCCATTTGCCGGTAATGGTGACCATATTCAGGACGCATATTCTCGGAAAGCGGTCCGTTATATATTGGCTGGTTTTCAATGGCAGTTTGAATCGTCTTAAATGTCATGGCATTGTTACGGGTATACCGTCCCGGGCAGATGCCCCAAATGTCCATGGCTGCAAATCCCTCAAACTGAATGGCCTGCTGCATTTTGTCAGCCAAATCCTTTTGATAGGCAGAGACTCGCGATATAAAGGCTGCACCGGCGGCCTGCATGACCTGACAGGGATCCATGGGTTTCTCGATCTGATTTAGAAAGCCAGATCCTACTTGGGCATCGACTGGCGTGGTGGCCGAGAACTGCCCCCCGGTCATACCATAATTGAAATTATTTAAAATCAGCAAGGTCACATCGATATTTCGTCTACAGGTACTCAAAAGGTGAGCCCCCCCGATGCCCAGTCCACCATCTCCCATGGTTACCACCACGTGCAGGTCGGGTCGGGCCAGTTTGATGCCGGTGGCATAGGTGAGGGCGCGGCCATGCAGTCCATGGAATGCATGCGTACTAAAAAAGGTATCGAACAGACCGGAACAACCAATGTCGCTGACCAGGACAATCTGATCTCCTTGAATACCCATATGCTGAAAACATTGATCCAATGCGCGCGTAACAACTTCGTGGGAGCAGCCGGGACAATAGGCCGGCGGACGATTCGGATTGATAAGACTAGACATCGGCTATGAACTCCTCTATTTGAACCGGTGTTATCAGGCTGCCATCCATCTGGCCTAAGAACTTCACCGGTCGATCGTTTATAATGCCTCTGATATCATGAACATACTGTCCCAGATTCATTTCAACCACCACCACTTGCTGGTATGATGCCGCTATTTTTTTGATCAAATCGACCGGCATGGGCCACAGGGTTTTCAGGGTCAAAACCGACACCGGTCTGCCGCCCTGACTTAATGATTTTGCGGCCGCCAAGGCGGATCGGGCAGTGATGCCATACGTAATAAGCAAAATCTGGGCATCCGGTTCTTCCTGCAATTCAAAAAACGTAAAGGTGTCTACGGCCTGAATCAACTTTTTTTGAAGGCGTTCCTGATTGGCGGCGATTACCTCAGGATCGACCGTAAGGTAGCCATCCGGACCGTGCATGGAAGAAGTTTGCCGGGAAATTACTGCATCCCCGATGGGCGTGAATTCCGGTACGCCGCTGGAGCCGGCTGCAAAGGGAATATACGGGGTTCCTTGGCTGGGTTTGCTTCGATGGATTACAGCCGGCAAATCCAGGCTGTCTAAATCCAGGCTTTCCCGGGCCATGCCGATTTCTTTGTTGGAGGCGATAAAGACCGGACAGCGATACTTTTCGGCTAGGTTGACGGCATGGGCGGTTAAAACATAACAGTCGGCCACATCAGTGGGTGCCAGTACAATCACGGGCAGACCGCCACTGTTGCCCCATCTTAAAAATTCGATGTCACCATCGGCACCTTTGGTGGCGTACCCGGTAGAGGGGCCCAGGCGTTGAACATCAATAATGACGATGGGAATTTCGGACCCAATGGCAAAGGAAATATTCTCGCTGTACAGGCTGATGCCCGGGCCGGAGGTGGCGGTCATGACTTTTAGACCGGCCATGGATGCGCCCAGGCAGAACCCGATAGATGCAATCTCATCTTCGCCTTGGATGCAATATCCGCCATTGGGCGGTAGAATTTTCATCATGGTGCTTAAAACTGTGGTCGCCGGCGTTATGGGGTAGCCGGCGAAAAAGCGGCAACCGGCGTGGTAGGCGCCCCAGGCAATGGCTTCGTTGCCTTCCAAAAGTGTTAGGGACATTGTGTAACCTCGATAACTGTTTATTTTATACGAAAATGTGTGAAACCTTATTCGGTCTTCAATGCATAATCAACGGAAGAATCCAAGGCGTCAAGGATTCGAGGGTTCAAGTGAATGCTTAACCGCCTGCGATCCATCATGCTACCGTTTCCGCTTTGTACAACATTTAACGTCAAGTTCAAGACCAAAAAGCAGCTTGCAGCACCCAGGATTGAGCCATAAGCAGCTAATACTTGAATCTTGCATGAAATTTGATGAGCTTTCCTCAAACCTTTAATCAAGAATGATTTAGGCCTTTTTACAACTTGAGGGTAATAACCCATATTGTTTTATGGATGAAAGTCCTTTTTTACTCATCAAATTTCACCCGGAGGGCGAGCCGGAGGCTTCCATATGCTGTGTTGCCAAGGGTTCGAAGTAAAAAACTACGACTTCACCCTTGGACGCCTTGCCTATGAAAGCCTTCGGCTCGTGCAAGATCCAGATAAAAGCTTGTCCCTTGATGCTGATTGCATTCACCACCCTATAGAACAAGACAATGGCTCTGTCACGTGAAAATTCACTTTTATCCGTCGGGGGGATGGGGTATACTGCCACATAGCTAAAAATTGGGAGTGTATCGATTCCTCCATAAATAAAAATACTAATAACTTTGAATAGTTAGGATTCAAGGGGTCAAGGGTTCAAGTGACACTATTTAGCTGACTAGACTGTGGGCAGTAGGCTGTAAAATGCTGATGGCCAATAGCCATTAACGCCTAAAAGTCTTCAGCCTACAGCCTAATAGCCTGAAGTTGACGATCCTTTTTCCAATTATAATGTATCAAAAAGAATTGGCATATAAGATCTTGCCGGCAGAAAAGTCTGGAAACCGCTTATGAAACCCATCGTTGCCATAATCGGTCGGCCCAATGTGGGCAAATCGACCTTTTTTAATCGCGTCACGCGTTCTCGGGACGCTCTGGTGGAGGATTTTCCCGGCGTAACCCGGGATCGAATTTATGGCGATGCCCGTTGGGACGAAATTGACTTCACCCTAATTGATACCGGCGGTTTTACGGAGATGGCCGATGATTTTGCACCGCAAATCCGTTCGCAGGTTCAACAGGCCATGCAGGATGCGGACATAATAATCTTTTTGTTGGACGGCAAGGAGGGCATTTCTCCCTTTGATCAGGATATCATCCAGATGCTGCGAACAGCCGCCAAGCCCGTGATGACAGCCGTTAATAAAATCGACGGCCTGGAACAGGAATCCCGCCTGTATGAGTTTTACAGTCTGGGAGTCGATAATCCCTATCCGGTCTCGGCTGAACACGGATACGGTATGCACGACCTGCTGGACGGATTGGTGGATCATTTGGAACGGATCCTGACATCTGCAGCCCAAAAGAAAGATGCGCAAGCCATTCGAATTGCAGTTGTCGGCCGGCCGAATGTGGGCAAGTCATCCCTGATCAATAAAATCCTGGGCCAGGAACGGCATCTGGTCAGTAATGTGCCCGGTACCACCCGTGATGCCGTGGATTCCGAGTACCGTAAAGATGGCCGTCTATACCGCTTCATTGACACGGCTGGAATTCGACGTAAAGGCAAGGTGCGCCAAAAGCTGGAAAAATTTTCGGTAATCAAAGCGTTGCGCAGCCTGGACCGATGTGAAGTTGCGCTTATCGTGCTCGATGCCGATGCCGGTATCAGCGACCAGGATATCAATATCGCCGGGTATGCCTATGACCGTGGTTGCGGCTGTATATTTTTACTGAACAAATGGGATTTGATCGAAAAAGACAGTAACACCGCCAAACGCTTCCAGGAAAAGGTCAAAGAGGCGGCTAAATTTCTAAATTTTGCCCCGGTAATGACCATATCAGCACTAACCGGTATCCGTGTACGCAAAATATTTGATCATGTGGATATGGTTCACAGCCAATTTTTAACCCGCATCAGTACGGGTCAGCTTAATCGAATCATAGAAAATGCCACTCATTATAACGAACCGTCGCTGTACAGGGGCCGAAGGTTGAAGTTTTATTATGCCACTCAGGTGAGCGTTAAACCGCCCACGTTTGTCTGTTTTGTCAATTACCCGGACGCGGTCCACTTTTCCTATAAACGCTATTTGATCAACCAGATCCGCAATGGTACCGGTCTCAACCTGACCCCCATCCGCCTGCAGTTTCGACAGCGGACCGGCAGACCCAAAGGGGCACCGAAAAAATAGGGGGGCGGGTTACGGGTTGCAAGAGAAGACAGGGGACAGAAGTCAGGAGTCAGGGATGCGGGCTATGTGTTCCGGGTTATGGGGTAACTAAGAGCCAAGGACTAACAGCTAAGATCTGACCTAACAGTCTACAGTCTAAAAACCTAATAGTCTAAACCGTAGGTTTAAAGGGTAGGAGGGGTGGAGGGTTGAAGTGAGTTGGGGGTTACGGGTTGCGAGTTTCGTGTTGCGGGTTAGGGGTAACTAAGAGCCAAGAGCTAACAGCGAAGAGCTGTCCTAACAGTCTTCAGCCTAAACACCTAACAGTCTAAATTATATGGATTTATTCGAATACAGCGCCAACCAGGAAGCAAAAGAAACACAACCCCTAGCCGAACGGGTGCGTCCCCGGAGCCTTAAAGATTTCGTAGGTCAGCAGCATCTGGCCGGGCCGGGACAGATCGTCCGGGAAGCTATTGAGCGCGACCGCATATTCTCCATGATTTTGTGGGGCCCGCCCGGCTGCGGTAAAACCACTCTGGCGCGAATTATCGCCCGTGAAACCCAAGCGCATTTTGTTCATTTTTCGGCAGTCTTATCGGGGGTCAAAGAAATTCGATCGGTCATCCAAATCGCCAGGGACCAGCGCAACCTTTATCGGCAGAAGACCATCTTATTTGTAGACGAAATTCATCGTTTCAATAAAGCCCAGCAGGATGCTTTTTTACACCATGTGGAAGAGGGCCTGATAACCCTGATTGGGGCCACAACCGAGAATCCTTCTTTTGAAGTGATCTCACCGTTGTTGTCGCGATGCCGCGTTCTGACATTAAAGGCCTTGTCGGATGAAGAAATTGCCCATATCATCGATAGTACCCTCAACGATGACGAGAGGGGACTGGGACAAATAAACGGGAAAGTAAGTCAGGAAATCAGGGATTATCTGGTCAGGCTTTCAGATGGGGATGCACGCATGGCCCTCAATAATTTAGAAGTACTGGCCGGTCTCAAGCAGGTTGGGGAAGACGCCGGCGGCTTGACGCTGGAAAAAGCACAGACCATACTGCAGCAAAAAGCACTTCGCTATGATAAATCCGGCGAATCTCATTTTAATCTCATCTCAGCCCTGCATAAAAGTATGCGCGGAAGTGATCCGGATGGGGCCATCTATTGGCTGGGCCGCATGTTGGCTTCAGGGGAAGATCCTTTATATCTAGCTCGCAGAATGGTTCGTTTTGCGACTGAGGATATTGGCAATGCTGATCCCCAGGCCCTGAATGTAGCTCTGAACGGAATGCAGACCTATCGGTTTTTGGGATCACCCGAGGGAGAGCTTGCCTTGGCCCAAACAGCTGTTTATTTGGCCACCGCCCCCAAAAGCAATGCCATCTATAAAGCCTATGCTACGGTACAGAGAACCATTGAAAACAGCGGTTCTTTAGAAACCCCTTTACACATACGCAATGCACCGACACAACTCATGAAATCTTTGGGTTACGGGAAAGATTACCAGTATGCCCACGAATATGAGGATGCCATTGAATCCCAGACTTACTTGCCTGAAAAGTTAGTGGGACAGAAATTTTATCAGCCCGTGGCGCGTGGATATGAAAAAATTATCAAAGGGCGACTGGAAGAGTGGCGTCAGAAAAAGGAACGCTTACGCCGGCAGGCAGAAATAACAAAATAACCGCAAGGAGCAAGTCATGAATGCGCCTGATATAGCAAAAGTTTTAAAAGAGAGTAAATTTTTTAAGGACTTTAAGGACGATGTTATCCAAAAAGTTGCCGCCCTGGGAGAGATCCGCTCGCTCCAAACCGGTGAGCATGTTTTCCGCCAGGGAGATTTTGGTGAACATATTTATATCGTCATTGATGGACATATCACTTTGGAGCGACAAACCAATCTGGGCCATCGTAGCGGCAGCGTCATGATCGATATGCTGGGGAAAGGTCGTTTTTTGGGTTGCTGGTCCACCCTTCTGGATGAACCGCATATACTTATGGCTTCGGCCTATTGTCAAAAACCAACCCAGGTGGTTTGCATTCGCGGGGCTGATTTGCGCAAAATCATGGTGCAGGAACCGGAACTGGGATTTGGGGTGATGGAACGGCTTTGCATTCTGCTAAGGGATCGGATACAGGCAGCGTATGGCGCCTTTGAAAAAATTTAGGTCTGCACAGAAATTGACAAGAACTTATTTTAAGAAAATGGAAAAATCTTTTTCTTTCTTGTCAATTTCCGCCACAAGGGCGAAGCGGAGGTCTTCATCTGCTGCGTTATTAAGCGTTCGCAATAGCATACTATGACTTCACACTTAAATGCCTTGCATATGAAAACCTCCGCTTCGTGCAGGACCCAAATTATAAGCCAAAAACTCTGAGACATAAGCTATTAATTGCTTACAGCTCAAAGGTATAGAAATGACGGACAAAGAAAAAGACGATTTGCAGGAGATACTGGATAGTATCAAAGTTGAGATAGGCAGCTTTAAAAAAGCACGCAGCGAACTGATTCCCATCCTGCAGATGATTCAGGAGAAATTTCATTACCTGCCACCCGAAGCGCTGGCCTTGGTGGCCTCGTATGTGGACGTTTCACCTGCCGAAGTATATGGCGTGGCGACGTTTTACAATCAATTTCGTTTTCATCCGCCTGGCAGGCATCCGGTGAAGGTTTGTTTGGGCACTGCTTGTCACGTCAAAGGCGGCGATATTATTTTGGAAAATTTTGAAAGAAAACTTGAGATTGCTGAAGGTGAAACCACCGCAGACAAGGAATTTAGCATCGAACGGGTGGCCTGCGTTGGGTGCTGTGCCCTGGCGCCGGTGGCGCTGATGGGTGAAACCGTGCACGGCAACATGGCCCCCAGCAAGGTTGAAGGATTGATCCTACGGATTGAGGTGGAAAAACAAATGGCTAAGCGTGAGAAGGAGAAGCAAAACCAGAATGCGCGAAACTAGCCCCAGCAAGCAGTTTGATGCTTTATTCGCGGATGCCAAACGAGAATACACGGGCATCCAGGAAAAACCGGTACCTAAAATATATGTGGGTTTGGCAACCTGTGGGATCGCCTCGGGCGCACTCGAAACCAAGCAGGCTTTTGAAGAAGCGCTAGCCGAACGGCAGTTGGATGCCCAGGTATTGACAGTCGGTTGCGGTGGTCATTGTTATGCAGAGCCGGTGGTTATTATCGATCACCCCGATTCTGGTTTCCCCCCGATTTTTTATCCCAATGTAAATCCGGGCAAAGCCAAAATGCTAACCAAACTTTTCCTGGAGGAGGGTGATCCCCGATTTGAGCATTTGCTGGGCGCTACGGTTGAAAATGAACTGATTCCGTCGGTGATGACATTTTCCCGCTTTAATATGGAGGAGCGTCTCGTTACAGCCCGATGCGGTCAAGTAGACCCCGAGCGCATTCGGGACTATATTGCTCTGGGAGGTTACACCGCCCTGGACCGGGCGCTTCAATCAAGTCCAGCAGAAATTGTTTCTGACATTAAGCGCTCAGGTTTGCGGGGCCGCGGGGGTGCCGGTTTTCCGACCGGTAAAAAATGGGAGCTGGTGCGTCGCGCCGACGCCGGCACCAAGTATCTGATCTGTAATGCCGATGAGGGCGATCCCGGTGCCTATATGGATCGTACCATTATCGAAAGCAATCCCCATCAGGTTTTAGAGGGGATGGCCATCTGTGCTTTTGCCGCCGGGATTGAAACGGCCATCGTTTATGTGCGGGCCGAATATCCGCTGGCGGTAAAAACCATAGAAACGGCCATTGATCAAGCCAGCGAGTTGAATCTGCTGGGCAAAAATATTTTGGGCAGCGGTTTCCATCTCAGTGTCGAAGTTTTTCAAGGTTCGGGAGCATTTGTGTGCGGGGAAGAAAGCGCCTTGATCCAATCAATCCAAGGCAGGCGCGGTATGCCCAGGCATCGGCCGCCTTTCCCGGTGGAGAAGGGTCTATGGGGTAAGCCCACTATCATCAACAATGTCAAAACATTGGCCAGTGTACCGCCGATCATCGAAAAGGGGCCCAGCTGGTTTCAAGGCATCGGAACAGCCCAAAGCCCGGGAACCGCGGTCTTCTCTGTCGTGGGAGATGTGGTTCATCCCGGTTTGGTGGAAATCCCCATGGGCGCAACATTGCGAACACTGATCTATGATATTTGCGGTGGCATTCCCGGTCAAAAGGCGTTTAAAGCAGCCCAGATTGGCGGACCGTCCGGCGGATGCCTGTCAAAGGACTTTCTGGACACACCCATTGATTTCGATTCTCTGGCCGATGCCGGTGCCATGATGGGATCCGGCGGCCTGGTGGTCATGTCCGAAGACTCCTGTGTGGTGGATGTATCCCGGTATTTTCTCGATTTTACCCAAAAAGAATCTTGCGGCAAGTGTACCTTTTGTCGCATCGGGACCCATCACTTGCTGCAAATGCTGGAACGTATGACCAAAGGGAAGGGACGACCCGAAGATTTGGCGCTGCTCAATAGTTTGAGCCGGGATGTTCAAATGGGTTCTCTATGCGGACTAGGGAAAACAGCGCCCAACCCGATCTTAACTTCGCTTAAGTATTTTGAGGATGAATATCTAGCCCATGTTGTCGAAAAACGCTGCCCCGGTTTGACTTGTCGAGAGTTGACGGCTTTTTATATCGACTTGGATAAATGTGCACGAGGATGTGACGCCTGTGTGGGCAGTTGCCCCACCGATGCAATTTTCACCACCAGCACCCGCAAGAAAGGTATTGATCAAGAACTTTGCGTCAAATGCGGTGAATGCGTGGTGGCCTGTCCGCCTGAGTATGATGCGGTCGAACGGGTGTCGCCGGTCAGCATAGTGCCCATAATCGAAAAGCCAAAAAAGGAGGGGTGAAGGGGTGCGATCTGCAGGGTCGGAGGGTTTGTGGTCGAGCCCGGCGGATGACGAACATCGAACATTGAACATCCAACGTCCAACATCGAAGGGTGAGAAAGGGTTGAGGGGTGGAGGGGAGTGCCGGTGTCGATAACGCGTATCGGTGTACGAGCGACATGTAGATCTTTAAATGATGGGCTGAGACGCCTACAGTCTACAGCCTGCAGCCTAATAAGCTAAGAGACTTCACTTGGACCCTTCAACCCTCCGAACCTAGAACCCTAATGAGAAAAATGATTAATATCACAGTCGATAATACAGAAATAAAAGTGTCGGAAGGCACCAGCTTGCTGGCCGTCTGCCTGGCCAATAACATTTATATTCCCAATCTCTGCTATACGGAAGCAGGCGATCAGGCGGCGGCATCATGCCGGCTTTGCTTTGTGGAGGTAGCTGGTGAGGAACGTCCGGTCACCGCCTGTACCGTATTGGTGCGCGAAGGTATGCAGGTACGAACGGATACGGATGACGTCCGGCGATTGCAGCGGGCGGGTCTGCGTTTGTTGTTATCCGTGCATGACATCGACTGCCGCAACTGCCCGGCCAATAAACACTGCGAACTACAGAATATTGCCCGTTTTTTAAAAGTGGGATTAAAGGCCAAACCCTATGAAGCTACCTTAAAACAACCGGCGGTGGATACGAGTCACCTGCAGATCGATTATTATCCCAATCGGTGTGTGCTATGCGGTCGGTGTATTGCCGTGTGCCAAAATCATAATGCCCAACCATTTCTGGCTTTTGCCAAACGCGGTTTTGACACCGTAATCACTACTTTCGGCCCGGAATCGGCAGGGAGTGATTGTCTGGATTGTCAGGCGTGTGTGACGGCGTGTCCGGTGGCAGCCCTTGCCTGCAAGGGACAAGAAATGGACGGGGAAGAAAACCAGATGACCGGCTGAAGATTAAAACTGTTGGATCAATAATAAACTATAAAAAAGCGGACTTTACTTTGATTTCCTTTAAGTATTCGCTTACAAATTCAAAAATCTATTAAACCGAGGAGGCGATCATGGGTAAACAAAAAATTAAAATAGAGCAATCATTCAATGCCCCGATTGAAACAATTTTCAGTACAATGACCGATCACGAAACATTTGGAAATGTGATATCAACTACGATCAAACGAGTAGTTGATAGTAAGGAGACGAATAAAAATGGCGTAGGTTCAGTAAGACGAATCAGTGCTTTTCCTTTTCCATCTTTTGAAGAAACTGTTATCACGTTCAAACCCAATGAAATAATGGAGTATAAAGTTACCAAGGGAAGCCCGATAAAAAATCATAAAGGTCGTATGGAATTTTCGGAAGAGGGTGGAAAAACCAGGCTTTATTACACGATTGAGTTCGATCCCAAATTATTCTTTATGCCGTTTGGCACTTTTTTGAAAGGCGCAATTGATAAACCGATTCGTAAGGGTATGAAGCGATTAGCTGAAAACTATGGGTCGTAATATACTTGCAATTTGACAAAACTGAATACCATCATTGTCTTCAATCTTAAGCTGCGCATATTCATGATATATATAATTATATCAATATGTTGAAGTTAACATACCGCCCAATTCAACGTAACGATGCAGGCCGCAAATAGTGGCACTCACTCAACAAAATACCGTCCCGGAGTTTTACCAAGTGCTTTTTTAAACATGGATATGAAGGCACTCGGACTGTCATATCCAAGTTCGATGGCAACCGTCGTAACCGGTTCTTTCAGGCCCAACCGCCTCAGTGCTTCCAAGATCCTAATCTGCTGCCGCCACTGACCAAAACTCATCCCAGTTTCCAAGCGAAAGTGTCGGGCCAATGTTCGCCCGGTGGCCCCCACCATCCTGCCCCAATCCTCCAACGTGCGATTATTTTCAGGATTCCTGGCGAGGTGTCTGTATATCTTCCTAAGGCGACCATCTCCTGGAATCGGAAGTTCCAACGGGTTTATCTTCATATCTTTGATTTGATCAAGCAGGACACCCAACAGGCGTTCTTCCGGTCCTTTTAAGGGGTAAAGCTGCGGCAGTCTTACAGCCTGAAGTATGAGCTGTTTCAATAACGGCGATACATTGATCACGCAGCAGCTTTCACCTGGGCCGGAAAAAAAGTTCGGGTCGATATACAGGGTCCGCATCGACAATGGACCTGATACCCTGATTTCGTGATCAGTAAGGGCCGGTATCCACACGGCCTGGAACGGCGGCACAACCCAAATACCGCTATGGGTAGTAACCGTCATAACCCCTGATGAAGCATACAAGAGTTGTGAACGTCTATGTCGATGGGATGGGATCAGATGTCCTGAAGGGTACTCATATGCCCTGGCAACGATGGGTCTTGGAATATTTGCAAGGTCCTCTTTGGGGTCCAATGGAATCGATTTTGTCTTTTTTGAGCTATATTTTGTCTGCATGCCGCAAGCAAGATATTGCTATTTCGGGTAAATATCAATCACAAAAAGGGATGTAAGGTAAGTAATCGGGGTATAATCCAAAAGATGAGGGACTCAAAGATGAAATATCAGAATGTAGGTCTATTATCCGGCGGGCATCTGGTGACGGACATAAACCAGGGTGCCTTGCCAGCTATGTTGCCCTTTTTCATTGTCGCATATGATCTCTCTTATGCGGCCGCTGCTGGTATCGTTCTGGCCACCAACATGACATCCAGTATTGTTCAACCATTATTTGGGCTTGCAGCAGATCGGGCTTCGAAGCCTTGGTTGTTATTAATCGGTTTGGTGCTTGCTGGTATGGGGCTTGGCTTAACCGGGATATTTCAGGGCTATCGATGGATCATGGTACTGGCTGTCGTTAGTGGTATAGGGATCGCGGCATACCATCCTGAAGCTGCCCGGCTGGTCAATTTTGCAGCCGGAACCAAGAAAGGGACTGCCATGAGTCTTTTTGGTGTCGGGGGTACGATAGGATTTGCCATCGGGCCGCTTTTGATTACCACGGCGATGCTTCACTGGGGTTTAAAGGGATCTCTTATCCTTATTGTGCCCGTATCCATTATGTCTTTCGCTATGGCAACCCAGTTTTCAAAGTTTGAATTTATGGAAGTAAATCGTAATCGGGAACTGAACGCACCGGACTCTAAACCGTATGCGGAGAACTGGAGCGCCTTTGGACTATTAACCATTACGGTTATAGGCAAATCAATTCTTTTCTATGCCCTCAATACGTTTATCCCCATCTATTGGATCAACGGTTTGAACCAATCTAAAGCAGCAGGGGCCATGGCTCTTACAATTTTTGCAACCTCTGGGATAATTGGAACCCTAGTAGGTGGCAGTTTGGCGGACCGGATGGGACAAAAGAAAATTATCGTAATAGGGTGTTTGGGTATAACCCTATTTTTTCCCATGTTAATTCTGTTTAGAAATGTCCAGTTATTAACGCTTTTATTGATCCCGATTGGGTTGTTGCTCAGCGCCACTTATAGTCCAACAGTCGTCTTGGGGCAAATCTATCTTCCGAATCGCATTGGTCTCTCATCGGGTGTGACACTGGGACTTGCTGTTGCAATTGGCGGAGGCGCTACACCGATTATAGGCAAAATAGCCGATCTATATGGTGTTTGGTATTCGTTCGCCTCAATATCCTTTTTGCCGATATTAATAACGGCGGTCGCATTGAGTTTGACGAGTTCTCATCAAATAATCTCAAAACCGGTAATGAAAAATCCCCAATGACGGAGCAAAATGCTTAACAATGGGTTTGTTGAGGAATCATATAGGTTAAAACACCAGAAGGCCAGGATGCTAAAAGGGTGCCTATCAGTTGTTAGCGGCCGGCATTAGCAGCTTATGCTTAATGCTCAGAGCTCGTCTCGCAACTCGCGCCAACCCTCCAACCCTTCAATTCTTGACCCCCTAACCCCTAAATAACCAACCCGCAATCCACCTCGGTAATCGTTTCATCACTGCCGCATTTTAACTTCACTGATTTGCATTGCGGGCTGGATGTCGGTATAATTCGGAATGTCGGCTAATATTTTATCCATGTGAGGCCCAAAGGAACTTTGAAACGACTCCAGTGAATCAAACAAAAGATGGGCCATTGCTACATAAGTCGCCGGGGTTCCGGGCATGCCGCCGTTCAGTCCTTCCTCTACGGATCCGCCCTTCATTGCGGACCCCAGTTTTTCCTGGACCATAGGGATATGGCTGTTTACATAGTAGTCCATGTCAAACTTCTTGCCCTCTTCATTGGGATACATAATGCTCACTTTAATCATCTGTTTTCCTCCTTTTGTTATAAGACTGATGCGGGTTTGAATTATGAGGTTCCCGATTACCTTATCTGTTTTTATATTTTGACAGTAATTTTTTTTCGCATGCCTTGATCTTGTCTGCGACCCCGAGCATGTCGAGGGGAACAAAAAATCTTATTTTTAAGATAGCTTATAATTATCCAAGGGCGCAAGGTCATATCTCGCAACCCGCCTAAATCTCGTTTTCAACCCGAAAACGCTCCGAAACCGTCCCTACAATTCTGCCTGGATTCTTGGGATCAAACGTCCGTTCCGCAAAATGAACTTCGTGGCTGTGTTTCCAGAGGAGAATGGTGGATGAACGGGTGCCGTAAATTTCGCTAGTGATAAATGCGGGCGCCAGGATGCGTTCCCACTCTCGGCCGATACCGGTGTCGGGCAGTTCCCTGTCATCCGGTACGGTCTGGTCCCCTAAAATCGCAAAGAGGGATTTCATATCAAGAGGGCCTTTTGTTTTCAGCAGGCGGGTCAAATTGGACTTGGCTTTACTTACCTTAGGCCAGGGGGTGTCCAAGAGATGATTGCTGAGACCGTAGATCCCGGGTGTCAGTTTTCGAACCACACGTTCACGATTGGAATAATGGTACAGACATTGGGGGTCTCCTGTGAGCAGATTAAAGCCGTTATAGGATCCCTTGCCGCCATCAATATTTTCCAGATAGGATTGCGGATCTGTTTTGCCGGTTAGATAGGCTGTGACCAGCATGCCCCTTGACCCGGCTTCCGGGTTAATATTGTTAGGATCCCGGTAGTTGGTAATGGCTGCAAAGCGCCCAAGGCGGGTCATGCCCATCCAGGTACCGCCGGCTTGCAGGTCCTTTCCGGCCAGCATATTTGGTGCGGCTTTCCAAAAACCCGCCGGACGGGTGGGCCGCTCGTAAAATTCGTCCCGGTTGGCCGCCAGGATAAGCCGATAATCCGGATGCTGGTTGTATGCAAAGATAATCAGGCACATGGCAAAAGATTGACCAATTGGCCGTATATGTGATAGGCAGCTTTACAAAATTAGACGGTTTCGTAGAAAGCCCAACTTTCCGACTTTCCATCCTCCGTAGCAGGCTACTGCGGAGGACGGGCGCTCTCCGAGCTACGACGGGACAAGCTGCGATATGCTGCATTTCGCATACATTCAACATACTATAAGTACGCCTCATGAATGCGAAATTTGCATGCATTGAATTTTAACTTTCTACGTAACCGTCTATTTGGATTTTTACAGCTTCATTATAACATAATATTCTTAGTTTCGGGTCGCCTTTGTACTACAACCGAAATTTGAATTATAAAAGAGGATAACGCAAGAGCGTCTTTTGTCAAAACATATTTAAGGAGTTATATCATGAAAGAAGTGGTAGTAGTCGGTGGTGCCAGAACCCCGATTGGTTCATTCGGTGGCGGGTTGAAAACTGTCCCGGTTGTTGAGCTGGGATCCTTGGTTATGAAGGATGTATTTAAACGAACGGGCCTGCGGCCGGAGGCCAGTGACGCAATGGAATCGGTTGCACCGGACAAATTAAAAGGCCGGGGCAGGATCGAATTGGAATCCCAGAATGGTGACTGGGACGAAGCTGCCGCGCCGGTGGCCGTGGACGAAGTTATCATGGGCAATGTGCTTCAGGCTGCTCAGGGTCAGAATCCGGCCAGGCAGGCCATGATCCGGGCGGGTATTGCCAAGGAGACGCCGGCGCTGACCATCAACAAGGTCTGTGGCTCGGGGCTCAAAGCCATCGCCATTGGTGCGGCATCGATTATGTCCGGCCAGGCCGAGGTTATCCTGGCAGGGGGGCAGGAAAGTATGAGCACGGTGCCTCTGGCTCTGCCCAAAGCCCGATGGGGTCACCGAATGGAGCTGACCGGCGTGGGCGATATCTATGACTTGATGGTTTTTGACGGCTTGTATGAAATCTTTTACGGTTATCATATGGGTTTAACTGCCGAAAATATTGCTGAAATGTATCAAATCGGTCGTGAAGAACAAGATGAATTGGCAGTCCTGAGTCATCAACGGGCCAGAAAAGCGATTGTAGACGGCGTATTCAGCCAGGAAATTGTCCCGGTAACAATCAAGTCCCGCAAGGGTGATATCGTATTTGACACCGATGAGCGCCCCATGGAAACCGATATGCAGAAAATGGCCCGTTTGCGACCAGCCTTTAAAAAGGACGGCAGCGTGACCGCCGGTAATGCTTCGGGTATCAATGATGGTGCGGCCGCGGTTTTGCTTATGAGTGCTGAAAAAGCCGCCGAACTGGAGCTGGAACCGATTGTAAAGATTAAAGCTTTTGCATCCGGCGGTGTCGATCCGGCCTATATGGGATTGGGGCCGGTGCCAGCCATTCGTAAGGTGCTCAATGCCACCGGGATGCAGTTGGATGATATTGATATGATCGAGTTGAATGAAGCCTTTGCTGCTCAGGCCATCGGTTGCATGCGTGAATTGGATATTGCCAATGATCGTCCCAATGAACTGGGCAGCGGCATTTCTTTAGGCCACCCCATTGGGTGTACCGGCGCGCGTCAAATGGTTACGGGTATGAATCTGATGAAACAAAAAGGGTATTCAACCGGCCTGATAAGCATGTGCATCGGCGGCGGAATGGGAATGGCCATGATCGTGGAGCGTTAATGTCCCATACGGGGAATGGTAAAAATCCCTCTTCTAACGACAAAGATTTTCTTTCAGCAGGATACAATAAAAAGGATTCAAGGATTCCAGGATTCAAGGATCTGAGTGAGAAATAAGATCTTAGCCGATGGCTGCCAAAAGCTAATAGCAAAGAGCATTCACTTGGCCCCTTGACCCCTTGGACCCTTGGATCCCAATCCTTCGGCTTTAGCCGAAGGTGGTTAACTTTTTCACTTTACATAATTACGGATAATTGTTAATAAATTTGGTGGATTTGTAAAATGTCCAACTTCTTCGTTTGGCATTATTTCGTAAACATTCAACGTACTAAATATACGCCTCATGAATACGAAATCCACATGCCTTGAAATTGAACTTTTTTCAAAACCATCTGCCACGGGTATGATAAAAATTTAAGAGTTTTCAGCCACGATTCCTATGGGAAACGCGGATAAATTAAATGGGAGATCTGTATGAACGCTAGTCGGAAACTGGGCATTCTGGTTTTTTGTGGTGTACCAGCCATTGTCGGTGGTGGAATTTTATATGCAATCTTTGGGAATTATATTCCGGTTTTTATATATGAAGTTTTGCTGATTTTTTTAGCCGGTAGTTATGTAAGCAGATAGAGTGCCTTCCATCTGACGTATCTAGTCGCCTGTCACGATTCCTGTCACGCGATATCGGTTCCTGGATTGAGCAGCCGGGATTGGCGTGACGGGTTACGCTTTTGCCACGCCTTAGATCGTATTCCATGATGTACCACGGGGGTCGTATGATTGAAAAAACTGCCGGCAATATAATTTTGCTATTTTTCCTGGCCTGTTTTTTGATCTCCATGTTTCTGCTCGGCTGGCTATTGTGGCCGTTTCTGTCCATCCTGGTACTGGCGATGGTCGTAACCGGCATTTTCCGTCCCATTTATAGCGTCATCGTCCGCGACGGAGCCGTGCGACCTTCCCTGGCTTCCTTTGTAACCTGCTTCTTGATATTTTGTATCCTGTTCATTCCCATTGTTTTTTTTGTGGGGGTGCTATCCCGGGAAGCCTACGGCCTGTATCTCGCCGCGCGGGATGCCATGATCAGTCAGCAACTGACAAACCTGCTGCAGGGCAGTCGATTGCTGGAGCTGGCCAATTCGGCCTTGGTCAATTTCAATGTCGAGATAACGGGTGAAGAGCTCAATCAATATGTATCGGAAGTCGCCCGATTTGTGGGACTTTTCCTTTACAACCAGGCGCGCGCGATTGCGTCCAATATGCTGGCTTTTGTGGTTAACTTTTTTTTAATGCTCCTGGTTATATTCTACATGTTAATCGATGGTCCCCGGCTGATTTCATTTATCATCGATCTTTCACCCTTGCCGGATAATCAGGATGAAATTCTTTTGGATAAATTTAAAGAGATGGCCGGGGCTATCTTGATTGGAAACGGTCTGGGCGGATTGATACAGGGCGTTATCGGTGGCGTCGTTTTTAGCATTTTTGGATTGACCTCACCGTTTTTGTGGGGGGTAATCATGGGACTGCTGGCCTTTCTGCCCATTATCGGTATCGGTATGGTCTTTATACCGGCGGCGATTTTTCTGTTTTTGAAAGGGCGTATTGGCGCCAGCATTTTCTTTCTTGTATTTTATGTCGTTCTTTCCTGGGGGGTCGAATATCTTTTTAAGCCCAAGCTCGTGGGCCAGCGGGTAAAAATGCATACGCTGCTAGTTTTTCTGGCCATTATCGGTGGCCTGAAATTGTTTGGGATTTTAGGCATTATATACGGCCCCTTGGTGATAACGGCATTTTTAACCTTAACGGATATTTATCGGACGAATTACCAAAACCTGGTGGATCCCATCGGTTATTCCACCAATCAAAAAATAAACGGTTCCCGCCGCAAATCGAGTGGTGAAAATCGTATTGCAGGCCAGACAGCCAGAGAAACACAAGGTGAAGTATGACAATTAGCGAACAACCATCTGAAATCAGCATCGAAAAAGAAATGAAGAAGTCCTATCTGGACTACGCCATGAGCGTCATCATCGGCAGAGCGCTGCCGGATGTGCGTGACGGCCTCAAACCCGTACACCGGCGGGTTTTGTTTGCCATGCGGGAATTGAAAAACGATTGGAATCGGGCCTACAAAAAATCAGCCAGAATCGTGGGCGACGTGATCGGTAAATATCATCCCCATGGGGATACGGCGGTGTATGACACCATCGTGCGGATGGCCCAGGACTTCTCCATGCGCTACCCCTTGGTGGATGGGCAGGGCAATTTCGGATCGGTGGATGGTGATCCGCCGGCTGCCATGCGGTATACCGAGATCCGCATGATGAAGTTATCCCATCAGATGCTGGAGGATTTAGAAAAAGAAACCGTCGACTTTTTACCCAACTACGATGAATCCCTAAGCGAACCGACGGTTCTGCCTACCGTAATCCCATCGCTTTTGGCGAACGGATCGTCTGGAATTGCCGTAGGGATGGCCACCAATATTCCACCGCATAACCTGAGTGAAATTGTGGACGCCCTCACCGCGATCATTGATGATCCAGGTATTTCCATTGAGGCCTTGCTTGAAAAAATTCCGGGACCCGATTTTCCTACAGCCGGCATTATTTATGGCACCAAAGGGATTCGGGATGCCTACCATACCGGAAGGGGGATCATCCGTATCCGGGCACGCGCCAATATTGAGAAAGACAAACGTACCGGTAACGAAACCATCGTCATTACCGAAATTCCATACCAGGTTAACAAGGCACGCTTGATCGAGAAAATTGCCGCCTTAATGAAATCCAAGAGTCTGGAGGGTATTAAATTCATTCGCGATGAGTCAGATCGTGACGGTATGCGGATTGCCCTGGGTCTTAAAAAAGGCCAGGTGGCCGGGGTTGTCGTCAACAAACTTTATAAACAAACCCAGCTTGAAAATACCTTTGGGATCATATTTTTGGCCGTGGTCAATAAGCAACCAGAAATAATGAATTTGAAGGAGTTGCTGGAGCATTTCATTCTGCACCGCAAAGAAATCATTATCCGGCGCACCCGTTATGAATTAAATAAAGCCGAAGCCAGAGCTCACATTCTGGAAGGCCTTAAAATTGCTTTGGATCATCTGGATCGAATCGTGGCCCTGATTCGCAGCTCCAAAACACCACCCGAAGCCAAATCGCGGCTCATGGAAGAATTCGAATTGTCGGCGCTTCAAGCCCAGGCTATTCTGGACATGCGGCTGCAGCGTTTAACCGGCCTGGAACGCGACAAGATCAATGATGAATATGTGGGCTTGCTCAAGGATATTGCTTATTTCAAAGAGATCTTGGCAAGCGATAAAATGGTCCTCAATATCGTCAAAGAAGAAATGCAAGCAGTAAAAGATGAATATGGTGATCATCGCCGCACTGAAATCGTTGAAGCCACCCGAGAATTGACCATTGAAGATATGATTGTGGAAGAGGACATGGTGGTGACCATTTCAAACAGCGGATATATTAAACGCAATCCCATTACGCTTTATCAAAGCCAGCGTCGCGGGGGCAAGGGCAAGACGGCCATGGGTACCAAGGAAGAGGATTTCGTGGCCCACCTTTTTGTGGCCTCCACCCATCACACGTTCCTCTTTTTTACCAATAAAGGCCGTGTGTATTGGCGCAAGGTATATGAAATTCCCCAAGCCGGTCGCTTAAGCAGGGGCAAAGCCATTGTTAACCTGTTGAATTTGGAAAAAGACGAACAACTGGCAACGGTGCTGGATGTACCGTCCTTTGATCCCGGTTCCTACGTCATTATGGCCACCCGCAACGGGTTGGTGAAAAAGACAGACATTATGGCCTACAGCCGGCCGCGGTCCGGGGGAATTATTGCCTTAAACCTGGTGGAAGGCGATGAACTGATATCCGTTCGCATCACAGACGGCACCCGCAATGTCTTTTTAGGATCGGTTGGAGGGAAATCGATCCGCTTTCATGAATCCGACGTACGCCCAACCGGCAGAGTGGCCCAGGGGGTTCGCGGTATGCGTCTGCCGGCAGGGGATAGCCTCGTAGGTATGGAAGTCATGAGCCATGGACAGACGCTTTTTACGGCCACCGAAAACGGATTTGGCAAACGTACCTCCATTGATGCCTACCCCATCCAAAAACGGGGTGGCCTGGGGGTCATTACCATTAAAACCAGTGAGCGTAATGGCCGCGTGATCTCTATTTTGCTGGTGGAAGAAGATGATGACCTGATGCTCATGACCGATATCGGCAAGATCATCCGGATGCCGGTGAAGGGTATTTCCACTATTAGCCGAAACACTCAAGGCGTGAAGCTGATTGACATTGAGAGAGAAGAACGGGTTGTGGGGGCTGCACGTTTGGCTGAGAAGTAAAAGTCATCTTAAAACTGTCCTTCGACCCAATTCCAGTGTAGGGGCAGGCCTGGTGCCATCCCGTTTTGGCCAACCGAGCATGGTTTTTAGGGTACCCACAAGGAGCACCCCTACAATGGCGATAACACCGTGATTAAGATGATTCATTTCGCGTTACCTGTAAACGAAATCTTAATTTAGAAACAAAAATATGTACCAAGATGAATGAAGATCTAGACAACTACAAAATTGGCGTTGTGGGTGCCGGTAGCTGGGGCACGGCGCTGGCAAATCTGTTGGCGTGTAAAGGATATAAAATCGATCTCTGGGTGTACGAAGAATCCGTGCGGGAAGAAATCCTGAGCCACCGCGAAAACAAGACATTTTTACCCGGTGTCGAGCTGTCGACCCATTTGATACCCCATAAGGAACTTGACAAGGTTGTAAGCGATAAGGATCTGATCCTGATGGTGGTGCCTTCGCATCATGTTCGGCATGTTGCCGCGGAGATGGCACCGCATGTGGCTGATAATGCATTAATCGTATCGGCATCAAAGGGGATCGAAAATCAGACCTTCCTGACCATGACCCGCGTACTGGCAGCGGAACTGCCCCAGATCTCTCGCGGCAATTTTTGTGTCCTTTCGGGTCCCAGTTTTGCCAAAGAAGTGGCCCGCAATGTTCCCACCGTGGTTACGGTGGCATCAAATGACCTGGCGGTGGCGCAAGCGGTGCAGCAGATTTTCGCAACCCCCTACTTCCGCGTTTACACCATCGACGATACCATCGGCGTGGAGCTCGGCGGATCGGTAAAAAATGTGATCGCTATTGCGGCCGGCATCATAGATGGTTTGGGTTTGGGGCTTAATACGCGGGCAGCGCTCATAACCCGCGGTCAGACCGAGATCAGGCGTTTGGGTGTAAAAATGGGAGCCAATCCCCGAACCTTTACGGGGCTGGCCGGCATTGGCGATTTAATCCTCACCTGCACGGGTGATTTAAGCCGAAATCATACGGTTGGTAAAAAGATTGGCGAGGGCCAAAAAGTAGATACCATATTGTCCGGCATGAAAATGGTGGCCGAGGGCGTCAAAACCTCTAAATCCGTCTACAACCTTTCGCGAAAACTCGGTGTCGATATGCCTATCACCCATGAAATCTACCGTGTATTATATGAGGATGTCCCACCTAAGGATGCCTTGTTCCGTTTGATGACCCGGGATTTGAAGCATGAATTAGATGAAACATAAAAATTGCTTCGCAATTTTTATTTAGGTGTTTTGTGCCAAAAGCAAAAGAACATAAAGGGGCGGGTCATCGTAAACGATTACGGGATAAGTTTCTGAAATCAGGCTTGTCGGGCTTTCATGATTATGAAGTCATCGAGCTGCTGTTAACCCTGGGGACACCGAGAAGAGACTGTAAGCCGGCAGCTAAGGCTTTGTTCAAACGGTTTAAATCCCTGCAAGGTGTATTCGAGGCATCACCGCGTGAGCTAAATGAAGTCAAGGGGATAGGGCCCAAAAACCAATTGGGTCTCAGGTTGATAAAAGCCGTATCAGATCGCTACTTAAATGCAGCGGTCATCCATAAGGATCCCGTCAACAACTCCAGGGAACTGGTTGCCTATCTGACCGCGAATATGCGCGATAAAAACCGCGAGTGTTTCAAGGTTGTGTATCTGGATGCTAAAAACAAGGTGTTGGATACGGAAACCCTGTTTCGCGGCACCCTGACCGCGAGCTCGGTCTATCCGCGAGAGGTTGTACGGGCCGCTCTGGACCATCATGCCGCTGCGCTTATTTTTGCCCATAATCATCCCTCCGGGGACCCACAACCGTCAAAAGAAGATATGGCTATAACAAGACAGCTCGTTTTTGCCTGTCGTGTAATGGGTATGACCGTTCATGAGCATGTCATTATCGGGCAAGACACGTATTTCAGTTTTGCCGACCAGGGCTACCTGAAGCGAATCGATCAAGAATATGAAACCCAAACAGTTCAAATGTCCAACCTGCTTCGCTGATTTTTCCATCGTGTTTCCAGAAGGTGAAGACGGACTCAGAAAATCTCCGCCAGCTTGTATGGTTTGCGAGCACAAAACGGATTGCTTGCGACAAGCCATGCAAAGTCAAGCGGGTATGGGGGTGCGCGAGGCTGCCGTAGACCGGGCTTATGAAAGTGGTTCCTTGGGGTTTTTGGAGCGCTGGGCCAAGAAAAAAGCCTTGCGGCAGCGTCGGAAGCGGGAGGGGAAGGACAAGCAATAAGCTATCAGGCGAAAGCAATAAGCAGATGAGAACTCGTAGTAATTAAAGGGGTGGAGGTTTGAAGGGGCGAAGGGTTGGAGGGAGTTGCGGGTTGCGAGTTACGGGTTGCATGATGCGGGTTAGGGGAAATAAGCCAAAGCACCTAAAAAGATAAAGAGAAACATTCAACATCCAACATCCAACATTGAAAGGCGGGAGACAGGTTGAAGGTCTGAAAATGAGAGATTAGCTATTAGCATTAGGCTGAAAGCAACGTCACAGCATCCTGGCATCCTAGCGTTCTAGCTTTTTGGATAACTCAATAAACACAACAAACTCAATGAACCCAATAAACTACAGTTATAGAAATTAGAATAACGAATTGTTATCATTGGCGATTAGCAGACTTCAGAATTCGATATTCCATGTTCAATATTCATCATTCGTTTTTCTAAATATAGCTAAACCGAAGGTTTCAAGGAGTATTCTGATGAAAACAATAAAGGACATCCCCATATCCGGCCAACGTGTTTTGATTCGGGTCGATTTTAATGTGCCGCTTGACAGTCAACAACAAATACTGGATGACGCCAGAATCAATGCCGTGTTGCCAACGATTCGATATGCCCGCTCTCAGTCTGCACGCATCATCCTCGCTTCTCATTTAGGGCGGCCCAAGGGACAGGTTCGTATGGAATACAGCCTGGGTCCCGTAGCCAAGCGATTGAGCCAACTTCTTGATACCGAGGTGGTTTTAGCGCCGGACTGTGTTGGAGAGGAAACCCGCACTTTAGCAAACAATCTCCAAGACGGCAGCGTGTTACTGCTTGAGAATCTACGCTTTCATGCCGCAGAACAACAAAATGATGCTGGTTTCGCCCAAGCCTTGGCAGGACTATGTGATGTATATATCAATGACGCTTTTGGCGTATCCCACCGGGCCAATGCATCCGTAGAAGCGGTTACGTCCTTTGTCCCAACTGTGGCAGCAGGATTACTGCTGCAAAAAGAGCTCGATTTTTTTGACACTGCCATGCAAAATCCCGTAAGACCTTTAGTTGCCATTGTCGGTGGCGCCAAAGTATCCAGCAAATTGGCGGCCCTCAACAACATGCTCCAGCATGTGGACCAAATTATCCTGGGCGGTGCCATGGCCAATACATTTATCACCGCTGCAGGCTTTGATGTGGGCCGATCCATGATCGAAGCGGATCTGATGCCGACAGCCAGCGCCCTGATGGAACAGGCAAAAAAACGAAATATTCAATTTTATCTACCGGTGGATGTGGTGGCCGCAACTCAATTGGATCCGCAGGCCGATCTGAAAAATATCCCCATCCAAGCGATCCCATCGGAATGGCTGGCGGCCGACATCGGACCGGCAACTACCTGCCTTTATTCCGAAGTTCTTCAGGATGCCGGAACGGTTATCTGGAATGGCCCCATGGGTGTATTTGAAATGAAACCTTTCAGTCAAGGCACGTTTGAATTAGCCCGGACCTTGGCAGCGTCCAAGGCGGTTTCCATTGTCGGCGGGGGGGAAACCGGCAGCGCTGTTAACAAGGCAGGTGTGGCCGACCAGATGACCTATATTTCCACCGGCGGCGGTGCTTTTCTAACGCTAATGGAGGGAAAACAGCTCGCGGCGGTGGCTGCCTTGAACCGAAAACCCACACCGTCGAAGCAATCATGAATAATAAACCTTGGCGCCGCACGGCCGGTAAGTTAGGTCTGGTGCTGCTCGCCGCTGTACTTATTTTAGCATTACTGCTAATTTTTTTGGGGCCGGAACTTTGGGCTTTGCTCGTCCAATTCGTCCAATTCCTATCCGACAAAGACAAAACCAGTGCCTATATCGAGGGCTTCGGTCCGGCGGCACCGCTAATTTTTATGGTGATCCAAGTTCTTCAGGTCATGTTTGCGCCTGTTCCTGGTGAAGCCACGGGTTTTATTGGCGGATATTTATTTGGGGTGATCAAAGGTTTCATATACTCAAGTATAGCCCTAAGCCTGGGCTCGTTAATCAACTTCGGCATCGGTCGCTTTTTAGGCCGACGTTATGTCAGAAAGCTAATACCACCGAGGCACTTGAAACGATTTGATGCCATGATCAGGCGTGAAGGTGCTTTGGTTGTATTTATTTTATTTATCCTGCCGGGGTTTCCCAAAGACTATCTTTGCCTGTTTCTGGGTTTAAGTGCCCTGCCTATCAAAATATTTTTTTTCATGGCCACTATCGGTCGCATGCCCGGTACGTTTATATTAAGCTTACAAGGTGCCATGTTTTTCGAGCAAAACTATCTTCTATTGGCTCTGGCTACCGGCGGTTGTTCAATCATCGTTTTGCTGGGTTATCAATACCGCCATAAGCTCTATGGCTGGATCGAAAAGCAAAACGCTAAATAGCAGCGTTCCCGCTATCGCTTGCGGAATATAGCTCTGATATTAGTTATACACAATTAATTTAAATTTTACCTTAGAATAAGCAAATATTACTTACCGAGATTGTTGACGATTTCTCGATTTTATGGTATAACCACTACGTTTTTGATATTTTGGCAGACACTGCAGTCAGACCTATATCGATCGCAACGCACAGGAGAGCCGCATGGCATTTTGGGGAGTCAGAGAAGAGCTGAGCCGTGCACACCAGTTAAGACGTTCTTATTACGAACTGCTACGGGATGAGCTTGATCAATTTGTTTTACAGCATGCGCTGGTTAATTCCTTCCAAAATTTTATATCCAAAAAAGAACGTTATCCCTTTGTAGCCAAGCGGGAGCTCAAACCGCGTGCGCGCATACCCGATCTTGAATATGGCAGTCACAATACGTTTCTATTGTTGTTTGTTGAAGAATCGGTACCCGCTGTCCACAAAAAGTATATACGTTTTTTTGACGTCAATAAGACCACCCAGGGAAACCTGCTCAATTCCGAAGCCCTGACCTTATCAGAGAAATATGATCGCAGCCAAAAATATTTGGAGTCGGTCCATTTTTTCAATTTTCTGAGAGATCTTTTACCAGTGGATTATGCCTTGTTGATTCAGCGGGACCCAGTCGCCAAAAAGGCCCATCGCTATGCACTGTCTCATTTTCATGTTCGGGTTGACTGGCCCATTGCCGAGGCAGCCGAGGATCTGGCCCAGAGTCTACGGTATATATCCCAGGACCTTTACGAAAAGGGGGATAAATATGCCGAGGATGTTCAAAAAAAATTTTTCGAGTATTATGGAGTCCCGGTAATGGTCGGCGGCAGACGCACAGCTGCGATCGTGGCCGCCCAATATTTCAAGCGGATCAAATGTATCACCACTGTTTATGTGGGCAGCAGCGAATCTCGGGCCTTGATTCGTATATCCGAACGCGGGACCTCCCGCATGGTTTTGATGCAATTTAATGAAACCGAGGTCAACGACATCGCCGAGGCCGCTCGACTTAAGCCCCAAACATTTAAAAAGAACTATGTCGTGGCAAAATATCGTAAAAAAAGTGTTTGTATCTTCCAGACCACCTATTTTTATACCAACCATGCCAGACCGCCAGATGACGGTAAACTCCGAGAGATCAAGCCGGATCTTAACTGGCTTTCCGTCAGTGGGCAGCATGTGCTTCCCAAACCGGGAGCATGGAAATATGCGCCTATACCTTTGAATCTCATCTATACATAAAGAAATCCTGAAATGTAGACCAAAAAGTCTACATTTCAGGATTTCTTTATTTCAGGAGGTACTCAATGCCCAAATTCATCCTGTCCATCGACCAGGGAACAACCGGAACAACAGCGCTGCTTATTAATGAAGAACTTAAAATTTGCGGCAAAGGCTACCATGAGTTTCAACAGATTTATCCAAAACCTGGTTGGGTAGAGCATGATCCCGAAGATATATGGAATTCGGTCTTGGTCGCGGTTGATAAAGCGATCCAGCAAAACCAATTATCGGCGGAAAGTATCGCTGGAATCGGTATAACAAATCAGCGCGAGACCAATTTAATTTGGAATCGCGAAACCGGCCAGCCTTATCATAACGCCATTGTGTGGCAATGTCGTCGAACCGATCCAATCGTGGCGGAACTCAAGCGTGACGGTCAAGAACCTAGCTTCCAGCAAAAAACAGGGCTCTTGCTGGATCCCTATTTCAGCGGCACCAAATTCAAATGGCAGCTCGACAACGTGAGCGGGCTACGGCATGAAGTGGCCGCCGGAAAGGCCATTGCCGGAACGGTTGATACGTTTTTAATCTGGAGGCTGACCCAGGGGGCGGCGCATGTGACGGATGTAACGAATGCCTCCCGAACTTTGCTGATGGATCTTGCCAGCCTAGAATGGGATGAGGAACTATGCTCACGATTGAGCATTCCCCAAAGCATGCTCCCGCAGATACGCAGTTGTGCGGAGATTTACGGTCACACCCGCAATGTACCCGGCTTGCCGGATGATATTCCCATCTGCGGGTTGGCAGGGGATCAGCAGGCCGCTCTGTTCGGACAAGCCTGCTTTGAGAAAGGCGAGGCCAAATGTACCTATGGAACCGGCGGTTTTTTACTCATGAATACCGGCGCTAAACCCATCGCGAGCAAAAATCGACTTCTGACAACAGTGGCTTGGCAGGTAAATGATCAGGTTACCTATGCACTGGAGGGCTCGGCCTTTATTGCCGGCTCAGCCGTCAAATGGCTGCGGGACGGGCTTCAGTTTATTACCGAAGCTTCACAGGTTGAGTCCTTGGCCAGCCAGGTGCCGGATACCGGTGGTGTGATGGTCGTGCCCGCCTTTGTCGGTTTAGGGGCCCCACATTGGCGCTCACAAGCCCGCGGTGTAATAACCGGTCTCACACTGGGCACGCGGCGTGAACATATTGCCAGGGCGACGCTAGAAGGGATTGCTTTGCAAAATGTTGAGATATTGCAGGCTATGGTCAGTGATAGCGATCAGGCACTGGTGCAACTCAAAGTGGATGGCGGTGCCAGTAACAACAATCTCTTGATGCAAATGCAGGCCGACTTTCTGGGCTGCCGTATTGTTCGGCCGGAAATGGTGGAAACCACCGCCATGGGCGCGGCTTTTCTGGCGGGACTGGGACTCGGGATTTGGAAAGATTTCGATGATATTGCCGCTGCTTGGAAACAGGATTGTGAATTTGATCCCCAGATAAGTGGGCCAGAGCGTTCGCAGGTATTGGCACGCTGGCGTGAGGCGGTTCAAAAAGCCTAAATCAATCCAGATTTTGACTTCGAAGTTTTCTTAGAACATCTGTTCGAATTTCTTACGATTCTATCTATTAAATAAACAATTTGTTGCATAAAAATCTGGATTGTGTTAATAAAACTTAACAATAAGGCTGTCGGGGGCAACAGGTGAAAACGTCTGATTTTAACACCATAATCGACCGGGTGTTCGAGGCGACCGGGATTGATTCACAGACCGAATTGGCGCGGATGCTCAAAATTAATCGGTCCGCGGTTACCCAGGCCAGGAAAAAGGGGCAGGTACCGGATCGCTGGCTGCTGCAACTCTACCGAAAATTCGGATTAAACCCGGAATGGCTGGAAAGCGGCGCCGGACGAATCTTTCTGGGGGCGGCGGCTGGAGAATCGATAGCCCAATTTGAAAGGATTCCCAAAGTTACGGCCCGTTTGTGTGCCGGCGACGGTTCCTTTGAAACCGATGCGGACGTTCAAGCCTATCATAGCTTTCAAAAGGATTGGTTACGCCGCAAAGGTAAACCGGAAGCCATGGTTTTATTTGACATATTCGGAAACAGCATGGAACCGGAGCTAAAAAACGGCGACACCGTCCTGATTGATCAAAGCCAGCAAGCTATCTTGGCAGGTGCCATGTACGCAGTTGGTATTGAGGACACCATTATGGTCAAGCGTATTGAGAAGCGGCCGAATAAATTGGTTTTGTTAAGCAATCACAAGGATTATTTGCCGGTGATGCTCACCCGGGAAGAGGCCAGTGCCGTCAGAATAATCGGTAAAGTAATCTGGATTTGCCGGGAAATCTAAAAAAGATCAACATACGATTTTTTTGTTAATTAAAATAAACATTATTAATAAAACCCAAAGGAGCCATAGCAATGACCGAAGACATGGTGAAATGTCCTAAAGATACCAAAATCATGTACCAACGGGATGTATGTGAAAATATTTTTCGGAAAGGCAATTTGCGTTGTTGGTGCAAAAACTGTGAGGTTTTCAGAGACCAGGAACAAGATGTCAATGAGGCGTAAAAAGGTTTAAAACCATCATATGGGAGCGGTCTCCCTTCCGGGTCCTCAGGATCCGGTGCTTATCTGTTACCGTCGTAGATTCCCCTTTTGGCCCGCCGGCTTACAGGTTGTTTCAGCACCGAATGCTGGCTTCCACCAGCTAGCGGCTCGGCAGTGTCAATTTTTTGTTATTGCTGATGATAATTTGACAACAAAGCCTACAAAAAACCATTCCAGGCAAAATCCTATCTGTGCCCGTATTAAGGGTATTGTAATCGTATTTACATAAACTTCCAGAATAATTATAAAATATATTGTAAGGTTTTATTCGTGGAAACCTTCCCGTTCATGGCACATATTTTGCTAATTGGGATGGTACGCTATGAAGTTCTAATGGTAAGGCTGTTAAATTAGGCTTCGCACAGATTCATAATTTAGTAATCTTAATAATATTTACGGGGGAGAATAACCATGGCAGAGTTAGCCGAGAAAATGGATCAGGCGGTAAAAGGAATCGTTGAAAAAGAAGGCAAATATTTAACTTTTACTTTAGGACAAGAAGAATATGGTATCGGTATTTTAAAAATTAAAGAGATCATCGGATTAATGTCCATAACAACGGTTCCGCAGACACCTGAATTCATAAAGGGTGTCATCAACCTTCGAGGGAAGGTCATTCCCGTCGTTGATCTCAGGCTCCGATTTGGTATGGACGCCATCGAATATACGGAACGTACATGTATCATCGTGGTGGAAGTCGACGGTCAGGCAGGTACCATCCAAATCGGTATCGTCGTTGATTCTGTATCAGAGGTTTTGAATATTAAAGGCGACGAGATCGAAGATACACCAACCTTTGGTACGAAGTTGAATGTCGATTTCATCCTGGGCATGGCCAAGATGGAAGGGGGCGTTAAAATTTTACTCGATATCGACAAAGTACTAAATGATGAAGACATAGCCATCCTGGAGCAGACCGCTTAAACCACGCAGTCGTGCATTCATATGAAAGCAAACCAATCTTCTAGTGAACAACCTATTGATAAAAAGTATTTGGAACGCAGGATATCCGACCTGCAAACCCAGGTTACAGAACTAAGCCGAACCGGGTATGTCATGGATGAGAGGACAAAGCTGTGTCATGATCTTTTTGACAATATGACCTCTGGTGTTGCCGTATATGATGTTCAGGATAACGGCGCCACATTTGTTATTCGGGATTTTAACCAGGCAGCCGAGCAGATTACGGACCTTAAAGCGGACCAGATCGTAGGTAAGAACGTCCAGTCTGTTTTTCCAGGAATAGAGGCCTCAGGGCTTAGCAATGCTTTTCAGATGGTTTGGCAAACTGGTGAGCCGATCAACAGACCGGTTTCACATTACGAGGATGACCGCCTGAATATGTGGATGGAGTACAAGATATTCAGACTCCCATCGGGCCAAATTGTTTCAATTTTTGATGATATTACTGAGCGGAAGCGTGTTGAGGAGGCTCTGCTGGATTCTGAAAATGAATTGGAGTCTATTATACAAACGAGTCCCGATATCATTTTTAGAATAGATACGAATGGGAAAATCGCCTTTATCAGTGGTGCTGTCAAAAAATATGGCTACATACCTGAGAATCTCATCGGTCAGGATATTTGGAAGATTATCAAAGCTGAAGACAGGAAACTGGCCAACGTTCGCATGATGGATCGATTGGCCGGTAACCGTAGATCTGACAAGCTGGAAGTTCGATTGAAAAACCAGGCAGATTTTAAGCCATTCTCAGACGCCGAGAATGTCAAGCCATCCCATGACCCGGTTTTCGCAATTGATGCCGAGCGGTTTTTTGGTGCGGGCGATGACAAAGATAAAGTTATGGGATTACAAGGAATTGCCCGAGATGTTACCGAATATAATCAAACACGGGTGGCCAAGGAAAAGCTGGAGACCCAGCTTTTACAGGCACAAAAGATGGAAGCCATAGGTACTCTGGCCGGAGGGATTGCCCATGATTTCAACAACATCCTCGGAGCAATATTGGGATACGCTCAACTGGCAGAAATGGTTATCCCCGCAGATAATAAAGCCATGGGGCATATTAAACAAATTTTATCCGCCAGCGAACGTGCCAAGGGTCTGGTTGGGCAAATATTAGCATTCAGCCGACAGAGCAGCCCCAAACGGATACCGGTGGATATTGGTACCATCGTAAAGGAAGCATCCAAGCTTCTGAGAGCATCGCTGCCGGCGAATATTGATATTAATTTAAGTATTGCACCGAATATATGCTCTGTAATGGCGGATCAAACTCAAATTTATCAAGTTCTGATGAATCTATGCGCCAATGCGTTACACGCGATGGAGAATGAAGGTGGTGTGCTCGATCTGGCATTGGTACCCATCCAGTTTAACGCTGAAGAAGCCGCAAGTTATCATGACCTCAAAGCCGGAAATTATCTCAAATTAACCGTAACAGATACTGGGTATGGTATGGACGCCGTTACAGCCGCACGTATATTTGATCCTTATTTTACAACCAAGGATGCCAATGAAGGGACCGGTTTAGGCCTGGCAATGGTGCACGGCATTGTCGCGGACCATGGCGGCATGATCAAAGTTTATAGTGAAAAAGGTTCTGGAACCGCGTTTCAGATATTTCTACCGTGTTTGGATGAAAAATCAACGGTTGCTGATGACCAGCCCAAATCGCTCTCCACAGGTTCGGAACAGATTCTCTTTTTGGATGATGACAAGGTACTGGTGGATATCGGTGAACAGATGCTTCAGAAATTGGGCTACAAGGTCGATAGTAGAACCAGTCCTTATGAAGCCTTGGAGGTCTTTAGTGCCAATCCACAAAAATATGATGTGGTGATCACTGATATGACAATGCCACAAATGTCAGGTGACACGTTTGCCCGGGAAGTCTTAAAGATTCGATCAGATGTACCGATCATTCTTTGCACCGGATTTAGCAATTTAATGAGCCCAGAAAAGGCGATGGAATTCGGGATTAGGGGATTTCTCATGAAGCCGCTGACCTTGAATGATTTATCAAAGAATGTTCGGAAGGTATTGGATCAAGAATAAAATCGCCGGAACGATTTTATGAAGGCGACTTAGTCGCCCGGGAACGCAAGGCTAAAGCGCTAGTTGCTCCCTGGAGGCGATCGAATGATTCAAACAAGGGTTATGCTAGCCCGCAAAAGAGCGAGATTGAAGATAAAGTGAAAGCACCAAAATTTAGGCAGACAATAGACAGGTATTTATACGTTAGGAGATTGGTTTGATGGCCAACAGTCTCAGAAATAAAATAATTGATATAGAAAAACGACACCGTCTGATAGCAGATAATTTGCTGGATGCCATTTGGATCGTTGACGCGGAAACTCTTAAATTTGAGTATATTACAGCCTCAATTGATAAAATAAGCGGGTATTCTGCAGATGAGTACAAAAAACAGTTGCGCATTACAGACCGGCTGACTCCCGATTCGTTTAGGAAAATCACCACCTTGCTAGCCGAAGAGAAAGCTAAGTTCAGCAAGGGCTTAAATTCAAAAAATTATCGTAGTCTGGAATTAGAGATACATCATAAAAATGGTGAGACTTACTGGGCTGAAGTTCGGGTTAAGCTGGTCAATGAAGCCGGTAAGGGGCTTAAAATTGTTGGTGCCACCCGCGGCATCACTGAACGCAAGCACGCAGAACAAGAAAAAGATGAACTGATACGCCAATTGGGGGAGGCTTTGGCAGAGAAAGAGAAACTGGTTCAGGAGATTCGCGTATTGCGGGGACTTTTACCCATATGCAGCGGGTGCAAAAGAATTCGAGATGATAAAGATAATTGGTGGCCATTGGACGCATATGTCAAAGCCCATACAGATGCCGAAATTACACATACCATCTGCGGGGATTGTGCGCATGTAATTTATAAAGAAATGTAGCCTCAATCATACATGAAATTTGATAACAAAATTTTAACATTCAACCAGCTAACTATCTATAAATATAATAGAAAATTATAACGCGGTGCTCTATAATATGCGGAATATGGCCTTTTTTTCTTATCAAATTTCACCCGTAGGGCGATTCGGAGGTTTCCATATGCTGCGTTACTAAGGATTCGAAGTAGCGAACTACATCCTTACCCTTAGATGCCTTGCCTATGGAAACCTCCGAATCGTGTAAGATTGAGGCATAAACTAAATATTAAACAATGCCGAACCACTAAAAAAAGCGAGGTGCCATGGATCCGATCATCGCTGTAGAAAAAAACAGTCCTGATTGTCAGTTTCCCCTGGATGTTGGCAGTGACGCCCAAGGGACGAAGCCATCCGTCAAATCCATTTCTGACGAAAGAAATAAATTTTACGGTATTTTTCAAGACATGCAGGATCCCGTGTTGCTATTGGATTCTGGCGGAAAGGTCGATAATTATAATCGTGCTTGGACCGAAGTGTTTGAAAAAACGGCTACCCTGGGGACCAGCTACGATGATGATGACTTAAAACAAACACTTCCCTGGCTCGGCAAAGCCATGTTGGCCAACCATGAGGATCAGAACCAGGAACGCAATTTTGAAACCTGGATTGAAACGCCCCGAGGCGGACTTCCATTCCAAATTAATATCAAGCCGATATATAGTGCAGATAATATGGTTAGCGGAACCGCTATTACCTTAATGGATATTAGCGAACGTAAACAAGAGGAATTGGCGGTCTGCGAAAGAGAGAAATTACAAGGCGTATTAGAAATGGCCGGCGCTGTTTGCCACGAGATGAATCAACCGTTGATGGCGATATCCGGTTATTCAGAACTTCTCAGCATGAATCACTCCGGCAACCTGGCATTGGATGAGCTCATTGAAAAGATAAAAGGCCAGGTCTGTCGTCTTGGCGAGATAACCCACAAACTTATGGGTATCACCAAGTATGAAACCAAGGACATCCTTGAAAGCCGAATTATCGATATCGATAGAGCCGCTGAAGAAAAATAGGGGCTGAAATCTAAGAACTAAAGTTTTCGAAAGAAGAAGCCGAAAGAAATAGTAGATGCTTCTCGGGTGTGCGTGCACTTTTTCAGTCGGTCATATTCAAAATTTAACGAAAAAAATTTTAATAATGTGATGTGCACCACTGTAAACAACGGCATCAGGGGAAGCAAATCCGAAAACCCCATGTTAAGTTTCAACAACTTAACATGGGGTTTGGTTATGATTTGAATACGATTGCAACTCGAGCACTTATCAAACAGATAGTGACACCAATGAGAATAAATAGCATGCAAGCAAGGGTTCTAATTAAAAATCAACACCAACTGTCGGAAATTTGTTCCGGATTAAAATCCTGAG
>CAYVMI010000010.1:0-119135 GCA_964452555.1 uncultured Desulfobacterales bacterium
GTCCGGCATGGTTTGATCGGTAATCACAAGATCGAATCGATCGGGGTCCTTCAGAAAAATATCCAGCGCATCAACACTGTTGGTTTGAGCCTCGACGCCGTAGCCAAGGTATTCCAAAATTTCTTTGCTATATGCCACCAGGGTTTTTTCGTCATCCACAAACAAAATTTCCCCCTTGCCTCTGGGCATGGTCAGCACCGGCGTTTTATGCGAATATTCCGGCTCGATGTTGATTCTCGGCAGTAGAATCCTAAACGTGCTGCCTTTGCCGAATTCGCTTTCTACCTTGATGGAACCATGATGATCATTGACGATGCCATGGACCACGGCCAGCCCCATCCCGGTTCCTTCTCCCGGCTTTTTAGTGGTGTAGAAAGGTTCAAAAATCCGCTCAATTTCTTCGGCCTCAATACCTGCTCCGGTATCTGAAATAGACAGCTGAATGTACGCTCCCGGGCTGAGTTCGGCATATAGGACGTCATCCCCGGCATCCAAATCAAATTGATTGAGGCTCACCGTTAAAGTGCCCCCGGAAGCCATCATGGCTTGAGCCGCATTGGTACAAAGATTCATCAATATCTGATGCATCTGGGTTGGATTTGCCATGGCCACATCATTGGGGCAATCGATGGTCGATTCTATTTTAATCGTGGCCGGTATGGAAGCCCGCAGCAGGTAGAGCGCTTCTTTGAAGATGGGGCTGAGTCTCAGTGGTTTCTTTTCCTGATCCGAATGGCGACTGAAGGTCAGGATCTGGTCTACCAGGTCTTTGGCACGATAGGCCCCCCTGAGAATGTGCTCCAGGCGGTTATTCAAAGAAGGATTTTCGTTCACATCGAACATTTCGATCATCTCCCCAAAACCGATAATACCGCCGAGAATGTTATTGAAATCATGAGCGATGCCACCGGCCAGGGTACCGATAGCCTCCATTTTTTGGGTCCGCTGAAGCTGATCCTCAAGGTTCTTTCGTTTGGAGATGTCGCGCTCGCTTACGACCACACCGGAAATCTGCTTGGCCGCATCATAAATGGGGTGAAAGCTGATATCCATGTAACGTCGCCCGCCGCCGGGGAAATCGAACCACGATTGCAGACGGATATTTTCCCCTCTCAGGCACTGGTCGATATGCGGTTTTATTGCGGACGCAAATTGCTGCCATCCGTTTAGTTCCGCAATGTTTCTGCCAATTATCTCATTTGTTTGCATGCAGCGTGCGCGCAAAAACGCGTCGTTGACCGCCTGAATTCTGTAATCGCCATCGATCAGCCACATTTGATCCATGGTCGATGCGATCATCTGCTCGTATTTCCGCAGCATTGTCTCGGACTCTTTGCGTTTGGTGATGTCACGGGCAATCCCCAGACTTCCGATCTGCTGATCGGCGCCGTCATACTGGCTGGTTAAATTGAGCTCCATATGCACGACGGATTTGTCGCTTTTTTCCAGTTCGATTTCAAAAAGGGGAATTTTTTCTCCTTGCAGGCAGGCCCGAAACCTTTCCTCCGAAAGCGTCTTGCAGGATGGTGAGAACATCAGCGTAAAGGGCTGCCCGATGAAATTGGCTATGCGATGACCGGTCCATTTCTCGAAGCGGGGATTCATGAACATGAGCGATCCGTTCAGGTCCGTGGTAAAAATGACCTCGGTGGAACTTTCAATCAGGTTTCGATATTTTATCTCACTTTCCCGGATTTTATTTTCCCGGAGTTGTATCTGCTTCACCATTTCGTTGAATTCGGTTGCAATTGCCGCCAGTTCATTTTTCATCTTTAGCTTTACGCGGCGTGAATAGCGGCCTTCAGCAATTTCATGGAAATTCCTTTCGAGTGTTCCCAATGGGGCGAAGATTTGTCTGTTTATGAGAAATCCCGTGGTCCCCAATACGGCCAGCAGTACACTGAAGAGGATGATAAAATCGGAGATAAAAATCCTGCGAGTCAGAAGGCTCACTTCCGAATTTGTGAAGAACATGATTAACTTGCCGACATTGTAATCCTTGAACCGGATCTCCTCCTCAAGGCTCCATTGAAGTGTATTCTCAGCCTGAGCGGCGTTGGCGTTGGCTGCATCCACTAGAGTCCGGTCGCGTTCATCGATCACCGAGACGCGCACAACGCTGCGGTCGTTGGTTAAAATCTCGGCAAACTCACGGATAAAATTGACATCATAGAGCCAAAGGGGATGCCCCAGGGTCTGGACCGCCCGGGCCATCTTGGTCTCCACGTCGGTTTTCAACGCCTGGGTATTTCTTTTATAAATGAGGTTGTAGTCCACTGTCATGACGATCAGGGATGTAACCAGCATGGCGAAACATAACCAGAAAGTGAAGCTGCTTTTCAGAGAGCCTTGGCTCTTCATTTGCATGGGGTGTTTTCCAAATCGCATGTTCCGCCACTCCTCGTCTCAATCGGTTGGTGATACCGGACTTGCTATTTTCTGTTCCGCGGCCCGAGCATTCAGAGCCTCACTCCAGAGCAGACTGAAAGCATTCCGGCTGCGGGTTTTCAGAACTTTCCAGGGAATGTGATTTTGAAGTATTCGGTTCTGATTGCTGGCATCGGGAGAGCGGTCCAGCCTGTGTTTGAAAAGGGCCAGGGCCGGTTTCGTCACCGGATAGATACCCAGTTTGATGGCGAGGCTTTCCGTTTGAACCAAGGGTTCCAGCAGATAGTTGATCCACTCTTCGGCAATCTGTCGTAAACGCGGATTGGATTTCAGTGTGTGCCCGACCATAAGGGTATCGACCCACCAGGTTGTCCCTTCCCGCGGCACGGCAATCCGCCAATTCTCTCCCAGAGCGTTCAATTCGGGAAATGTGCTTCTCCAGCTTGTCGCCAGTGCTTTTCCTTTGAAATGAATGGCCTTGTCAAAACCGGTCCAGAATGAGTGGGCATTCATTGCCAGTTTGCGCACCCGATCCTCCAGCAGATGTCCTTTGACGGTATCGTAAGAAAAAATATCATCCGGAGCATAGCCCAATGCCAGAGCGGATATGTAGATACTCAACTCGTAATAATCACCGGAGACCATATAGCGCCCCGAGTAGCGCGGATCCCAAAATACGTTCCAGCTCCGGGGTTCCTCCCCTAAAATATCGGCATTGTACGCAAGCCCGTAAGGCCCCTGCAAGACGGGCACCGCAAAGATCAAGTCGTTTTCCATCGCCCAGGCCTGATATTGCAGACTCTTCTCGATATGGCGATAATTGGGAATGTTTTTCAGGTCGATGGGAAGGGTCAAGCCATTGGTCGTAAGATTGTACCGGGAATCCTTTGGCAGATTATGTGCGGGGGAGATGATATCCACCTCTCCCTTTCGCAGTTCATTGAAAAAATCATCCGGATTCGAAGCATTTTTAATCACAAATTTCAGTCTGATGTTGTATTTCTTGTTCACTGTGTCTATGAATGCAGCCAATTCCTGCTCGGGGGCATATCCTTCCCAAACCAGCATGCGTAAAGTCAAAATTTCATTTTTATTCTCTCTATCTTGGGTATGGGCAAGCGGGACATTCAGGCTTAGCATAATCGCACATACCGATACCGTGAGTAGAAATTGTTCGCTTAGGTTTCTTAGGGACAGATTCAAGCACATATCGCCATGTCTAGTTGAATGCGTGGACCGCTCCGCAAATCGATCCTACCTCGCACTTGGGCTAGGCCGCAAAAATGTGAACAGCAACTACGGCCGCGTCGGTTTGGTCTCGATAGGGAGGTCTCGTCAAATTCGGTACAAACTCCTGGTTCAGGTATAAACAAACAGAAACAAAAAGTATGCCGAAATCGGGTTTTATGGATTTGCCTTTTAATGCGGCTCCCAATTGACCTGAACATACGCCATCATCACCGAATGTTCAACATTGAAGAATATTTGTTCATTTTTTTTGAACACATATTTATCCAAACAGAATCATTGTGTCTACTTTTTTTAAGTTGACACGGCAGGACTGTTTTGGTCTGTAACGATCAGATTGGAAAAACAGCCAAAGCAAACCAAAACCGGGTCAACCAAAAAAAAATATGTCCCCCAAACATCTGTCTGATAAAATTAAAGCAATGGCCGACACCATCGGTATCGATGCCATCGGTTTTGCCGATGCCGCTCCTTTCATAAACTATGCCTGGCAACGTTCCAAACATCGCGCTCCGGGATTATCGCTACAGGGTGCGAAATCAATTATCATCGCCGGCGTCTACATCGGCGGATTGAAATTGCCGGTCTGGCATAACCCTTGGTACGGCCGTACCAGCCGGCTGTATCTTTCCGGATATTTTCTGGACGCAGTTGAGCCCATGCAGCCGATTGCCACATTCCTGAAAGATGCCGGCTATCAGGCACTGGTCTGCGATGAAACCAATGAGGAAGACTCGATTTTACCCTTGAAGCTGGCCGCAGTCCGGGCCGGCATCGGTTGGCAGGGCAAGCATTCCCTGTTGATATCCAAGAAGTTCGGCACCTTTTTGGCCCTGGGCGGCATTATCACCGATGCTGAATTGGAGGCAAATACCACCGCAGAACGCAACCGATGCCGAAAGTGTGACCAGTGCCAACAGGCATGTCCCCTAAGTGCATTGGAAAAGCCATACGTACTCAACATGAAAACCTGTATGTCTTATCGGCTGCAAATCGGCAGCCTGCCGGATAGGGTCAGGGCGGTTATGCAGAATCGGATTGCTGATTGTGAAATATGTCAGGATGCCTGTCCCTGGAATACAAGGCATATTAAACGCCCGCTACAGACAGATCTGACAAAATCGTTTCAGGATGACATCGAAGGCTGGGAACATTTTTTTCATTTGCCGGAACTAGTCAAATTAACTGAGCAAGAATATCTAAAGCACCTGGAACATCTCAATACCGGCATCCCCTACGCTTATTTTCATCGCAACATTAAAATTGCCTTAGATCATACTACCAAGACCAACTAGCGTCCTAAGGCATATTTTCTTGGTTTGCATAGCGGGCTACTTTCTAATCCGGGCAGACTGCTGGTATACTCCAATCATCATAAGAGGCAACGGACTTGTTAAAGGCGTCTTGAACCGTCATGGGGCACCAATGTGTTCAGCTTAAGTATTAAGAGATGGCTGGCGTCATGAATCTTTTTTTGCGGCCTCGTCACGCAGGACCCGTTTCAGGATTTTGCCGGTGGCACTCTTGGGCAGTTCCGCTATAAGTTCTACCTCCGTCGGAACCTTGTAGTTGGCCAGATTATCCTTGCAGAAGGTTTTTATCTCCTCAGCCGTGGCCGCCTGATTTTCTTTGAGAACAACCGCAGCGCGCACAATTTCTCCCTTTTCCGCGTGCGGTACGCCATAGACGGCGAGTTCCTTGACCGCCGGATGCGTGTAGAGGAATTGTTCGATTTCAGCCGGCCAGATTTTGAACCCGGCCACGTTGATCATGTCCTTGACCCGGTCCACGATAAAAACATACCCCTCGTCATCCATGTAGCCGGTGTCGCCGGAATGGAGCCAACCGCCACGCAGGGCTTTCTCTGATTCCTCAGGCCGGTTCCAGTAGCCGCGCATAACGCCGGGACCACGCACACAGATCTCACCCCATTTGCCCAGGGGGACCTCCAGATCGTCCTCCCCCAGGATCTTCAGTTGAAAATTCTCTACGGCTGTTCCCACACTCCCGAATTTATGTTTGAAGTCATGATTGTAACAGGCAAAGGGCGAACACTCGGTAAGGCCATAGCCCTCATACACCGGTCGCCCAAAGCGTTCGGTCCACTGGGATGAGATTTCCCTTGGCATGGTGGATGCCGCCGAAAATTCATAACGTATGGAAGACAGATCGTATTTGGCCAGATCCATATTGAGCAAGGCAATGTAGATGGCAGGTACGGCGAAAAACATGGTGACATGCTCACGTCCAAACGAATCAAGCACCTGATCAGGCACAAAGCGACGATACAAAACGATGGTGGCACAGGCCGTGAACGCGCTGTTCATGATGAAATTTTGCCCGAAAACATGAAACAGGGGCAAGAACAAGGGCAGCCGGTCATGCAAGGTGTACCCGGCGTGATGTACGGTGGTCCAGGCATTGGAGACCACATTGCCGTGAGTCAGTGTGGCGCCTTTGGGGAATCCGGTGGTGCCGGAGGTATATAATATTGAAGCTGGCTCGTCCGGATCCAGGTCTGCTGTGGCAAATTCGTCAGCCCCCGATTCCATCCAGGTTTTTAGCTCTGGATTACCCTGGGCATCGCCCTCGCAGATAACCACCTGCTGAAGGCTCTCATATTCTTGCCGATTTACATTTTCCAGTAATTCGCCCACCGTGAAAAGCAGCACGGCTTCACAATCGTTGAGAATAAACTTCAACTCATAGGCTTTGAGCATGGGATTGACCGAAACCGCAATGGCGCCCAGCTTGAGGGTTGCCAGATAGCAGATGGCAAATTCCGGGATATTGGGTAAGTAAAGGGCCACCCGTTCTCCCTTTTTTATGCCCTTGGCCTGCAGGGCGTTGGCCAGTCGATTGACGGCGGCATCCAATTGGCGATAGCGGATCTGTTTGCCTTCGAACAGAATGGCGGTCTTGTGTGGAAAAAGTTTTGCGGCGGTTTCCAAGTTCTGGGCTACGTTCATCTTCATCTCCCTGAGATTGAGTTTGAAAGGCGTCAATGACAAAAAGGAGTCATTAGTATTACAAAAGGGGCCACATGTGTCAATGTCCACAAATATAGTGGATGGCCTAGGGCTGTGACACCCTGCGGCCCTCCCCAAAGGCTAGAATCCAGAATCGGTCCTCAGGGACGACATGCTTTTGGAGGGCATCTGTCAGATCATATTCGTGGGCCGTGATCGTCTGTTCCGGATGTTCTTTAAGTGTTCCGAAATGAATTCCGACGCTTTGATGGGCATCCAGCGCCAGGTGGGCTTTGACGGCATCATCCGGATTCATATGCGAATTCCGCATAAACCAGCGTTTCTCGTAACTACCGATGGGTAAAATGGCCAATCGAATCGAACCGCATCTGGTTTTTATTTCCTGGAAAAATTCACCGAATGCCGTGTCGCCCATGAAAAGCACATTGCCATGCGGACTCATTAACACATAGCCCGTCCAGAGCGTCCGATTTTTATCAAAAAGGCCGCGACCCGAATTATGTTTGCATGGTACGCCTACGATGCTCAATTCTTTATCTTTGATATGATGCGCCTGCCACCAATCCAATGTGGCCACATTAAGGCCCTCGATATTCGCCAGCCGCCTTTGCATACCGAGTCCGGCTACGACCAATGGCTTGTGGGCCGCCGCCAATTTTCTCAAAGTTGGCAGGTCCAGGTGATCATAATGATCGTGACTGATCAGAATGATGTGGATATCCGGCAAATCTTCCAGGCGAACGCCAGGTGCTCGCACGCGCTTGACACCCAGCCAAGGCAAGGGGCCCGCCTTATGGGACCAGAACGGATCCGTTAGTATGTTGATCCCATCCATTTGTATCAGGACCGTGGCATGATTGACATAGGTGACCCGCAGTTCACCACTTCCAACGGCGACAGGTGGCGGCGGCTGGCGTGGATCTTCGACCCAGTCCGGCCATGCCACCGTTTCCATTTGCCACCACCATTTAATCATGTCGGTCAAAGAATGATCCGGCTGACCGTATGTAAAGCGGGTTCCGTCAAAATGATTGTTTGGCGGTCCGTTATAATATGTGCAGCCGGCCACAAAGAACAGTCCACCCATCATCAGCATCCGCAGTATGATGCCTGGCAACCAAGCTTTTGTATGTTCCCGGCTTAACATGGTTATGCCCGACCTGACAATTGATGCTGAAACCATTCAGCTGTATCCAGCAGTGTTTCTGAAAGGGGCCGAAATTCAATGCCCAGATCCTTTTCGGCTTTGCCGGAATCGTACTCGAAATTATCCAGAAATCGCTTGAGAATACTCGGTTTTAAAGCCGGTGGTTTACCATTTAGTTTACTTTTTATGACGGCCATAAACGCCACCATCCTCAAAACACTTGCAGGGGGGCTTTTTGTGGGCATGGGTATACCCGACACCCTCCCCAGGGTTTGGTAGATATCGGCAAAGGGATAGATGCGACCACCGAGCAGATAACGTTCACTTTTGTCGTCGCTCTCGATTGCGGCCAGTACGGCCGCGGCCACATCACGCGCATCCACGATACGGTTGGAGCCGGGCAGTATGATTTTCATATCCGCTTTAAGAAGCTTCAAAATTAGCTTTCCGGTGGGTGTCGGTCCCCAGTCACCCGGGCCGAGCATAACAGTTGGCATGAGGACCGTTACGATCAAATCCGTTCGCGCCTTGGCAAATTCCAACACTGCTTTTTCTGCCTTGACCTTGCTTCGGAAATAGGGATCCCGAGTGGATTCATTATAGGCACCGGATTCATCCACCACTTGATTTTTTCCGGCTTTTAGCACCCCTGCTGAACTGATATAGACCACCCTGCGAATACCTTGCGCATAGGCGCGCCTCAACAGTGCCATCGTACCTGCCATATTGGTTTCCAGAGGACGCTTCTCATTGCCGGTACGGTAAAATTCCGAATAACAGGCTGCCGCGTGAATCAGCACTTCCGCATCAGCAAATTGATCCGCAAATTTTTCCACCCGCAGCATGTCTCCCTCAATCAAGCGAATATCGTTTCCTAAAATTTTTCGGCCCCTTTCTTTGGACCGAACCAAGGCGGTGACCTGATATTGTTTGGCGGATAACGCTTTGACAATGTTATATCCCAAGAGACCGGTACCTCCTGTAACAAAAATCTTCATGGCCCATCTCCTTTTTTAACTGGTCGTTCGGTTAATTGAATAACAAATTGAATCCATCCTGATCATTCGGCCCTGTGGTCCAAATCTAAACTATCTGCTATGGCAGGCAGGTATAAAAAAAATCGTATCCCTAAAAACAGCGTTTAGGCGCCGGCTTTATAGATGTTCTTTCAAATGGGTTTGGCTGAAGGATTCCAAAAAGTAATCCAAGGCCTTTTCCTTTGCACAATTGAAATATTCGCACCACTTATCCTGCATGACGATAAAGGTAATAACCGGAATAAAACGGGTAAAGAATTCATGCAATAGGTAGTGCGTATCCGGCACGTGATCCGGCGCCTTGGCCCCAGCCTTGGCTTTGCCGCCATGTTGATGTTCGATCCGGGCTACAATTTCAGCACATTGAAATAAAAAATCAGAGCTGCCGCCCGATTTAATGCCTTCCATCAATAAAAGTGTAATTATCTTTTTTCGATTTTTCAGATATTCAATTTCAGCGCGAATCTTTTTTTGAAGCGATTCGGTAATATTTACGGCATCAGAGTTGACAGATGGCCGGATCACCCTGTCCTCCAGCTCCGATATGACGTTCTTGAAAATCGAAATCATGATGTCTTGTTTGTTTTTAAAGTGGTAATAGATCAGTCCTTTGTTAACACCGGCCGCCCTGGCAATCATATCAATGCTGGTTCCGTTGAACCCCTTTTCGGCAAACAGTGTTTCCGCCGCCTGTATGATCCTCAACCGCGTTTTATATCCATCTGTCTTGGGCATACCTCATCCTTATTTTAACCGAACGTTCAACTAACTTAGAACAGCTTGGAAGTATAGTCAAGCAGTTTTTGCGTTATTAATGGGCCAGAAGTTTTGTTAATGAATCGGATAATCCCCGCATCAACGCTGAACCGGTGCGGTAGTGATTGTTTTTAGCCCACCCGGCGCTCATTTGGTGCATCCAAAAACTGGGTTTTGGCGGCAATTTTCCCCAGGCATGACCGCGACCATAAAATAGATAGATATCCCAGGCGATCTGCCCATCCCAATCCAAACTGGTGGCCACAACGCGGCCCGACTGTTGCTGGGGATCAATAAAATGTTGGATCCGCTCATCCTGCATTGATTGGATCGATGGCAGGGCGGCCTCCAATGAATCTTCGGGCAGCATTTGTATCCAGACAATACCGAGGGCCATATCGGCTGTTTTGTATTTCTCCAGGATTGATTCACGTACCGCCCGGGCACCTTCGTCCCGTCATTTGGGACAGGTGGGCGATAGCAAGGCTAGAAAACGAATTTTATCCGCGTGGGCATTAAAAAACATCCGTAAAGGATCCAGGGATACGGATAAAGATATGACTTCAGTCTGGTTTGTTTCCACAATCGAATCCCCACTTCAGCATTCTGCATTCCCTATTCAATATTATTAATTATAAATAACATCTAACATGATTTTTTAGGACTTAACCACATTTCAAAGAATGATACCTGTTTCGTCCCCTCCCTCAATCCCTCCCGCCTGGAGAGGGATTTGCCCGACCGTTGCATATTAGATTAAATCCTTAAACGCAACATCCGGGCATGGCCCCTCAACCTCAATGGGAAAGTTTGGTCGGGGTGAATTTATACAAATGAAGTCCTTCATCCCTATATTTGTAGTCATCCCCGCTATTTTAGCCAATTGGCTTAACACACGGCTCCCCTTCACATGCATTGACCTCCACGGTCAGATGACTGATATCACTGTAGTTCGCCAATAGATGTTTATAGTGCTCGGGCGGCTTGGGATAATGCGTTACGACAGACAGGATAACCGACAGATGTTGCGGGCCCACCCGCCAGACATGGATATCGGACACACGATTGTCAGAATCGGCCTCGATTGCATTGCTGATTTCCGCTATAGTTTCCTGATCGACATCCCGGTCTAATAGGATTTTGCCCGTATCCAACAACAATCCGTAAGCCCATTTCGTAATGATTATTGCTCCCACGATACCCATGATCGGATCCATCCAGACCCATCCCAAGGCCTTACCGGCAACCAACGCCACAATCGCCAGGAGTGAGGTCAACGCGTCGGCGATAACGTGCAGATACGCGGCCCGGAGGTTATGATCATGATGGTGGTTTCCAGCCGCATGATCATGGTCATGGTGGTGCTTGTCCTGCAGTAACAGCGCGCTGACGATATTTACGCTTAAACCGATGACTGCCACCAGGATTGCCTCGTTAAACCGAATCGGATGGGGCTGGATCAAGCGGCTGATGGATTCCACCCCCATCAACAAGGCAATCACGGCCAGTACAGCGGCACTGGCAAAACCACCCAGGGTGCCCACCTTACCGGTGCCAAAACTGTAATTGGGATTTTCAGCATGCCGGCGGGCGTAATAATAGGCAAACGCGGTAATCCCCAAAGCCACGGCATGGGTGCCCATGTGCCAACCGTCTGCCAACAAAGCCATGGAACCTGACAGATATCCGGCTGCAATCTCGATCACCATCATGGTGAGTGTCAGCGCAATCACCAGGCGGGTGTTGCGCTCGCCTCTGGCGTCAATGGCATGAAACTGATGCGGATGCTTCCAGGTTTGAATGTTATGGATATGCATATTAAGCTGATTTCCTTTGAAATAATCTTTCGAAATGTCTTTATTTTGGAATTAAGACAAAATAACCATTATATTCTGGAATGCATCTTCTTTTTCTTTCAGGCCGTCTGCCTGGTATAGTGCTTGTCATATTGGCCTTCAGATTCGAGCGAAGAGCATCCCGCTTAAAGTCTGTTTTATATCGGAAAATTATGATCATGGGTATAAAACCTGAATGCTTTAACTTACGCTTGTTGGATATTGAATTGACGATCAAGCCCAAGTTCTTATATTAAAGTTAGAATTACCACATAGTGATAGTTCCTATCACCCCTTTCCAAGGGTGGTTCAGTCGAAAAGTTTGTTGCAAATTCAAACATTAACGGTGGACCGAATCATGAGTATCGAAAAAGGCATAGTGGAAAAAGTTGAAAATGGTTTCGCCTATGTACGTGCCCAGCGAAAAAGCGCCTGCGGTGGCTGCGCCAGCAGATCCCATTGCTCCGGCTTACACAGCGGCGGCAACTACATGCTGGTGAAGGCTAGCAATAAACTGCAGGCCAAAGAGGGTGCCTTGGTGTCATTTCAAGTCAACTCCGGCACACTTTTGAAATACACCTTTATTATCTATATTGTCCCGGTTCTGGGACTATTGCTGGGTGCGCTTTCAGCTGGTCGATTCGCAAATTTATTCGGTATACATAACACCCTTGCTTTGGCCTTATTCACCCTGACCGGTTTGGGCTTGGCCGTCTATTTCTCACGGTTGATTATCCGCAAAAAAAGTGCCGACGCTGAACTAATCCCAACAATTAAACGCATTCATTAACCATGGGCATCAATATGTTGTCACGTCGTAAATTTCTAACTTTGATTGGTTCCGGTGCGTTTACTTTCCTGAACCATAATTTAATGCCTTATTCCGGGCGGATACCTGCCCGGGCCGATGAATTAATCCATGGGGATAATGAATTCGATTTAATTGTGACAATTCGAGCAACTTCCTCCCAAGTTCATATATTCAATGGCCCTAAAACCAGAGTTTGGTCCTACCGAGGTGAGGTTCTACAGGGCAATCCCGCGAGTCTGATTAGCCTGGGTGATGATAGCTATCTGGGTCCTGTACTGCGATTACAGCACGGTCAACGCGTTCGCATCATATTTCAGAATGCAATTCCGGCTCCGAGTATAATTCACTGGCATGGTTTGCATGTGCCTGCGGACATGGATGGGCATCCACGCCTAAGCATTCCTTACGGTGATGAGTACATTTATGAATTCCAGGTCCGGGACCGGGCCGGAACCTATTGGTACCACCCGCACCCCCACGGCCGGACAGGCCATCAGGTATACGGCGGCATGGCTGGGCTTTTACTCGTGAGCGATGATGACGAAAATAAATTGAACCTGCCTACGGGTGCATACGAAGTTCCGCTGGTCATACAGGATCGCGTATTCAACCAGGACAACCAGCTGGTATATTTGCCGGGCGGTATGATGAGTCAGGTTAACGGCATGCTGGGCGATACCATCTTGATAAACGGCCGTCCCGATTATACTTTGAATGTTGCTACGCGGATGTATCGCTTCCGGCTGCTGAACGGCTCCAATGCCCGTGCCTATAATTTGGCCTGGTCGGATGGCACACCGATTACGGTATTGGGTACGGATGGCGGATTACTGACCAGGCCATGGATCTTGCCTACCGTTATGCTGGGCCCTGGTGAACGCCTGGACATATGGGCAGACTTTTCAAAACATGGCGTCGGTGACAGATTAGAGCTGGTAAGCCGATCCTTTGATGACGGATCATCTCAAATGATGCCCGGCCATAGGGGGCGCGGTATGATGGGCCGAAACCCTGATCTGCCCAATGGTGCCGCACTGAATCTTTTCACGGTTCGGGTTGTGGAACGACTTGCGGAACATAGATCTCTGCCAAAAATGTTAAGCCGGGAAAGCGGCCTAAACCCAAACGATGCCCGCAACGGAGGAAATCCACGCAAATTCGAACTCGGAATGTTTCAAATGCATGGCTTAATCAATGGCAGAACTTTTCAAATGACCGATGTAGCCGATGATGAGATCGTTGCAGCCGGCACATCTGAAATTTGGGATTTTGTCAATATGCCCTCAAGCATGGGAATGATGCGATTGTCCATGGCACATCCCATGCACCTGCATGGCGCGCAGTTCCGCGTTATCGCCAGATCGACAAAGACAAATTTGAGCTATATGGACAAAGGCTGGAAGGACACGGTGTTGTTGATGCCGGAGGAACGGATTCAACTGCAAGTTCAATTTGGAAAACATGCCGGCATGTTCCTGTATCATTGTCACAATCTGGAACATGGGGACGCCGGCATGATGCGAAATTATTTAATTCAAGGTGGTGGCGAGCAAAAAATGAACTCGACCTAATCTTGGGAGGTACCAAATAGCGGCAGTCAGATAATTCTGGCCGCCAGGAAACAGAATAGGGGGATGCATGCGCCAATTCTTTTCATATCGTCTTGCGGGCTTGGTCATACTGTTGTTGTTCATCGGCGTTTTGAGTCACAGGCCTGCAAATGCCGGAAATATTTCCATTATCTCCATCCACCAACTCCAGCTCATCCTGGATAATCCTCAGGTAGTGGTTGTCGATGTGCGTACGACCAAGGCCTGGCGCGATAGCCCGGTTAAGATAAAGGGCGCCGTACGGGGGGCACCCAAGCAGTTTGATTCCTGGTCCAGGGACTTTCCCAGCGAAAAAGCCCTGGTACTCTACTGAGCATGACCCAAGGAGGGCACCAGTGTCAGTTTGGCACGCAAACTAAGCGCATTAGGATATCATCGTATTTTTGTGCTCAAGGGGGGGTGGGACGATTGGCTGACGGCAAACTATCCGGTGGAGGAAAAGTCGCCTCTTTTAAACTAAATCCAAAATTTGAATGCGTCCCCACTGCAAGCGGTGGGGACGCATTCAAATTTATAGCCGGCTTTTTTTCCTGGGTTGCGCCTCAATGGGACCCTGACTGTAGTCGCCAAAGGGGCCGTCTCGTTTAACTACTGCCGATTTGACGCCGCCATCCATGGCATCCCTTACAAACTGCCGGCCCTCGGGTGTGTTTCGCATGGCGCCGTCTAGAATCGGTCCGAGTGTCTGGGTACTTTGCAGCCCCATGTTGTCGTAAGCCTGGTTAACGACCAGTTTCATTGAAATTAGCTGGGTCGTGGGGATTTGAGTTAACTTCCGGGCTAATTTGTCGACCCGGTTGTCCAGCTCTTCCAGGGGATATGAGAAATTGATTAATCCGATGTCGGCGGCTTCTTTTCCGCTCACCCATTCCCCGGTCAAGGCATAATATTTTGCCTTGGCCAATCCCAGCCGATAAACCCACATACCGGTCAGGTGGCAGCCCCAAACACGTGAATAGGGTGTACCCAAACGGGCATCATCAGAGGCAATCACCAGGTCTGCACAAAGCGCCAGTTCGGACCCGCCCCCCACGCAATAGCCGTGGACTTTTGCTATCGTTGGCTTGAGACCACGCCACAAACCCATAAATTTGGGGATATAGCTGGTATAGCAATTTGTTACCCAGTTAATATCAACACCGGGGTCGTAGGCTTGTTCCGTGATTTTGTCGTAGTGCTCCAAGCCGCCGGAGAAATCAAAGCCGCCACAGAAGCTATCTCCGGCGCCTTCGAGTATGATAATCTTGACCTCGTCGTCGTGATTGGCGTTTGACAGGGCTGTATCGATTTCATCTATCATTTCAAGTCTTAGAGTGTTGTACTTCTCGGGTCGATTCAAGGTAATAGTGGCGATGGCATCGGCTTTGGCGTATTGAATCATCTCATATGACATGGCGTTCCCCTCTGATATTTATCAAATTAGTGCTAAAAAAATAATCATTCGCTTGCATTGAAGCGTACCCTGCAGCAAGACCTTCTGCGAGCTCAAGTCGAGCTGCTGCAGGGAACCTAGACCGTATGGAATTCTATCATTTTTGATGCGCTCGCTAGCGCGGTTCAAAAATAGATGAATCGTTTTGAATTAAACTATGCAGTTCTTTCTATAACTAGTGCATATAGCTTAACCCCTAATTTGTCTTACTCCTTGTAAATGCCATGGATGCTGTGGCTAGTATAAGGAGCAACACGAGAGCCATTCCAAATACAGGTGCCAGTCTGAAGAATCTCATGCCCGCACCTCATTCATTTTGATGACAAGCTAGAACAAGCTGGATCGTGCTATAATCTGTATAATCGTCACGCCATCCCAGCAGATGCAATTGACCTCTGATGGTTTCTATATCAGATTCAGGCGATCCGTTCTTTATCCGAATCACATCCCTGATAAACAACTCGGTCTCGTTGGCCTCAAGTCCTTTGGAATTCAAGCGCTCAGTCAGTTTGGTCCTAATATCTATTGTCATTATGATCTGCACCTATTCTGAATCGATATTTTAATATTTTATGTTATTGTTTAATGCTGAAAGCAAATTCTGTCCTATCTGATAATTGATCAACAGCATCAAGAATGACTTTCTTTGACAGCGGTTTGGCAATAAACAGATCGGCGCCGGCACTTAGAATCTCCTTGCGGTTTTCCGCCGTATCATAACCGGAAATTGCCACTATTTTCGTTTTCCGGGTCTCGGGATCTTTTTTCATCAATCGGCACACATCAAAACCGTCCAACCTAGGCATAAAGATATCGACGATCAAAATATCGGGTTTGAATTTGATGCTTTTTTGACCCGCTTCAAACCCGTCTGCAGCCTCCATGACGTCATTGCCGTTCGCCCCCAACACTCGCTTTAAAAATTTTCGAATTTTTGGATCATCATCCACCACTAAAATCTTTTTAACAGCTGCCGATTTCTTTTTCTCTGCCAACATTCTTCTTTTTAAGATAAATTCCTCCAGATCGTTTTTTGCCACGCGGTAATGACCACCCGGAGTGCGGATGGCCTTTAATTCACCGGTGTTAACATATGACCACAGCGTCCATCTGGTGACAGCACAAATATCCGCAGCCTTGCCCAAGCTCAACATTTCTGGCTTCATAATCGCATAGCTCACTTCCACCGAAGTTGAGCGAATCTGCATCGAATCCGCCATGACACATCTCTGCGGCAATCGCGGCAACCACTCAATTTGGTGTCAGAATGGGGTACGTTAATATCGCTTGAATTGTTTGAATTGTTAGAAGTGTTTGAATTGTTGATAACGTTAGATGGGATGATTGAAAATGTCAACAGAAAATGCAGCTCCCAGCACAAAACTGCTGGGAGTTACATTCTTAAATTTCCGGAGCGGCAGGAAGATCCAGGTCGGTTGCGTTCATATGGTTGAAGAGGTTGGCGAGCGTTTTCTGAGCGATGATTACGGTCAGTTCAGCTGCATGGGCATCTGAAAATCCGGCCAGTCGAAAAACTTCCATATCAGGGTCGGTGACGTGACCTTTGGTTTCCAGGACCTTAAACGTAAAATTAATTAATGCCGCATGTTTCGCATCCCTGGCATTCCCTTTTCGAAATTCAACGATTTCATCACTGCTTAGTCCCTGGCCCGATAAACTACCGGTATGGGCTGCCAGTCAATATTCACATCCGTTGTATTGGGCCACTACAAGTTTAACGATTTCCTGCTCGACCGTGCTGAAGCTGCTGTTGGATATCATTTCATCCAATTTTAAAAAGGCGCCCAGGGCAATACTGCTGTTTGCCAAGCCCTTGAATATATTGGGCACCATACCGAACTTTGATTTAATCGCATCGTAAATCTGTTTGGTCTGTTCATTGGCCATGTCCTCTGTGATAACCGGTAACCTTGCCATAGTCCGCCTCCTTTTTGTACATGATATAGGAACCGTTGCTCTCAGGCTGATATCAGTTCAACAATTTATCTTAGATTGTTCGTCCCTCACCACCTGGAAATCAAAAGCCCCTGTTGGGTGACAGAGGCTCTCAGCAGGAAGAAGGACCAATCATTTAGTAGCAACTACTATTAATATATTACTTTGTGGTATATTGTCAAATTCATGCTCCCTGTGAACTCACTCGACGGAATTGTCAACGTGCCGCCACCAATCATGCATTCCCGGTAATTGGTTCAAATCCATTAGTTGGCCGATCATAGGGGTTAATATGTGAACATCGTCATCGCCGGCAGACGTAAGGACCCTTTCGATGGGTTCGTACCAGGGGTGCAGGGCCAGGTCAAATGTTGCCCAGTGTAGTGGCACCATGACGCCACCCAGCAAATCCCGGTGCTGTTGGACAGCTGATTCCGGAGTCATGTGAATTTGTTTCCACATTTCGTCGTATGAACCGATTTTTAGGAATGTCAGGTCGAATGGCCCAAGTTTCTCGCCCACATGCTTGAATGCATCAAAATATCCGGAATCTCCACTTATAAATATTTTCTTGTTTTTTGATTGAATCGACCAGGAACACCATAAACGCTTGTCACCATCAAATAATCCTCTTCTGGCATAATGCAGCGCCGGTGTTGCCCATATGGTCAAGGAACCCGATTGTTGATTCTGCCACCAGTCTAATTCTACAATCTTTTCTGGCTTAACCCCCCATTTTTCCAACAACTGCCCGATCCCCAAGGGCATTAAAAACATACCGGCCCTGTCTGCCAGATATTTGATCGTCGGCGCCTCCAGATGATCATAGTGATCGTGCGTAATCAGAACGACATCGATGGGCGGCAGGCCGGCTGCCGTTACCGGAGCCGGGTGAAATCGTTTGGGCCCGAACCAGGCAAAAGGCGAAGCCCGATTTTCCAGCACCGGATCCACCAAAACGGTCATACCGTCCAATGCCATCAGAATGCTGGAGTGACCCAGCCAGGCAAACATTGAGCTGTCGGAATCCATCCCGATCCAATCCGCTTGCCGGATTGGATTCAGGGGCATATCGCCGGCGGGCCTGGGGTCGGTTCTTTTGGTGAAGAAACTCTTTTTGATGTATTGCCAGGTAGACCCGGGGGCCATCAGGGGAACGTCGATGGGATTTTTGAACTTGCCATCCCGATACTGTTTTGAGTCTTGCATACGCTTTTCACGCTCCAGTTGGGAGGGGCTTTTGGCGCCGCAGCCGGCAAAAAAAATCAGCAAAATAGCAGCCCCAATTAGATGTCTTTTCGTAATTACCATAATTTTCTCACCAAAATAATATTTTTGATGCAAACTAGCCCAAGAGCAGGATTTGGGCTCTGGGCATTTTGATGCTAGCTTCTAATGGATGCGTTGCACGGCCAGCATTGTCACGTCATCTGAAATCGGTGCCGCACCTATAAATTCGCTCACCTGCTCTTGAATTCGATCGAGCAGCTCCTTGGAAGAGTCCACCGGAATGGCCAACAGATCCTTTACACGGTTGCGGGAAAAAAGCTCGTTTTTGGAGTTATGGGCCTCGGTTACACCGTCGGTGACGCCCAAAAGCAGATCACCCGGACCGAGTTGTAATTTCACTGCTTCAAAATCAATATCCGCCATCAGGCCCACGGCCGGTCCAGTGGGGGGCAATTCCGCCTTGACGCCGTCTTTGCCGATCACATACAGCGGTTCGTGCCCCCCGTTGATATAGACCAACTGACCGTTGGCTGAATCCAGAACACCGAAAAAGAGGGTTGCAAACATGCCTTCGTCGCCGTGATGGCGCACCAGATAACTATTTGTGAGTTGAACCACCTCCAGCTCACGGTTGGGTCTAGGTTCATCGACGGCCCCTGCTCCGGATTCCGTGCTATCCGCCAGCATCTGCTCTGCATAAACCCGAATCAGACTGCGTATCAGGGTCATGTACAGCGCCGACCCAACACCTTTATCGCAAACATCAGCGATAACCAAACCCAGCCGGCCGCCGGGCAGGTCGAACACATCGTAAAAATCGCCGGATACCTCCCGCGCCGGAAAAAAGCTGGTGGCAATATCCCAATGGGGGGAATCGGGAATTTCCCTGGGCAGGAAATCCTGCTGGATTTCACGCCCTTTTTCCAGTTCTATTTCCATGCGTTTAATGCGCTGCCACTCCCTCAGCCCCTGTATCATTTTATTGAAATTGCGACCCAGGTCCCCGATTTCGGTTTTACCGAGGTCCGGCACCTGGGGGCTCAAATCGCCCTGGCTTACCTTGGCCGCCGTATCCGAAAGCGTTTCAACGGGCGCTGCCAGACGCCGGGCAAAAACATAGCCGATCATGCGGAAAATCAATAAAGCGATCACCGAAACACCGATGAATTGCGGTATCCGGTCTCCCATAAAAGCAAGAATTCCCTGTCTGGCGATGGCCACCTTGAAAAAATATTGACCCGCATCCGCGGGTGCCGTGAGATTCACCAGGACAACGATCTTTCCGGGAATGACATATAAACCGGAACCCTCTTCGAACAAATCATTTCCGGCGTGGGTTTCCAGGCGTTTTAAGCTTGGATGATCGATGGGTTCGGATCTGAGCATATTCCGGTCATCCAGATAGAAGTGACGCCAGGACCCGTCCTGGGGCCGGCGGCCCAGAATAGCCACATCATCGATGCTGTGATTCGCCGATGCCAAGTTCGATATGGCATGGGCCATGGCGCCCAATTCCGGTTGCCGGTTATCAACCAAACCCCACCAAAAGTCGGATCGATCCGCACCTGGCAACCTGGGTATCTGGCCCTGGACAATCCGGGTGATCGATTTAACCAGATGCTTTTTGGCGGTAATCAGATAGGCCATGGAAGTTAAATAAAAAATAAGCAACCCGAATATGGTGAAATAGAGGGTAATCTTACGGGCCACCGAGGGCTTCCAGAATAACATACAGGCTTTGACGTGGTTGTTTGGGTTCATAATTTCACCTTAAGTTTTATAAAATTGATCTCGTTTGAACTCCCCAGTCGCATTCTGGGGCCATATGTCCCGGCTCCCTGGGAGACAAAAAAAGTGGTGTCGCCTTTATGGTGCAAACCCTGATTCAATGGGAAAATTAAATGATTGATCAGGGTTGCCGGAAATATTTGCCCGGCATGGGTGTGGCCGGACAGCATCAGGTCGACACCGGCCGCCACGACATATTCAAGCCCCACCGGGCTATGGTGCACCAATACCACGGGTTGTTCCGCATTCAAGCTGATTTTGGGCAGCTCTGCTTTGATGGTCAACTTGTTCACGGCATGCATATCGAATGTATTTTCGTCTGCATTCATATAATCCAGGCCAACCAGTTGAATGCCGTGGGTCTGGACAACCTGGTTGTGCAGGATTCGGACCCCGAGGGATTCAATCATGCTGTAAGCCTTTGGTGTGTCCACATAGTGCTCGTGATTGCCGCTCGTAAAGTAAACCGGCACCTCGAATCCTGATAGTGGTGACAAAACGTCCGGCTTCAGGGCTGCATTGCTGTCGATCAGATCACCGTTGATCAACACCAAGTCCGGTTTGTACCGGTTAGTAGTCGCGACGATTTTTTCCAGATAGGCGCGTCCCCGGTGGTGGCCCAAATGTATATCCGGCATATGCATCAGGGTGACATCCTGTTTCAATCCGGCAATCGGAATCTCAATCACCGAGACCTTAAAATCATTGGCCAGCCAGGCACCTGCAATGGTAAGCATCACTGCAAATCCCAAGACCAGACCCGCTTGTGTCCGCCCGGAACCGGGCAGCCAACGTTTGAGGAGATCGCGGCAAAGCAGCAATAGCGTCGTGTAGGCAAACAGTCCGAACAGCAAACCGGCTATAGTAGTCAGGGCACCGATAACCGCATTGGATGTTGTGCTCAAAGATACCATCCCGGCGATGGCCAGTATAATCACCAACGCCGTGGCAACACAAACAGGCCAGGCTCTTTTTAAGCCCACAAGACGCGACAACCGAAAGGGCGTGTACCAGAGGAGCGCCAGGATTAATCCATAACCCGCGACCTGAAACAGTATGGCAAAAAGTAGATTCATGATGTCTCCAGGGATCGAATGTCGCGGTTTTCGAGGATCGGATTTTTGTTCTTGCCGCCATCGTATAAACCGGCATGCACCATGACCGGGGCCAGGGTCTCGGATGAAATTCCGATGTTGGAATCTCCGGCAATCACCTCATACAACTTGCCATCAGCGACACCCGCAATTCATGTTTTTTGGGTTTATTGTTCTTGGAGCGACGAAGTCGCGTCCCATAATTTTTATAAATCAGCATCAATGGAACTGTAGTAATATTCCAAGTTGCATTTTAATACGCTTGAACGCCTGGGTTACATAATGAAAATTTATTTCATGTTGAGCATTTTTCTGGCAATGGCGATTCTTTTTTCAAGATCTGCATCTTCCATCTCTGCGGCCACGATCTCCAGGGAATCCGGAATTTCGATGCTTTGGGGGCATTTCTCCAAACACTCGCCGCACTGTACACATTGCGATGCATACGCCGGAGTTCCACTGAAAAGCCCACTCATACCGATGGCGTAGCTGAATTTGGCCTCGGCCTCATTACCGAACATATGCAGCTTGTTGTACACCTCGAAGCAACGCGGGATCGCAACATCCGAGGGACAGGGCATGCAATAGCCGCACCCGGTGCAATCGACCATCATGAGTTCCCGGTATTTACGGCTCGCTCTTTCCACCAGCAATAACTCATTTTCGCTGAGTGAATCGGGTCCGGCCTCCGCGGCGATGGCCAGGTTTTCGTTTATGTGATCTTCCTCGTTCATCCCCGATAAGACCACCGTTACTTCAGGATGATTCCAAACCCAGCGCAAAGCCCACTCCACGGGTGTGCGCTTAAATTCGGCCGCTTTAAAAATCGTTTCCACCTCACCGGGAGGTGTGGCAAGCCCCAGGTTGCCGCCGCGCAGCGGTTCCATGATGATTACGCCCAGATCCCGGTCGGCTGCATACCGAAGGCCTTCGGTACCGGCCTGATTTTTTTCGTCCAGAAAATTGTATTGAATCTGGCAGAATTCCCAGGAGTAGCCGTCCACGATCCGCTTGAAATCTTCCAGAATGCCGTGAAAAGAAAACCCGGCATTGACAATACGGCCATCGGCCCTGGCTTGATCGAGAAAATCAATCACACCCAGGGACACCAGGTGATCCCATGAATTTCCGGCCAGGGAATGCAGCAGGTAGTAGTCGATATACGCAGTTTGCAGTTTATCCAGCTGCGTGTTGAGATATGTATCCATGTCCTCGCGGCTGGCGATCATCCATGACGGCAGCTTGGTGGCGAGTTTAATCCGTTGACGATAACCGTCCGCCAGGGCACGCCCCAGAAAGTTTTCGCTTTCTCCGGCGTGATAAGGCCAGGCCGTATCCAGGTAATTGACGCCTTGGTCGATGGCATCCCGAACCTGCTGGGTTGCTCTGAGCTCATCGATTTGACCTTCTTTGGTCGTGGGCAGGCGCATACAGCCGAATCCCAGAATGGAAAGCGCATCGCCGGTTTTGGGTATGTTCCTGTAAAGCATATGTGTATCCCCCTTTATTGAATTTATGCTTCTAATGGTTTGCGAAATTAATTCCAAATGATTTACTCATAGTTCCGGATATGTGACGCCCGTTAGCTCTTGCGATACAGCCCAAAGTTTTCGGGCTATATCCCGGTCATGCGACAAGGGAACCGATGAGACCTTTTGGGGATATCCCTTCATCTCTTTGAAGCCGCCGGGCCCGTAGTACCCGCCGTTTTCCACATCCGGGGCCGTGGCTGCATACAGCGTGGGCAGTGCGCCCATGCTTATCTTCTGTCCGAAGAAAATATTCAAGACCGATACCAGGGATGTGTTACGCTGCAGTTCGGTGGCAGTCCAGCCTGGATGGGCAGCCGCCACAGTCACATTTGCTGATCCATTGTCAAACATTTCCTTTAATGCATAGGTAAAATAGAGATTCGCGATTTTGCTGTCACCGTATGCCTGCCATTTTTTATATTTGCGTCTTTCCCAGTTCAGATCTTTAAAATCGATGTTGCCCAAAGCATGCGCGGCACTGCTCACATTGACGATGCGGCTGCCGGGGGTTTGCCGAACCAGATCGATGAGCTCGCCCGTCAAGGCAAAATGCCCCAGATGATTGGTCCCCATTTGCAATTCAAATCCATCACGTGTTTGGCTGAGGGGTGGTACCATTACCCCGGCATTGTTAATCAGCAAATCAAGGCGGTTGTATTTTTGTTTGAACTCTGTTGCAAACGTGTGAACTGAATCTAAATCAGCCAGATCCAAGCGCAGGACAGTTACATCTGCGCTTGCTGATTCGTTTAAGATTTTATCCGCGGCGGCCTTGCCTTTGACGATATTACGAACGGCTACAACGACCGTCGCGTTTTTAAGAGCCAGTACCCGGGCGGTTTCGAGTCCGATCCCACTGCTGGAACCGGTGACGATGGCCACCCGGCCTTTTTGGTCGGTAATGTTGTTCATATCCCATTTTTTGGTATTCATTTTCGCTACCCTCACTATGAATTTTCTTTACCTGCTGTTTTATTTGCGTTGCTGTGTACCATGGCTTCCTGCCACCACTTGGCCACAGGTAAATACGCCCCGTAGCGTGTGGTCTCACCTACCATGGGGATCGCAATTTCCGTTTGCCCTGCTTTGGCCGCAGCTAACAATCGCTCCATGGGCTCATACCAGGGATGCATGGCCAGATTGAACGTTCCCCAATGGATGGGGTGCAGCACCTTGCCTTTGAGATCCATATGGGCCTGGACGGTCTCTTCGGGAAACATGTGCACCTGGGTCCAGGCCTGATTGTACGCCCCGCATTCAATAAAGGTCATGTCAAAGGGGCCGTAGGTCTCGCCGATTTGCCTGAATCCTTCGAAATAACCTGAATCACCGCTGAAATATAAGCGATGAGAAGGTGTTTTGATCACCCAGGATGCCCAGAGGGTCTTGTTTCGATCGGTTAAACCGCGTCCCGAAAAATGCTGAGCCGGTGTGGCCGCAAACATCAGATGCTTGTCAAAATAAAATTCCTGCCACCAACCAAGTTCCACAATTTTATGACGGGACACGCCCCATTTGGCGATCAAATCGCCCACTCCGATCGGAACGATGAATTTACTCGTTTTCGGGTGCAGATGCTGCACCGATTTCTTATTGAGATGATCGTAGTGGTCATGTGAAATGACCACGGCATCAATAGCTGGGATGGCATCAATTTTCAAAGGTACATTGCCGTTAAAGCGCGTGGGACCGATGATCGAGATTCGCTTTTCAAATACCGGGTCGGTGAGTATCCGATAGCCGTCGATATTGATCATCAGGGACGAATGTCCCATCCAGGTGATATTGAGTTTATTTTTTTTAGGGTTGCTGAAGTATGACAGGTCCACGGGGACCGACGGCAAGGCCGTGTCAGGCGTTCGATTCTGCCCTCCAAATAGAAATTCCCAGGTACTGGAAACCATTTCGACAATGGACATTTGGATCGGTTGGGTCCTGATTTGGGCTTTTTGCTTTTCTATTTGAGCCAAAGGTGTTTGAACCTTCATGTAGTCACGGTCTAAATTCGGTACGGCCGATAAATCTGTTTGTAAAAGCATGATGACGGTTACTCCAATTATAAGAGTTATGATAATCGCTAATTTCATTTTATAATCGAATGTTCGTTATTGTAATTGGTAAATTTTTTTAATCGTATTACAGTTTTATGGCATCCCAGGCCATGGTAAAGGCCATTTCAAGGTCGTCTGCCGTTGGTTCCAAACCGTGGCATAATCGCGGATTGGCCAGACGGGAAATCGGGTTAAACATAAAAGCCCCGAGCAGATTCATATCTACATTCTTGATTATTTTTTGCTCAATCCCCTTCTGAAACACATTGATCAGGGGAATAAACTCCTTTTCCAATAGCTCTTTATCCACCAAAGCACTGTAAGGTGAATTGGCAAATTGCTCACAATAATCAAACAACTCCAAGTTATTGGATATATGTTGGAAAATTCCGAACCAGGCCTTTTTCATAATATCACGAATGGGCAGACTGTCATCAAAATCCGCCAGTATGGCTGCCGCCATTTTCTGCTTGATTTCGATATAGGTGGAAACCAGCAGATCCTCCTTGTTTTCAAAAAAAACATAGAGCGTGGAAGGGGATACCTTGGCTTCTTTGGCTATTTTGGATACGGAACTGGAAGCAAACCCGATTTCATTTACCATTTTGATGGTCGCCTTGAATAAAGCTTCCTTTTTTTGTTCATCCTTAGTTCTCATGTTCCTATCCCATATCACGTTATTTTGACCAATATAAAACGATCATTCGTTTATGTCAAGTATGTTTTTATCTCTTTTCATATCAGCTGCAATTTTAAATATTGCGCTTATCTATAAAGCTCAAGTGGCACCCTAAGCAGGCTGGCTGGTGTTCAGCCTTAATCCAGGCAACTGTTTGAGTTCTTTAATCACTGTTAGGCCGCCGTTTTGAAAACAGTTAATATGGTTATATGACCGCCTATATGGCTGTAATATCTTTTCGTTGGAGAGCGGCGGCGGCCGTTACAGTGCTTTAAGAACGAGTTTTGGCTGGAAAAACTGAACACCAGTGAGCCTGATCCTATTAACTTGAGCTTTATGGATAAGCACGTTAAATATTTCTTTTCAGACGAATGGCCAATATCAGGCTAGCCTGTTTAATAGACTATTTTAGGCTATAGTTCCGAGTTTTTTTAACAACCAGGCCATGTTTTGCCCCAGCGTCCGCATGGTACCCTGGGCTTCCTCATCTTTTTCCACATCACCCTTCTCAAGTCCGAAGCCCATGTTCCAATAGCTGGAGCCGGGTACAATCATTTGGCTGATAAAGAAAAAGTTGTTCAACGATGCAAACGTATGGCTGGCGCCGCCCCGGCGGGCCACCACCACAGACGCCCCCACCTTGCGTCGGAACATGGCACCATTGGCTATTGCCGTCATCCCGGCCCGATCCATCAAGGCTTTGATTTGCGGTGTGACGTCCGAAAAATAAACCGGAGATGACAGGATGATTGCATCCGCCGCAACCATTTTCTCAAGGCATTCATTGAGATCATCCTTTTCGACAGCACAGCGCTGATTCGTGTTTTCAAAGCATTTGTAGCAGGCGATACAGCCGTTGATCTTTTTGCCTTTTAGCTGAACCAATTCGGTTTCGATACCTGACTGTTCCAATTCCTCAAATACCCAGCGCGTCATGATAGCAGTGTTGCCGTCCTTACGGGCGCTGCCGTTGAATGCAATAACCTTCATGGCAATTCCTTTCAGTATGGGATAAAATTTACCTGCAAACCCAATTTCTCTAACTACTACAAAACTAACATGAAACTGAATTCGGTTTCAACTCATTGCTTTTATGAAGACATGTTAACCTGTGTGCTTGCAACGCTATCATGAGCGTGGGTCTATCGAAACAGAATGGATCCCCACGGGAAACCCGTGGTCCCATTAAAATATCCGTCTGCGCCTTCGGCTACGCCGCGATTATCCGCCTTATCCGTGGGGTGACATCGCGCCGCAGCATTGACTTATACTTTTTGGCATTCATCCACGGTCAAGCCCTTGGTATTCTGCGAAGGTAAATAAAATGCCTGAAGAGAGTTTAGATTGTATATACCACAACCAGGCACTGGGTTGTTTTACTGGCCAGATTCTTGAGTTTGTGGGGAACATCTGAATTGAAATGAATCGATTCGCCGGTCTTGAGCACGTGCGTATTGGCGCCCAGGGTGAACTCTAACTCGCCATCCATCACGAAAATAAATTCCTCACCCTCATGTTTATAAGCTACGGGTTTGTGGGTTAGATACGGTTCGATGGTAACCATGAAGGCCCGCAGGTGGCTGTTTTCGGCATCGGGCGTCAGGGTTTTATAACTATAATTTTGAGTGCGCTGGATATAAGCCTGGGCACGTTGATCCTGTATGGCTGTTTTTTCTTCGGGATTCAGGAAGGTACCGGGATCTACCTCCATGGCCTGAGCCATGCGCAAAATAAACCCGACTGGTGGCGACAATTGGTCGGCTTCGACATTTGCGACAAATTCTGCCGTCTGGCCGGTTTTGCGGGCTAGATCATCCGGTGTCCAATCGCGGGCTTCCCGCAACTGCCTCACCAACATTCCGAATCCGCCGCGCGGTTTGGTCTCGGCCGCTTCAATATGGCAGGCCGCATCTGCCAACCGCCGCATGGCCATCTTTTTGGCCTGTTGAATCAGTGGCGGCAGCAGCACGGCCGCGTCGGCGATTATGCCGATATCCGCCATCTGAAAAATGGGTGCGGCCGGATCGCGATTGATGGCCACTATCAGCTCGGATTCCATAATGCCGGCAGTATACTGGATCGCGCCGGAGGTTCCGATGGTAATCAACAATTTAGGCCGAACGCTTGCCCCTGTCTGACCGATTAGACATTGCTCGTCCACCCAGTGGTTCATTACGGGTGGACGCGTGGCTCCGACTTCACCGCCCAGGGCTGCAGCCAGTTCCCGCACCCGGCCAAATCCACGCATATCGCCGAGACCGGCACCTCCGGCCACCACGATATCGGCCTCCTCGAGACGTCGTTCATCCCAGGTTTCCAAGGTGCGCTTCAGAAGACCGGCCCCCTCCCGGACCGGAACCTGGCCGAGATGGACTTTTTCAACATCCCCCTTGGCATTCGGTTCTGCCCGCAGGCTTGCGCCTTGGGGCCGCATCGTCACCAAAGCAGTCGGCCACCCATCTGCCAGGGTAATGTCTGCCATGATTTGCCCGCCCCAGGCCGGGCAGCGACCGACCACCTGTCCGTCCATAAGCACCAGTTCGTCGCAATCGGCAATCAGACCGGCCTGGCACTGCTGGGCACAAAAAGCTGCGACTTCCCGCCCAAAATCATTTAAGCAAACCAGAACCAGCCAGGGTTTGCTGGCCTTAATCATGTCTGCTAAAACCGCTGCATACGCATCGGTGCGCGGCACACTCAGATCCGGATGCATGACACAACGAACGGTCTGGGCACCGTGCTGCACGGATTCTTGCGCGGCGACATCCAACGTCATACATGTACCGGCATCAAAGCTGTCAGCTTCGCCTCCACCAGCATCCTGGGACGACAACAGAATCATGGTCAACGATGCTTCGGCTTCTCGAGCAAAGGGCAGCGCCTTGGCTAAAACCTTAAGACTATCCTGCCAATATCGTTGGTTGCGCAGATCTCCGATTATCCAGATGGATTTTTTATTCATGCGATACCATCAAATATCACGTTAAACGCTCATCCAAGTTGATGTTCAGGGTCAAACTACACCCGCTTTGGTTAAATGATCCAAAAGACCGGCCGACTGTGTTTGGGGATCGCCCGTCAGCATGGTGCAGGTCCGGTCATGTTTGACCTTTTCCAGACGGGCCACCCGGGTAGGGGAACCGCTCAGTCCCACCCTCGCCTCCGTTAGATCTAATTCCTGAAGCGTTAATGTTTCGACGGCCGGTTGCTGAAAGGCCTGGGATATACCATCCAAACTCACCGGGCGGGGTGCGTAAGCCTGTGCATCGATGGTCAAAGCCATCGGCAGTGCAACCTGCCAGGTCTCGATCCATTGATCCATTCGGCGTTCGAGCGTCCAAGTTGCACCGCCGGTGTCAATCTGGGTCACGCGGCTCACAAAGGGAGTATCCAGGACCGCGGCTGTTTGGGGGCCCACCTGCCCGGTATCACTGTCAGCCGTACGGGTGCCGAACACCAGCAAATCATAGGATCCCAGTACGTTAATAGCAGCAGCCAGTACCAGCGCGGTCACCAGGGTGTCGGATTCTTTAAGAGCCGGATCGCTCACGAGTACAGCGCGGTCTACACCCATGGCCAGGGCCTCGGTCAAAGCCTCGCCGCTTACGCGAGGCCCCATGGAAATTGCTGTCACCTTGCCCTGCATTTTTGCTTTTATTTGCAGGGCTGCTTCCAGGGCCGGCCGGTCAAAAGGATTGAGCTGGCTGTTTTCCGGCGTACGCCGGGTCACGCCTTTGGGGGCTGCCGTGACAACTGATTTGATGCAAACGACTATGTGGAATGCCATATTATTCTTTTTTAAAAAATGAATGATGAATATTGAACATGGAATTTAGAATGCTGAAGTTGGCTGAAGGCCAAAAGCAAACTTCGATATTCAATATTCTGTCATCGATATTCGATATTTCGCAATTAATATCTAGGCTATTAGGCTGTAAGCTGTTAGATGCTAATTGCATTTCGCTATTAGCACCCTCCAACCCTCCGCCCCTTCAACCCTTAGAATGCAACCCGAAACCCGATACTCGCAACTCCCTTGAAACCTGTTGTTAAGTGTCTTCCCTTAATGCTTCCCTCGCAATCACCATACGGTGAACCTCGGATGTACCCTCGTAAATCCTGGTCACCCGCGCATCACGCCAATAGCGTTCCACTGCATATGCTTTAGAGTATCCGTAGCCGCCATGGATCTGGACCGCCAAATCGGTCACCTTTCCGGCTGTTTCGGCGGCAAAAAGTTTGGCTTGGGCTGAAGCTTTGGTAAATGGTTGCGTTCGATCCTTGAGCCAGGCCGCTCGATACACCATCATGCGGGCGGCATCCACCTGGGTGGCCATATCGGCAATCATCATTTGAATAGCCTGGTGCTTGGCCAGGGGTACCCCGAATTGCTGGCGCTGATTGGCATAGCGGATGGCCTCTTCCAGGGCTGCCTGGGCAATCCCCAGTGCCTGCGCTGCGATACCGATCCGCCCTGTGTCCAGGGCCGCCAATCCGATTTTCAAGCCGATACCCGGCGGACCCAACAAATTATCCTTGGGCACCCGGCAGTCATATAGCCGGATGGAGCTCACCGGATTGGCGCGCACACCGGTCAGGTCTTCCAGATCCCCGACCACAAAGCCGGGTGTGCCCCTTTCGGCAACCACCACGCTGATCCCTTTGCGTCCGGCATCCGGGTCTGTCCGCGCGAAAATCAAGCAGATATCGGCAACACCGCCATTGGTGACGAACACCTTGTTGGCATTGATTACGTAGTGGTCGCCATCCAAAATGGCTGTGGCGGTTATGCCCGACGCATCCGACCCGGCATTGGGCTCGGTCAAGCAAAAGGCGCCGATCTTCTGCCCGCTTGCCAAGGGCTGCACCCAGCGTTGATGCTGCTCCTCATTCCCGAAAAGCACGATCGGATAAACCGCCACACTGTTATGAACGCTTAGACATAGTCCGATACCGGCACTTACCCGGCTCACTTCCTCGATGATGACGGCATAACTCAGGCTGTCCAGTTCAGCACCTCCAAGTTCCCGCGCCGCCTGGATCCCGAAATAACCCAAGGGTCCCATCTTTTCAATCACTTCCCATGGGAACCGCCCTTCCTGGTCGATTTGGGCGGCCATGGGACCGAGCTCCTGCTCGCAGAAGGATCTTACACTACGACGCAAGACCCGGTGTTTGGGCTTGATAAACGGTTCAGCCATAAATAATCCTCAATATCAAAATTCATTCCCCGCTGTTTACAACGGCTGCCGTACAAATTGCCGGTGAGGAATTGAAGCCCCCCCGCGGTAAGACTTCGACGAGGCGTTCGGCCAGGTCGAATGACCTGCCGAATTCGAACGCCCACTCGAGACCCTCAGTCGAGTCGCGGCGGGAATTGCCCTCGCTATCGCGGATCAGATTTAAGCAGAATTAGACGCATAGATCAACCGGTCCGAAAATAAAACTCCAGGGGTACCGCTAACGGAGATAATGGGCAGGTGCTCGGCCCCTTAACCTTGGCCGAGATTCAATTCGCCACCCACACAGCGATATTCTCCATGGTTCTGATGATAGTGGTGCTGAAACGCCCAACGAGCAGCTCCTGGAAAAAACTGATGGCGCTGCGGTGGCCCACCACTACCGAACCATAGCCGTCTTCGTATGCGGTTTTGATGATGACTTGAATTGGATTGCCTTTTTTGCATATGTTTTTTTGATGGATCCTGTTTGCATCGATACCGGCGTCTGTCAGGCGGCTTGTGGCGGCAGCCATGACCGGACGAAACTTTTTTTTATGATAGTCCAGCCAATCCGATTCTTTTTCGGTCAGCTGCAGTTTTTCAATGGAACTGCGGAACATACCCGGCAGTTCAATCACATGGCACAGCATGATTTCCAGTTGCTTGGCATCGGCAAGCTGGCTTACTGCGTGGACCGCCCGCATGGCCTCGGTGGAATCATCCAGAGCCAGCAGGAGTTTCTTTGCCATGGGTTGGCCGCCCACGACAATCGTGGGCATATGCCTGATCTTTTTGAACAGTTTATACGCCAGGCTTCCCATTACCAGATCTTTCAGCCAGCTCATGCCCGTGCGTCCCACGGCAATGGCATGATACCCTTGGTAGGACTCCTGGATGATACTTTGTAAAATGCCCGTTTTGCCCTGTTGGGTTTTTATTTGAATCATCTCTTCAGGAAAACCGGCATCGGCAAAAATTTTAAAAGCCTTTTCCAGGAATTCGCCCACAACCAATTGATTCTCGGCCAACCAGCTCATCACCGATTTCTTCTTGGAGGTGTAAAGCGGGTTGTTGTCCATATCAAAAAAGACTTCCGGAAAACCCATACCCACATGGAAGAGAACAATTTCGGTACGGTCCGGCGCCGTTACCGCGCTGATATATCGGACGGTTTCCAGGGCCTGGTCGGATCCGTCTACCGCTATCAAGATTTTTTTCCGCAGGTTTGTGTCCACCTTACCTCCGTTTGTTGGCACCGCTGGTCTGCATACGAATAACGTCGGGGACCTATCCGCGCCATTCCATATCGTCTACCGTCGTCTTAAAATCGGGTTCCACAAGATCGGCACCGGCCAGATCGGCGGCTTTTTCTATTTCCGCATCGGTGGGTTTGCCCACAAACACCAGGCGCTGCCGTTTACATTTCCTACAGGCTTCCAGCACATCCAAAGAGCAGGTCGGTGTATAATCATCATAATTAATCGTGGACAGATTGTCCTGGATTGAAAACAATGTGGACGTCCTGGCACAGGAACCGCAACCGATACAGCCTACATTACATACGGCCGTAACTTCTCTGCCTTTGTCTTTATTGGCGCAGGTGACCGCCAGCATCTGCTCTGCCTTGAACGGTGTAATGGTGATTATGTTGCGCGGACACACTTTTGCACAGGCGCCGCATCCGACGCACTTTTCGTAGTCGACCGTAGCGAGTCCCTCGATCACATGCAATGCGTCAAACTGACAGGCGGCGGCACAATCACCGAATCCGAGACACCCGTAAGTGCAGCCCTGAACATCGGTTACCAGATTAGCAGCGGCACAATGGGGTTCTCCGCGATATTCATTCCGCCCCAGACGGTCCGAATAGCGGGCGCCGCAGTGTATAATCGGACGGTAAGGCAAGGTTTCACCCACCTCAACACCCATTATGCCGGCTACCGCCAGGGCGCAGGCTTGCCCCCCCACCGTACACTTGTCCACCGCCTCGTGCTCCAGGGCCACTGCTTCGGCGTATTCCCCGCAGCCAACGTAGCCGCACCCACCACAGTTTGCACCCGGCAGCGCATTGATGATGTGCAGGATGCGGGGATCTTCCACCTCCACATGAAATTTTTTATTAGCCCACCCCAGAACAAGGCTCAGGACAACGGCCATGCAAAACAAGGTTCCGGAGGATAATCCGATTGTTACCCAGGTCATTGGTTCTTCTCACTCATTCACGCCAACAAAAAATTATGGTTCACCAAGATACTTCATGGTGATCCCGTTAAAGCAACCCTTAGCCCACTGTCCACCCCGGTAAATCCCATAAATGCCATGGCCAAAATACCGGCCACAATCAGGGTAATGGCTGCCCCTCGAAAAGGCACCGGGACATCGCAGAGATCGAGCTCTTCCCGAATACCCGCCATGACGACGATGGCAATGGTAAAACCCACACCTCCGAATATTCCCAGCGCCAGCGCGCGGCCCAGGTCCCAGGCGTCTGCCGGATTCTCCACCCCGACCACATGACTCATCACCGTCAGACAGGCAAACAGGATGGCGCAATTTGTCGTGATCAACGGCAGAAATACCCCAAAGGATTTGTACAACGGCGGGTAGAACTTGCGTACGTACATCTCAACTAGCTGAACCGAAGAGGCGATGGCAAAAATATAAACGATATAGGTTAAAATCGTTAAATCGATGTCGGCAGCCTCGTGGGCCGGCATGAAAAAACCGCCCACCCATGTGGAAATGGGCGCACCGGGCATCAGAATCAGCGAGGTGATTGACCAAGAGATGATAACCGCAATCGTCATGACAAACGTAACGGCACTGCCCATGCCAAGGGCCATGTCCACCTGGCGGGAGATACCCACAAAGGGGCAGATGCCCACGAAATAGTAAAGCACAAAATTGTTGATCAGCGCCGCACTTACAGAAATGAGAAAAATTTCGATGAGGTAGTGCATATCTATGCCTGCTGCTTGCCTTTGTTTTTGCGAATTGTTGCAACCCAGTTGACAAGGGCCAGCAAGAGTCCGAATGTCAGGAAAGCCCCCGGCGGCAGCACCATGATGACCCATTGGGGCCAATCCGCAGGCATCACGGGAATGCCTGCAAGGCTGCCCGTTCCCAGGATTTCGCGCACCACGGCAATGCTTGCCAACGCCAGACCGAACCCCACGCTTTGTCCGATGGCGTCGGCGCCTGCGGCCATAACCGACTGCCGAGACGCACAAACCTCGCAGCGGCAAATGATGATGCAATTAACGATTATCAGGGGAATGTAGGGGCCTAAAGTTTTGCTCATTTGATACATGTATGCAGCCAAAAACCGATCGACGATGGTTACAAATGTAGCAATGGTCAGGGTAAAGACCACGATACGAAGATGCGGTTTGAGTAAATTCCGAATCAGGCTGATAATGACGTTGGCGCAAAACAAAACAAAACCGACGGCTACGGCCATGGTCAGGGCCGGTTTCAACCCATTGGTGACTGCCAAGGTTGGACAAAGTCCTAAAAGTTGCCGATAAACGGGATTTTCAGGCACAATCCCCTGTATAAATCGTTCCGTGGGTGTGGGCTGATCTGTCATTTACAATTCCCCTTCACGATAGTTAATATTACCCGGCGCCAGGTTGTTTTCTATATTGCCGATAATTCCATTGACGATACCGGTAACTGCGCGGGACGATATGGTGGCGCCGGTAATGGCATCAATGTCGTTACCGGGGGGCAATTGGCCCTTTGGTCTGCTTTTTGTCAAAATCAATGACTGCCCGGTTTTTTTGTGAACAAACTGACGGCGCCATTCGGGCAGGAGTATTTTATTGCCCAAGCCCGGTGTTTCCTTTTGCTCCAATATGGATAGTCCGGCAATCGTTTCCGCCTGGGGATCCAGACCGAGCAGTAGTTCTATTTTGTCTGCATATCCCTGGCCGGAGGCCTTGACCACCCAACCGGCCAGTTGATCCTCGAGGTTCACACGATAGATCGAATAGTGAACTGTTTTGCCGTCCTTTTTGATTTCCAGCGTACCGGGAATTATTTCCATATGCATCTGCATACCCGTCATTTGTTCAGCCCTGTCAGTCCCCAAAACCAAGGCAGGAATTTGCGAGAAGGTCTCATTGCGTTTGTTGGCCGCAATTTTCCCGGAAAAATTGATATGCACTGCAGCTAAAGCCATCCCAAAACACAGGGCCAAAAGCAGCACCAGCCACGCCTGAACCAGTGCGTTTTGCTTTATGGTATGTCCCCATGCCCGCTCCATTATACACCTCCGAAGGGGCGCGGTATGGTCCAGCGGTTGATCAATGGTGTCAGGGCGTTCATAAGCAAAACTGCAAACATAATCCCTTCGGGATAGCCGCTGAAATAGCGCAACAGCATCACTAACAGCCCGATGCCGATGCCGAAGATCCATTTGCCCTTGGCGGTTAGGGGACTGGTGACCGGATCGGTGGCAATAAAAAATGCACCGAAAAGCAGGGCGCCGCCAAACAGATGATGCAAAAAAGTCCACTGGCTTTCCAGATTTGCCAGGTTGACAATTCCACCGACAACCGTCGTGCTGATCAGAATACCCAGCGGAATCTGCCAGGAGGCCACCCGGCGAGCACACAGCCATATGCCACCAAGCAGACATGCCAGTGCGCTGGTTTCACCGATTGATCCGTTGGTTTTTCCGATAAACATCAGCCCCAGGGGATTGACCATGTCTGTCTGTTTAAATGCTGTTAAAGGGGTTGCTTGTGAAATGATATCTACGCCGCTATTGGCCTCGATATATCCCGATGCCGCTAAACTGCCGGCAAAGGCAATCATTACAAAAGCGCGTCCCACCATGGCCGGGTTGAAAATATTCATTCCCAAACCGCCGAAGACCATTTTCCCGATGCCGATGGCAACGGCGGCAGCGATACAGCTGACATACCACGGTGCTGTGGCCGGCATGGAAAGGCCCAGAATGATACCGGTGACAACGGCCGACAAATCGCCTAACTGCAGTGGCCTGAGGCGCATGCGGGTAACAATCGCCTCGGCGCACAAGCAGGCGATCATGCTTAGAACCAACTGCTTCAGGGCTCCCCACCCAAAAAAGTACAATGCAGACAGAATCACGGGAATCAGCGAGATCAGAACGTCACGCATCATCGTGCGCGTGGTCATTTCCAGGTTGAAAACATGGGGGGACGGGGCCACATGTATTTTAGGACCCGATTGCATGTCATTGATTTCTTTAACCACAACTATTTATCTTTCATTTTTTCTCGGCTGCGGCCATCATGGCCTTTCCCGAACGAATATTCTGAACCAAGGGTAAACCGGCCGGACAGGCATACACGCAAGATCCGCACTCAAAGCATGCTGAGATGTTGTAACGCAAAGCCATGGCCGTGTCCTTGAAACGCGAAGCCATGGCCAGCCTGGTGGGCACCAAATGCATGGGACAAACATCGACACACCGGCCGCAGCGTACACACACGCTTTTTTCGGCCTGGCGAATTTCTTCATGCGTTAATACGGTGATCCCGCTGGTTCCCTTGGTAACGGGCGTATTGGGATTGGTAAAAGCAAACCCCATCATGGGGCCGCCGGCAATAATGCGGGCAGCCGTTTTCCGTACCCCGCCGCAGTAATCGATCAAATCACCCATGGGGGTTCCTACGGGCACCAACAGGTTTTTGGACTGCACGATACCTTCACCGGAAACACTGACCACCCTGTGGGTCAGGGGGATATCCCGCATCACCGCCCGGGCCACGGAGGTAACCGTGGCAACGTTGGCCATGACCACACCGATGTCAGCCGGCAGTCCCCCCAACGGAATTTCACGGTCGAGCACCGCCTTAATCAAATGTTTCTCACTCCCCTGGGGATATTTGGTTTTTAAGACCGCGATTTTAATGCCGGCTCCGACGGCTCTATGCGTAAGGGCTGCGACGGCTGCCAGTTTGTTGTTTTCAATACCGACATAGGCCTTTTGCGCCCCTACGGCCCGGGCGGCCAAAACCGCTCCGGCAATTATGGCTTCGGGGGCCTCCACCATCAAGCGGTAATCGGTAGTCAGATAGGGCTCGCATTCGCATCCGTTGACCATGAGCGTATCGATGGGTTTTTGATCACTTGCCATGATTTTAACATGGGTTGGAAACGCCGCCCCGCCTAAACCGACTATTCCCGCATCATGAACCGCTGCATTGATATCCTCTGGATTCAGGCTCTGGTATGCCTTCTGAGGCCACGGTCCCCCGTATAATTTATCCCAAAGTTCCTGTCCGGTTAACTGATCGGCCCCGCTTTTGATGACGATTGCATCCATGTGGCGGCCGTTGGCCAGAGTGGTTTTTTGTATGCTCTGGACAACTCCGTTAACGGGTGAATGCAAAGATGAAGATACATAGGCCTGGCCTCTACCGATTCTTTCACCAAAGCGCACCATCTGTTTTTTGGTAACAGTGGGTTTACAGGGCAATCCGATATGCTGTAGCAGGGGCAATATCAATTTTCGGGGAGTCGGCATGATTTCAATCGGCAAATCGGCTGAAAACATTTTGCGTTGATGCGGATGGACGCCGTGCGCAAAAGTGCCCCGTCCCGGAATCGCTCCGGTAATGTTTTTTGCGTTCTTAGTTCTAAAAATCTTCATGCAACCTGCCCGCCGCGATGGCCAGTCGGGCTGCTTTTCAGCAACCCACTTTTCCCATAGATGCATCAACAGCATTACAAACTATGGGGATCAAAATGCTATTATATACAATACTATATATGGTTTTACCTAACATCAATCAGAAGCATTATGACTTAAGTCAATTTAACCGAAAATGTGGGAATGACCCTTGCTGGCAATAAGATACCTTAGGTTGGCTAATGCCGCTACCTTTATCTTTACAGAGGGCGAAATAATTTGATAGGTGCTGCATTGGGATTGAGTTTCATGATATTTTGGTTCGATGTGGTTTCAGAACCTTCACTCAGGTTCCAAAAGCGGATGGAAGTATATGTCCGTTCGGTGAATTTATGACTTACCTGAAAAGAATATTGAAGATTACCCTACAGCAGGCGGCAGGGAATCTTCACGGTATGGAATTCTATCCTTTTTGACTGCTTACATCAATTTTACCACCATTATGTTCAATTATGAGAAATACCATCGCCAGCCCCAGCTATCACCCAGATCATTGAACGCTAATTTGAGCTTAAGGTTTCACACTCAGAAATGATGAACCCCATCACGATTTTTTTTAGGAAAGGACCTCGACCCAACCAGGGGGTATGCGATGTTTTATGGTTGTTTTTGTGATATGGGGTTGGAGTTGGATCGAGGTCCGTTTCCATAATATCATTTTATCGTTACAAATTATGTGCCAGATCTTTACATATATCAATAAAATAATTTATTGCATATTTTCAGATGGTTATACAGGACATATATCTTATGCCCGGCAGGGGGCAGGCATAACTTGTCCTATATAAAGGAATCGTTCCTGTTTTGAAGAATTCGTCCTGAAAAAAGGACACACGTGATGGGTTGCAAGTTACATGTTGCGGGCTTTGGGGTGTGTGTTTTGTGTGTTGTGTTTTGTGTTTGGGGGTTGGAGTTTGGGGTTTAGTGGTATGTGTATCCGCAGCCTAACAATTCTGGAAAAATAATCGGAGATAAACTTCTTTCATGAAAATGCTGAACAATTCGTAATGCAACCTGTCTCAAAATAAAAAATCGCTCCTCTGGCATGCGATTGGACGGATAGAATCCAGAGCATCCTTGTAAATTACGGGCATTTTGAGCTGTGTTGCTATGCTGCCAGAAGGAATTAGATTATATTGAGATAACATGCTGACGGCTTAAAATTGTGGCTCATTGCTGATTGCTGTTTTTTTGCGTCTATTCTCCGAAGGTAGTTTTCTTAACCCGGACGGGTCCTTCATCGGGAACCGAGAGAATGAATAGCTGACCGTATCTCAGGGGGCCTTTGTCTTCACCACCCAGCCGCGCGTAAATACCCTGTAGATTACCGGAGATATTGCCAACCCAAAGAACTACCTTACCGGCATGGGTATTCAGGATTTCGTTACAGATTTTCCCGACCATGGGTAAACTGACCTTGGGCGTTAAAGTGATCTCAATACCGAGATGATCGGCCAAAGGTTTGACCGTATCTAAATTGCGCCGCAGATTAGGGCTGTAAATTGCCTCGACACCCATTTCACCGACCACATCCACCAGAGCCTTCGCACGGGCATGTCCCTGGGGCGACAATGTCCCATACTCTGTTTTTTCAGCGTGGCGAATTAAGATAACCGTCGTGGTGGTACCGGATTTAGAATGCAGGGGCCCACCGCATCCAAGAAGCGCCAGCACCAGAAACATTGTGCCCATGGTGATTGATATCAATTTTATGCTCATGTAATTGCTCCTGTGATTCAGGTTAAACTCACATAAAAACATTTGACTTTTCCCGACGGCATGGTGAAGCGGCTCAAAAGGGTTCAAATATTACTTGGATGCTCCCTTTCGTACCCGTCCAGATCCATGCCAAAAGCCCTAAACTTTATTTTGAGATAGGTTGTAGCCTAAAGTTAGGTTGGCGCGTTCTGCAAAATAATTATCCCTGAGCTGGTACCGATGCGGCTGGCACCGGCTTTTAGCATCGCCTCGGCCGTGGCCCAATCCTTGATACCGCCGCTGGCTTTGACCTGCATGACGTCACCCACGGTTGATTTCATGAGCTGAACATCTTCGAGTGTTGCACCACCAGTGGAAAAGCCGGTGCTGGTTTTTACAAAGTCGGCCCCGGCGCTTTGCGCCAATTCACAGGCTTGAACTATCTCTTCTCGGGAAAGCAAACAGGTTTCGATAATGACTTTCAATACATTCGCTTTGCCGCAAGCTTCCTTTACGGCACGTATATCGGCGTTCACGGTTTTTAGATCGCTGGATTTCAAAGCGCCCACATTGATAACCATATCCAACTCCGTGGCACCGGCTGCTACGGCTGTACTCGCTTCGAAGGCCTTAGACTGTGTGTCCATGGCTCCCAAAGGAAAACCCACTACCGAACAGACCTCTACGGAACTGCCGGAAAGCAGCTTGGCCACCAGCGGGACATGGCATGAATTGACACACACGGCGCCAAAACCGTGCTGCAGGGCTTCTTCCGCTATGTTCTCGATATCAGCATGGACAGCATCGGACTTCAGAACGGTATGGTCGATGGCTTTAGCCATCAATTCCTTGGTTACGGTATTTGCGGTACTGGGATCCGGCATTAGGTTTCCTCCTGGGCCAAGTGGTATTCGAGTATGATGCCCGGCATAAAAGCCTTCATGAGCATCTGGACTGATTCCTTCTGACGAACCTTTGTTGGCCGTTCAACCAATACCACCCGTTCGGCGGCCAGAGGTTCTTGTAAATTCATCAAATTCATACAAATGATGGCAGCCTGCAGAGGTGAAACACTCGGATTAAAAGCCGCTGATTCCAGGTTGCGGCCGCTGACAATCCGGTTTCCCGTGGTTTTTATAGCGCAGCCGGCCAGATTCCCCGAATACGGCACATATGCCAGGCTCGCAGCCGCCAGGGCTTTGGCGACCACGGAATCCTCTGTATCATGCTGAAGTTTTATGGGCTGGACAGTTTGCCTAGGCGCCATGAGCATAATGGGCAATTCAAGATCGGATGGCGTAAAAGGCTGCGGCAACAGATTGGCTAAGGGCTCCATTCGATATTCATTCCTTTGGTTGCCGGGTAGAATGACGGCAGCATCCTTGCCGCCATAAAACTCGTGTAGAAATTGACGGCAATGTCCGCAGGGCGTTTCAGAGGTTGCCACCGCCAATAGGCGGCCACAATTCTGATGCCAGGCATTCACAGCCGCGCTTTGCTCAGCATGCAGAGTCACATGGAGGGTCTGGTGCTCAAACTCGAAATTCGCCCCCATATAGAGTTCTTTTTGCAACGGTTCCGACCGGCATTCCGTCTGGACCACTGCGCCTACTTTAAAACCTGAAATCGGAACAGCAGCAAAAACACCCGCCACAGGCAATAACCTTACCATCAGCTGTTCCAGCGAAATGTTCAGACGCTTCATGAGCTCCTGACAGGCATTATGGTCCAATTTACCCTGCTGCTCGGGCAGACGAATCAGCCAGGGGCGCACCGATTCCGGGAAGCCGGCCAAAATCTGTTCAAAACGCCCCAGTCGATCCAACATCATGCCCCATACTCCTCAATGGAATCTACGGCAACCCTGGCCTGAATCAATCGCCGGGCATTCACATTGTCCGGACTGATTGTGTATGCGTCAATTAATCGTATGCTGGCCGGTTCGATTTTATTGTGATTCCCATCGGTGTACAAAACGGCCAGGGTCTCACCCGGCTCGACGGAATCACCAACCTTTTTTTTCAGGACGATACCTATGGAAAGGTCAATTTCCTCCTCTTTTGTCTGACGGCCGGCTCCCAGTATTTTAGCAGCCATCCCAGCCTCCAGGGCATTGATTTCACGAACAAATCCGGACCGATCCGATTTAAGCGCTACCGGCTGCTTGGCTCGGGGCAGCAGATCCGGATTCTTGACCACATCGGGGTTGCCGCCCTGGGCTTCGATGAGATCCTGGAATTTGCTAGCGGCCTTACCGGTGGCCAGACTGGCTTGAAGCAATTGGGACGCTTCTGCACGTGAGTCGGCAATACCCGCCAGGGATAACATTTCACCTCCCAGCGCTAAAACCAGCTCGGTCAAGTCAGATGGACCGGTTCCGTTAAGGGTATCGATGGCTTCACGTACTTCCACGGCATTTCCGATGGCAAACCCTAATGGCTGCGCCATCCCGGTCAGATAGGCGGTACATTTTCGTCCGGCCCCCTCACCGATACCGACCATGGTTTTAGCCAGGGCCACGGCGTCGGCGTAAGCGGGCATAAACGCGCCCGCACCGGTTTTGACATCCAAAACAATCCCGTCCGCCCCCGCAGCCAGTTTCTTGCTCATGATGGAACTGGCAATGAGCGGGATTGCATCCACCGTCGCGGTCACATTGCGCAGGGCATACATGAGCTTATCCGCGGGTGTCAGGGTTTCAGTTTGGGCGATTATACTCACCTGGATTCGGTTGGCGATTTCCACAAACTGTTCTTTGGAAAATGACATCTGCATTCCGGGGATAGATTCGAATTTATCGGCGGTACCACCCGTATGTCCCAGCTCTCGGCCGGTCATCTTGGCGACGACCGCACCACAGGATGCCACCAACGGCGCTAAAACCAAGGTGGTCTTATCTCCGACCCCGCCGGTAGAATGCTTGTCCACCGTGAAACCATCGATGGGTGATAAATCGATGGTACTCCCGGATCCCACAATACTCATGGTCAGATCTACACATTCAGACGGTTGCATTCCCCGGAAATAAACGGCCATTAAAAAGGCCGCCATTTGATAATCCGGGATATCGCCTGCCGTGAATCCTTTGATCAGATAATCGATCTCTGCTTTGGAGAGGGTATGACCATCACGCTTCTTTTTGATGATTTCATAGGTATTCATGGCAAGTCCTTCATTAGAAACAGTCAACGACCACCGACCTTGTCGGTAGCATGCAAGAGGGTAAATGTCTAGTTAATACAGCTCGCGCCACATCTTATCGAAATCGCTATCGGGATCCCGATTTCGACAAAGCTTCCACCAACAGTATTACTACAACAAATCGGGTGATGATCCAATTTCTTAACTGACAAATGTTTCTAATGCGATTCTGTTAGATCCAGAGTCAAGACAATCTGCTTGAGCAGTTTCTTTAACTTCGGCAGATTCTGGTCCGCAATGTCAATGACCTCCTTATGGGAAAGCGGATTTTGACTCAAACCGGCAGCCAGATTGGTGATAAAGGATATTCCTATAACCCGCAGACCCAATCGATGCGCCTCCGTGGCTTCCGGAACGGTTGACATACCGACCATGTCGGCGCCCATCACTGCGGCCGCCCGAATCTCTGCCGGTGTTTCGTAAGACGGACCGCTAAATGCCGCGTAGACGCCCCGCTTCAAGCTCACGCCCACAGCGCCCGCAGCTTGTTCCGCCTGACGACCTAACATGGCATCATAGATGAATTTTGGTTCCGGCATATCGAGCGTTACGTCGCGCATCAGATCCAAGTGGCCTTGAATCAAAACGGCATCACCGGGCGAAAAATCGGGATTGACGCTGCCACAGGCATTGGTCAATACGACTGCTTTGACACCCAGAGCCGCTAAAACCTGCATGGGGAATACCACCGTCTGGATGGTATGGCCTTCGTAATAATGAACGCGCCCGGAAAACACCATCAAATCCATGGTCCCCATGCGGCCGGCAACAATCTCCCCGGCATGCCCTTTTACAGCCGAAACGGGGAAATGGGGTATGTCGGCGTAGCTGATGTGTAGCGGGTCTTCCATGTCAGCGACGATACCCCCCAGCCCACTGCCTGTTACCAGGGCCACTGGTGGTATTCTCGCAAGGGATTCGGTGATATGGGCGGCGGCGGCGGTATTGTTATTCGGATAAGACGGCATCTTTGAAACTCTTTCCATGGTCAAGGGCTTGGGCATTAAAAATATCGGCAATGGTTTGGCCGCAATCGGCAAAGGTACTGCGGGTACCCAAGTCGACACCAGCGCGGATCCGCCTTCCGTACGCCAGCATGGGCACATACTCACGGGTATGGTCCGTGTGGGCTGCATAGGTAGGATCGCAGCCGTGATCGGCGGTGAGAATCAGCATATCTTTGGGGGACAATCTTTCCATCAGCTCCGGAAGTCGGGTGTCGAATTGCTCAATGGCAGCTGCATAACCCTCGGCATTTCTTCTATGGCCATAGACCATATCAAAATCCACGAGATTGGCAAAGATCAATCCTTTTTGATCTTGCGTACGTTGCATTGCCGCCAGTACCTGTTCGACACCATCCATATTATCCCGGGTATGAACTTCCTCGGTCAATCCACGATGTCCGAAAATGTCACCGATTTTTCCGACGCCGATCGAGAAGCATCCTTTTTCCGTAATCCTATCCAGCAGTGTTGCCGCCGGCGGTGAGATGGAATAATCCTTGCGTTGAGCATTAACACGCTCAAATGCACCGGGCTCGCCTCTAAAAGGCCTGGCAATTACCCGTGCCACCGAATGGGGCCCTTGCATAATTTCTCTGGCCGTGCGGCAGTACTGATACAGTTTTTCTAGGGGTGTCACCTTCTCATGGGTTGCGATTTGAAACACGGAATCTGCCGAGGTATAGACAATCGGTTGACCGGTGTCGAGATGCTCCTGCCCCAGTTCGTCCAAGATGCGGGTACCCGAGCGCGCATAATTACCCAGAATTCTGCTGCCAATGGCATTCTCGAAAGCTTGAATGATTACGGGGGGGAATCCCTGAGGATAGGTCGGAAAGGCTTCTTTTAAAATAAGACCGGTCAGTTCCCAATGCCCTGATGTCGTATCCTTGTTGGACGATTGGGCGGCCATTTTTGCAAAGCTTGCCAAAATTTCGGTTCGGGCACAGCCGACAGCGGCTATTTCTCCCAAACCAAGCTTGCACAAATTGGGTATCTGCAAACTGCCCCGCTGTGCGTATATATGTTGCAGGGTCGCTGCACCCGTATCTTGAAATTCAGCGGCGTCCGGCAGCGCGCCGACCCCCAAACTGTCTAAAACGATGAGTACGACTCTATCAATCATTTCAACGTTTTACTAAAAGCAGTTAGTCCGGTCAAGATTATCCTTATAAATTTGCTTGATATCTTGCCGGAATTCGATTTATAGTCCCGGTGAGTTTACTCGCTTTTTATCGAGTACTTTGAATTTGAATTCAGCCGGCATTTCTAATCTCCAACGAGGAGATCGACCAGGTTTGCACAAAGTCCTCAGAGGAGTCAAAACGGGGAATTCAAATAAAAAGCGCTCGCACGTTGATCCTCATCCCTTCCACAATAAAATAGGTAAAAGGAGGTAACCTAATGAAAAAATTGGTGAAAAATGCATGTATGGTTTTTACGGTTTTAATTGCGTTGACAGCTCTGCACATGGGAGGACCCTTGACGGCAACCTGTAACGCAGACAGTCATTACACAACAGAAGATCTAAATGAACAGCTTGTAATGGCCACCCTATGGATACAGGCTTCGGCCGAATTTCGCGCCATGTGCTATCAGGCGTTTAATCTGGCAAAAATGAACCTGGAAGCGTTTCTGAGCACCTATGATGGAACCAAAAAAGTGGCCGTCAGCGTCGACGTGGATGAAACCCTGGTGGACAACTCACCGTATGCGGCCATGTTGATTGGCAATAATTTCGGCTATTCCTCCAAAACGTGGGGGCCCTGGCACGCATCCGGTGAGGTTAAGGCCTATCCCGGCGCCGTAGAATTCTTAAATTACTGCAAACTGCGGGGTGTGGAAGTTTTTTATATCACCAATAATAAAATGAAATTTTATGATCATGTCTCACACAACCTCAAAAAACTGGGCTTCCCGTTTGTCGATGAAAAACATATGCTTCTGAGAACGGATACCAGCGACAAACAGCCCAGAAGGGATATTGTGGAGAAGGATTATGTGTTTGCCGTGCTGCTGGGCGACAACCTGAATGATTTCTTAAGCGTGTTCCGCAAAAAACCCGTCGAAGTACGCGCTGCCGAGGTCGACAAGATCAGAGATGAATGGGGAACACGTTTTATCGTTTTTCCGAACCCCATGTATGGCGACTGGGTAGGATCCATATACAAAGGCAATTGGGGCGCCAGTGCGGCCGAAAAAGACATGATGCACAAAGAGCATTTGAACCGCTGGAATTACCAACCCTAATATATTCGCTTCGCGAATTTATGGGTTGCGACGTTGTCGCAATTTACAATAAGCATTATTAATATCTCCCACGGTATCTACCCTGGGAGATATTTTTTTATCAATAGTTCCAGACGTTTTGACGCGTCCTCCGGGATAACATCCGGATCCGTCATGATGGCCCCCGCTAGGGCGTTGGCACAAGGGCAGGTTCGTTTCAACCCGATTTTGGGCACAAGCCTGCAAATCACGTGTTTGGCGTTGGTGATATTCCTATTTATATTTTGAACTACGGTTTCCACGGTTACATCGGCTTCATCGTCGTGCCAACAGTCATAATCGGTAACCAGGGCCATGGCCGCATAGCAAATCTCCGCTTCCCGGGCCAGTTTGGCTTCGGTAAGACTGGTCATGCCCACAATATCCATGCCCCAGCGAACGTACTGGCTGGATTCCGCCTTGGTAGAAAAGGCCGGCCCCTCGATACAAACCAGGGTTCCGCCCTGATGAACGCGGATTCCGGCTTCTTCTATAGTCGCATGCAGTAAGCTGCTGAGCTGCGGACAAATAGGCTGTCCAAAAGCCACGTGCGCCACCACACCCTGGCCAAAAAAAGTGCTGATGCGATTTGTGGTGCGATCATAGAATTGATCGGGAATAACCACGTCCAGGGGACGAAGATCATCCTTGAGACTGCCCACAGCCGTAACTGAAATGATATGGGTGGCCCCCAATTTTTTAAAGCCGTATATATTGGCCCGGTAATTAATTTCAGACGGCGTCAGGCGATGACCGGTTCCATGTCTGGGTAGAAATGCCACCTGTTCGCCGCTTAACCTGCCCAAGATATAGTTGCCCGAGGGATCTCCAAACGGCGTTTCGATAGCAACCGGCGTTACGTCAGTGAGCTCCGCCATTTCATATAGGCCGCTTCCGCCAATGATGCCGATGCGGATGTTATTTTTCATTTTTCTCCTTTAATCATTGCCGTTTTCGGAATTGAAATCGGGATCGGGATCGGGATCGGGATCGAAAACCTTCCCAATCGTGAAAACGCTAGTGATTTTCAAAGATGATAATGCTTACATTAGTGCTTTAGGTTTTTATAGATCAAAATCTTTACAATTGGTATATTGTTTTGAAAAAAATTTGTCGATACCGTATTGTTTTCATAAAAAACAGACAAATTTAAACTTTCGAGCAACGTAGAGGCAATATGGAGATCATCGACTTGGCCAACTGGCCCCGAAAAAGCCTGTTTGAATTTTTTAGGCAGACCGCCGCACCGCATTTCAGCGTCACAGCACCTGTGGATGTCACCCGTCTGGAAAAAAGCCGGCGGGAAACCGGTTTCTCGTTTTTCAATGCTGTGCTGTATGCCATCATGACTGCGGCCAATGCGGTTCCCGAGCTGCGTATGCGCTTTAGCCAAGACCGTGTTGTTAAACATGCTGTAGTACATGCCTCCGCCACGGTTCCCATAGAAGGCGATCGCTTTGCCTTCTGTGGTGTTGAATATGTACAATCGTGGGAGCTATTTAACGCCGCCTGTCAAACCGCCATTGATAAAGCCAAAACCCAGGATGAACTATCCGAGCATATCGAGTCGGATGATTGGATATTTCTAAGCTGCCTGCCTTGGATCAACTTTACGGCGCTGACCAATCCCAATGGCGGCCCGGATGACTGCATACCCCGCATAACCTGGGGCAAATGTGAAATGCAGCCTGAACGGGCAAGCATACCCGTGAGTATCCAGGTCCATCACGCATTGGTGGATGGTGTGCATGTGGGCCGTTTTTATGAAGTCTTAAATGATAAGCTTGCATCCTGGCCCTAATCCGTTTAAACTAGAGGCGTTTACGACTCTTACCGCATCTACCGTTTCAGATGCCCTTGTGCATCGTTCATTCGTGAAAAATGACATCTGCCCCGCCATGGCGGGATAATATGGTAAGGCGACAATTGCTTAAATTAGGTTGATACGGGATTATTTTAGAACTGAGGAGAAAAGGAGTAATTAATTTGGTACCGATTGAAAATTCCGACCAAACCAAAAATTTTTTGAAAAGTCTCGGCTTTCCCGACCTGAGAATACATCATGCCATTAATCATTTCGATTTTACCAAAACCGACCGGCGCATGCTTATTATCGGCCCCATGGGTTCCGGAAAAACCGAGTATTCGGCCCGAATATATCGGGACTCTCAGGTAGCCATGCAAAAAACGGATGCGGTGAGAAAGCTGACGACCAACGGCCTGGTGGATATGCGCAATGTTTTCTATGTGCGCTCACGCATCGACGACAAACGATTTGAAGATACGCCTGCCCAGTCGATAGCTTACCGGGGTGGCTATGTGGAACTGGGCAAGCAGACCACCAGCATTTCTGATTCTTTCGAACTTGAAAAGGTCTTTCAAAACAATCCCACCGTGGGCACCTGGATCGTTGATGAGGTAGAGTTTTTTGACGAACGCATCGCCTATGTGATTGCCCGGCGCGCCCAACAGGACCGGCTGAATTTTATTTTTCCCATGCTGATTCTCAATTTTCGTAAAGACATTTTTAACCGTACCGCCCGGCTGGTCATGGAAGAATCCACCGATGTGTTTCCCTTAACTGCCTACTGCGAACACCCCGATTGCATTGCCGACTCATATTACACCTACCGCTATTATGCGGTGGGCGGGGTAGAGTGCCCGGCACTCTATTTTGACCCCCTGATTATCGTGGGGGGCGACAAACGCAGCGATGATCCCAAAATCCCTAACTATTCCACTCGCTGTGACCAGCATCATTATCTTCCCGGCAAAGAATACGCTTTCATGGTTCTAAAACCTTTAGGCGAACAGGCCTACGCCGGCAATCTGGAACCACTGCAAAACGAACTCAAACACCTCAAAAATGATATCCAGCGCTCAGGGCTTTACCGCCATTTTGAGGAAAAATATGCACACACCGCCAATCCGGAACCCATGATGAATGCCCTCAAAGTGAGTTGTATTGCCGAAAAGGCCCTCATCTATCTTTTCTCTGAAGAGAACATCATCAGTGTCGACCAAATGAAACATCTGGCGCGTGAAATTGGCTGCGACGCAGCCTATATGAATGAACGCCTGGTGGAAAACCGCATGATGCAGATCGAGGAACTACGCTAGATCAGGCTGAAGCTTTTTAGGCTGAAGACTGTAGGCGCTTACCGTCCTACAGCCTATTTGTGGCTCCGTCTCTGAAAAACGTATCAGAGGTTATTCTAATATTAAAATACAGTTCGGTAATATATATGGTCAGCAACAAACAAATTGCGCCCCTGAGGAAGGCCTCCACAGTCATACTGGTAAGGCCGGGGAAGCCTTCAATAGAGGTCTATCTGTTAAAACGAAATGTAAAATCCGGGTTCATGGGCGGATACCATGTATTCCCCGGCGGGACCCTGGATTCCGAAGATCGGAATATTGACACGTGGGCACCTTCTATCGATATCAATTTCAATCAAATCGAGCTTCAGCTAGGTGATGAAGGATTTGCTTATGCGGAAGTGATTGGTTTCGGAGTTGCCGCCATTAGAGAAACCCTGGAAGAATGCGGTGTGCTGCTGGCTAGCGGTAAAAGCAAGTCTTCCAACAATTATGAATCCATCGCTTGCGAGCGACTTGAACGCGGTCTTCCCAAGGCCTGGTTCAAAGACAGGATCACTGCGGAAAACTGGATATTATCATTCTCCCGTCTGTACAGATGGTCCCATTGGATAACGCCGGAGCAAATGAAAACCAGATACGATACCCGTTTTTTTGTTGCCCCCATGCCCTCGGATCAGACTTGTTTACCCGATAACCACGAAACCCACCAGGGCCTTTGGTTAACACCCCGGTCCGCCCTGGAACAAAACCTGGATGCAAGCATTGCGTTAAGCCCGCCCACGATTGCAACCCTGACCCAAATGCTGAAATTTGAAACCTTTGAAACGCTCATGCAGGCGCTTCCCGGCCGCACATGGGGGGAACCCATAAAACCGCGGGTGGTTTTGACGCCGGACGGTCCGGTCATACTGGAACCCTGGGATCCTCTTTATGATTCCGAGGCCGAAGTCGATATCCAAGGTTTGTCCAAAAAAGTTTTGGGGCCGGGCACACGGTTTTCGAGAATATGGCGGGATGGGCATATCTGGAAGCCAATCGGCATATAGATGTCGGTTGTCCCAATATTGACGAGTGGACATTCCGATTAAATGATGGCATATTTATGGTTTGAATCATACAGTTTTAGTATTTGTATCATGGAGAAATAAAGATGCCGGATATAGCATTTCAGTCGGCCTGCGATCTGGTTCAGGCGATAAAAACCCGTAAAATTGCGGCAGCGGAACTGTTAGAGCTGTATATAGAGCGCATGCAAAAATACAACCCGCAAATCAACGCCATCGTTGCGACGGATCTCGATCATGCGCGCCGGCGAGCCCGGGCAGCCGATCAGGCATTGGATCAGGGCGAGGATTGGGGCACCCTATCTCGAGGACCGGACGGCCATTCACTTCGCGGGACTAATCGAAAACAAATTGGGCGGTTTTGTTGCCCCGCCCGGTTTTAATTAAAATAGATCAGAAATATTTAGGGGCGTAGTGGCGGCTCTGCCCAGCGTTTGATGACTGCAATATAAACCTCAACCATAGGATATTCGACATGGACCAAATCGATTCAAATCACAATACCGATTATCAGTGGGTCACCGTTAAGTTGCTTGATGGCTCGGTTCTGGACGGCAAAATCAATATAGCTCCCCACAGAAGGGTGTCTGACTTCATCAAAAGCAAGGAAAAAGATTTTTTTGTCATGACGGAATGCTGTACCCTGGAGGCCACAGACAAGACCGTATTTGTCAACAAGCGCAAAGTCGCCTGGGTCGAGCCGAGCACCTGAAGCATTCCGCCCGGTAGGCGGGCAGCAGATAGGATCGGAATTCCGCGACGCGGTTATGTGTCGGTTTTTACCGCCTCTGCGGAAAACCGGGTGATTGCCCGTAAGTATTTAGCGTAATTAAATAAAGGGAAATAGAGTCATGCAAGTTGTCAACACCAGTCAAATAGAAAAAGAACCGTTCAGTTCACCGCTTTTCACAGGCAGCGAGGTATTCAGGCAGGTATTGTTGCCGGAAAGCCAGGAATATGAAATCAGCAACGTTAGTTTCGGCAAAGGTGTCCGTAATAAATTTCACGCCCACGATGCCGAACAGATTCTCATCGTTACGGGCGGTAAAGGGATTGTTGCCACCGAATCAAGTCAACAGTTAATCACCGCGGGTGATGTTGTCTTGATCCCGGCAGGGGAGAAACACTGGCATGGTGCTACCGACGACCATGATTTTTCGCACATCTATTTCTTCCGGAAAGGATGTCAGTTAACCCAAATTGAAGCCTAGTCGGCAAATGTTCGACCCTTGCATTGCACCGGGAAATAAAACCATTATATTGTATGTTAGTTGAGCAGTTTTTAGCCCGAAGATGTGTTCAAATCCGGATTGGGCGGGAAGTGCAAAAAGCATGAGCATCATGATGGTTCCGGCGCGGCTTTTTCGCAAGCCATTTCTCCCAGGGAATTACGGGCGGATCACAAAAAATCGTCTGATTCAGGTATATGGGCAGATGAAAGGAGGTCGTGATGAATGATCAAGATTCCAGGCGTTCAGGAATCGATAGAAGATTAATCGATAATTCTGAACATGAAAAAGTACTCTATACGGGACCCGAAAGAAGATCGGGTAATGACAGGCGGGTGTGGGTTGACCGGATGCAGGAAATTGACATGAAAATTAAATAACACACCCCGAATTGTAGAATGCAAAAACTATTCATTCTTCCGCCATTTTAAGCAGTATTTCAGCCACATGTTCTTCATCGATGTAACCGAGCTCCTGGAAAATGCTGCCAATTAGTCGATGTGGATTGCCTGCGGCATTATCCTCATTCTGAAGTTTCAAGCCCTCTTCCAGCTGCTGACGCGATATCAGACCCAAATTGACTGCCACGGTGCCAAATCGTTTTTCCATTGAGCTCATTGATTTTGCCTTTCAAAAAACAAAATTATTAACGTTTATATGCTGTAGCAGCTTAAAACAACGACCGGGCCGGGTCAACTCAGAAGTGATCTGCGCTAACCGGGCCCGTGTCTTAAGGCTAAGCTTGGGCATGCACTTAGCACCAAACCCAAACACGGTTAGTGTTCCTGCCAGTCTTCAAAATGCACCCAAATAACGGCCCCGAGTTCGACCTCCTTATCGACACCGTCATCGGTTTTCAGGGTGAAGTCGGCCGGGTTTAAGGCCGCAAAGCCCCACCATCCGGATCGAGGTACCACATAGCTGAATACCCCGTTTTGATCGGCTTTGATCGTTTGCGTGACCATATAATCCGTAGGCGCGTGGGCGGCATTATGTTGATTGTAGTATTCAACCTCAACGGTTGCGTAAGGCACGGCTTTAGCATTGAGGCGGACAATCCCCTGGAAAAGATTACCGGCATACAACCCAAAGGGACGGCTTAGGGGCACAATCTCAGTTTTTAATCCCAGGGAAGCGTCCCAGCCTTCGTCGTCGCCAAAGGCACTCACGACGGTCTTGGTGTAATGGATGATAAAACAGTCCTCCGCCGGTTCCCAGTAAGGTCGGGGCTGCATATGCAAGACATAGACCCCCGGACGGCTGATGCGATAATCAAGCGCCCAGGCTGTTTGTCCCATCACCTGGGTTGGCCTCAGCTTCGCCAGCAAATCCTGATTTCCACTCGGAGATACGACTTGAAACACCTCCGGTTTTTGCATATCCATGCCGATCATTTCCATGGGGTGGCTAAAGGATAATTTTAATTCAAGTACCCGATCGTCTCCCTGCATCACCATGTTATCCGACGGGATCAACATCCCAAAATGCCCCAGAGCCGGCCCACTCCACAATAATACAATGCTCAACACCATAATTTTGAAAATAAACTTTTGCATTCATTCCTCCCAAAATAGAAAAGCCATGCATGGTCTTATGGGCCCTCTTCCAGAGAACCATTTTCCCACATGGCCTTAAGTTATAATTTACGTTGCTTGATCTATCTTCTGATAGACTCTGGGCTGACATTTACATTGACCAATCAATATTGTCAACCTCATCATTTTGCTCACGGGTCAGGGCCGTAAGTTAACGCGTGTTTCCTGCGGTAAATTCTAATGAGTAGATTAAAAGCAAAAATATTCATAATCTCTTAAAAAATGGCTATCATATTGGAGATAAAATTTGTAATTCCATGGACTAAAATCGGCGTTAACAGGTTTTTCCGCTTTTCATAAATGACAGCCATTAGGCATTTTTGTATAGATCATTCCAGTACTCAGAAAATTTTGCTTTAAACTTCTTTTCCGACTTACTGGGAAATGGATAACCATCCGGCCCTACAAATACAAATGGTGCATCTATATCTGGTGATTCAGATTGTCTCTGTTTTTCAAACTTTTCCAACCACACGTCATAATGTTCGACCAACTTTCCGGCATCTTTTAGCAACTCAGGTGGTATTAGATGTCCCTTTTCCAGTAGTAAATCCCTGATTATTTCGTTTCCGACCTTCACAACCTTTGCTTCCAAAAACAGATTTTTCTTACCCCACCGATCAAATGCCCTTTTGGTTCTATCAAACTGCATCGTGATAGGACCCAGAAGCTCCGCGACTGATTGTTCTTTCCATATCCTATGTGACTTTATTTCTGCCTCAATCCGGGTAACAAAGCCTTTAAAGAGGATTCCAACAACGGTCGAAACAACCCCCGCACTAATAACGGCAGTAAATACTAATTCCAAGAATGAATTCCCGTTATCCATGTTATTTCTCCTTGTTGAACACCTGACGTCTGAATTGGGCGGCGGCGGAATGCCGTCAGCATCAGCGGCAGGCTAGATTATAAATTCATACCGGATAGGATCACTTCCGGTCGAATCGACGGCCCAGGGGGGTTATGTACGATTTTCCTGCCAAATTTTGCCCGATTCAACCCTGGCCGATTTCCTTCACAAACCGGGCGATCTTCTCTTCGGCAACCTGAGTATTCAGTTGGCTCTCCGAGATGATCATATGCGCGATGGGACGTTGACTGCTGACTGCAGCCATGTTTTGCAGTGCCCACTTCCCGCCGATTCCGCCCTGGGTGCAAAAAAACGCTACACGCTCAAGCGAGGCGCGCTGTTGGCTCAAGTACGCACGCACCGGCGAAGATAGTCGGGCAGCCCAGACGGGCGTACCCACCACAACCAAATCGTATTCGCCGGGATCATGCTTGGGCGGGGTGATACTACTGCGTAGGCCCAAAAGACCTTCAATTGCTGAGCGCGGGCGTCCCAGAACGGTGTCCCGGTTAAAGGTATCTTCAATGGCCTCAAGATCGGCCTCATGCATGGCAGCGATGGTTTCGGCTATCTGTCGGGTGTGGCCGGTCAGCGAATAATAGACGACGAGTGTGTTTGACATGTGATTGAACTCCGGTGCAGGCAGGAAAAAGAACTGGAAATACACCAGGTCCATGGTGCGACCCACGTTCTCCCACTCCTACCTTTAGGCACCTATAGCGTTTGACCCAATTATTCATGTTTTATTTTGAAACAAAACGCCTGAAGTGTGCGGCGGCGATACACCGCCAGGAACAGGGGCGCGTTATGTCAACACTTTGTTAGAATCATCAGGAGCTTGCTCCCGGTTAGTTTCTGAGTAATCTCTTACAACTTTGGCAACACGTATTCTGTATGAATGAAAAAGCGCTTCTCTCCCCGCTTTTTGAGCTGACCGATGCTCCACAAGATTACGCCATTTTTCTATCGCGGCTTCATCTTGCCAGAACGAAAGGCTCAGGATCTTGCCTTCATTTGCAAGGCTCTGAAATCTTTCAATAGAAATAAATCCATCCCTATCTTTCAGAAATTCACGCAACTCAGATGCAATTTTGAGGTATTCTTCTTTTCCTTCGGTCTTTGGATTGACTTCAAAAATTACAGCGAACATATCATTTCCTTTTATAATCTTGTGTCATTGTCCTGCGCTTCACCCGGGAGCGATGCACCGGCCCTGTGAACCGGATCTGAAAGCGCCTGTTATCGAAACATTTTTATTCACTGTACCCTCACTCGGCTCTCAAACACAATGCTCTTCTTACCTTCCCATAGGGTGGAAATCCCAATTTTTCTGAGTATATCCAGGTCAGATGTAATCGTGGCAAAATGATTTCCCGCAAGGGTTCCGGCTTTAGAGGCAAATCGAACACAGCCATAAGCGATCAATATTTCTGTTTCGCTTTTTCCTTTCGGGTATAGAAGTATCTGGCCCGGTGATGGATAAGACGTAGCATCTTCATACGCTACCGATAAGTCCATATCACCAAGAGGGATCCACACGCCTTCGCCACTCCAGCGTACATGAACAATTTCTCCTTTAAATGGCAATATTTTCCGGAATATATCGCAAGTTTTTGGTGATTTGCTTTCTTCAAAAACCGCCTCGAATCTATGGCCGGCTATTTCAATATTCATTTTAACCTCAACTTGTTAATAAATGTATTATAATCGATAGCGACTCGTATGACAGGTGCGCAGCGTTCTATTGCGCATCCTTGTCAATGCGATTGTTATGAAATGATCAAATTGTTTTAAAAAATTCAGTACTGCATTGACTACATCTGTAGTGGTACCAGTGAATCCTTCCCCTGCATGATGGACATTCCCAATTATTATACTGATATTCGAGATAGTCTTTTATCCCTAGTTCAGATAGTATTTCTAAGTTTTTAACAATCTCATGTCTATATTGGAATCTTGGGTCGCCTTTGTGTGAATTGAATAGTTTTCTTCCCAGTTCTTTACTCTGTTATTTTAGTCTCTGCAAATGTTTTGAATTGCACATTTCCTGGTACTCATACCAAATATATCAGCTATTTCTTCAAGCCCTTGAGTCTTCTTTCCAGAAATTTTTGTTCACCGGGATTACTCGTAAGGGAAAGGGCACGCTCCAGATCGTCAATCGCTTTTTCTTTGTTTCCGGATTTTAAAAACAATTCCCCCCTGGAGGAATAAAACCACCGATAATCTTTGAGATGTTGTTCCAGATTATGTTTTTCCATTAATTCCAAAGCATGTGCGGGAGACGATCGGTATGATTCGGCACTCAGCCAAGACAAGAGTATAATCGGATCCGGTTTTAATAGAAACAATTCGGAGTATAACCAACAGATACGATCCCAATTGCTTTCTTCAAATGTTTTAGCATGTGCATGTTCGGCGGCAACGGCGGCCTGAAAGGCATATGGACCTGCCTGATTGTTTTGGATATTGATTCTGATGGTTTCGATTGAAGTGTCTGCAATCTTGATCATCTCCCGATCCCAAAGGTTACGATTCTGATCTTTCAGTAAGACCGGTTGGCCATCTGTAGTGGAGCGTGCTGATAAACGAGAATGCTGATAGCGCATCAAACAAAGCAGCGCATTCGATTCATCGTTTTTAGGATGCAAGGTTATCAGCAACTCTCCCAAACGAATCGCCTCTTTGCATAGATCGATGCGGTAAAGGCTATGCTGTGAATTGCTGTGATACCCTTCGTTAAACAATAGATAGATGATTTTTTGGATGACGATCAGTCTTTCTTCCAGATGAGATTCGTTGGGTGTTTTAAAGGGAATCCCGGCAAGTTTAATTTTAGTTTTAGCCCGGTAAATCGTCTGACCGATCGTTTTTGGTTTCATAACAAGGGCGGCTGCAATTTCTTCAACAGTCAACCCCGCTACCAGTTTTAAGGTCAGTATCACTTGTACTCGTTCTGCCAGTGAGGGATGACAGCACATGCACATTAATCGGAATTGTTCATCCAGCACTCTGTCTTCTTCCATTGCTTTAATATTGGCATCGTAGGCACCTTCTTCAGGTACGGCGTAAGTAATCGGGGCATTTTTCTTTAGAATATCGAGTATTCTGTTTTTTGATGCAGTAAACAACCAGGCTGCTGGATCACGAGGCGGATTCTCTTGCCATTTCACCAGGGCTTTTTCAAAGGTATCCTGTAATCCGTCTTCAACCAGATCAATATCGCGAAACCTGGAATACAAGGAGGCAAACAAGGTTGAGTAGTGCTCCTTAACAATCTTTCGAATTTCCTGTTGCATCTCTTTTTTTCAAAAAACGTCAGAATGAGTAAATGTTGAGTGGGAAAGGAAATGACCGATCCCACTCATTGATATCAAAACTGAAGCAAAGCGGCTCGTTATTATCTGACAACAAACCGCTAGGTGCTAAACGTTACTCGATGGACTGCGATCGAGTTAGCCATCAAACTCCATTATCGGTCGGACTTCAGCCAAACCACCTCTTTTAATATGGGGAAGCTGTGCCGCCCATTCCGTGGCTTGATCCAGATCTGGCACGTCAATCATGTAAAATCCACCTAAGGCTTCTTTTGTTTCTGCAAAAGGACCATCGGTTAACTCATAGGTGGCTCCTTTTTTACCCCGGACCGTTGTGGCTGTGCTGGTTGGTTGTAATGCTTCGCCTCCAAGCATTACTCCTGCTTCTTCAAGCCTGCGCGTATAGTCCATCCACTCAGGGAACTCCTTTTCTTCTTCTTCCGGGGTCATCTCTGCTGAATCGTAAATCAAGATTAAATATTTCATATTATTCTCCTAAAATGGGTTAAAATTTTATGACTTCATAAATTATGACGATTCACAAATCCGAAATTCTACAACTTTAGGAAAAAACCTTAATTTTATTTTTACTATCTCTTCGAATGGATTGACAAACAGTATTAATCTTTTAAGGTCTTTTTCCGAAAATTTTCGTATAGACACCAGACAGGAATAACAGAAAAAGACTCAGGACTTTAACGTTGCCAGAAGGTGGAAGACTATCTCCAAGGCAAATCTCTTTTTTAGGGTGGAGTGCACACCAGGTTTTCCCTGTAACTCAGTACATGTCGAAAAATCCAGATAATAATGTAAATTGTTGACTGATAACAGTTGAACTGTGCGGCGGTGGCACGCCGTCAGCACCAGTGTTTTGTTGGGCGCTTATCTCTTTTTCAATATTTCCGTGAGGCTATAGTCTTCAAGCATAATTATATCCCAACCACCATCCTTATCGTTATAGTCGCGACGAAAAATAAAGGTAATAGGCTTGTTACCATAGCTGCTTGAAATTACCTCTAACAGAAAAAAACTTACATCATTACCGATATGAATCTTGAGCAAAGAATGGCTTTCTATAATCTCCTTTTTGAGCCAACCACTTACATTAACATCAAATGTCAAATTATCCGGTGAAATACCTTTTTTGTCTTTAAGATATTTGGCGCTGGTGTAAATTGCATTACATTGACCCATTAACTTTATTTCATCATCGATACTCATACCATCCATCAAAATTGGATAGCGAACCATCTCAACCAACTCAATACAATTATTTGAAATTGCATGTTTCCAGAAGATATTGGCCCTTTCCAAAAAGTCAGAGCTTGATTGTTTTGTGTGATTGAAACAACTGATAAATATAATGGATATACTTAAAATAAATGAAATTGTTTTATGCATACTTTCAATAAGCCCAACTAGTATTGTACGGCCTAAATGACTGCGGAAATGCTGCAAAAAGTGTAGCCTAATCCACAATGGTTTATTTCGATATAAAATATATTATATTAGGTTGTTAAGCCCCATAATTTAGTTAATTCCACCGGGCTTATGCTGCAAGAAACGCCGCCTAACCTGCAGTTTCGAATCCTTGATCGAAAATCCTGTCAACCGGGCTGGTAACACCTTGTGCGCCCTTATTCAATATATTGGTATAAAGCTTATAATGTAATTCGATAAATATTCAACAATCGCTTTTTGTTTAGTGTGGTCATAAAATCCTTTAAATCGGCTTTATTGTCAATCCGCATTAGTACTTTGTGTTTTATAAGTAAAATTACTTATGGTTAAGGCTTCCACCAAAAGCATTACTACAGCAAATCGGGAGATGATCCTGATATACAAATATCAAACTTTGCATACAGGTGGTCGTCGGGTTCAAACTATAGTAAGGTCTATTGTGACTGATTTTCTGTGGCCTTTTAGGCTTATTGATTATAGATTGAATGTCGCAATTAAAAACGGCCTGACTATCTTCAGACTAACTCCTTGATTATATGCGCACATGACTTTGGAAGGAAAAAACATCTACATCCTCGGCAGCGGCCATTTTGGGCAACGCTCCGCCCGGCTGCTTCAAAAGCGCCTCGAAAAAGGCGGTATAACGGTTGTTGACCATCAAACAAAATCTCTTGCAGCCGCAGAAACCATGGGGTGCCGAACCATAACCATGGATGCCATTGCCTTTCTTTCCGGCCAGGAAAACCAAATCAAACCGGACGACTGGATCGTGCCGGCCGTACCGATCCATCTGGCCTATGAATGGCTGCGGGTTATGAATGATGCCGAATCCAATTTGCGCCAGATACCAATACCCGCATCCATTTGTACCCTGATTCCCAACCCCATCTTGGGATCCGAGGGCCAGGTCTATGCCAGCATTGCCACCTTTCGCTGCCCGGAGGATTGCCGTGAGCCACAGAATATCTGCACCTTCACCGGCAAACCCCGTCCGCAGGCGCTCTGGAAAACTCTAAGCGAATTGGAACCGGCCGGCTATCGATCCGTCTGTATCGTCAGCCATCAACTCGCACCGGGAGTGGGTGGTTTTCAATTCAAATCCTTGTTGCATGCCAGAAACGGCATTAAGATGCACCCGGGCAAAATTCTGCTCAGCACCGCGTGTAAGTGTCACGGCGTCATTCACGCATTATCTCATGCAACCTGACACGCACCACGCGCCGGAGACGATCAGCCTTGTGAAATAAATTGTGTGGAAAAAATTAAGCCCTCACCCAACGGATTGGATAATTCATAAATAGCGAAATAATTTCGTTCATACCGAATTTCCAGCTTGACAAGCCTTAATTTTTCGGTAACATCGAACAGTTAATTTAACGCAAACATATAGGCAATAGAGGCGTAATGACAGATTTTGGTGAAAAAATAAGACGTGAACGCCGTTTAAAAGCACTAAGCCTCAAACAACTTTCTCAAAAAACCGGTTTATCCATAAGTTTCATAAGTGAAGTCGAGCGGGGTATCTCCCAGCCTTCCATCGCATCGCTCAAGAAAATATCGCATGCGCTGGGCATAAGCCTGCTTGGGCTCAGCTCCAACGGCAATCCTGACCCGGGCAGAGATAATCTTAGCGGTGGAATTCCCGCCCATAGCATGTATCGTCATGCAGGACCCTATATTACCAAGGCTAAAGTCGTTCGGGCGGGTAGGCGCAAACGGATATCATTTCCCGAGATGAAAGGATACTTTGAACTGCTGACGCCGGATTTCAACCGGCTGATCGAGGCCCTGAGCTTTAAGGCGGAACCCGGGTTCGTATCCGGAAAAGAGCAGGTTTCCGACTTGCCCGGTGAAAAATTCATGCTGATACTTGAGGGAACCCTTGAATTCCATGTGGCGCAAGAAGTTTTTGTCCTAAATGAAATGGACAGCCTCTCTTATCCGGCGGATGCTCCGATTTTCTACAAAGTAATCGGAGAAAAGACGGTCAAAGGCATACTGATCATTACCCCTCCCGGCTTCTAGCCCGGGAGGATTAAACCAGAACTTTGCATGTATAAATGGAGTTGCCATGACAAGACGAATCGTAGACCTTTCCATTGCCATTGAGAATGATCTGCCCAGCGACCCGCCCATCATGATCCCGAAGGTGGACTACATCGACCACAACATGGGGGCCGCCCAGATGGAAGAATTCTTCCCGGGTGTTAAAAAAGATCAGTTGCCGGGTGGGCTGGGCTGGGCCCTGGAAATGCTGACCCTGACGACCCATTCCGGCACCCATCTGGATGCCCCTTACCACTACCATCCCACCATGGATCAGGGGCAGCCGTCTTTGACCATCGACCAGGTTCCTCTGGAATGGTGCTTTAGCGACGGTGTGCTGCTGGATTTCCGACATAAGACCGACGGTGAACGCATCACGGCCAAGGACGTGGAGGCGGAGCTTGCCCGCATCGATTATGAACTCAAACCCCTGGACATCGTGCTGGTCCAAACCGGGGCCGATGCGGCTTGGGGAACCGAATCCTATCTGGTCAAGGGTGCCGGCATGGATCGCGAGAGCACCCTCTTTCTCACCGAAAAGGGCATCAAAGTCGTCGGCATCGATGCCTGGAGCTGGGACCGTCCCCTGCCCTTCCTGGCTAAGGAATTTCAGGAAACCGGAGATCCCAAGGTTATCTGGGAAGCTCATTTTGCCGGCATCGAGATCGGCTACTGCCATATGGAGAAGCTGGCCAATCTAGCGGCCATCGGTCGCCCCCATGGCTTCAAGGTGTGCTGCTTCCCGGTTAAAATAAAAAATGCCAGTGCGGCCTGGACCAGGCCGGTGGCCATAGTAGACGACCCGGACGAATGACGTTCTCAACCTTCGCACAGGCCCGAAAGCAGCCTGAGGGGAAATAAAGCTCAACATTGGCTTTGTATGCCGGTGCTGAGCCAAACAGCCCCCACGGACCAAAATCTTTGATACGCAGAGAGAAACAGATAAAATACAAAGGAGGCCGAAACATGAAAACCACCAAGACCCTATTCCTGATACTGCTGATGCTCACCTTTGCCATGACCTTACCGACCGCGTCCGCCCAGGCCAAAACCTACAAACTGACGGCCGCTGCGGGTCATCCCCCTATTTTCTTATGGGTGACCCTGACCCGTGACTTTTTTATTCCGGAAGTGGATAAACGCCTGGCCCAAGCCGGCGGCAAAGACAAGATTGCATGGAACCAGGCCTATGGCGGCACGGTCGCCAAGCTGGGCGGTGTTCTGGAAGCCGTGGAAGAAGGTATCGTCGACGTCGGATTTGTGGGCACAATATTCGAGGCGCCCAAAATGCCCCTGCACAATGTCAGCTATATGACCCCATTCGGCTCCGGAGATATCTTCAAAGTTGTCGACACCATGGCCGAACTCCAGCAGAAAATCCCGGCCGTGGCCAATGAATGGACCCGGTACAACCAGGTATATCTGGGCGGTGTCGGTCTGGACACCTACGGGATATTAACCAATTTTCCGGTAAAGACCGTGGATGACATAAACGGCCATAAAATAGCTGCGCCGGGCCCCTCCGCCAACTGGATCAAAGGCACCGGTGCCGTGGCAGTGGCTGCCAATCTGAATACCTATTACAACGGTATTAAAACCGGCGTTTTTGAAGGCACCCTGACTTTCATGACGGCAGGCGCCGCCATCAAAGTCCATGAAGTTGCGCCCAACATCTGCATGGTCAATTTCGGTGCTCAGTTTGCCGGCGGGTTGAGCATCAACAAGGATGTATTTGACGATTTTCCGCCCTACATGCAGAAAATTTTCAAGGAAGTCGGTGCGCAGTATGCGGACAAGCTGGCCAAAGCCCAAGCAGAAAAGGCTGCCGGGGCCATGCAGGCCATGCAGGATGCCGGCGCCAAGGTGATCTATCTTTCTGATGCCGAGCGTAAACGCTGGGCCGAAATGCTGCCCAACGTGCCCATGAACTGGGCCGAGTCCATGGAAAGTAAAGGCATGCCCGGCAAAGCCGTATTGCAGGGATACCTGGATGGGCTGCGTAAGCGCGGGACAACTCTTGTACGGGATTGGGACAAATAATAGGCGATTTAGACTTCAATTAAGTCTGAATCAAGCGTCAGACTTACTGATCTAAATATTTGCAAGGAGAACAAACATCGAACATTCAACATCCAACGTCTAACATCGAATGGTTCGCTATTAGCCACAAGCACCTTCAATGTTAAGTGTTGGATGTTCGATGTTCGTTGCTGAACTCAAAAACCCTTGTAATGACCTTTTTGTCTAATCATTTAGGTAAAGCCAATTCACCTGTTTTAATTTTTAAGACAACATATTTATTGGCATTGTATGACACCTCAAAAAAATAAAGATACCGCCGGGGAGCAACCCGCCAAGCGTTACCGGTTCAACTACGACAGTGTCACTTCGGTGATGAATTCCATTGGAACGGCCTGGGTATTTGTTTTGCTGGTCATCATCAATCTGGATATCGGCGGGCGGGCCATTTTCAATCACCCGATCAGGGGCGTTCCTGAAATTGTCTCACTCTCCATCGTGGCGTGCGTGTTCCTGCAAATCGCGCATACATTGAAAGTCGGCCGGCTTACCCGTTCTGAAATCCTGCTGAATTGGCTGGCCAGGCGCTACCCCAGAATTCAACATGTACTCAATGGATGTTATCATGTGGTTGGGGCCGGTTTGATGATCATCATATTCAAGGCCAGTCTGCCGCTTTTTGAAAAAGCCTGGCGGATGGATCTCTACGTGGGTGCCGAGGGAGATTTTATGGCTCCGGTGTGGCCCGTCAAGCTTATTATCCTGATCGGCTGCATCGCCGCTTCAATCCAGTTTCTTCTGACGGCAATCCATGAGTTTCGATTTGCCCTGAAAGGATCGAACCATGACTGATCTGCAAATCGGCGTCATGTCCATATTCGGCATCCTGTTCCTGATTTATGCCGGTATGCACGTGGCCATCGCCCTGACCCTGCTTTCTTTTCTGGGCGTCTGGTACATTCGGGGAAAATGGATTGTGGCCAGCAAAATGCTCGCCCTGGCGGCCGCCGACAGTATATCCAGCTATATTTTCGGTGTGGTGCCGCTTTTTGTTTTGATGGGCATGTTTATATCCGTCTCCGGGATCGGCAAAGATACCTTTGATGTGGCCAACCGCATATTTGGCCGCCTTAAAGGTGGATTGGGCATCGCCACCGTGGCCGCCAACGCCGTTTTCGCCGCCGTAACCGGAATTTCAATTGCATCGGCAGCGGTTTTCACCAAGGTGGCCGTACCGGAAATGGCCCGCCTGGGGTACAACTCGCGTTTCTCCGTGGGCGTGGTTACCGGATCTTCGGTTCTGGGCATGCTGATTCCGCCCAGTTTGCTTTTGATCCTGTTCGGCATATTAACCGAAACTTCCATCGGCGATCTTTTCAAAGCCGGAATTATGCCGGGCATCGTGTTGTCCATTGGATTTTCCCTGGCAATCCTGGTGATGGCCTATCGATATCCGGGCTATGTGGGCGGACAAACTCACATGCAGTCTAACGCTGACGAAGATAATATGACCCTTTTGGCGGCCGTGGGCAAGCTCGTTCCCATCGCCCTGTTAGTGGCCCTGGTATTGGGCGGCATCTATGCCGGCTGGTTTACACCGACTGAATCCGGAGCCGTTGGCGCTTTGGGGGCCTTGCTCCTGGCCCTGTTCAGACGTCAATTGACCTGGGCCAAACTATGGCAGGTCCTCACCGAAACCGGCCATGTGACTGTTTCCATCCTGTTTTTAATCATATCGGCCAATATCTATGGGCGTATGCTGGCTCTTTCCGGAATTACAGGCTACATGGCCACCTGGATCGGCGAATCCGGCATGGGTCTCTATGCCGTTCTCAGCATCTATTTGTTCGTGGTTTTGCTGATGGGTACTATTCTGGATTCAACGTCCATCATGATGATCGTCGTGCCGTTAATATATCCCATCATGAAGGCGTTCGGCGTTGACTTTGTGTGGTTCGGTTTAATCACGGTCATCGCCATCGAGGTCGGGCTGATCACGCCCCCATTGGGAATTGCGGCCTATGTGGTCAAGTCCACCCTGGACGATCAACGCATTTCCTTGAACGATGTATTTGCCGGTGCATTCCCATTTGTGCTGATCATGATTCTGGTTTTGGCCCTGGTAACAATTTTCCCGCAGATTAGTCTGATTCTGGTTTGAAGTTGTTTCAAAACCTTATATCGCGACTGAGTACAAGATGTGGATAACGAAAAAACGTGGCATTCATGAGAAATTGTGGTTAAATTGAGGAGGACTACTACCCGGCTTTCACAGCAAAATTAGGTGATAATTGAGGCAAGCAGTAATTTCCTATCCTGCTGATGTTATCTCTGTGCCAACGGGAAACATGTTGATGCACAAGCCTTAAAGCGTTCTGTCATCCCCGTGAAAGCTTGTCCCCTCGGAGGAGGGGGCGGGGATTCAGAATTAGCTTTTCGCTTACAGGCGACTGCCTCTTCTGGATTCCCGCCTCCGCGGGAAAGACGTATTGGGGGGAAACTTTTAACAACGGCAACTGCCATTCAGGATGACCCCTCTTATAACCGCTTCTACAAAAGGATAAAAACATGTCAGTTAATCCCATAATTGGATTCCAGGTGGACCCGGCTGATATCAGATATATCGGCAACGATCTTCAGCGCCCCGAATGTATCCTGGCTGAAAGAGACGGCACCTTATGGTCGGCGGATGCCCGTGGCGGTGTGGTCCAAATCTTACCGGATGGGTCTCAAAATTTGATCACCCAGTCATTCCAGTCACAATTTTCCGATGCGGCCGATGATGCCAGCCGGTTTACCCAGGGCACCCTGCCCAACGGCCTGGCGTTTGCCCGCAATGGTGACATTCTCATCTCCAATTTTGGAACCGATGTACTCGAAGTCATGAGCCGCGATGGTGAAACGCGCCTGATGTATGACAGCATCGACGGCCAACCCATTGGCAAGGTCAATTTTGTTTTGCGTGACAGCCACGATCGGATCTGGCTCACCATCTCCACCCGAACGCCGAATTGGATGAAGACCGTCAGCCCCAATATTTCCGACGGTTACATTGCGCTGGCAGATGAGCACGGTCTGCGAATCGTTGCCGACGGATTCAGCTTTACCAATGAAATCCGATTGGATGCCCGGGAGTCCTATCTGTATATAGCCGAAACCACCGGACGTCGCATTTCCCGCATGAAGGTCGGGCCTGACGGCAGTCTCAGCAACCGGGAGGTTTTTGGTCCGTCAAAACTGGGCCGCTATGGTTTCCCGGATGGAATTGCTTTTGATGCCCATGGCAATCTATGGGGTACCCTGGTGATGGCGGACCAGGTGTTTGCCATCACACCCGATGGCGATTTCCACGTAATTTTAGACGACACCAACGAAAAGCCGGCCATGGCCCTCGAACAGGCCTTTGAGGCCGACCGGGTGACTCCGGACGACATGCTGGCTGCAGGCGGAACAATTGCCCCCTGGTTTGCCAGCGTCACATTCGGCGGTGCGGATTTGAAAACCGTATATGTCGGCAGTTTGCGGGGAACGCGCATCCCGTACTTCAAATCACCCGTTGCCGGACTTCCCATGGTGCACTGGTAGTAATTTTTGCCTGCGGCAAAAATTACGCGATGCGGCTTCGCCGCATGATTAATAATGGACGCTTTCAAACTGCAGTCCTCTTCCAAACGAACATTGGCGCCTTTATGAAATGATAGAACGATTGATACATTAATCAACTCTCTGTCTTTAATAGGAGGTGACACGAAGTGAATAATCTGTCAGCGATTTTCGCTGTTTGAGTCGCTTAGGGATCTTTACATCAGCGCTTATTGTTATCATTTTCATGTACGAACATCATCAACTCTCATTTTAAGGGTTCAAATATATGGCCAGCGCTGATGTTAAGATCCCTTGCGGCGAGTTCGAACAGCGCTGCAGATTATTCATTCATGTCACCTGAAGTCCCAAAGGTGAGTATATAATCTTAAGGATTTTTTATAATCGTATAAATTATAATTCGCGGTTTTGCAAAACTGCCAAGTAAAGGAGATAACTTATGTCCCCGGAATTAAAAAATAAAAAAGTCATCACCGCCGCCCTAACCGGTGCCATCCATACCCCCAGCATGTCCCCCTATCTGCCGATTACACCGGATCAGCTCATCGAAGAGGCCATCAAAGCGTACCAAGCCGGTGCAGCAGTGGTGCACCTGCATGTCCGCGATCCTGAGACCGGCATGCCCAATGCCGATCAAAACCTTTTCAGACAGATTGCCGAAGCGGTGAAGAAGGAATGCGATGTCATTTTATGTACCACCACCGGCGGCAGTTTGGGAGCAAGTGTCGCAGAACGTGTTCAGGTGGCTACCACCCTGAAACCGGAGCTGGCTTCCCTGAATGCCGGTTCGCTCAATTTTGCCTTGTTTCACGTACTGGACAAAATCAAGGATTGGAAATATGAATGGGAAAAGCAGTATCTGGGCATGACCGACGATTTCATTTTCCCCAATACCTTCAAGACCATGCGCGAATTTCTGGATATTTTTGCGCAGCAGGAAACCAAACCGGAGTTTGAAATTTATGATGCCGGCATGATCAATAATCTGGCTTATGCCATCCAGGCCGGATGGGTAAAAAAGCCGGTTTACCTGCAATTTGTCATGGGCATCCTGGGCGGCATCCCGGCCACTCCCCAGAACCTGGTATTTCTGTATGAGAGCGCCTGCAAGGCCATCGGCGAATTCGAATTTTCCGTGTGTGCGGCCGGTAAAAACCAGTTTTACATGGGTACCCAATCCTTTTTATTAGGCGGCCATGCTCGCGTGGGGCTGGAGGACAATCTCTACATCGGCAAAGGACAACTGGCCCAAAGCAACGCCGAGCAGGTTGCCAAGATGGTTCGCATTGCTCAAGAGCTCGACTGTGAACCGGCGACGCCGGAGGAGGCCAGGCAGATATTGGGGTTGAAGGGGCTCGAAAATGTAAATTTTTAGAAGGTCTCTCGAAAAGTAAAGAAGTTTATACGGTTTTAGCATACTTTTATTGCGGTGCAGATCTTTGAGAATTCTCAAACGTCCAACATCGAACATTGAACATTGAACCTCGAATATGGAATTCTACCTTTTTTAATATTTAAGGAGCGAGCGCAGCGATTCCACATTCGATGTTGTATGTTGGACGTTCGATGTTCGATGTTGATTATTTATCACCTGTTAACTCTTTAAAGGTGCTAGGCAGGGAGTTTATACATTATAGGTTAATCCCTGGGATCAGCATTCTTGAGGTTATCTTTGCGATCCTCATCGAAGGTAATGGTAATGTGGGAGTAGTCGCTGTTCCGGGTGGTTTTTAATACATAGGGCGCTTTCTCAAACACCTTCCACATGGCCACGTTGGTGGGCAAAATATCTGCGGCGATACCTTGTAATCCCCTTTCCTTTGCAATTCGCATCAATGTCTGCAGTAAATAACCGGCAATTCCCTTGCCCTGGTAGTCTTCATCCACAATAAAGGCCGTGTCCGCATAGGGCCGGTCCGGCATGGCGGAATAGCGCGCCTCCGCGATAATGCGTCCGGCACCGGGTTCACCCACCAGCCCGACGATGGATATATTCTGGCTGTAATCCACATTCACATACTTCTGCATGCGTGCATGGGGCATGGCTTTGACCGGGCTGAAATAGCGGTAATAAACGGCTTCACTTGAAAACCGGTAGAAAAGACGGCGCATCTCTTCCTCGTCTGACGGCCGTATGGCCCGGAAACGGACCTGCAAGTCATCACCAAAAGTATGCAGGCTGCTGAGTTCTTCCGGATAAAAGTGCCCGGATTCAAGATAGATCTGGTCCCGGTAGATCAGATGTTTTTCCTTGGCTAGTGCCACCAACTCCGCCCGGTCCTGGGGGTGGGCAATATCGATCAGGGCCAACGCTCTTTCGCGGACCGATCTGCCGGTGAGGTGAGCCACACCGTATTCCGTCACCACAAAATCAATGCTGGAGGCCACTTCCAATTGCTTGCGAAATTCATTTACTGTCAGGCGGATATTGGGCTCGCCTTTCAGGTTGCGGCTGGGCAACCCCATGATAATTCTGCCGTTGCGTGAAAAATTTGCGCCTTCCACCATTTCCTCGGCGGCACCTTGACCGGCAGACATCAACCCCTTGCCGGAATGCATGGCCACCCGACCGGCCAGATCCACTTTACGGGCCGGCAGGATGGTCATGTAGCGTCGATTGGCCCCCACCAGGCGCGGATCGGCCACAATATTGATGCCTTGAAATTCAATCAAGGGATTCTCACTGAGCCAGGCCATTAACTCCGGTGTGCCGAAAGCATACGAAACCACACTTTTACCTGGGAAAACGCGCTTGCGCCGATTTGAAACCGCACCGCTGCGAATAATTTCCATGAGCGCATCGGTGATCATCAGGCTGTGGATACCCAAATGGCGCTTCTTTGACAAATACGGCACCAGGGCCTCAAACAGCGGTCCCAGGGAGTAGCCGATGCAGTCGCCATCCTGGAGCAGGCCGGCTACATATGAGGCAACGCGGTCGAAAACCTCATCGGACTGCCATCGCGGCATATAAATAAGCGGCTCGGTGGCTTTGATTAAATAATCGAATTCATCGATATGAACATAGGTATCCCCACCGGTCCGGGGTGTTTCCGCATTGATTTCCCCCACCACCAAAACCGCTTTTTCCATGGCTTGGCGGGCGACATCCACGGATACTCCCAGGCTGGCATAGCCGGCCTTATCCGGCGGTGATATCTGAACGAAAGCGGCATCAACCTGGATGGTCCCCGAGGCAATCAGTCCCGGCAGTTTAAAAAATCTGGATTGAATTAAATCAACCCGGCCGGAGGCAATCGCTTCATTGGCAGCATAGCCGGAAAAGAATGTCTTGAGTCGATACTTCCGAAAATAGCGCTCATCGATGGGCAGTGCTTCGCCGACACTGATGAGTTGGATCAGGGTGAGGTCTGAAAGATTTCCTAAGCTCGAGGACATTAGTTGATGAATCAACGTTCGCGGCTCGGCAACGCCAGTTCCCAAAAAAATATTCATACCCGGCCGGATCTCCGCCAGGACCTTTTCCGGTTCTACGGTCAGCTTATCCCAAAACGGTTTTTTCTTTTTCAGCATGGCCATGGATTTACCTAATACCGGTTGTGAAAAATGTGTTCCGATTCCAGACTGCGGCGAAGGTGCACCCCTATTTTTTTGAATGGAAATATCAGAGGCCGCAAAGGGCTGCAGAAAGACTCAGTTGCTGGTGATCTCGGCATAGGCGCTGTGATTGTGGATGGATTCGAAATTCTCGGCACTCACTGTAAACCAGGTAATATTGTCATCCTTGTTCAAGAGTATCGCGATATCGCGGACAATATCCTCGACAAATTTGGGATTGTCGTAAGCCGCTTCGGTAACATGCTTTTCATCCACCCGTTTTAAAATGGAATAAACATCACACGAGGCCGACTTTTCTACCAATTCGATCATATCTTCCAGCCAGATGAACTTCTTGAATCGGATCTGCAGCCGAACCTGGCCGCGTTGGTTGTGGGCACCGGCATCACTGATTTCCTTGGAACACGGGCACACAGAGGAGATGGGTACGATGACTTCGGATACCAGGTCGGTCCTGCCATTTTCTTCACTAACACCGATAATGCGGCAGGTATAATCCATCAGCCCAATGGATTCACTTACCGGTGCTTTCTTTTCAATAAAAAAAGGAAAGGTAATGTCGATATGGGCCGAGGCTGCGTTGAGATGCCGCTTCATTTCCTGCAGAATGACATCAAAATTTTTTAAGGACACCTCCGGTCGAAACAGGTGCAGCATTTCAACAAAACGGCTCATGTGGGTGCCCCGGTCCTTATGGGGTAGGTTAACATACATATCAATCGTGGCAACCGTGGGCTGGTGCCCCTCGCGTTTGTCCCGCACGGTGATGGGGTATTTCAAATTCTTGATACCCACCCGATCAATGGGGATATTGCGATGGTCTCTTTGGTTTTGCACGTCCTGCATTTTCTTTCTCCAGATTACCCTATGAGCTAGTTCCCGATGCACCAAGGCCTTGATGGCCAGAATTTCCTTATAACACGAAGCCTTTTAGGGGTTTAGGCTGTAGGCTATTAGGCGTTTGGCGCTAACAGTCTAATAGTCTTCAGCCTAACAGTCTTTTATCGCTTTGAATTTGAGATGGCCGCGTCTTTGAATCTTTATTTGTCTGGCTTTAATAAGTAATCAGCCTTAACATGGCTCAAGGACCGAAATATATTCCCCTTGATCTTTTTGTTGCTTCGATAAAGCTGCTGCAATAGCTTTTTGATTTCCAGGCGTTTGGAGCTGGTTGCCGTTGGACAGGGATTGATGAAGTCGGGAAATGCACATTCCCTGGCAAATAGACGGATGCTGTCCTCATCACAGAAAGCCAGCGGCCGGATTATATCAAACTCACCCCCAAAAAAAGATTGTTTGGGCTTCATCGTGCTGATTTCACCGGCGTAACACATATTAATGAACACGGTTTCGATGATGTCATCTTTATTATGACCCAAAGCAATTTTATTACAACCGGTTTCAGCCGCGATTTCAAACAAGCGCTTGCGCCGCAGTCGTGAACATAGAAAGCATGGGTTTTCACGATTTTCAGGACCATGGCTGATTACGCCATAGTCCGTGTGCTCGACCCGGATCGAATATCCGCAGTTTTCAGCATAGGATTGTAGTTCAGCGCCGAAGTCATCGGGAAAACCCAGATCGATATAAACGGCAAACAATTGATAATCAACCGGGATGCGTGCCCGGCGTTCATTCAACAGCCGCATCATCGCGAGGCTATCTTTTCCGCCGCTCACCCCCACCAGGATTCGATCACCATCCGATATCATGTCGTATCGGTGCAGCGCCTTGCCAGCCGCCCGATTCAGCGCTTTATATACATAGCTGTGTTTCGGCAAAGCAGAAAGCATCCCGGTGTTGCAGATCCAACCAGATCAGCATTAAATCTATTCGGTTGTCTCTGAGCTTGTTTCAGATTCGGCTGGTTCCGCGGCATCCTCTGTTTCAGCTGTTTCTTCGGCTTCGGGCAGTTCCGCTACAGCTTCGGATTCAGCCTCGGGGCCCTTGACCCGTACTTTCTCGGCCGCAATTTCGCGCAATGCTACCACAATATCTTCATTTTTAGGCGAATTGACCAGATATTCAGAACCCTCGCGGATCTGCCGCACCCGCTTTGCCGCCATATGCACCAGCTGAAACCGGCTGGGCACCTTTTCCAAACAGTCTTCGATTGTTATTCTTGCCATACATTTCCTCCCAAATACTATTTATAAACTATATTTTTCTATTCATTGATATTATGTTGATTAAAGCAATTTAAGGGTTCGAGGATTCGATTGATAGCCTTTTAGGCGTTTAGGCTGATAGACTGTTAGGTCGATATCAGCAAATAGCCCATTGCCTTAAATCCTATAATCCTTTGACTGTTACCTGATATCCGCCTAACAGCCTAATAGTCTACAGCCTAACAGCCTGAGGTTCACTGTATTTCGACCAATTCATACGTCCTTTTCCCAGCCGGGGCCTGCAGGACGATTTCCTCTCCGACTTCTTTTCCGATGATTGCCAGACCCAGAGGTGACTGAATGGAGATGCGCCCTTCATCAATATCGGATTCGTCCGGTCCCACCAGTTGATATTCGACCTCTTCTCCGGTCTCCACATTTTCCAGGATAACCCCGCAGCCAAAGACCGCCCGATCTTTGGGCTGCTTGTCCGGTTCGATCACGTCGGCATTGCCGAGTTTAAATCCCAATTCAATAATGCGGCCCTCAATAAAACCCTGGCGCTCTTTGGCTGCATGAAATTCAGCATTTTCGCTGAGATCGCCATGCGCCCGGGCTTCCTCAATGGCTTTGATATTTTCAGGACGCTCGATGGTTTTGAGCCGTACCAGCTCCGCTTTGAGGTTCTCGTATCCTTTTTTTGTAATCGGTATTCGTTCCACATTAACTCCCTATAGATAATCCTGTGCCAAAATTTCAGCAATCTGAACCGTATTGGTGGCTGCACCTTTACGGATATTGTCCGCCACGACCCACATATTAATCCCGTTTTCAATGGAAAAATCTTCCCGAATGCGTCCCACATAGGTCAAATCCTGACCGGCGGCATCAATGGGCAGGGGGTAAACATTCTGGGCGGGATCATCCATTACGGCCACACCGGGCGCATCTGCCAACAAAGCTTTAACAGCTTCCGCTGTAATCGGTTTTTCGGTTTCGATGTTGACGGCTTCCGAATGTCCGTAAAAAACCGGAACCCGCACCGTAGTGGCGGTGACCTGGATACTGTCATCGCCCATAATTTTGCGGGTTTCATTGACCATTTTTATTTCTTCCTTGGTGTAACCGGTGGTATCAAACGTGTCGATATGAGGCAAACAATTGAATGCAATTTGGTGCGGGTAAACCGTTTTTTCAGCATCCTGGAAGTTCAGGATGGACCGGGTCTGATTAAAAAGCTCATCAATGGCCTTTTTGCCGGTGCCTGAAACTGCCTGGTAGGTGGATACCACGATCCGTTTGATGCCATATTGCTGATGGATGGGATAAAGCGCCACAACCATTTGGATGGTGGAGCAATTGGGATTGGCGATAATACCTTTGGCGGTATACCCGGCAACGGCAGCGGGGTTCACTTCCGGTACCACCAGGGGAACATCCGGATCCATGCGCCAGGCACTGGAGTTGTCAACCACCACACATCCGGCTTTGGCCGCATGCGGAGCAAAATGCTTACTGGTGCCGCCGCCTGCAGAAAAAAGCGCGATATCCATTCCCTTGAATGAATCCTCGGTCATTTCTTCAACCACGACCGCCTGACCGCGAAAAGTGAGCTCACGACCAGCCGAGCGGCTGGATGCCAGCATTTTAATTTCATTGACCGGAAAATCCATTTCTTCCAAACAATCAATCATTTGATTACCAACGGCACCGGTCGCACCGGCTAAGGCTATATTGAATTTTTTAGATGCCATTGTTTGCACTCCTGCATTACTAGTATTCGGATGGTAACAGCTGATTGTGTACCAAACCGTTTTAAGTTTTAAGTGTTAGGTTTTAGGTCTGCCAACCGAAGAAAACGTCATTAGTTCAGCTATCAGCTTCTTGCCAGTCATCACTTAAAACATAAAACTTAAAACCTAAAACCTAACACTGCTATCTATAACCTAAAACTGCTTAATCACTATTCAGCACGTACGACACGACCAAATCGCCCACCTCTTGCGTGGAATGGCCCATTCGGCCGGCGCCCACATCCCGGATATCATCGCGCAGGACCCGGGCCACACCCGCTTCCACCCGCCGGGCTGCCTGATACTCGCCCAATGTCTCCAACATCAATTGACCGGCAGAGATTGCCGCCACGGGATTAATGACATTTTTACCCGTATATTTTGGTGCTGATCCGCCAATGGGTTCAAACATGGAGATACCCTGGGGATTGATATTCCCACCGGCGGCGATCCCCATGCCGCCTTGGATCATGGCGGCCAGGTCCGTAATGATGTCGCCGAACATATTGTCGGTTACAATCACGTCGAACCATTCGGGGTTCTTAACCATCCACATGCAGATGGCATCGATATGGGCATAATCGGTTTCGATGTCGTCATATTCGCGCGCGACTTCATGGAAAGTCCGTTCCCATAGATCAAAGGCAAAGGTCAATACATTGGTTTTACCGCACAACGTCAATTTCTTGCGCTTGTTGCGCTTACGGCAGTATTCGAAGGCGTAGCGAATGCAGCGTTCAACGCCTTTGCGCGTGTTGATCGACTCCTGAACCGCGACTTCATCCGGGGTTCCCTTCTTGAGTACGCCCCCGGCTCCGGCATAAAGCCCCTCCGTGTTTTCACGCACGACCACAAAGTCAATATCCTGCGGGGCTTTATCTTTCAAAGGCGTAGCCACACCATCGTACAGTTTGACCGGTCTCAAATTGATGTACTGATCAAAATGAAACCGCAGATTTAACAGAATATTTTTTTCCAATATCCCCGGCTTCACATCAGGATGCCCGATGGCGCCCAGATACATGGCGTCGAATTCGGATAAGGATTGCTTGACCTCGTCGGTCAGGGTCTCGCCGGTTTTGAGATAATGTTCCCCACCAACGGTAAATTCTTGCACGTCAAAACGAATATCTTCTTTTTGACCGACGGCTTCGAGTACTTTTAACCCCTCGGCCAATGCCTCGGGCCCGGTCCCATCGCCGGGTATTGCAGCAATTTGGTATGATTTGCCCATGAGATGATTATCCTCGATTGATTTAGTTTCGGTTTGATTTAATTATCAGGCTGGGAACCTCGGATCGAACCTGCCGTTAACGCGAACGTGTTGTACGCTTGTGTTCCTTTAACTTCTTTGCTTCTTTTTGCTTGATTTGTCCGTAGCGCTTCAAAGTCGTAAAAGGTCCTGAGAGAACATAGAGGACCCCGCACAAAAAAAGCGCGATGGCAGGTTGGGATGCGATGAAGATAAAAATCAAAACAGCCACCACGAGTGAATTGAAATTCATCTTCCGGAACAGTTCCGGTTTTTTGAAACTGTTATATTTGATGGAGCTGACCATCAGAAATGAAAGGGCGTACAGCATGATCAGCACCGGAATGGCATGCGCATTACCGGCTATATTTAATTTATCGAAAATCAGTATGGTGACGGCATTCATTCCCGCAGCCGCCGGAATGGGTAGGCCCACAAATCGTTCGCTGCTGACGGTGCCCACCTGAGTGTTGAACCGGGCGAGGCGCAGCGCGCCGCAAACCATGAACAAGAAAGCAGCCAACCAACCTATTCGGCCCAGGGGCTTGAGCGCCCACAGATATATCATCAACCCGGGCGCCAATCCAAAGGACATTAAATCGGCCAGGGAATCATACTCGATGCCGAATTTACTGGTTGTACCGGTGGCACGCGCGATTTTTCCATCTAGATTATCAAAAACACCAGCGATGATGATGGCGATAGCGGCCGCCACGAACTTGCCGTCGATGGATGCAATAATGGCATAAAATCCACAGAAAAGGTTCATGGTCGTAAACATGTTCGGGAGTACGTAAATGCCTCGACGTAGATTTTCTTTCTGAAATCGCTTTGCTTTCATGATAATTTTCCTATCACCGATGTACCGGCTTTAACAATGTCACCTGTGTTAACCTCAATGGATGCGTCTGCGGGCAGATACACATCCAGACGCGACCCAAAACAGATTAATCCGAAACGCTGGCCGCGCACCACAGTTTCTCCTTCCTGGATGTTGCAGATGATTCGACGGGCAACCAGGCCAGCGATTTGAACAAAGCAGATGTCTTGATCTGTATCTGTTTGTAAATAAACAGCATTATGCTCATTTAACTGCGAGGCCTTGTCCAGATTAGCTGAAAAAAATTTGCCCGGATAATAGGCAATCCGTTTAATTTTGCCGCTGAACGGTATCCGGTTCACGTGAACGTTGAAAACCGACATGAATATGCTGATCTTACGACAGGGCCCCGACGTATAAGGGCTCTGTTGATGCTGTTCCACGCGAATGATCTTCCCGTCTGCCGGTGATACGATGGCACCCGGCACGTCGGGTATCACCCTGTCCGGATCCCTGAAAAAATAGCAGATAAATAGGGTGGCCACCAGACCCAGTAATGTCAGGCTGGTAATCCCCAATAGTGCCAGTACAGCTGTGGCGAATGCCGCAGTGGCTATAAAGGGTATGCCTGGCCGCGCAATTGGAAACGCTGTCTGACTGGCAGGCTCTATTCGGTTATAGTTTTGCATCTGGTATTCCTGCCCATGACGGCAGCGATTCTCTTTTAAGACTAAACGTAAATTTTTAGCACAGTAGTAACAATGTGTCAATATTATAGGCTTGCAGGAACAACACGACAGTCGCCATCCTATGGGTTAATATGATATCGCCCTCACCAGCTCAGCAACAATGCCGCTAAAGATAATACAGTAAGGTGTTTAATCTTTTCCATACTCCCGACGAGGTCGGTGGGCGTTGACTTCGGCATCCGACCGACGGATATAATATGGCGATATAACCGGCAGTTGCTGGTCTTGGGCTCTCTGCAGGTGCGGTCGGGCCAACCTGGCGATGACCTCGGAATTAATCCGGTCTCTGCCCGCCTCTGCAAATGTGGCCCTTGTTCCCAGGGCGTCTGCAATCAACTGTTGGTACATACGGGCGCCGGTTCCCAGAAAATAACAGGGAACCTGAATTTGATCCAACAGGGACGCTGGTGAAGCCACCTGATGCGGTTTGGTTTGTTTTATTCCATGGTCCTGCAACTCATATAGGCCATAGTAAACTTCCTGTCTGCGCGCATCCACCATGGGGCAAATGTGCTGCAGCTCCGTTTCTGCCTGGGCCGCCAAGGCATCCAGACTCGTGATCCCCGCCGCTGGTTTGGACAAGGCGTAGGCCATACCCTGGATCGTGCTGATACCAATGCGCAGTCCCGTGAAGGTCCCGGGGCCGGTGATCACACCAAAACCGTCGATATCCTCAAGCGACATGCCGGCTTGCTTCAAGGTGTCATCCAGCATAGCCATGATATGACGAGCGTGCGTCCGGCCGCTTTGATCTACGCGTTCTGCCATAACGTCATTACCATCCACCAGACCCACTACGCAGGTGGCGGTTGATGTGTCAATTGACAGTATTTTCATGCTGCTTTACCCGGAATTTCACGCCCCTGACTGGTTAATACCGCAGGCCATCTCAAGTACTTCCTCCATTTGTCGAACCTGCACAAAACGGATTTTCTTCTTCACGTAATCGGGAATATCCACCAAATCGATTTTATTTTTTTCCGGAATGATGATGGTTTTGATACCGGCCCGCAACGCTCCCAATGCTTTCTCTTTGAGCCCACCGATGGGCAGTACCCGGCCACGCAGGGTAATTTCACCGGTCATGGCAATATCCTTATCAACCGGTTTTCCCGTTAAAGCCGAGATCAGCGCAGTGGCCATGGCAATCCCGGCTGAGGGGCCATCTTTGGGGACTGCACCAGCCGGTACATGGATATGCACATCCACATTTTCAAGCGCATCGGCTTCGATGTCCAGGCCTTTAAGATTGGCTCGGGCGTAGCTTAGGGCTGCCCGTGCCGATTCCTGCATAACGTCCCCCAACTGTCCGGTGACGATGAGTTCACCTTTGCCCCCGATGATGGAGGCTTCCACATAAAGAACCTCTCCACCCACCGATGTCCAGGCCAGGCCCGTGGACAATCCCACCTGACTCTCTTCCTGATCCATTTCCGGATAAAATTTTTGGACGCCCAAATAGGTATGAAGGTTCGCTCGGGTTACCCGAAACGGCTTTTTTTGTCCTTCGGCTATTTTTCGCGCCACTTTACGGCACAAGGAACCCAATTCGCGTTCCAAGTTGCGTAGACCTGCTTCGGATGTATAGCCCTTGATAATCGTTTTAAGGGCACCGGAACTTAAGGAAAGATAATTCTTTCGAAGGCCGTTTTCTTTGATCTGACGTGGAAGCAAATGTTTTTCGGCAATGGTCATCTTCTCTTCTTCAGTATACCCGGACAGCGTCAGGACCTCCATCCTATCCAACAGGGCTGATGGAATCGTGTCGATCATATTAGCCGTTAAAATGAACATCACATTGGATAGGTCAAACGGCAGGTTGAGATAGTGATCGCTGAATTCAAAATTCTGCTCAGGATCGAGCGCCTCCAACAGGGCAGAGGAAGGGTCCCCTCTGAAATCTGCGCCGAGCTTATCGATTTCATCCAATATAAAAACCGGATTCTTGGTTCCGCACTGTTTCAGCCCCTGGAGAATACGTCCCGGTAAGGCCCCCACATAGGTGCGCCGGTGGCCCCGTATCTCGGCTTCGTCCCGGATCCCCCCCAGGGACACCCGCGTGAATTTCCGCCGCATGGCCTTGGCGATGGCTTGACCTAAAGATGTTTTGCCAACACCCGGCGGGCCCACAAAGCACAGAATCGGCCCTTTGGTATTTTTGTTGAGCTTACGGACACTCAGAAATTCTAAAATACGGTCTTTTACCTTTTCAAGTCCATGGTGGTCCCGATCCAATACGGCTTTGGCTTTGGCGATATCGATGAGGTCCTTGGTGGATTTTTGCCAGGGCATTTCCACAAGCCAATCCAGATAGGTGCGCACAACACCGGATTCGGCCGAATCCGGATGCATCTGCTCCAATCGTTTTACCTGTTTGTGCGCTTCCTCGTTGGCCTGTTTGGACATTTTAGCTTTTTTTATCTTGGACTTATATCCTTGAATTTCTTTAGCTTTGTCGTCCAGTTCACCCAACTCTCGATGGATTGCCCGAACCTGCTCCCGCAGGTAAAAATCACGCTGACTCTTGGAAATCTCATCCTTGACATCCGACTGGATTTTGGCCTGCATGGCGGATAATTCCAGCTCCTTCACAATCAAATCATTGACTTTGCGCAGGCGCTCGATGGGATCGACCAGCTCGAGTAATTGTTGTGACTCATCAATTTTGAGTTTTAAATTGGAAGCTACCAAATCGGCTAGCTTTCCGGGCTCATCTATACTGTCAAGGATGGCACTCACATCGCCGGTCAATTCTCCCCGCAGGGCCAATATCTTTTCCGAGTGCTCGCGGATGTTCCGCATGAGTGCTTGGGTTTCGATATCGGGCTTATCTAAAATTTGCTCTTCCAGAATATCGATACTGACCCGGAATAGGGATCGTTTACGCACATATCTCTTAATCTTGGCTTTGGCAATTCCCTGGACCAGGGCTTTGACGCGCCCGTCCGGTAGCTTTAACATGCGTAGGATTTTACAAACGGTCCCGATGTTATAGATCTGATCTTCCTTGGGATTTTCAATACCCGCCTCTATCTGCGTCGCCACCAGGAGGTAACGTGACTTGGAAACAGCCTCCTCTACCGCCCGCACCGATTTCTCCCGGCCCACAAAAAGCGGCAACAGCATATCGGTAAAGATGACAACGTCTCTGGCCGGCATCAGTGGTAGTGTTGTGGGTATATCATCATCAATACCATCATCTTCGATGATACTAATTAAATCGTCCTTATCTGTTTCTGCCATGGTCTCTCCTGGTTCTTTTCTTCTGGTTGCCGAATTATAAAGGAAAAGAACATCGAATATTAAACCCAAAATTTCAACCCCTAATTATAAGACTGAAAAATGCATTTACAATACCTGCAACGTACCTCTAATCAACCTATTTATTCGGACGGATATTATAGCTATTGTCATAATAACGTTCCGTTTCATGTAGGAAGCGGTTCAGATAATTTTTCAGAGCGGAATATATTTCCGACAACCGGTATATACCTAATTATTCTCCGGTTTGATCGGGAAAGACAGGGTCAATGAATAGGCTGTCAGGCTGCAACTGACAGCTATCGGCGTTAAGCTGCTGAAAGCTGATAACTAATGGCTGTTAAGTTTCAGCCTAAATCCTTAATACAGATGAACCCCAACCATCGGAATCGAAATCGCTATCGGGATCGGTATCGAATTGTAAGCCTTTGAAAAGACGATTTCGATACCGATCCCGATAGCGATTTCGATATGAATAATTTCGGTTGCCCCCAAATGGTATGAATTTTGCCGTCATTTGAATTTGTACATTACTATTAGGCTATTCTTTGGCTCTGGAATCCTATTGATTTACAAATTACGAAAATTATGGCATATAGTGGCGAGTTAGGACTCTAATCTCTATGATTGAAGCGACCCTATTTATTTTCGGCAGTTGCATCGGCAGTTTTCTGAATGTTTGCATTTACCGGCTTCCGAATTCGCTGTCCATTGTATCGCCACCGTCTTCTTGCCCCGGATGCCAGGAACGCATCCGATTCTATGACAATATACCCATCCTCAGCTACCTGATATTACGGGGTAAATGTCGCCATTGTCAGACAACGATTGCCCCGCGCTACCCCTTGGTTGAAATCATGGCGGGTCTGTTTGCCGTGTGTGTCTACCTTAAATTTGGCCTGACCCTGCAAGCACTGATCATGTTTGTTTTAATCGCCGCCCTGATCGTGATTACCTTTATCGATCTCGACCATCGTATCATCCCGGATGTCATCTCCCTGCCGGGCATTCCCATTGGATTCGCGGCATCTTTTTTCCTGCCGGAAATCAGCTACAAAGCATCCTTACTGGGCATTCTGGCCGGGGGCGGAAGTCTCCTGTCGGTTGCATGGATCTATAGCCTCCTTACCAAAAAGGAGGGCATGGGTGGCGGGGATATCAAGCTCCTTGCCATGATCGGAGCCTTTGTGGGCTGGAAGGGTGTTTTGCTGACCATATTCCTTTCTTCTGCCATTGGGACCTTGTGTGGCATAGCGGTCATGATTCGATCAGGCAAAAATATGAAGTTGGCGATCCCGTTTGGACCTTTTTTGGCGATCGGTTGCTTGATTACTATTTTTTTTGGCAATGAACTGATTTTCTGGTATTTTCATACACTAAGATGAGATTAGCCATCATTTCCGATATCCACGGCAACATGGACGCACTGGAGGAAGTGCTGTCGGATGCCGATAAATCGAATGTCGACGGGATCATTTGTCTCGGTGATTTGGTGGGCTACGGTCCTGAGCCTGAAGCCGTGATTCAGACTATCCGCGACCGCAAGATCCCGACACTTTTGGGTAACCACGAGTTATCAATTCTGGATCCCAAGTATCTGTCCTGGTTTAATCCCCTGGCCCGGGAATCGATTCAAAAAACCATACCGATGCTTTCCCAGGACTCTCTGGACTACATCGCCGGGCTTAAAACAGCGGCCATTAAGAGTAATGCGCGTTTTGTGCATGGATTTCCGCCGGATTCGGTCATCACCTACCTTTTTCAAATCGAGGAACCGGCTTTTGGAAGTATCTTCGAAGACATGCGGGAGCAATTGTGCTTTGTCGGCCATACGCATAAGCTTGAATTTGTTAGTTATCGGGAGGGCACGGTCATCCGGGCCCCCTTGATCAAAGGTGTCATGCAGTTGCGGGAAGAAAAAAAATATATTATCAATGTCGGCAGTGTAGGACAACCCAGAGATGGCAACAACAACGCCAAGTATACCATCTGGGATAAAACAGAAAATCTTGTCCAGGTAAAATTTATTCCCTATCATATTGCGCGGGTCACCAATAAAATCATCGATGCCGGTTTGCCGGATGCCCATGCGGAGCGTTTATGGTAATATAATTGCTACGCAATTTTATAAGATGCGGCTACGCCGCAAAAATATTGTTTTAATCTCTGAAAACTAATAATTCATTCATAAAAACAAGTGAAGGATAATAGCATAATTAAAATCTAAATATTCAGCCTGAAAGGCTGAACAAATTTTCTGGTGGTTCATTTTTACTCCAAGAGCCAACAGAAAATTTAAGGAGCTGAATTAATGCACAGCAAATTAAAATACTTGAATATTATTGTTGTTTGTTCCCTTATATTGTTAGCTTCTAATTGCTTAGCAAAGACAATCCGCCTGGATCTTTACGCCAATTCCGAGGATATAATAATGGGAGTCGATTCGGAATCACTCGTAGCCGAAACTACGCTCAATGTTGGGGCCGGGGGTCTGTTTACCGGGGAGGACTACCGCTTTGGGAATGCATATTTCACCCTCAAAGATGAGTTTTTTAAACCCGCACTGACCCTGGGTTTAGGCCTTAAGGGCGTATTGGGGAATGCAGAGGATGATAATGAAGATTATGACCTGGCAGCGGCAGGGTTTGTGTTGCTGGGTGAATATGACTTTCGTAAAGTTTACTACAATTTTCCCATTTTAATTCAAGCAGATGTAACCTATGCCCCGGATCCCATGACAGCCGCCGATACCAAGGGCTACAACGAGTTTAATCTGCGGATCAAGGGTTATTTGGTGAAATCAGCTGCATTGGTCCTGGGATATAAAAACATCTTTGTCGATTTTGAAAAAGACAATGATGATTATGAACTGAGCGATGATATAATTTACTTCGGTATCGAATTCAGCTTCTAAACTATAGGGTATAGACTTTTAGACTGTAGGCTATAGGCTGCTAACAGTCTACAGCCTATAGCCTGATCTTGCTTATTGCTTCTCGACTAAAGTTGCCACCTTATCTGCAATATCGCCTATAGCGATAGCCACGCCTGAGTCCGCATACTTTTCCTGAATCGAGCAGCCGTCGTCGCCGCAGGCAACCACCCGGGGATCCATGGGGATCCTGCCAAGAAAAGGGATGCTGGCTGCAGCAGCGGTTTTTTCGCCGCCACCTGTTCCGAAAATATCCACATTTTCGCCGCAGTGCGGGCAGACAAAGCCGCTCATATTCTCGATAACACCGAATATTTCCATGTTTACGGTTTTACAGAAACTGATTGATTTGCGCACATCCGCCAAGGACACCTCTTGCGGTGTTGTTACGATGATGGCTTTGGCATCTTTAATGGTCTGAGCTATGGTTAGGGGTTCATCACCAGTTCCCGGCGGCGAGTCTATGATTAAAAAATCAAGGTCGCCCCAATCCACATCCCCAATGAATTGTTTGATGGCTGAAAACTTAATTGGTCCCCGCCATATAATCGCGTCATCCTTGCTCATGGTCAGCGATTCAATGGAAACGGCCTTTAAATTATCCATTCGATGCATGGGGGCCAGCTTGTTGCTATTCTTACTGAGATCAAGCATGCCTTTCAAGCCCAACATCCTGGGAACGTCCGGACCATGTAAATCCACATCCATGATACCCACCTGGTACCCTTTTTTGGCCAAAGCAATCGCCAGGTTGACCGAAGTACTGGTTTTGCCCACTCCGCCTTTACCACTCATGACAATCAATTTCTGTTTAATACGTCCCAGGGACGTTTCGACGGCGGCATTCTGTTCTGCATGCGGATCCTGTTTTTGTTTTGCCGCCTGCATGCTATCCTGAATTTGAACCATTTCTATATTCTCCTCTCGTGGATAAGATCGTTGGTACGATTCTATTAATTGAGTTTACCCCGGCTGTAAGCGGGGGTGAACTCAAACTTAAGCAAACTGGTGTGTCGTTCGATAAAAATTGACATCCTCACAAGCCGGGCAGTGTTGCGGCCGGCCGGTTCCAAAAGGTTCCTGCCATTCATGCAAACAGACCTCGCATTTGAATCGTCGATATTCCTCCATCAACTTGTAACTTCCCCCTTCTACCCGAACCGCCTTGCCATGGATAATCGCATCGGCAATTGTTTTACGGGCCTGCTGGACAATTCGGCCAAAGGTAGCTCTTGAAATGCCCATCTGGCGGCCGGCTGCTTCATGGCTTAATCCTTCCAGGTCTGCCAATCGGATCGATTCCCGTTCATCAATAGTAAGGCAGACCTCCTCCAAATCAAGCACCGGGATTCCCCGTGGTTTGAAGTAGTTTATTTTGGGATTAAACCCGACTAATCTATCTTTTTTGGGTCTGGCCATGCGGTCTCCGTTATTGGCATATGCTCATTATAAGCGTACTTTTCCGGAATGCAAGTTAAATACCTCGGTAACTTTTAATAATATTTTTGAATATATCTTTCGCTTGCTTCAGGGCTTCTCATATCAATGACGGATAAACAGGATTCAAGGATCCGTGGACCAGGCTATTAGGCTGAAGACTGTTAGACTTTTAGCAGCTAATAGTCTAACAGCCTAAATTCCTATTACGCTATCTGTTGCGCGAACTTTAGCTACCTAAATAACGTATTCCATCCCGCCAAAAAAGGATGCCGAATCCGATCAACACCAGCCCCAGAAACCGAATGATCAAGCGGTAATGGGTGCTGCTTAATAGGTTCTTGGATTTACCTGAAATAATGGCAATAACTACTTTTGAACCGACCAGCAGAACATAAAAAGGCAGAATAAATACCATCGCGGATATCAACGAACTGCTGGAAGTTTTTAAAACCAATGGTCCGCCGATGGATGTCCAGAACAAATAGGGACTGGGATTCAAAAAATTGATCATCACTCCCTTTTTAAGGGATTGAGGCTTTAATTCCGCAACTTCAAGTTCTTCACCCGTAAATCTGAAACCGCTGATACCCAGATAAAATAAATAAACACCGCCAATTAGTGCCAGAATACCCAAAACCAGGTTCATGTCAGCAAATGCAGATAATATAACCAAACACACGATGATAATGGGTACATCCGTTACCAAGGGCGCGCAGGCGACCTTAATCCCTTCGCGAATCCCATGCTGCAACGTTTGGGTAATAACCAATGTCAACATGGGCCCCGGGGATAAACCGGCACTCAAACCCAATATTATGCCTGAAATCAGTAAAGTTTCCATATTATATAACTCGGACCAGCAGACTTGGCTCAGGTTTCTTCCTATATGGGAGAACTTTTTTTAGCACAAAGTGAATAAAGTAAAGGGAAATAAAGCTCGGGCGATATCTAATCGAAATCGCTATCGCTATCGGAATGGAATCGAATTCAGTACATTCGTATACCCCAAAGCCCTCCTTTGCGGTACAACTCCTGCCTCCCAACCGAATTAACATTGCAACAATGCGGTCCAATTCACCCTTGCGCTACCGGCTTTCTGCAACCCATTCAACACAGCCGATTGAAAGACGGTAAACGTTTAATAAACCAAAGCCTAATATAATCTCGGTCCCGATCCCGATAGCGATCCCGATTTCGATATGTTTTCCAACAATAGCATTACTACAGCAAATCGGGAGATGATCCGGAATTTTCCCTTTGTCGGCATTCACTCAAGATCCTGGTTCATACTTCCCATAACATACCCCTCAAGATCTATGGTCACATGCGTGAAACCGATGGCCTTTAATTTGGCAACCAGGTTCCGGCGAAGCGCCGGATCCAGGAATCGGTCGATATCCTCCGGCGGCACCTCAATGCGCGCAATGGGACCATGGCACCGTACCCGGCATGATTGAAATCCCCGGGCAGCCAATTCAGCTTCGGCCGCGTTGACCTGATCGAGACGTTCAGGCGTTAAAACCGTACCATACGGTATGCGGGTAGCCAGACAGGCCATGGCCGGTTTATCCCAAGTGGCCAATTTGAGTTCCTTTGAAAGGTGCCGGATATCGGCTTTGCCCAATCCGGCTTCCAGCAAAGGGGCCACCACACCCAGCTCTTCCGCCGCTCGGAATCCCGGACGATAATCACTCAGGTCATCGGTATTGGCTCCATGGGCTACATAGGCTAAATTTAAATCATCCGCCAGGGTCCTCAGGTTTTCGAACAAATGGCGTTTGCAATGATAGCAGCGCTGGTCCGTATTCTTCAAAAACGCTGCTTCCTCGAGTATCTTAGATTGAATGCAAATATGGCGGACTCCCATATCCCGAGCTGTTTGGAGAGCGGCTTCATTTTCGCGGCCGGGCTGCAAAGCAGATGTGGCCGTTACCGCCACGACTTGGTCCTTGAGGACATCATGGCAGATCTTGAGTAACAGGGTGCTGTCAACCCCACCGGAAAATGCAACCAGGACCGATTTCAATTCGGCAATTCGGGCTAACAGAGCGGCTTTTTTTTGTTGCAGGGCCATTGCCGGATCCCTCCAAAAAAATGTTTACAAAAAAAAACTGATCAACTATAGTTTTCGGCAAATCGAAAAAATCTTATACGCCAATTTCACTGTATTTTAAAGGGGTTTTTCATGGGAAAAGAAAGCTTGATCAAATCAACCACCAAACAAGAAACCACGACTGATAAAGAAGACGTTCGCGAACAGAATACCCAAAGCCGTGCCAAAAACCAAAAGCCAGCCTCAACAAAGGCTAAGATCCAGACCGGTAAAAAAACGGCGGCGGCCAAAAAATCCGCTGCTAAAAAATCTGCTGCCAAACCCAAACCGAGCACACCAAAAAAACCCTCTGTTAAGGCAAAAACAACAACTTCCAAAAAGTCAGCCGATAAGGCCAAGACAACGACACCTAAAAAATCGACAGGTGCCTCGAAATCAACGGTGACCAGTAAAAAAAGTACCACCCCCAAGGCCAAAACCACTGCCAAATCTACGCCCAAGACACCGCCCAAAAAAGCCGCGCCCAAGGTTGAGGCCACCAAGCTTGTTTCTGAAACCGTAAAACCGGAAAAGAAGGCTGCCCCCCAAAAGGCGGCTCAGATACCGGAAAAACCCATTCCAGCAGCACAGCTACCACCCATGGAACCACCGCCCCCCGATCCGGGCAGTCGCATGATGCAATTTGGCTTGGCCGGTTTTGTCCTGCTGGTGCTTCTGGTCATTATTGCCAGTTGGATGAACACCCAAAACTATTATATCAAACCGGGAGAAGGTGCCATTGAAATCTGGCAGGGTAATTTTGCGCCCAAGGGGGAACAACTGCTCATGAGCATACCCGGAATCGCAGCACCGGAGCCTTTAAAGGAAAGCTATTCCAAGAAGGATGTTTTTCCGATTTTCTATCAATACTATTTAGACAAGGCCGACACCCTCCTGGAAGTCCCGGGCATGCCTGATTTTGAAGGGGTCAAATCGTATCTAAATGCCGCCCATAGCTATTCCACCACATCCCAAATGAAGACGGTGGTAAAAAGCCGTTTAAACGCCATCACGCGAATGGTCTTGCTTTATAAAGCCGATGTGGCTGCCAGCAAAGACACACCCGAAGATCTCAAAACCGCCATCAGTCTGTATAAGGAAGCCCGTGGTTATGCAGCCGACGATGGTGAGGCCGCTCGCATCAAACGTAAAATCGAGGCTGTCGACAGACGCCTGGAGAAATTGAAATCGGCGGCAGCCCTGGAAAAAAAGAAGCAAAAGAACAAATAAAAATCACTTGTTTCGAAATTCTCCGGGGCATGGTACCCGGAATCTCGTCGGGCTTATGCCATGCCGTCATAATTACTTTAAGCGCTTATCTATAAAGCTCAAGTTGTACCTAAAGGAGGCTCGCTGTTGTTCAGTTTAAAACCAGGCAATTGTTTGAGTTCTTTAATCACTGTTAGGCCGCCGTTAGGCACCTGCTTATAAACTTACTTAAATGCTTATTATAAATGATAATAACTTTTAATTGACGAGCGGCGGCGGCCGTTACAGTGTTTTAAGAACGAGTTTTGGCTGGTAAAAACTGAACACCAGCGAGTCGAACTCAAATAACTTAAGCTTTATAGAGAACCGCGTTATTTTGAACCTTCCCAGGCTTAACAGCAGTCAAGCGGCGCAGCCCGATGCCTAAGCGGTAAGGTGCTAATTTTATAGGAATATTGCAAGACAACAAGCACCAGAATGTATAGTACCCATAATGAGAGGGTCCAAAGCCTGTTTCTCCAGGCGCCTATTTTCAAATGACTTAAGCGGAAATTTCCCTTTTTCGAATCATATCTGCGGAATCTACCCGGCTGGAAGGCCAATTCTCACCGCTATCTTCGGACCTGGCTCAAAAACAAGATTGGGGTTCAAGTTCAAGGCGGCTGAGCTTTTGAAATCATTTCAGGTAACATTAAGGAGATGCAAGTGAAGCCAACACTTGAATTTGACAAAAGGATTTTTTTGAGATCGGTCCTGATCTGTGCTTTATTTCTCTCACCTGCCCTAGGCCCCCTGAGTGCATTCAGTTTGGAAACCTTCCCTGGAAAAGAATGGCGAGACCGCCCCAATCCCATTGCCAGCCCCGAGGCGCTGGTCGGGGGTGAAATCGCCATTTTTGCAGGCCAGTATCCCAAAAGCCTCAACTACTACCTGGACAACAACAGCTTTAGCGTTGAAGTATTTGGCGCCATGTACGAAACTCTGCTGGGCATGCACCCCATTACCTTAAAGTACGAACCGGGCCTGGCCCACAAGTGGACGATTTCCGAAGATAAAAAAACTTTTACCTTTAGTCTGGATCCGCGTGCCAAATGGAGTGACGGACGCCCCATCAATGCCCATGATGTCAAATGGACCTTTGAAGCCATTCTGGACCCCAAAAACCTCACCGGTCCCCACAAAGTTGCCCTGGAGCGGTTCGAATCTCCGGTGGTGCTGGATGATTTTAACATTCAGTTCCGTGCCAAGAACGTGCACTGGATGAATCTGGGAGCTGTAGGGGGATTCCAGATTCTACCCAAACATGTTTTTGCATCTCTGGATTTCAATAAAATCAATTTTGAATTCCCGGTGGTTTCCGGCCGCTATCGTTTGGGCAATATTAATGAAGGTATATTTATCACGTTGCAACGCCGATCGGACTGGTGGAACAATGATGCCCCCAGCGCCCAATTCAGCGGTAATTTTGAGACCCTGAAATTCCGCTTTTACGCCGAACGGGAGAATGCCTTCGAAGCTTTTAAAAAGGGGCAGTTAGACCTCTATCCCATTTATACCTCCCGCCTGTGGGTTAATGAAACCAGGGGTGAGAAATTCTCTAATGACTGGATTGTCAAACAGAAAATATACAACCAGAACCCCATCGGTTTCCAAGGTTTTGCCATGAACATGCGCAAGCCGCCCTTTGATGACATTCGGGTACGGCTGGCCATGGCCCATCTGCTCGATCGCCCCAAGATGAACAGCACCCTCATGTACAACCAGTATTTTCTGCACCGCTCCTATTTCGAAGACCTGTATGACCAAAAGAACCCCTGCCCCAACGAGCTCATAACTTTCGATAAAGCCAAAGCCAGAGAACTGCTTAAACAAGCGGGCTGGCGCGTCAATCCAAGTACTGGTTTTCTGGAAAAAAACGGCCGCAAGTTTTCATTCAAGTTTTTAACCCGCCAAGCTTCCACGGATAAATTTCTGGCCATTTACGCCGAAGATTTAAAGGACGTGGGCATCGAGCTGGTGATCGATCGTAAGGATTGGGCGGCTTGGGCCCGGGACATGGACGAATTCAATTACGAAATGACCTGGGCCGCCTGGGGATCAGGGGTGTTTAAAAATCCGGAGAGTATGTGGTCCGCCAACGAAGCTGAACGCAAAAGCGGCAACAACATAACCGGCTTTAAGGATGCCACAGTGGACAGCCTGATCGAGAAGCAGAAAAGTATTTTTGACATACAGCAGCGTAACGCCATCTATCGAAAAATCGACCAAATTGTTTATGCCGCCCATCCGTATGTGCTCCTGTGGAATATTAACTATACCCGCCTGCTCTATTGGAATAAATTCGGAACGCCCGACACGGTCCTGTCCAAATACGGCGATGAAACCAGCGCCTACTGGTATTGGTGGATTGATGCAGATTCCCAAGCCGATTTAGAAGATGCCATCAATGAGGGTCTGCCCCTGCCACCTAAGGAGCCCGCTGTCTATTTTGACGAGATGTTCACCCATTAGATAAATGATTTTTCGAACAGAACACACATAGGGGACAAAAAGACATTTCTTAAAATAAATAATTGGTCCTCTGGTAAGGGGATAGGCAGAAAGCAAGTAACGCATCCACATACTATATGAGCATTTTGAACCGTTCTGCTATGATGCAACAGGGAATTAGATTATTTTGAGATAGCTTGAGTCATCTGCCCCGTATAATTACCAGTGCTGGATCACGACCTTCTTATTGATACCAACTTGTCCCCAGGAAACATGCGGTTTCTGAAATTTGGCCGGCATCATTGCCATCAGAGCCGTCATCTGCATCGTATTCATCAATCCCGTCATTTACAATATTCTCATCACCATCATCATCGGAATCGTTATTCTGAACGACGTAAACAACATTTTCGGCGCTACTCTGCAGGCCGCCAAGGTCTGTTACGATCAGGTTGAATACGTAGTTGCTGCCATATTGGGCTGCTTCCGGCGCGATAAACTGTATCGTGGGTAAAGCCGGATCGGACAACTCCACGGGATCGCCTTCCACCTGCGTCCATTGATATGAGACAATGCCGTCATCTGCGTCGGTTGATCCGGATCCATCCAGAATTACAACGGCTCCGCCGATGGTTTCCAGATAACTTTGAGCAACAACCGCAACCGGGGGTTCGTTCTGGGAGGTAATATTGACAATACAGGTATCGCTGTCCTGGAGTCCCGAATTATCGGTTACATATAGACAAAAAGTCAGAGAATCACCGGATGGCGGGACCTCCGGGGCACTGAAACTCGGTTGGGCGGCGCTTGAATCTGAAAGCGTAACCGGAGGTCCTTCGAGTTGGGACCAGGTATAAGTGGCGATGCCGTCATCGATATCTACGGAGCTAGATCCGTTCAAGATCACCAGACCGCCTTCCCCTGCAACCTGATCCGGTCCGGCATTGGCTGTCGGCGACTGGTTCAACCAAGTCAGGTTCACGATGCAGGTATCGACACTCTGAAGCCCGCCAAAATCGGATACGGTCAGTTCAAAACTCAAGGATTCGCCGCCGGTATGGATGTCGGGAGCACTGAAACTCGGATCTGCTGAGTTTGGATCGGATAGGATCACTGCTGGTCCGCTCACTTGGGCCCAGGCATAGGCGGCAATACCATCATCCAGATCGACGGAGGCTGATCCATTCAATTGAACCTGACTGTCCGCCTCGACTGTCTGGTCCGGACCGGCATGGGCCGTAGGTGGTTGATTGAGCCAGGCAACATTTATCAGGCAGGTATCATGGCCTTCATTCCCGCTCGAATCCGTAACGGTTAATCTAAAGGTCAGTGTGCTACCATTCATATCGGTTCCTGGGGACGTAAATGTCGGGTTCGTTGCTGTCGGGTCTGACAAGATCACGGTGTCACCAGACTCCTGGGTCCAAAGATAGGCGGTAATATCGTCTTCGGCATCGGTTGAATTGGAGCCGTTCAAGTTAACAAGCTGTCCCGCATATACGGTCTGATCCGGTCCGGCATTGGCTGTCGGAGGCTGGTTTATCCGGGTCAGGTTCACGATACAGGTATCGACACTCTCAAGCCCGCCAAAATCGGATACGGTCAGTTCAAAAGTCAAGGATTCGCCGCCGGCATGAATGTCGGGAGCGCTGAAGCTTGGGTCTGCTGAGTTTGGATCGGATAGGATCACTGCTGGTCCGCTCACCTGGGCCCAGGCATAGGCGGCAATACCATCATCCAGATCGACGGAGGCTGATCCATTCAACTGAACCTGACTGTCCGCCTCGACTGTCTGGTCCGGACCGGCATTGGCCGTGGGCGGTTGATTGAGCCAGGCAACATTTACCAGGCAGGTATCATGGCCTTCATTCCCGCTCGAATCCGTAACAGTTAATCTAAAGGTCATCGTGCTGCCATTCAAATCGGTTTCCGGGGCTGTAAATGTCGGATTCGGCACACCCGGATCTGATAAAATCACGGCATTGCCGGTTTCCTGGGTCCAGAGATAGGCGACAATATCGTTTTCCGGGTCTATTGAGTTGGAACCGTTCAAACCGACCGATTCTCCCGCATATACGGTTTGATCCGGTCCGGCATCGGCCACCGGCGGCTGGTTGGCATTTCCTTCCGGATATTTACACACTTCAACTGAATCAACGGATTCAAATCCCTGGGTGTTATAGGCCCGGGCCACAAAACAGTTCACGAGACTTTCATCAAGGTCGTAAATCGTACATGTGGTAGCGGTGCCTTCCCAGGCCGGGTAGCCGTAGTCATAGGTTTCATGTTCCACGCGGTGGAACACTCTGTAGCCCGCTAAATCGGGCTCACTGTTGGGGCTCCATTGAAAAGTGACATCGAGTGCAAAGGTCGTGGCAGCGGGGTTAAAAACGAGCAGTACGAATAATAGAATATATTTGCAGTTGTGTTTTGATTTTAGGGGCAGTTCCGTCATGGTTCCTTAAAATTTTTGTTTGTCTGGTTTTCATTTTACAGAAACCTAACCAGGGCATGTTCGGGTTTGATTAACGCCCATTTCCAGCCGCCCGCCCAATAGGCAGCCGATGGGCTTTGCACTTAGAAAGATTTCCAATCCGCCCCCAGAATTTGCAATGGATATGCCAACAATTCACAAACCGGACAAACAAAAAAACTCTAGGTTTGAGAATCTCATGGATTCAATAAGATAGCTTAGGCCCTATCATTTTTCCTTATGTTATCACTTAAATTGGCAAGGGATCTCAGCTAGGCAAAAGTTGACCGGGGAGGGAAAAAATGACCGCTGGCCTGAAGCATTATTAGGATTGCTGGATATGGTGGACAATCCGACCAAGGGTACGCACACCCTGCTCAATCTCAGGGGTCCAAGGGAATCCACAGCTCAAACGAATAAAATGTTTATACTTCAAGGTGGTCGAGCACATGATTCCGGGTAAAATAGCAATCCGGCGGCGTTGCGCCTCACGAAATACCGCCAGGCTGTCCACTTTAGGATCCAGTTCCACCCAGAGAATAAATCCGCCTCTGGGAGCGGTGATGCGCGTATTTTGGGGGAAATATTTAGCGATGGCCGTGGCCATATTGCTGACTTGATTTTTTAGTGCCGTTCGTAACGTGCGCAGATGGCGGTCATACGCGCCACCGCGAAGATATTCTCCCAAGGCATATTGGATTACCGCCGGAGAAGCCACGCTATGGTTTAGTTTCAGCTGGGTAACGGCATTTTTGTAAATACCCGGCAGCACCCATCCGATGCGGATACCCGCTGACAGGGTTTTTGAAAATGAAGAACAATAAAGTACCTGACCGCGGCGGTCATAGGATTTTAACGTACTGGGTCGTCTGGAGCCGAAAAACAAATCACCGTGTATATCATCTTCAATTAAGGCCACATTATTTTGGTTTAATAGATGAACCAGAACCTTCTTATTTTCGTCCGGCATCACAAATCCCAAAGGATTATGAAAATTGGCCACCAGGATACACGCTTTGACAGCGTGACGCTTGATGGCAGTTCTGACGGATTCAATATCGATACCGGTTTGAGGGTGCGTGGGTAGTTCCAAAGCCAGCATTTTCTGATCTTCGATCATCTGCAAAAACCAGGGATAAGTAGGGGATTCCACAATAATGGTATCACCGCGTGAAGCCACGGCCTGCAAGCAATAACTGACAGCCTCCACACAACCGTTTGTAATGATGATATCGTCCATGCCGGTGTGTTGGAACAAAGCTATGGTGCGCGCCGCAATTTGGCGCCGCAAATAATCACACCCGGCCGGATTATCGTAAGTTGATAACAATTCAGCCATTTTCCTAGCCGGCAACGTTTTGATCAAAGATGCCAATGATTTCAACGGCAGCAGTTCCGGTGCCACCAATGTGCCTCCCAGCTTGAGCATGGCAGCATCCCCCATGGCGGCCACCACCGAAGAAGCCAGGCTATTGATGGTCACTTTTTGGGGCTGTGGTCGGTGTTTCTTAATACGTGGAGCCGGCAGGATCTGATTCAGCAGCGGTTTCACATAAAAACCTGATTTTTGGCGCGCTTCGACCAGTCCGCGTTTTTCCAGCTCGATATAAGCCTGACTGACGGTGTTAATGCTGTAGCCGCTGTGTTCACGGACCTTGCGGATGGATGGTATACGGTTACCGGCTTTATAAATGCCGTTTTTAATTTGACTTTCAATTTCATCTGCCAGGCGTATGTAATGATAAGTTCGTGGAGATGGTTGTGTTTTCATCCTGTTTATTCTGTACCCTATTTTAATTTTTATTTCTGTATCTGTTACCATTTATCAGAAATGATATGATCCGGCAAGCATACAGATTAAAAAGGCCTAAAAAGGTCAACGCCACCGGCTTTAACGGTGGCTTATGTGGTCAACGCCACCGGCTGTGTCGGTGAATTATGAGGTAAACCATGGGCAGGCGATTCCACAAATATAGACAACTGATCGGCTATATCCTGAGGCCTGAATCTTCACAGGACTTGTCCCCGCAATCCGGGCACTCAACTTATCGGTTAAGTTTCGCAGATCGTTTGCTTGGTTGTTTCAAAACCGGCATATGGATACTGGCTGCCATAGGGTCGGCTCTGTTTTTGGGGCAATTACAATAAATCTTGGATAAGCAACACATGCAGCAAGAATCCTTCATAGACTATTTTCAAAAAGGGGTCGTAGCCAATTTGCCGGTGGCTGCAAGTGTGGCTGCTTATGGTAGTGTGCTGGGTGTATTGGCCGCCCAGAAACAGATATCCTGGGCCGTACTGCTGTTGATGAATTTGTCGATTTTCGCCGGTTCAGCTCAATTCGTAATGGTGGATATGTGGGTGGCGCCACTGCCGATAATGGAAATCATACTGGCAGCTTCTGTGATTAACTTACGCTATGTTTTAATTGGGGCCTCTTTGAATTCTGTTTTCCGGAACAGCAAAGTGGCCCAAAAATCCATCATCATGCATTTTGTCGCCGACGAAAACTGGGCTGTAACCATGGCATCCCGACGTAGCGGTTCGGCAACTCCTGCCTTTCTTTTAGGCGGTGGAATTTGCCTCGCAATTGTTTGGTCCGGCGGCACCCTGGCTGGGCATCAATTGGGTATGTTCATTCAAAACCCCGAAATGTTTGCCATGGATTTCGCTTTTCTGGCCGTATTTACCGCTCTGGCCGTTTCTTTATGGCGTGGTAAAAAAGACCTCCTGCCCTGGCTCACTGCAGCGGTCGTGTCGATCCTGGCCGAACATCTTTTGCCCGGCAAGTGGTATATTGCCATCGGGGGTATCAGCGGTGCTCTGGCGCCGGTGATACTGCGCGTGTTTAGCAGGGAGGGTGCATGAATTTGTACAATAGCCAAACGGCCATAATGGTGACTGTCTTCGGCGTGGCCTTGACGACCTATGCCATGCGATTCGGCGGTTTGCTGCTCTCGGAACGGATACCCAAAACAGGCGGGTTCAAGCTCTTCATGGAGGCCTTGCCAGGTGCCATTTTGGTGTCACTGGTTCTACCGGGCATATTCGCAGCGGGACCCTGGGGTTGGCTGGCGGCTATGGTCACCGGCATATCTGCCCATAAAACCGGCAACCTGTTTTTATCCATGGGCCTGGGGATGGTGATTGTGGCGCTGCAGCGAAACTTTCTATCCTGAATAAAATCGTGTTCCACGATTTTATGATAATTATTGCAGGGGCATCATCAGCATGGCCTGAAACAGCTTGTCTTTCTGATCATTGGTTAGCAGGTCCTTGGCTTTGATAAAATGAGCCACGCGATTGGTCATTTGCCTGGAGCCCAATTCCGAAATTTTCAAAACCGTTTTGTTTACGATCTCATTATCACACGGCATTTTTATCATTTCTGCCTGCAGATCAATGAGATTCAATCTGCGCTTAAGGTCCAGATCGATCTCTTTTTTGGCCATCTTGGCCCGATTCCTCAGGATTTTCTTGACCTGAGCGCGTGTAAGATCCAGGTCCAGGTTTAAAATCTGATTCTCCACCACCCCGAACAGATCGTCGGGGATTTGGAAATTGAATCTACCCAGGTTATCCACAGCCGAGACGCACTGCTTTTGGGTCAGGACATCTTTGGCCTTTAAATAATAAGTGACATTATTCTGAAAAGACTCTCCAAATAGGAAGCTGATATCTTTTACCAGCTTATTGACGCGGGAAACGCTGGCCTGCTCCTTGGTTTTGGTTTCAAAGCGATCCTTTTTCATCAATTCAAGTCTGAGTTCGGCAAATTTTACAGCCACTTCCCCTCGCAGCTTGAGTTGAACCACGCTGAATTCGTCAAAAATGCCCTGTAAGACCGTCATCTGTTCAGGACTGGGATCAAACTCCATCAGTGGATTGGGTAATTTGTTTTGACCCCATACCGGTGGCGTCCATAGTAATGCCCAGAAAATGACACCCAGTAGCAATGTGCGGCTGCGGATATTCAATTTTACACCCCGTTATTAAAATCGTTGCACGATTTTAAGGTAACGCGTACCATTCGCCTCAGGCGAAAGGTGATCGCAAGGTTGCACATATCTTCACCGTAATACACATTTTTATTGGTTTCAAGGCAATGCAATAATATTCGTTTATTTTCGGATACTTATACTTTGTCCCAAATAGTCGTCACCTGCTTTCCTGCTAGATTCGAGCTACCCTGTAACAAGCCCATTTCGATAGAAGTTGTTAATTGCCAAGCCACATGGTCCCCTTAAAGGCCGGGAACATGGCGTCCAGAATTAGGGCGGTCTGTTCATCCATGTTGCAATCGACATAAATATCGGAGAGCTCGGCACATCGCCGGCGCCCGAATACCAGCTGCAAAAAGGTTAAGTCCGGAAATGAGGGCATGTGCCAGAAGCTGTCTGCTTTCCAGGGATCGATTCTGCTGATGCAGCCGGCGTCGATGGTGATCTCAATGCCGCTCCGATACATGCTGATCTGCAATTTTCCGCTAAAATCGGATGCCGCCGACTTTGCCAGATTTTTATCCAAAGCCGGTTTTATGTGGCGTAATAATTTCACCATATCCTGGACACGGATGTACAGGCATTGCATATCGCCTTTGTAAAGCCGGTCGTCGTTATGCAGCGGCTCATAAGCCGGGTGTTTCTGTCCCAGATATAACTTGATTTCAGAAGGTTGGGCGCCCTGATTCCGTTCGATGGCCAAATCCCACAAATTCCGCAAGATACCGGGCATAATCTGCAAATAACCGGTATGTTGAACCAATTCCATTTGATGGACACCAAAGCCACCTGAATCGGGTTCAGAATGAAATGACAGGAACCCGGCCAGGCTGCCATTGGCATCTTCGATGATGCGCCATTCACGTTGGGCATGTGCGCCCGGGGTCCAGCCCTCGAATTGAAAGCGCCATTCAGCGAATGTTTTTTCCGCCCGAATATGGCTGCGGTTCTCGCAGGCTTCGTATATATGCTGAATAAAGCCGTAATCCTTTGTTTCAATCTTTCGGAGCCGGCTAGGGTTTGCCAGAGGATTTTGGCGATCCGGAATTTGATGGACGTGCACCTTTTTATGGGTGTCCCAGAGCCCCTCCAGCGCGTATTCATAGCCGAACTGGCGATAATACCAGGGATTGCCCCAGATCACCTGGACCAATTCCCCGCGGGCCTGGCTGAGCTTATGCATGACCTCGAGTTGCTGCCGGATCAGTCCGCGCCGACGGTAATCCGGATGGGTGACGATCGCCTCGGGCTGACCGCAACGAAACCGAATATCGCCATATACCCATGTTTGGGAAATAAGGCCCATCAAGGAAACCAGGCGGCCCGTTTCGCTATCTTCAACCAGCGTAAAATCTGTGAAGCTGACATTGGGATGTCTTCCGGACATGAGATCGTCAAACCATAGGCGAAACGATTCTCTTTTCCATACCAGGTCAAAAAGGGACACGGCTTGGGGAATATCTTTTTCTTCACAAAAACGCATGCGCAGACGTTGACCCAGATCAAGCGGCATTTGGGAACGCAGTTCCTGCTCGGCAACCCGGATCTGAATGCCGGGATCGTCACCTTTTAAAAAAGGGAAAGCTGTAGCGGATGCTCGTGATTCTATCTGTAATGCTTGCATGATAATACCTCCTAACTTGTACGCCCGGATTTTTCAGACCCGGGATTTGCTTATGTATGTTCGACCGGGCAGTCCCAATTCCAGTGCATCCTATCAGGTTGGTTTACCCCGGACTGCCTAAATCCTTCTCTCAATGATTACCAAGGGAGCGACTCCAGCACGCATCCCAATCCATGGACGGATTATTGGGATCGACGCCTTTGAACATTTCCGTTATATGCTGGTGGTCCGTACCGCAGCAGCCGCCAAATATGTTCAACTGGGGAGCATGACATTTCAGGTCCGCATAGCGTTGACCCAGATCCTGGGGATCACCGGCATCCAGCTCAGTGGCTTCATCCAACTCCGCATGGCTTTTGTCGGATGCATTCGCCCGGATGCCCCGGATGCGCTTATTCCAAGGCTCATCGCCATGAAATATTTCCGCAAAATGACTGGGGTGGGCGCAGTTAATCAGGTAATAGGCCGGCTCATGGGCGGTTTCCCGATCGACCTGCTCTATCGCGTCTCCCAGGGACTGTCCGGAAGGCAGTCTTCCGTCGGTCTCCACGGTAAAACCGATGGCGACCGGCAATCCCGCGGCAACAGCGGCCCGGGTAATACCGATAGCCTCTTCAACATAATTCATGGTCAAAGCGGTCACCATATCCGCATCTGTGTGGCTGAAGGTTTCGATCTGGCCGGCATGATACTGTTGGGCCTCACGGGTGCTCATTTTCTCTGCAACGCTGTAGCCATCTCCCCGTGGTCCAATGCAACCGCTGATGACCATTTTGGATTCTTTGGTTTCGAATCTGTTGCGGATATCGCGCAGCAGGCCGATGGCCGCGGTGTTAATCTCCTTGAGATCCTTTTGCCTGTATCCCAGTTTGCGACCCCAGTCCCGGCTGGCCCGCCAGGTTGGGCTCTCAAGAATAAAGCCGGCCGTATTCTCCTTGGCCAGTTGAATGTAGGGTAGATAGTAGTCACGCAGGGTTTGATATCCCTCCTTTTGTTTAAACAGGTTGAAAGCCGCAAATTCGGGCAAATCAATCCCGTTTTTGAAGATCAAGGTTGTTTCTATGCCGCCGTCGGTCAAAAAGGTTTCACCGGACAATTGGGGTAGTTGGTTTCGATATTTGCTCATGGTCTGTCTCCTTTGAAAGTGTATTTACGTTCGGGTTTTCCAGCCTTTACCCCTTAGGCGTAAATTCGGACCTTACAATGTAAGTTTTGTAAATTTTCTGGGAAGTCGGATTGTGAGGATTTTTCATCTGTGCGAAGTCGCCATTATTATTGCCCGCAGATTTAAGAGTGCGACTTATCTGATATTAGTCATAATTTATCCTTTACTTTGCTCGTTAATTACACTAATGGTATTTCACTCATCAGAGGTCCAAGATGAGTAACTCCATTAGTGTTTTTATTATGTTGGGCCCTTTGCTGACCTAAAACTATAGGAAACAAAAAGCCCGGATTTAGAGAGCCAATGCCCTTTAGCCGGGTTTGTTATTTTCTCAGATAGTAGCCAAAATCCAAAATTATACTGCATTTCGATATGATTATTAATTATACATAAGCATAGTAGCAAAAAATACCGAACCAAAATGATAATAGCAGGATACAATTTGACCATTTGACCCGGCATCGAAATTGTTTATTAACTTACGCGTTATTTCAACAAATCAGTATTAATAGACACATGGGGAAGTCCCGGCGTGAGTAAAAAACAAGGAGAATACGATTGAAATTAAAAGTCTCTATCGGATTCATCGTTATAACGATAATCGTGAGTCTATTTTTAAACAGTACAGCTTTTGCTGGGGAACTGCCCGAAGAAAAAGAGAAAGAACAAAGAACGGAATTTCGATATGGGCTTCAGTATACAAAATGGGTATTTTCCCAGAATTTCACCGAGGAGATCAGAAATAGTTCCATATTGAAACCTGTTTCGGGCAATTTAGATTCAAGCGCCTTTCTCCATAATTATTCAGCCGGGTTTTGGGGCGACAATTACAACTTCATGGTGGATTACGTAGGTGGAAATGTCATCGACGATGAGGAATTTCAAAGAAATTTAAAATTATTTGTTGGCCTGCCGCTTATGAAGGATCTGCGTTGGTTTATTTCCGGTACCTCTGGGGAATTCATGTGGGACGTAGAAAACGGGACCATTAACGAAGAGATAGAAACAGACTATAGGGAACTTAAAATCGGTGTACGCTTTAAATGGTTGTCGACTACAACGAATTTGGGCGTCAGCTATTACCTGCTGGAAAGGCCGGGTGTGAGGAAACTTGTTGCTCCTGATTATATCCCGGGGGCGACGACACACCCGGGAACCATCTCTATCACAACGATTAAAGCCTATAATCTATTGTACGAATCGGTTGTCGGACCACTTTATGAGCCAGACAAATCTGGCCCATTCTTTTTGGGTGGCATCTCTCTCGGGTATGCCGAAATCTCTGACAGCGTGATTGGAGATGAAATATCCTCCAGTTATTCAATCCAGATGAATGCTGGATACAAGCGGATTCTTCTCAATTCCCGATATGTTGATGCCGGCTTAATCGTCGGCGGTCAATTTCAGGGTCAGATGTACGGCGGTTTTAAACAAGAAAACGGTAACGGTCATATTGACCATCAATGGAGTCTATATTCGAACGTTCAAGTCTTTTTTTAGGTGTCTGACGCGGCCAGGATTAATACCTGGCGGCATTGGAAACAGCCGGTTTAAAGCGCATGCATGGAATAAGAAACGCACTAACCTTAAGGAATGTGGATAAAAATATGTTATTAAATATTTTTTCATGTTGGAAAAATTCACGCCAGATAGATAGCGTTTTCACGTGCCTGCTATTGGCGGTCGCATGTGAGCCGATTCGCCTCTCCCTTTCCGGATGGTCACGGTATAGGGTGAAATACAGTATTGCAGCAATCCGTTTTATAGCTATATTCACGCTGCTATCCCTAGCACTCGCTGGATGCGGCGATATGAACTTCGACTGGGATGATAAGACAGAAACGGCCCATATCTGCTTTACGTGGGAATTTCCGGAAAACTGTAGTGTAGAAACCACCGTCTATGATGCAGAAAACCGGTTGATTGCCGAGGGTTTATGGCCTTCTATTGATGGCTATGCGGTTTTGTACAATGTCCCGGCCGGACCGGACAATACCATCATCGTCCTGGGCCAATCGGACCAGAATACAGTCTACAGGTTCGAGCGATCTTCCGTGTACCTGGTGCAAGACGTTTGTACTGATGTAAATGTGGTAGATCCGGTTTATTTCAGTCCCGAACTTTTGGTTCCGGACGATGGGGAAATCCTTACCGGCAACAGGCTAGAATGGGGCGCTGTAGACGGCGCAGATATGTATCTGATAGAAATTGCGGAAGAGAGCGACTTTTCAGACTTGGTGACAGCGGATTCCATCTCATCGACATACTTTGAGCCATCCAACCTCATGCCTTCTTCCACTTACTACTGGCGTGTTATCGCCATCGACGCCATGGGAAATGAGGGTGTTGTTTCTGATTTCCAGGCTTTCGAAACGCCTTCGACAGATGCTGGTTTGGTGGCCTATTACCCTTTCAGTGGCACTCCTGAAGACCATAGCGGTCAGTTCAACCACGGTACCATTGTCAACGAGGTGACACTGACCCCGGATCGATTCGGAAATCCGGATGAAGCATATGCTTTCGGTGGCAGCGATGACTATATCTCGGTTCCACATGATGCATCTCTCGATGCTGCTACCCATATGACCATCGCTGCCTGGATTAGGCCAACGATCACTCATGGCCGCTATATTCTGAAAAAAAACGGAGCGTTTTCCCTCGATATATATCCGGGTAAAGCACGCGCCCTGTTCTCAAGACAAGGATATATTTCCACCGATTTTTCAATCGAAGGAAACTCCGAAATCGTTGAAGATGAATGGCAGCACATCGCTGCCAGTTGTGACGAAAATGTCCTGAAAATTTACTATAACGGACATTTGGAAAAGGCCGTGAGCACAGGTGGCGGCATAAAAACCAGTTCGAATCCTCTACTTATCGGACGATATTCAGGAACGAGTTTCAATGGAGCTATCGATGAAATACGGGTGTATCGACGCACCCTTTCGGAAAATGAAATTATAGCCTTATACCTGCAGACAGATCCAGTTAACTAAAGTGAATAGCCCATATTCAAATAGAAGACATTAAAACTATGAATGGATGAGGATGGCGAGTACGAACGAGGGTATGGGTATTCGCGTCTGTATATCATGAATATAATCTATCGATACAAGGTGTGGCCAGGCTTGCATTTTAGTTTTCATGAAATTTAATTAAGAAGACTGATAATTTTCCAATTGCGGTAACGAACAGATCCTGCATACCGCAACTATTACTAAAATAGAAACAATTTAACCCTATCTGCAAAAACACTCCTCATCGAGGACAGGGTGATATCATAGCTCAGGAAGTCGACCAGGAGTAATGAGAATTCAGGATTATACACTTTCTAATTCACTCAACACCCAAGCAGCGGGCTTCTGGGCGATTACTGGCCAAGGTCATTCAGGTTTGCCAGCCGCAATCCTTTTCGGGAGTGTAGCTGCAGAAGGTGCCGGTTTGGACGGCATTGGTGAGGTGGCGACCCAGGGCGGGATGAATACTGTCTATCTTTCGAATGGCACTGCGAATCCGCCAGGTGACCGCAGCCCGGGCCCTTTCCGCACCCGGATTGATCTTGCGAACCCGTTTCCCCAGGCCCAGGGTTTTTGATAGATGATCCACCAATTGGTTATACTCGGTTCTTAGGCCTTCCAGACGGCCCAGATCATTCATGTCCTCGGACTCCCGGATCTCGGCTTTCAATTCGCGGATGCGGTCTTCATAGAAACGACGGGCCTTTTCATCGATTACGGCGTCATCCCCCCCGGCATCAACCGGAGCTCCCATCAGAACCGCACAATGGAATTCTTCACCCGGATGGGTCAGCAGTGTGACCAGATCGTGAAAGCCTTTCACCTCCGGCAGTTGCACCGATGTGCCTTCATAGGTGATGTGCCAAAGGGCCATCTCCTTGTTAAAGGAGCAAGTGGGCGCATCTGTATCCACCTGCAGACCCGGCTTATCTGGGTCGACCTTTGGTCCGGACGTGTTATCCAGCCCCGCCAGGTACAGACCGTCGATCACGTGATCCATATCTGCGTCATCCCGGAACGGATTGGCCAGTCGAACCCACTCGGCAATTTCACCGGGTCGCGGCGATCGGCCCATGGTAATCTGCTTTTGAAAAGTCTCCACGAAGATACTCAGGTAGTGACCGGCCTGCTTGTGATCTCCCAAATAGGCATAGGCTGCCGCAATAAAGGCGGGCAAATCCACCCATACTTCAGTCAGCGGCCCCTTCAAGGCCAAGTTGATACAATCCTGATAACGTCTCTGAGCGAAACAGGCAAAGGCACCATAGGTGTAATACCACATATTGCGATAGGGGTTGAGCCGTATGGCACGCTCGAAAAGCGCTTCACCCTCCTGCGGGAAACCTAAAAAGGCTTTGCAAAAAGATATCTGCACCAGACTGTCGGCATCGTTGGAATTCAATTCCAGGGATTTATCCAGGTGAATACCCGCCTGATCGAATTGATGCCGAAACACGAGAATACGTCCCAACACCATCTGAACGATATAGTCGGAGTCATCCAATTCAATGGCCTGCAGGGCATATTCATAGGCACTTTTTTCGGTGGCATCCCAGTCTTCCCATAATTGGCAACTCCAATCATTGAAGTACGACAATGACAAACCCGCATAGGCACGACTGTAATTGGGATCAATTTTTATGGCCTGCCTGAACATCCGGCGGGCTTCCGTGTCCGCATGGTCTGCCCGGCTCCGTAGAAATTCCATACCACGCAGCCAGCAATCATAGGCGGCCATACTGGTTAGGGGTTTATTGCGGGCGGCCGCCAAGAGCACCCGGTTGATTTGAATTGACAGGGCGCCAACCACCCGTTCGACAATATCATCCTGGATTTCGAAGATAGTATCCAACGCCGCGTTATATCGTTCGGCCCACACAACACTCCCGTCGGATACATTGATCAACTGTGCATTTATGCGTATGTGACCGGCCTGTCGGTTTACGTTTCCTTTAAGCAGGTAGTTAATCGCCAGTTCTTTGGAAACTGAGAGTTCGTCGCTTTGCTCTGATTTGATTTTCCTGGATGTATACGAAGAGATCACATGCAGATTCGGAAAATGGGCCAGGTCGGTGATAATCTCCTCGGCAAATCCAAGCGAGAAATAATCCTGCTGCCGGTCACCTGAAAAATTCTCGAAGGGGAGTACGGCTATACAGGCCGGGTATGTATCACGGGATTTCGACATCAGATCATATCCAGAATTTGTTTGACAACTCTATCTTCCGCTTGACCTTTTGTATATACCATACCCACGCATGAGGTCAAATTTGGCTTTATGCGGCCCTGCTGATGCTGCGCCCATTTTTTGGTTTCACACCATTAAAAATAAATGTCGATAATTATAGACCCGTAAGACACATCGGCATTGGTCTCTTCACCGCCCGAATCCGTCCTCGGCAGCGAATCCGCTTCCAACAGGTCGGTGGTTTTTTGGAAGGTAACCTGAATGGAAAACCGGTCATAATAGTGATAGAAGAAGCCGGCCCCCCTGGAAAAAATGAATTGATTCCGTTTCAGATCCCGCTCATCGTCGGTAACCAGGCTGCCGTCATAGATTACCGAATATCCCAATGCGCAACCGCGCGCACCGAGCACGATTTCAAAACCATGCGGCGAGGCCGTCGCTGGCTTCGGAAGATAAGAAGCCTGGAAAAAGCCGCGCCCGGGCGGTGCCGGATAGTTGTTGAATCCTTCGCGGATATTCCACCCGAATCGTAATGCCAGACCAACTTCCGCAGCCGTGAACAAATTGCCAACGGCGATACTTGGAGCCACGCTCATCTGCATGGCCCAATCATCCGTATAATCGCCTAAATTTGCCAGTCGCCACGGATGTTCATAACCGATATTGAAGATGGGTTCTGTTTCCCGCTGGGTATCCCATCCCTGGGGATTTTCTCCCCGGCCCAAATCATTGTGCACAAATTTCTACTTTTGGGTCAACACCCGAACATTTGCACGCGAGCATCAAACCACCGGAAATAGGTATTATCCTTATCGGTGGTATGGTAAAATAGCTGATAACCAAACTACCTCAAGCAAGGTCAGAAGATGAAGTACGACGATATGAAGTGAAAATGGAGTTCCTCTGTTAAAAACATCCCGAATAAGGTAGTGATTGTCATGACCTACAATTTCGATCCCGACCGGTGGTTCCAAAATGAACTTGCGATGCTCAAGCACCGACACGAAACAGGGGCATTAAATCAGGAAGCGTTCGAGCGGGACGTCGCTGCACTCGATCGCCGCTATGATGAAATGGTGAGAAAGTTGGATGGCACTTATCGGATTCCAGAATAGCCGATAATTAGGAACGTCCGATACGTTTCCACATTTGATATGGAACGTCCCTTTCCTACCCTGATTAATATTTGCCGTGCAACCGCATGATACTTAGTTCGGCTGGTTCAGATTTGAACACCCTGAATTTTTTATTTTTAGTTTCGACCACGGCATATACCTGATAAAAACATATAATCCCGGACCTTGACGGTGTGATCGTGTCTATAAATATTCTTTTGTCTTTTGGTTCTTTCTTTACATATTTTTTATCAAAATCGATTAATTTTCGGTATTTATTCTCAATTTGGATCAATTTCTTTGACGCTTTGTTCTTGATCAATTGAATGATATTTGGAAGTTCCGCCTTTTCGATTTCAACGACCTCTATATCCATCTCAAAATAATCTATTTCATCAAATTCATACTCCCACGACAATTCAATTTTCTCTTTGAACGAAACGTACTTATCGCTATCATATTGCCAAGATTGCTGCGAATAGGAACTCGTAGCTACAGCCACAATAAAAAAGACTGATATCAGACTAATCTTTAGCGCCTTTTTCAATTTGCACCTCCTTATTTTGGATGGATCGAAATCGGCCTTTGCCCGATCATTGCCAACCGTCTAGAAAGTCTTTCCACTCCATCCGAACAGACTACGCTCCAGGTCTTGAAAATCTATAAATATGCGATCCTTGGCAACACCTAGTTCCTGCAAAACAAATTCACATATTCTCTCTGAGAATTCACTGCATTGCTCCTTGGGCAGGCCAATGCTTTTGAGACGTACAAAAGCAGCCGGATCATGAGTGCCTCCAAAGGTCAGCGGCACATCCGAGCGCATGGAAACCATCACAAAAGATTCCGGTTTGCCTAATAACGCGGCCACGAAGGCAGATGCTTTTTGCATGATTTCCCGGATTGAATCTGGGTCCAAGTCCTGATTGGTATCAATATTGAAATATGGCATGTATAAATTCCTTGTAATTAGATAGGCAGGGTATCGGCTACTTTAGGCCAATGGAATTACTATAGTCCGTCTTAAATTGGAATGCAATATGTTTCCCACAAGGAATTGGCTTCGAATTTGGTTATGGGGTATTTTGGGTCTATCTAAGCCGGATTCTCATTCAATCCAGGTCAGGGTTTTGAGCCTGCCTTATAACCGGGCATGTTTTAATCGTTCAGAATCCAATTTTTAAGAAAGGCAAATGCTGATCTTGGCAGAGATGTGGGCAGAATCAGGATGCGTCTCTTAAATCTTCTCCGGGAATGATATCCAATTTTCTTTTGGATTTCCCGCGCACCACTGTAACGGTGACCGGCTTACCAATGGGCCATTCTGCTAAGAACCTGTGCAAATCATCCACGCTTGTCATTTCCTGTCCATTCAGGGAGACGATCAGATCATTCTGCCTTAGACCGGCAAGTCTCGCAGGACCGTTGGAATCAACCGAAAGGATCTCTACCGCTTGTTCATTATTTAAATCATGATAGCGTGCCAAACGGCGATCCAAAGGTCTCGGTCTGGCGGCAATGCCCAGGAATGCACGTTTAACCTTTCCATTACTAAGCAATTGCGATACTACCCAACGCGCGGTATTCGAAGGAACGGAGAATCCGATGCCCTGGGCCATCATAATTATGGCGGTATTGATTCCCACGACCCGACCACGCGAATCCAACAAGCCGCCCCCGGAGTTTCCGGGATTTAGCGGGGCAGTGTGCTGAATTATATTTTCAATCAGGCGGCCGTCCCGGCTTCGCAAAGCTCGTCCCAAGTAACTCACCACCCCAGTGGACACCGTTGATTGAAAACCAAAGGGATTTCCCATTGCGATTACCAGTTGCCCCACCTTTAGAATGGCAGAATCGCCGAGTGTGGCGCTTTGCAAGCCGGAAGCCTCAGCCCTAATCACGGCCAGGTCGGTGGCCGGATCCTTACCTACCACCAACGCTCCCAGATCCGTCCCGTCTATGAGTGTGACCGTTAAGCCCTCGGCTTGGTGCACCACATGATCATTGGTCAATATATAACCGTCCGGCGCAATGATAACACCCGAGCCCGAACCGGTCTGATCAGGATTTTTCCTTCTACCGTTACTTCTGGCTGAAATACTGACGATTGCCGGCCCCACGGCATCGACCACTGTCGTTACCGCCTTTGAATAAGCATCTAGAAGTTCGACATCGGAGGCGCCCGCGGGTTGGACTTTGCACCGCAAAGACTTTTCAGCATCGGCAGCGTTTGCATTCTGAATGAATCTCAGTGTTTTTGAAATTTTGTGTGCCAATTTTTATCCTTTCGAACTAGTTTATTCCTGAATCTTGGATGAAATATGATGAACTTTTTGCATAACCATATTACTAACGGATTTAGAAACATTTTCGAATAATGTTCAATCAATCCTTTGGGTTAAAAACATGATAACGCTTCTGTTCATCAAGTTTCACCCGATGGGCGGACCGGAGGTTCCCAAATACTGCGTTGCCAAGGGTTCGAAGTAAATCACTACGACGAGCCTTCGATTTAAGCTTTTCGATTCGCCTTGTCGAAGGCATCCCTCAGACGCCTTGCCTTTGGAAGCCTCCGGACCATACAAGATCCAGGCTATGATCAAGCCTCTTTCAAAATAAATCGGATTCCTCAATTGACAACCTGCAACTCGCCAATAAAAAAGGGAAACACGCCGAAACATGTCCCCCTTTTAAATTGTTGAAGTTATTTCTCCGAATAGGAATTTGAGATTGATGGCCGCATTGCCGGCCAAAACGATCTTCACTCGTAACTGACAAAAACGGCATTTTTATCGGCGGCAAGCATGGTCGGGGTCTGTATTCTGCCGCCATGCAGTCTTTTGGCGTAGTATGGAACGCCCTCGGATCTGTCCGCCACAAAATCATATATCTCCTGAAAGGAAATGCGACGGTCGTTGTCAAAATCCGCACCGCCGGACACAGCTTTCAAGAAAAAGTATGTAAACATACTGTGCTGTTTCTCAGGATACCAGCTGCTCACCTGGTTATTTTCCGCACTTGTAAAAATGGTAACTTTCTCCCGGGTTGATACGGGGTTTTTGACTCTCAACATTGCCGGGCTTGCATTGGGCACCAGCCATTGACCAGTGTTGGTACCGCCTGAAAAACATGAATCGATGACTACAATAACATTATTGGCTTCAATCTTGGGAAGATTGCCATAGAGAACGTTGAGCGGATAAGCCGTTAGAGACATCATCACGGGGTCGCAATCCGACGGAACCAGATAGGCTTCATTGGTGACCGGATCCGGTGCGCCGTGACCGCTGTAGTAAATGAATACATCCGATTTTTCCGGTTTGATATAGTTGTAGAGCATACCGCGATGATTCTTTTCGGTTCCAAAGATTTTTTCCAATCCGGTCTTACTGACGTCCTCCGCGTAGATAATATTTCCATCCCTGTATGCCAGGGTATCAATCAGGTATTGCCGAATCGCGGCGGCATCCTGCTGCGCATAGGCCACCGACGGAATGTCTTTATGCTCATAGATTTGATTGCCGATTACCACGGCGATGGAATCTCTATTTTTTTTAGCATTTTGAGAACGTTGCAATGTAGGCGTGGTGGGAGCAGGTGCCTGGGGTGCAACTTCCGTGACCACCGGTTTCGGCACTGCCGTGGCTGCCGGTTTCGGGATTTCCATTTTTCGGGGAGCTTTTTTCTTATTTTGGGCGACAACCATCGGTGCCGCAAAACCGGAAAAACTGAGTTGTCTAACAACGATGTTGTTTTCTTTTGAAAAATCCCAAGAGTCATACAGATCCGAAATTAACACGACGAATTTGAATTCGTTGATACCCGGTCTCAAAAAGCGGGTTTTGATGGTCGTAACCGGTCGTACGGCAATTTTCGGAGACACCTCATTAATTCGCAATACAAATTTTTCAAGATGCATAAGCCTGCCGGAAAAATCCGTATGCAATTTTAGGGCTTTTTGGGAGGCAATAACATCGCCGGGAATATTGATTTTAACCTTTAATTCCCGCTTGCTCAATTTATGGCCACCATCTAGAGACAGCGACTGATTTAAATCCGTCCAGTCATATGCATTCGACTTAGACCGTCCCCCACTCACAACTCGTTTAGGTGCTTCAAGGTTGACAACCGATTTATTTTCTTTTTGAGCGACGACTAGCTGCGTGTCAAATCCTGAAAAACTGAGCTGATTGATGACGATTCTATTCTCACTTGAAAAGTCCCAGGAGTCATACAAATCCGAAATTAACACGACAAACTTGATTTTGTTTATACCTGGATTCAGGAACCGGGTCTTAATCGTCGTAACCGGCCTAACGGTAATTTTTGGGGATACATCATTGATACGCAGAACAAATTTTTCAAGATGCATTAGCCTGCCGGAATATGATGTATGCAGTTTTATTGATTTGCGGGAAGATATCACCTCGGCGGGTATGTACACCTTGGTAATCAGTTCTCCGTTTTTCAATTTATGCCCGCCATTTAGTGCCAACGATTGGCTGATATCGGCCCAATCATAAGTCCTGGCGGTTGAACTATTTGCAGGCATCGTAAACACAAATAATAATGAAACTAGTACTGAAAAATATTTTAATGTTGAATAATTCATGGCCTTTCCCTCTAATTGAATCACGCCCGATAACCTCTAAAAATTTCCTTTGAAACATTCCATCCGCATCCTGGATTCATTTAGGATTGATTTACTGACTTGGAGTCAGTCTGTACGTTGGCAACCATGGCATGCCTTCACTTGTCACCCTGAGTAATTTTGTAAATAAATATGGGATCATGGTGCAAGGCGCCTTTGGGTCTCAATACCCGCTTGGGCATAAAACCGGGAAGCGGAAAGTTGAAAGATACGACCGTCGTACCCGGCCGCAATTCTGATTTGAGTTTATGCGCCAGATCCGACATGACATCCGGAAAAAGGTAGCACGAAACGATATCCGCCCGGCTCAAATCGGCTTTGAAAAAATTCTGTAAATGGATCTTGATGCCTGACCGGCCCATTCCGTATAGCCTGGCTTTTAGATACGCCATCAGATTGAGTTCATATCCGACTACCGATACCGGGAATCTAGCTCTGACCGCCCTTAGAATACGGCCGTCACCGCATCCCAGGTCAATCCATGTGCCGCCAGCTTTGATTTGAACCGCATCCAAACAGGCGACAATCCGTTTGCGGGTCGTGGAAACGTATAGCGCCCCGCGTGTAGCCCCTAACACCGCGGCGGTAGACAGTATATAAATGACTTTGAGACCAAAGAGTACAGCAGCCAGACCAAGAAGGAAAAAAATAAATGGGATCATTGTTTTAAAATGAAACGTGGGGCTCAATACAGCCAGACAAATATTAGTTTTCCAAACCCATCAAACTTACAATCAATATAACTACCATAATCCCGCTTAAACCCTCAATCATTTTTCGATTGGATGGTGCGCATGGCTGGCATTCCCAATGCAAGATCGTACGACTGCCAACGAATAATCACCTCCTTACAAAATGGTTCCGATATTCACATGCCACAAGCTAAACTGCTGGTCGTGCGTCTCTAGTATCATCGGCACTTACTCGATTTTTCTTTAGGATATTTGCTAAAAAAGATAGCTACTTAAAGCCGCCGGCCAGCACGTGCCGAAACCACCAGGTCGATAGTTCTGAGACTTTTTACACATTGCGGTACGCCTGCCAATGGATGACACCCAAGCACTTCCCGCCAATACGTCCCGATGGGGGCCACCTTGACCGACAGGTTTATGGGACGGGAGCATTACCCTTGGCGGCCATAAGATTGCTGTAAAATTTCTATGGGGTGCTGAACCGGATAGGTACTCATTTGATTGAATTGCAGCCGGCAGCTGAGACAATCTGTAAGCAGGATATCCGGATCCATTTGGTTTATCTTTTCCATCAGTGGTCTGCCCATCTGGACCGAGGCAGCATGAAAATCATTTTTAAAGCCCATAATACCGGCAATTCCGCAACAATAGAATGTGCTCGGAAAGGAGTGGATGGTTATGCCGGGGATCAGGGACAGTAATTCTAAATATGGCGTGCCAATTTCTTGCTCGCGCAGATGGCAGGGGGGATAGTAGACCAATTTTCCGGATACGGAAAATTCGGGCCGGGTCAATTTACCTTCACGATGAAGTAGTAACAGGTATTCACCCAAATCATAGGTATTTTCAGCGACCCGGATACGTTTTAGGGGATCGATGCTCGAAAAATAACCTTCGTCCTTGAGGATTTCGCTATAAATATTCTTGGCAAGTTTGCGATGTTGGATTTTATTAGGGACTGTTTCATCGGGTATGATCAGATGCTGCTCGTCCCCGCCCACCAGTTTTTGATAGGCTTCCGCGTAGTAAGCCCCTTCACGCAAGGCGTTTTTCAGCAAATAGCCACAGGTCGAGCAGGAGCAGACGATTTCATAGCCATCCGCAACGATTTCGGCCAGCTGATTAATCAGCTTATCTGCCAACTCCAGGGTCAATTTGCGATCACCCTCCAGCATACTGGGCATACCGCAGCAGTGTTGCTCCGGATAATAAACCGCAATTCCTTGTTCTTCCAGGACTCTGACTACGGCTTTGGGTACTTCCGGAAATATATGGCGAGCCGTACAGCCGGCAAAATAGGCGACCTTATGATTATTGCTTGCCCGGGTTTTGCGGACAAGCCCGTTGCGTTTGGCCCAGGCCGGAAAATTTTCCTTGGGGAAAACCGGTAACTTGCGTTCAGGGTTGATGCCTAGAAACCGTTTGATCAAGCTACCGGTGGATTTCTGTTGCAGGAACAGATTGGTAATACCCGGCAGCGCGCCACACAGCTTACCGACGCGCTCCACATCTTCCAGGGTACGAATATGGGGAGCCAGTCCCTCCCGGTCAATAAACCCGGTTTTGGCCGTTATAATATCTTCACGGATGTTTGGACATGGGCATAATGCGCAGTAATTGCAAAGATCAGCCAGTTGACGTAATTCTTTTGCATTGATTTGCCGGCCGGTTTCCTTTTCCCGGTCCCACAACTCGTATATCTTGGGGAAAAACTGACAACTCGTATCCAGGATATACCGGCAACAATCACAATCGGTACATGCATCCACAACCTTACGCATCAAATACTCAGGACTTCCCGCCGTATATTTTGCCTGTTTCTTTTTAGCGCTCACGGGATGTATCACCCTCTATACCACTGTAATGCTGCGCCATAAGTTTTTCGTATAATGCCATCTGTTCTTCAACATCAAAACTATCGGCTTGCAGCCCCTGCAGCAGCACAAATAAGTAGTAGGACCACCATAAAATCACGGTATCGTCGGCGGCTATGTCAGAAGATAGCTCGCCTCGCTGTTTGGCGTCTTCAAAGAGTTTGGTCAACCGATCTATATCATTAAGCATGTGACTGCGGATCTTTTCAGAATTCTTAGGGTCAATGTAAATTTCTTTGATAAAAATTACGGAAATCTGGGGACGCTTGGCATAGTAGCTGAAAAAATGCCGTACCATGTAACGCAACTGCTCTTTCAGATTTGCCTGGGGTAAGGACTCAAAAACACGGTCGACATATGGCTGAAACTCTTCCTCAAACACCGAAACAAGTAGGTTGGCCTTATCTTTGAAATGTTGGAAAATGGTTCCCAATCCCACCCCGGCCTCTGCAGCCAAATCTCGCATGGTGACCGCGTCATACCCTTTTTCCTCGAAAAGGGAATAGGCTGTATTGAATATGATTCGTCGGGTTTCCTGCTTGGCTTGCTCACGCCGGGTGCCAAATTTTTGTGACATTTTTCCATTCTCCGGACAGCTCATTAAAAATCGTTAAAGTTACCTTGTTACACATGAATCATTTTTTCAAGTAGTTTCAAATATGGCTTGACTTGGCATCGCGATCACTATATGAACGTGTTCATTAAGCGGTCACGTTTTACTACTATGTCATTTAGGAGTTAACCTGTCAATATCTTCGGTTCCTCTTGAGGGCCGACAAAAGGATACTAGGATCCTAGGGCATACTTATCAGTTTATCCTATTTTATGAACATAACAATAACCGCTTAAGCTGATAGATTTAACCAGATGTAATTATTTATATTTTTTATAAACGGTATTACGGCACTGAATTTGAAGATTTAATGCGGCATATTGAATACAGGGTTTTATCGTTTTTTTGCGATAAAACGTACCAAAATCGAAGTCAATAATTTCCATGCAAAGCTGCATTTTAATTCAGGCCGACAACCCATATTAAGAGGGTCATAATAGCCCCATTTTTTAGGTTATAGCCTCGTTTTAATTAAACCAACAATCAATAAGGGGAACGGTCCATGCTGGAATTAGCCTTAAGAGGCAGTCGCGGTTACTGGTCCTGGTTGACTGTTCTAATTCTGATCATTGGTGCCGGTACGGCAACTTTTATCTATCAGTGTACCGTCGGCCTGGCTATTACCGGCCTATCGCGTGATGTCAGCTGGGGCTTTTATTTGGCCCAGCTCACCTTTCTGGTGGGTGTGGCCGCATCGGCGGTCATGGTCGTGCTGCCTTATTATTTACACAGTTATAAAGCCTTCGGAAAAATTACGATATTCGGCGAATTTACGGCCATAGCTGCCGTCAGCATGTGCGGGCTTTTTCTGTTTGTAGATATCGGGCAACCCTTACGGGCCCTAAATGTCTTTCTGTACCCGTCACCGCAATCGATCGTTTTCTGGGACTCGATGGTATTAATCGGCTATCTTATTATAAATACCATTGTGGGATGGAATGTCACCGAAGCCGAGCGTAATGGGATTAGACCACAAACCTGGGTTTACCCCTTCATCTACCTAAGCATACCCTGGGCATTTGCCATTCACACAGTTACGGCTTTTGTATACTGCGGTAATCCCGGGCGCGGTTTCTGGCTGACAGCCATCATGGCCCCCCGCTTTTTAGCTTCAGCATTTGCGGCCGGGCCCGCTTTTCTGATCCTGCTGTGCTTGATTATTCGTAAATACACCGGTTTTGATGCCGGCAAAGATCCCATCCAGGCTTTAGCAAAAATTATCACCTACGCGCTCATTGCCAACCTGTTTTTTCTAGGCTGTGAGGTCTTTGTGGTATTTTACAGCGGCATTCCTGAACACTCAGACCATTTTAGATATTTATATGCGGGATTGGACGGCCATAATTTGCTTGTTCCCTGGGTGTGGACGGCCCTGGGTTTGATGTTCATGGCCCTGCTTCTATTTATCATACCGGCAACCCGGACGAATGAAACCATCCTGGCCGTGGCCTGTGTGGCCGTTTTTATCGGAATCTGGATTGACAAGGGGCTGGGATTGATCACCGGTGGATTCGTGCCGACACCCATGCATCGCGTCGTGGACTATGTACCCACGCTCCCGGAATTGGTTATTTCTTTAGGTATTTATGGAATCGGGCTATTCATACTGACCGTTTTGATAAAAATCGCCATAGCTGTCAAGCAGGAAGCTGACATCAGGTAAATGCTATTCGTTATCATATAGATTAGCATACGGGTAATATATGGCAGCGCAATCCTGACAAATACTGTGGCTGAACTCGGCTTCGGAATGCCTTTTGATATAGGATTCTATCTGACTCCAGTAACCCTTATCATCACGAATCTTTTTGCAATGTGAGCATATTGGTAGGATTCCCCTCAGGGTTCTCACCTCCGCCAACGCATTCTGTAGATCGGCTATAAGTTTTTCCCGTTCCGCTTCTGATTTTTTATTCTCGGTAATGTCACGGAAACTCCAGACACGCCCCGCGATCGCATCACCATGCGATAACGGCCTGGTATATCGTTCGAATATTCGCCCATCTTTAAAGTCCAGCGTATCGAAATCCACTCTCGTGGTATTGTAGAGTTCCTTAACTTTTTTTATGAATTTATCGGGTTGATGCAGTTGAACCAGTACAAATTCTAGCAGTTTCTCATCATCTTTTGATCGAAGAAGATCATCGGGTATTCGCCACAGGTGTTTGAATTTCTCATTATAAAATATGATGTCTCCATCCTGGTTAACGACCAATATGCCGTCAGCGGTCGAATCCAATATGGCATTTAAGGTATCTCTGGATCTTGTTAATTTTATTTCAGCCAGCTTCATCCCGGTGACGTCCGTGGCGATACCTTCAATTGCCCTGGGCTTTCCATTTTCGTCGAGAATCAAAACATTGCGCTGATTGATCCATCTCATCTCCCCGGACTTGTGCATGATCTGATATTCATAGGTCAGGGGCATTTTGCCCTCTATAAGCAGGGCCCACTGCTTTTTAAAATAATTATGCCAGTCCGGATGCATTATTTTACGGATCAAAAGCTGTGAATGGTAAAACTCATCGGGCTCGTATCCGAAAACATCCTTGGAGGCCGGGCTGACGAATTCATAGCGCCCATCCGGCAGGGACATTCGATAGATCATATCCTTGGCATTTTCAGTCACCCGCCGATAGCGTTTTTCACTGCTCTGCAATGCCTTTTCTGCTATCCTGCGCTTCCTGATGTCGGCTTGGGCCATTTTGTATAAAAATACGACCGACACTCCGATAATACCGTTTAATAACACCAGGAGTGATCCGAGTTTGCCACGAAAAGGTGTGTAAACCCCCTTTATTATTGCATTTACATTATGCAAATGCACAACCTCCCATCCGGGCAGAGATGCAATTTTTTTCCTGCCCTCTATGTATTCGTTTCCGGGTGCATCCAGAATTCGATCATCCCCAATTTTTCTGAACCCTGACCATTCCAGCGGCGAATTACCAAATTGCCTGGTGGCAACTATTCGGTCCATTTTTAAATCTGAAATAGTTTCCAGTAGCTGATACAGATATTTTTTATCATCGGAGATAAAAATAACGCCATCCGGTCCGGTGACCAACGTCAGCATTTCAGGATAGTCAAATCGTGACTGCAACAGGTTCTTTTCCATATTATCAACAGACGCCTTCATCACAATCACGCCGGTTGCAGAGTTCAACCCATCGGTATAAACGGGATGACTGTAGTAAATGCCGCGTTTGCCGGACGTAACTCCCAAAGCCATGTAGACCGACGGCTCGCCTGCGATTGCATTTTGGAAATAGGGGCGGAAAGAATAATTTTTACCGATAAAACTGTCCGGTTTATTTCGATTACTGGATGCAATCGTATTGCCTTGGCGGTTCATCAGGTAGGATACACTGGCATCAAAACTAGTATTGAAATTATCCAAAATCAGGTTTGCTTCAAACAAACCGTTATGCGACTCTGCGGCCAGGGCGTTGCGGATTTCTTTTTGCCTGGAAAGGCTCAGCATTAGTCTCATATGATTGGAGACGCGATCTTCAATGATATCCCCTATTGCTTCTGCGTGCCACCGTGCCTGCGTTTTAACCTTCTCGACGGCGGCCTTTTTTGAAGCATTATAGTAGAAATACCCGCCAACCAGGGTAGACGCCAAGGCCAGCCAGGACATTATGAGGACGATGCTGCGAAGTTTCATATGGGACATCCTAATACCTATCTTGCAACTGTATCGGAAAATAAGGTCCTAATCTTTAGCACCAAGTATCTTTTACTTGATAATATGTTGGTATTTTTTGATATTTTTATTTCAGAATTTTGTATAAATCTAACAAAAATGCCATTCCATCTATTCATTTGACAGCTAATTGCGCAGCAGGTATTTTAATAGTGATCCTCCATTGAATTCGCGCCCATGTATTAAAGCGTGCGATAAGTTTGAATTGAGGAAATTGCCCAATATGGCATTTCTATTAAAAAAAAATCTCATTTTAGCAATTTCTTTTGGGCTGTTTTTCTGGGTTATACCAACTGCCCAGCCGGTTCTTGCCGCAGTTGTGCGCCCACCTGTCTGGGCCGGGCTTTTTTATCCGTCTGACCCGGTTGAGTTGGGCCGGGAAATCGACAAGCTCACCCGCAAGGCCCGGCAAACCGCCATTCAGGGGCCTGAAAATAAAACCTTGCGGGCGATTGTTATGCCCCACGCCGGCTATATTTATTCGGGTTGGACCGCGGCCCACGCAGCCCGGGTGCTGCCGAATGAGGGCATTTCCAAGGTTATTCTACTGGGACCCGATCATCGGATCGGCTTCCGGAACGCAGCCATCTGCAATGTCCGAGCCTATGCCACGCCCCTGGGGCAGATAGAACTTCATCCGGATGTTGATAAACTACTCCGAAACAATGAGGTATTTCAAAAACTGCCGCTAATCCGCGATAAGGAACATTCTCTTGAAGTCATTCTGCCCTTTCTGCAGCGGTATTTACACGATTTCAAACTTGTTCCGGTTGTGATTGGGCGTGGCCGGGTCGGCCCCATTGCAAGCGCTATTGATGCAATCATTGATGATCAAACCCTTCTGGTGATCAGCTCTGACCTCTCCCATTATCTGCCCTATAAAGCGGCAATGGACCGGGACCAGGAGACGGTCAATGAAATTGTAGACCTCAAGCCGGACAAGATGATCACCACCGACAATCGCGCCTGCGGATTATCACCCTTGTTGATTGTCAACCAAATCGCCCAAGACCGTCGCTGGAAACCCATATTGCTGCACTATGCCAACAGCGGCGACACCGCCGGCGGTCGATCCCGCGTGGTGGGCTATGCCGCCATCGCTTATTTTGGAGAACTATCCATGAAAAATGAAAACAAAAACACCACCCAGTTTGATGAGTCCCAAGGACAAACCCTGGTGAAACTGGCCCGCCAAACGCTGATGGAACGATTTGGCCGCGATGCGCCCGCGGAAGCAGCGGAAGCTTTGCAAACCGCCTTGTCCGACGAAAGCTTCAAACTGCATTATGGCACCTTTGTGACCCTTACGCTGGGGGGACAATTGCGGGGCTGTATCGGCAGTCTGACAGCCACCGAAGATGTCCGGCAGGGTGTTAAGCAAAATGCCCTTAATGCGGCCTTTCATGATCCCCGGTTTGCACCCCTGTCTGAAAAAGAACTGGATCGGGTCGAAATCGAAGTGAGCGTGCTGACGGATCCGAAGCCGCTTGCATATCAAGACAGTGATGATCTGATCCAAAAGCTGCGGCCGCATATCGATGGGCTAATTATTCAAAAAGGTGCAGCCAGAGCCACATTCTTACCGCAGGTATGGGAACAGTTGCCGCAGCCTGAAGACTTTCTGGGTCATCTATGCCTGAAAGCCGGTCTGTCATCCGACGCTTGGAAAATGCCGGGTCTGGAGGTCCAGACCTACCAGGTTCAGTATTTTGAAGAGCAGCACTGATCGCCGTCGCATTATTCCGAAAATATGGCTGTTTTGTAATACGGGCAAGTAGTCGTATCTTTCAGTAGCACCAAGCGTAATGTTGTCTGATAACTTCTCGGAAGCACAAATGAAAATACATTATATCCAGAGGCCAAGTACATAAATGAATAAGCACTTCGGTATTCGAAATTTCACATTATTGATGATTTCATTATTGTTTTTCCAGCTCACAACGCCATCGGCAGTCGCCTCAGGCAAGACAATTAAGGTGGGCGTTTATCAAAATACGCCCTTATCCTTTATTGAGGAAAATGGAGAAGTCAAAGGCTTCTTTATAGACATTCTGGAATATATCGCCGCTAAAGAAGGATGGGAAATTGAATATGTCCCCAGCTCATTTTCTGAATGTCTCAGCAATCTTAAAACCGGTCTTATCGATCTCTTGGGGGTTATCGCCTATTCCGAATCAAGGGGGCGGTTTTATAATTATACCAGCGAAAGCGTCATAACCAATTGGGGCCAGATGTACATTCACAAGAAATCAAGCGTTGAATCCATTATTGACCTTGAAGGTAAAAAAGTGGCGGTACTTCATGGTGATATATACTTCAGCAACCTTAAAAAATTAGTTA
>CAYVMI010000011.1:0-117110 GCA_964452555.1 uncultured Desulfobacterales bacterium
ATTTCGGGAAATCCGGGGGGCAGGTACAACTTGTTTCCAAAGCTTTAAATGCGTGCTTAACGATACGATCCTCAAGAGAATGAAAGGTTAGAATGCAGATCCGCCCCCCGGGTTTTAAATAATCTGTAAAAATTGCCAGGAATTGCCGCAGTCTTTCCAGTTCACCGTTGACGACGATTCTAAGCGCCATGAAAACGCGTGTGGCCGGGTGTCTTCCTGGCCTCCATTTGGCTCTGGGGATGACTTTGGCCACGATTTCCGCTAACTGGCGACTGGTATCAATCGGTTTGTCCCGTCGGAGGGTACAAATCCTGCGGGCAATCGATTTGGCCCAGGGTTCTTCGCCATGGGTTGTGAAAAGATCCGTCAGCGCTTTTTGGTCCAGGTTGTTGATCAGGTCGCTGGCACGCGTATCCGAGCGAATGTCCATGCGCATATCCAGGGGTTCGTCCTTTTGGAAGCTGAATCCTCTTTGGCTCGATTCCAGCTGGTGAAGGGAAAGCCCCAGGTCGAGCAACATGCCATCCACTGCCTGAATATTCAGCGCCGCCAGACAATTAGGAAAACCGGCATAATTTCCATGATGGAGGTGTATTTTAATCTTGCCTTGCGGCAACACATTCTTTGCATTTGAAATTGCATCTAAATCTTGATCGATTCCGATCAGGCAACCGCCGGGATCTATTTTTTCAAAGATTGCCATGGCATGCCCGCAACCGCCGAGAGTGCCGTCCAGGTAGGTGAGGCCTGGTTGGCAGTTTAGGTGGGCAATAACTTCAGAAACCATTACAGGGACATGGCGAAAGGGCATAAGATCAAATTCCTAATCTGGCTATTTCGTTGCGAACCTCCTCTTTTTTCATGTCTCTTTCCATGGTGATATTTTCCTTGTCCCAATTTTCGCGGGACCATATTTCAAAATGATCCAATACACCCACCAAAACGATCTCCTTATCCAAGCGCGCATATTCGCGCAGTGTAGGGGGAACAAGAATCCGTTCCTGTTTATCCCAGGCACAGGCAAAAGCACCGCCAACGAAAACGCGTCTGAATCGCCGCATGGTGTCATTTTTTTCGGCCAGGGAAAGAATGCGTGACTCTATTTTTTCCCATTCTTTCAAAGTATACGCCACCAGGCTGCGGTCCATCCGCGAGACCATCAACTGGTCGCCGTCTTGGCCGCAGATTACATCCCGGAAACGCTTGGGGATGATGATGCGTCCTTTGGGGTCGATGGTATGGAAGGAACTGCCACGGAACATGTCTCACCTATTAATATCCACATTTATCCACTTTGAGAGCATAAAAGTACATAATTGATAAAAAGTCAAGAAAAAAATAAAAAGATTATCAAATTATTTATAATAATTTACGAAAGTTAAAAAGATAATCTATAAAAAATGAATTGTGGAGTAATGTGGAGTGTTGATGCTTATCATGGAACATTGAACACCCAACATCCAAGGCCGAATGTGGATTCGCATTCGCTCTGGTCTTGATAGGCAGTTCGATAACCAGGGGATCAAGAATGCAAGGCAAAGATTTGATCCTTAAAACGATGCTAGTATCTTGACAAAAAATCGTTGGGGTTGATAGATATCGGGGCACCAGTTTCAGGTTCACGCCTGTTTTATCCGTCCGGCATTCGTGCCGGACCCTATTCTAATTAATTTATAATAAATATAAAGAGTTAGGGAGTTGGCTTCGGTGGCAACCAACACAATCCGGGCTGTAGCACAACAATCCCCATTGGAACACATAAAAGAAATTGCGGAAAAAATGTTTGCGGAGGCCAAGGGCAGCCACAGTTGGGAGCATACTTTGAGGGTTTTTCAACTTTGTGAGCGCATCGGGGTCAAGGAAGGTGCGGATCTGGATGTTGTCTTGATTGCTGCCTGCCTGCACGATATCGGCCGCTGTTATCAGGATTCCAGTAATGGCCGTATTTGCCACGCCGAAAAAGGGGCGGAATTGGCAGCGCCTTTGATTGAATCACTTGACATATCGAATCACCAAAAAGAAAATATTTTGCATTGTATTCGTTCGCACCGATTTCGCGGCCAAACGCCACCCGGTACCATAGAAGCGCAGGTCCTTTTTGACGCCGACAAACTGGATGCCATCGGTGCTGTGGGTATTGCACGTGCTTTTCAGTTTGCAGGTGAAGTTGGCGCTCGATTGCATAATTCCCATTTAAATATTGAAAATACCCACCCCTATTCGGAAGAAGATACCGGCTATCGTGAGTTTCGGGTTAAATTGTCAAAAATTCACGAACGTATATTGACTGCCGAGGGCAAACGTCTGGCTGCCGATCGGCATGCTTATATGTGCGCATTTTTTGACCGGTTTTTAGCAGAGCATGCCGGAGAGCTGTAAATTAGGGTTAGAGGGTTGGAGGGGGATAGGGTTGCGTGTTTTGTATTTTGTGTTTCGTGTTGCGGGATTCGAGTTCCGGGTATCATGCATCAAGTATCAGGAGTCAGAATTCAGAAGCCAGAATCCAGAATCCAGCATCCAGTATCAAGTATCGAGTTACGAGTTTTGTGCGCAGCATTTTAGGGTTAGAAGGAAACCGTTGAAAATCAAATCGCTATCGCTATCGGGATCGGGATTGAAAGCAGAAAAATCGATAGCGATCCCGATAGCGATCCCGATAGCGATTGGAAAAACCCAGTAAGCCCAATAAACCCAATAAATCCAATAAACCAAGCCAAGGGGAGGTAAACACAGTCATGGGAATCAATGTCGTTGAAAAGATTGATGAATCCGTTAAAATAAATCATGTCTTATTGAGCGTATCCGATAAACAGGGTCTGGATACATTGGTTCCTGGGTTGCTTGCCATCAATCCAGAGATCCGTTTTTTCTCCACAGGGGGAACGTATGCGCGGCTTCAGGATATATTGGGCGCCGAGGCATCGACCCATTTGCAACAGGTCTCTGAATATACGGGTCAGCCGGAGACACAGGGCGGGCTGGTCAAAACGCTTGATTTTAAGATCTATCTGGGGCTGTTGACAGAGACGTATAACCAAGCCCATCAAGGGGATTTGGCTCGAACCCAGGCTGTCCCCATCGATATGGTCGTGGTGAACCTGTATCCATTCAAGGAGACCATTGCCCAATCAGACGTCACAACCGAAAAAGCTCGCGGAAATATCGATATTGGCGGGCCTTGTATGATCCGCGCTTCGGCCAAAAACTTCATCCGGGTTGCTTCGGTGGTGGATCCCATGGACTATGACCAGATTGTGGCTGAGATGCAGCAAAGTAATGGCAGCATTTCCCTGGGACTGCGTTTTCAACTGGCCCAAAAAGCCTTTGCGCATACCGCCGTGTATGATCGCACCATCGCTGATTTTCTAGCCGCCAGAAATCTGGATGACGTGCGGGGATGCTATAAACTTTAGGCTGTAAGCGCCTAAAAGCCTAATAGGCTTCAGCCTACAGTCTCATATCATTTTTCCGGGCTCAGGGGAGGGAACTAAAATATATCTAACCTGATGGCTGGTAATACGAGGAGAAAAAAATGCCTGATGATCTGAAAAAAATGTACAGTACCATCGTCGCCGATAGTTTTCCTGCCAACATGGAGGTTAGCTTTGTTGAAAAAGACCATCGCCAAACACTGTTTTATGAGAAGGTGACCTGGGTTGTGGACGAAGTCCAAAAAGGGTTGCGATACGGGGAGAATCCAGGCCAGGAAGCAGCGCTCTACCGGCTGGTGAACGGCAACCTTGTCTTGGGTGAGACCCAGACGATTCAGCCGGGACAATTCCTGGCTTCGGACGTGGAGCTGTTGCAATCCGGCAAGCATCCAGGCAAAACCAACCTGACGGATGCCGACAATTCGCTTAACATACTCAGATATTTCTCGGAGGATCCCACGGTTGTCATCGTGAAGCATAACAATCCTTGCGGGGTCGCCCAGGCCGGCTCACTTTGTGATGCCTATATCAATGCCAACATGGCTGATCGGGTGGCTGCATTCGGAGGATGCATCGCCCTCAATCGCCCCGTGGACAAGGCAACGGCGGAAGCTATTTCCAGTCAATATTCTGAAGTGGTGGTGGCACCGGATTTCGAGCCCGGGGTTATGGACATTTTTGCCAAGAAAAGGAATCTGAGGGTCATCCGCATCGACAACATCAACCGGCTCCAAAATTTCATCGGACAGCGCTGTGTGGAGTTCAAGAGTCTCATCGACGGCGGCATCGTGGCACAGTGGTCATTCGTGCCGGAAGCCCGCACCAAGGACGATCTCAAGCCGGCGGCGTGTACCTACAAGGATACAGACTACACCATCAACCGCATGCCGACAGATGCCGAGTATAAGGATCTGCTGTTCGGGTGGCTGGTGGAATCCGGCATTACGTCCAACTCCGTGATCTATGTCAAGGACCGGGTTACGGTGGGCATTGGAACCGGTGAGCAGGACCGGGTGGGGGTTGCCGAGATCGCCCGGGACAAGGCATATCGCAAACTAGCTGATCGATATTGTTTTGAAAATCACAAGATCCCCTATAATGAAATGAAGGATCCAGATATACTTGCCCAAATTGACCAACAGGTTTCTGAAGAGAAGGGGGGGCTGATTGGGGCTGCCATGGTCAGTGATGCGTTTTTTCCGTTTCGTGACGGTGTTGATGTGGGCATACGTGAAGGCATTCGTGCCATTATCCAGCCAGGCGGATCCGCCAATGATTATCAGTCGATTGAGGCCTGCAACGAAGCCGACGTTACCATGGTATATACCGGACAACGTTCCTTCAAACATTAGAAACCACCTCAAAAAGGTCTTTTGGCCCATTATCGGTGTTGGGCTTTTGTTTTAACACCTCAAAATACTACAGTATTCCTGCGGATTAAAACATAAACCCGCCTTGATCTTGAACCAAAGTCCTCTTTTTGAGATGCTTTCTATTCTTAATCTATGCTGGATGGTTCCAACATCCTCGACAGCAGCTTAAATTCAAATGTTGACATTATTGCAAAAATTTAATTTTATACGCCTTTGATGAAATATAAATGAACAAATAGTAAAATGCCAACTGCTTAAAGCTATACGCTTAAAGCTAACTGTTTAATAATAAACGATAGGTGATACGTAATGGGTGACATACTTTTCAGTACCTGGGCGGAGGATGTGATCGATAACCGGGGTGGTTCCCAGGCCGAAGCGGCTGAACGCCAAATGACCGGGTGGCCCGAGAAATTGAAGGCAGACCAGCCCATTAAGGCCTTCATGGGCTGGGACGGATTTGTGCTGCATTCAGAAGATGTTCAGGTGGTGGATCTGTGCCGCGCCTACATGGAAGCCGTGCGAGACCAGTCCTGCGGCAAGTGCATCCCCTGCCAGAGCGGCACCACCGTGATGGCCAAGGTCCTCAAGACCCTTTGCAGCGGACAGGGGCAGCCGTCCGACATCACCTACCTGCGGGAAGTGGCCCAGACGGTCACCCAAACTGCCAAATGCGGAGTCGGAAAGACCGGCCCTCTGCCTATCCTGAAAGCCCTGGATCATTTTCCGGAGCAGTTTGCCGAGGCGGTTCAAGACAAGGTGCCTCTGGAAGCGGGGCAGTATGAGGTCAACGTTACCGCACCCTGCATGGAAGCCTGTCCGATTCACCTGGATATTCCGCGGTATGTGGAATCCATCAAGGAGGGCCGTTTTCAGGACGCCCTGGACATCATCCGCACACGTCTGCCCATACCCGGTATCGTCGGGCGTGTTTGCGTGCGCCCGTGCGAAGAGCACTGCCGGCGGGCTAATCTGGACGATCCGGTATCCATCAAATATCTGAAGCGCTTTGTGGCCGATGAGGAGTTGTGTCATCAAAAGCAGCCGGAATATGAGATCAAACCTTCCGAGAAAACAGGCAAGGTTGCCATCGTCGGCGCCGGACCAGCCGGCGTTACCTGTGCCTTTCATTTGGCGCTTATGGGGCATGCTGTAACTGTTTATGAACAATTATCAGAGCCCGGCGGCATGTCGGCCGTGGGGATTCCCGACTACCGTCTGCCGCGGCACATTTTGCGCGGCGAGGTGGAAGAGATACAAAAGCTGGGAGTTGAAATTAAATACAACACCTCCATCGGCAAAGACATAACGCTGACCCAGCTGGAAGAAAATTTCGATGCGGTTTTCGTGGGTATCGGCGCCCAGAACAGCAGCCCCATGCGGGTGGAAGGCGAGGACAAGGGCTACAAGGGTTTTATCCCGGGGGTCAAATACCTGCTGGATATCAATGAAGGACGCGATCCCTATCCCGAAGGCAAGCGGGTGGTGGTGATCGGCGGCGGCAACGTAGCCATAGACTGCGTGCGCAGCTCTTTCCGGATCGACAAAGAAGATGTCAACCTGGTCTATCGCCGGACCCGCAATGAAATGCCGGCAGATGAAGTGGAGATAGTGGATGCTGAAGAAGAAGAGGTCCAGTTTCACTTTTTAACGACCCCGGTGCGCATCCTCGAGGAAGATGGGGTTGTAACGGGCCTTGAGTGTATTCGTATGAAGTTGGGAAAACCGGACGCCAGCGGTCGCCGCCGGCCGGTTCCCATTGAAGGGTCAGAATTCACCTTTGACTGCGACACCGTGGTCCCGGCCATTGGCCAGCGCGTTGACCTGTCCTTATTGGAGGGTGTAGACGGTATCGAAACCACCGCCTGGATGACCCTCATCGTGGATGATATCACCAAGCAGACGTCGCGGCCGAAAATATTTTCGGCCGGGGACTGTGAAACCGGCCCGGATGCCCTGATCACCGCCTGTGCCGGCGGGCGCAAGGCCGCCGAGAGCATCGACCGTATGATCAACGGATTGCCGCTGGATTACAAAGCCTCGGACTGCTTCCATAATTACTTCAAGGATGTAAAGGTTTACGACAAGGAAGAAGATCTGGGTGATTTGGGCAAAGAAAAGCGCAAGCATTTAGATATGCTGGCACCTGATGTACGTAAAACCACCTTTGATGAGGTCGAACAGGGTTTTACCATCCCCGAAGCCATTAAAGAGGCTAAGCGGTGTTTCAGGTGCTACCGGATTGCCATCGTTGCTGTTTAACATGTGCCCATCCAGAAATGGCTAATTTGCCCGATTTCGGTGTCAGGCTCAAATTGTAATCCTCAAAATACAGGCATGTATGCCTGCGGTTGCAATTTTCGCTTTCTTTGAACTCGAACAAATTTTCTCATTTCTGGATGGGCACCTTCATTATAATTTCCCTTCAGCAGACCCATAGCTTTCAACTGCCTATAACCTAAAGTATACCAGCAATGATCGTTTTTACGTTTTTAGTGGTAGGTTTTGATAGGCTATTTGCACTAAGCAATTGGCGCCTTATAGTCTAACAGCCTAACGGTCTTTCAGCCTAATTGCCACCGACCGCACGTGGGCGTCGAGCCCCTCCACTTTGGCCAATTGCATAATGTCGGCCGCCTCTTTTTTAAATGCATCTTCCCCATAGTGTATCAGGCTGGTAAGCTTGGTAAAATGATTGACTGAGAGAGCAGACGCATAGCGTGCCGTTCCGGCCGTGGGCAGCACATGGTTAGGGCCTGCCATGTAATCGCCCACGGGTTCGGGCGTGTGGCTGCCGATGAAGATCGCGCCGGCGTGCCGGATCTGGCCGATGAAGTTGAAAGGGTCCCTAACCTGGAGTTCCAAATGCTCGGGAGCGATTCGATTGGCCAGCCTGATGGCCGCGGGTATATCGGCTACCTGCAGGATGGCACCGTATTTGGCCAGCGATTCGGCGGCGATGTTCTTCCGGGGCAATTTATCCAACTGTTCGGCCAGGGCTGTTTTTACCTGTTTCGCCACTTGAGTCGAAGTTGTAACCAGGATGGCCGAGGCCAGCACATCGTGCTCGGCCTGGGAAAGTAAGTCTGCAGCAATATAATCCGGTTGGGCGCTCCCATCAGCCAGTATCAGGATCTCACTGGGGCCTGCGAGCATATCGATACCCACATCACCGGAAACAAGTTTTTTGGCGAGGGTTACATAGATATTGCCAGGGCCAACGATGACATCGGCTTTGGGAATCGTCCGGGTACCATAGGCCATGGCTGCAATGGCCCAGGCACTACCGGCCTTGTAGATTTCGTGCACACCGGCTTTTTTGGCCGCCATTAAAAGATGTGGGCTAACCCCACCGTTTTTCATGGGCGGTGTCAGCATGCATATGCGGCTCACACCCGCCAATGCGGCCGGAATTGCACACATGAGCACCGTTGAAACCAGCGGCGTCTTGCCTTCCTGCCCGCCAGGCACGTAAACGCCGGCCGTATCCACCGGGTGAATCAACTGTCCCAGCAGCACGCCATCCCTTTCGGTGCTGATCCATGACTGCTGCACTTGCCTTTGATGGTATGACCGAATCTGTCTGGCGGCCCGATTAAGGGAGCGGATAAAAGCAGGATCCACCAGTTTTTTGGCGGCATCAAATTCCTGTGGGCTTACCCGCAGCGACTCCTGTGTCACGCGCTTGGAATCGAACTGACGGGTGTAATCGACCAGGGCGGCATCCCCTTCTTTTTTTACGCTTTGGAGGATACGGTTGACGGCGGTGACATCCTTCTTGCGAAAATCAATGGTTCGATTTTCTATGGTTTGGAGTTTTTTTTCGGCCGTTTTAGACGGATAGATGTGTATTTTCATGTATTTTCCTTTCTTGCTTGAAAAAGATTGCGCACTAGGTCGCTTTTGTCAATACCTTAACAAAGGCCGGAATGCTGGAATGCTGGGATGCTGGGACGCTGCAATGAGCTGGCAGCTATGAGCAATAAGATATGAGCCCTAAGCTGCTAATGCCTGATGACTTACAGCTTTTAACCGATATCACCCAGATCACCCAAAAACCATCACAAGCAGTGAGACCCGCAATCCTATCTAACATTTTGATGCTTACGCCTGCCGTCATTCCCTCGAAATAGGGAATCCAGGTAACGCTGTCAGCTATCAGCTCAAAGCTATTTCTGGATCCCCTTTTTCACGGGGAAGACAAACGTGTTGTGAGGTTATCGGACACCATAAGACGGCTGTGAGTCCTAAACTGCTCATTGCTTGGGGTTGATAGCTTACAGCTTCAATTGGCTATTACCATCGGGATCGCTATCGGAATCGGAATCGGTATCGGTTGAACTTTTTTCGATCCCGAACCCGATAGCGATACCGATTCACCAATTTCGTTAAACAATTATTAAAGTAAGATAATTGAGTTGACTTGGCATTGTATCCGTTTTAAGGCAGACATTACAAATTTTAAAGTCGACCACTTGTTTCTAATGCATCGGAGGAAAGAAAATGGCAAACAGAATATGTAATTTCAATGCGGGGCCTGCGGCCCTGCCGCTCAGTGTGCTGGAAGAGATTCAGGCCTCTTTCGTAGATTTTAAAGGCTCGGGTATGTCGATTACCGAAGTAAGCCACCGCTCCCCGTGGTTTGACGATGTCATCAATGATGCCGTCGCCCGGATGAAGCGCCTGTTGAACCTGAATGATCAATTTCAAGTGCTTTTTTTGCAGGGTGGCGCCAGCATGCAATTCTGTATGATACCCATGAATTTCCTCGCAGACGGTGATACCGCCGATTATGTCAACACCGGCACCTGGTCCACCAAGGCCATTAAGGAAGCTGAGATTCAAGACAAAACCATACGCGTGGCAGCCTCTTCGGAAGACCAAAATTTTTCCTATATTCCCAGGGATATCAGTTTTAACCCGGAGGCGGTCTTTACTCACATAACAACCAATAACACCATCAAGGGAACTCAATGGGCCCAGTTCCCGGATACGGGCAACGTACCGTTGATAGCCGATATGTCTTCGGATATTTTGAGCCGTCCAATCGATGCCGGACGATTCGGCATGTTTTATGCCGGGGCGCAGAAAAATATGGGTCCGGCCGGTGTCTGTGTGGTGGTCGTACGTGATGATTTTCTTGAAAGGGTTCCCACGGATATACCCACCATGCTGCGATATACGACATTTGCCGCCAAAAATTCCATGTTCAATACCCCGCCGTGTTTTGCCGTATATACCGTGCAGTTGGTTTTAAAATGGATCGAAGAGGAAATCGGCGGTCTCGAAAAAATGACGTCTCTCAACCAGCAAAAGGCGGCACTGCTGTACGAAACCATAGACGCCAGCGAATTTTATAAAGGCACCGCAGCCGCTGACAGTCGTTCGCTTATGAACGTAACCTTCCGCCTGCCAACCGAAGATTTGGAAGCACAATTCGTCGCCGAAGCGCTCGAGCATCAATTGGGTGGCTTAAAGGGCCACCGCTCAGTGGGCGGGTGCCGGGCTTCCATCTATAACCCCACCAGTTTGGAAGCAGTTCAAACATTGTGTGATTTCATGAAATCGTTTGAGCAGAAAAACGGCTAATAGATCTGTATTGCCCGGCAGAACTTGTGATTTAAAGCATGCTTTTGTCGGGCATTTTTTTGCCATGACCCAGGAGCCAGGAGCCAGGAGACAGAATTCAGAAGACAGGAGTCAGAATTCAGGAGTCAGAACTCAGCAAAGGCTGACAGCTGTGAGTAAAGTGTTGATCCCGGATCCCCTTTTTCAAGAGGATGGTGTTTGAAGGTTAGGATGCAGAATTGTTTAGATGCTGCCGTCTGCTTGTGCTTAAAGAAATCACACAACGCTAGATCGCGATACACAAACACATTCACTTAAGACGAATCTCGCAACGCATAACCCGATACGATCTCCTGAATTCTGACTTCTGTCTTCTGACTCCTTATTAGTTTTTCCGGTGTGTAGGTCAAGATCGGTCATGTGGCGTCAACCGTTTCTGCATTCTATCGCGTTTGTTTCGGCGGGATATTTTTACTGGTGGAATGCCTACTGCGGCGGGAAATCAGATTTTGGAGATATAAAAACGCACTGCTGCCAACGGTCTGCGGCTTTTTTCATCGCACAACTTCCACGGTCAATTGGTTGGGTGGTGTGCCGGCCCTCGTTGCCATCTACCTCGGCACAATCCAGCCACACAGACCCTCGATAGCTCGGGATTAAAAGTTCAAAATTGTAAATATTACATAAAAATATTCCATAATTGTAATAAAATGTTTGTTTAATATGGCACCCCTCAAGTCCCTCAAATACGTAATCTCAAAATAATAACAATGTATTCAATGCATTAAATTCCGACTCCTCCGCTTACATCCCAGTATGGCATAGGCCTTGCTCTGCCTACTCACAATACGACCAATCCGGATTATAGCTATTGTCAAAAAAATTACCTGTACCGCTTACACTCTGGCTTTTATTTCGGAACATATTTGTGACAGTTACTCTAACGCTGATCATAAGCCACCGACAAGGTCGGTGATCGTTGACTTAATACCCAAATAGGAGGTTCCATTTTGAAAAAATCGTGTATTGTTTTTGGACTACTGATCCTGTGGGCAATTCTATCATCCCCGGTGTATGCAAGCGACGGCGAGTTAGATACGGGCGATACGGCTTGGCTGATTGTTGCCACGGCCCTGGTGATGATGATGACACCCGCCGGTTTGGCTCTTTTTTATGGCGGAATGTCCCGTTATAAAAATCTTTTGAATACTTTAGCTATGACTTTCGTATCCTATTGCCTGGCCAGCGTGGTTTGGATGATGTGGGGTTATTCCCTGGCATTTGGTCCTTCCAAATTCGGCATTGTCGGTGGATTGGACCATTTTTTTCTCGGGGGAATCACGGTTGGCTCCTTATCCGGTTCAATCCCGACGTATGTATTTGCGCTGTTTCAGATGACATTTGCGGGCATTACAGTTGCACTTGTTCTGGGAGCCATCGTGGATAGAATGAAATTCTCGGCCTGGATCGTATTCACGGTCCTATGGTTGACGGTGGTTTATGCCCCGATTGCTCATTGGGCTTGGGGCGGTGGATGGATGGGCAGCATGGGTGCACTCGATTTTGCCGGTGGGACGGTAGTACATATAAACGCAGGAGTTGCGGGCCTTGTTTTAGCCATTGTGGTTGGCAAACGGATTGGCTACGGCAAGGACGCCATGTTTCCTTCCAGCATCACCTTAACGAGCCTGGGGGCGGCCCTTTTATGGTTTGGCTGGTTCGGATTTAATGCGGGCAGCGAATTGGCCGCAGACGGTGTGGCCGGATCTGCCTTCCTAGTCACCAATACATCCGCTTCCATTTCGGCCTTGGCCTGGATGTTCACTGAATGGGCCGTCACACGAAAACCGACAGTTCTGGGTATCGCTTCCGGGGCTGTGGCCGGGCTGGTGGCGATTACACCGGCAGCCGGTTTTGTAACCCTGCAGGCTTCTCTTATAATCGGTCTGGTTGCCGGCATAATCGGCTTTTACAGCATCGCCGCCTTGAAAAGCCGCATGGGATATGATGATTCTCTGGATGCTTTTGGCGTTCACGGCATATGCGGCATCTGGGGCGCCCTGGCTACGGGTTTATTTGCCAATCCGGCTATAACCGAAGGTGCCCGGGGCCTATTTTACGGTAATCCTAAACAGCTTTGGATTCAAATCGTGTCTATTGCAGGCACCGCAGTTTATTCAGCCATCGCAACCCTGATTGTCATCAGAATCACCCGACTGGTCACCAAAGGGCTGCGTGTGGACGCGGATACGGAAATACAGGGCCTTGATCAGGCGGTTCATGGTGAGCGCGGATTTGAAGTATTTTAGGGTAGTAGGCTGAAGACTGTTAGACTGTTAGGTGTTTGCCTTTAATAAAATTGGATCATCTCCCGATTTATTGTAGCAATGCTGATGGTGTATGCCATATCGCAATCGGGATCGGGATCGAGATGGTATTAGGACATGAAAAGCTAGACGTTTATCGCCTTTCAATCGGTTATGTAACATGGGTTGATAAATGCAAAAAGCCGGCAGCGCAAAGTTGAATTGGACCGCATTGCTACAAGGCTTAGTCGATTGGGCGGCAGGGCTAATAACGTAAAGGAAGGGTTCGGGAAATACGGATATACTGAATTCGATCCCGATCCCGATAGCGATTTCGATAGCGATTTAGAATCGATTGATATTAATCGGAGGCATCAGATATGCCGGCACTCAGAAGGTATTTGACCAATTTATCAGAATCTTGGCCGGAACTGTGAAACACAATGCCGGTATGATAGTGATCCGGTGGCCTCGGTATCGAATAAACAACATCACCGCTTACCCGGAGGGGTTCCCGGTCCGGTGTCGGTACGATCACCCGCACGGTGGCGGCGTAAATTGGGCCGCCGCTTTCCAATAACAGTCCCTTATCACTAACATTGATAACCTGGCCAACATCCTGTTTCACGATCTTCTCGTGGGCATCGGCACTTTCGAAACTAACATGACACTGGATGGCCGTTCGCGTATGTTGCCTGCGTTCAATCATGATTTTCCTCCAGTCTGGATTTGACATGTTGAATGATCAGCGTTGCGACTTCGCCAGCTTTGCCTTCGATGCGAATATGGGCCATTTGATCCATTTCAGTGGGACCTAAATTAATGATTACTAATGTGGCCCCGGCTTGTCTGGCATATTGCGGGATCAAATTGGCGGGAAAGACGGATAAGGTGGAGCCCATAACAATACAGACATCGCATGTTCTGGATCGACGCTCAGATTCCAGAAGCACTTTGGACGGCAACTGCTCACCGAATAAAACGGCATCGGGCTTTAACATGCCCATACATAAATGGCAGGCGGGATCCGTCATGCCCTGGTTAAGCCAGCCGGCAACCGTTTCCATGGGATAACGACGGCCACAGCCCAAACAAACGGCTCGACTCAGGTTTCCGTGTAATTGAAAAACCATATCCTCGGGAACACCGGCTTTTTGATGTAAGCCGTCCACGTTCTGAGTGACCACGCCATAAAGCTTGCCAAGGGCGTTTAGCTCGGTGATGGCATAGTGGGCGGCATTGGGCTGAGCCTTTAACATGGCCAGATCCCCACTTGAAAGCATTTGCCATTGCCGTTTACGAACTTCCTCGTCGGCCAGGAATTTTTGGATGGTAAAATCGTCGGGATCATATTTCTGCCAAATGCCGTCCGGCCCCCTGAAATCGGGAATTCCGGATTCAGTACTGATCCCGGCTCCAGTAAAGATTAATACCCGCTGGGCAGTCGCAATGAGTTCAGCAACAGCTTCGGCTTGATGTTGCCACTCAGTCATTTGATTCTCCTTACATGTTTTTATGAAAGCCGTATTTCAGGCAGTTATATAGGAGGTTCTTCTCCAAAGGAGTATAAAAAAAATAAATTCAAGAACAATGGACTATTAGGCCGTTAGCAGCTAATAGCCTATTAGTCTAAACACCTAACAACCTGTTAGTCGCTGACAATCTTGGAAACATCGGGTATCGTATCGGCCTCACCGCGGCGCATGTATTTGCTTTCCCCATCTCTGGCGGTAACATTCTCATAGACACCATCTTCACGCCTGACTAGTTTTGTGAATCCCATGTCGCGGAGTTCGCCATTGGATTTCGGGACGGCGATACCGACCTTGGATATGAGCTTATTTATCGGTTGATGGCATTGGGGGCACGAAAGCAGTTTGGCGTCGTTAAGCGATTGAACGACTTCAAAAATACGGCCGAGGGAGCAGGATGACTTGGTATGTTCGTACTCGTATACAGGCATATATTTTATAGATCTAAATTAATAGGATAATTTTGTGTCATGTCTAACTGTGAAGCTTTTCGATTTTAGAAAGTAGGGTTCAAGGGTCCGAGGGGTCAAGGGGTCAAGTGCTGTTTTCCGGTAAATTAGCAGAAAGCTTTTAACCCCCCTTGAATCCTCGAATCCTTGAACCCTCGAATCCTCATACGAGAGAATTGTCGGCTTGATTGATGAACTAGCGTATCATCAGGTATTGATTTCTTTATAATATAGCACGCCGGATGGATACGTGTCCAAAAGAAAATGGGCTCCAGATGATGACCATGGGGTGGATTCAGGGAAAAGAACGATCAAGCAGACGCATGGGATCGATCGGCGTTAAACCAACATTGACACCCCAGTGGAGATGAGCCCCGGTTACCCGACCGGTCTGGCCCACGTGCCCGACTGTTTGTCCCTGGCGGACCAAATCGCCAACGGAAACGAGTATTTTATCTAAATGCATATAAATTGACGTAACCCCAAGACCATGATCAAGGATGAGAGTTTTTCCCATCAAAAACATGTTGGGATCAGCCATTCGAACGATGCCATCAGCCGAGCTTTTAACAGGATGGCCGCGGGGAGCGCTCAAATCAACACCCGAATGAAACTGCTTCGGTTTGCCGTTGAGTATGCGGTTTAAGCCAAAGGGGCTTGTTACAGGGCCATTGAGCGGTATATTGAATTGATTTTTCAGGAATAAGGGTACGGGATATGCGGAATTTTTGCGTATATGGCGTACCTTTTGGATGTCGTTGACAACGCGTTGCTGCTGCTCTGGTGTGGGCGTAACATATTTGTTTAACAGGCCCTTGATCCTCTGGGTGCGCCACGGAAAGGCCCAAATGCGAACAACCTGGCTGCGGGTTTGGTTGTGATGACGTACCGTAAATCGAATGTCTTTTTTTTGATTTCGTGAAACCGGTAGAACAAAATAACCCCGGGGTCCCACCACCAGGAGACTGTCCTTGGTGCGAAGTTCTGCACCGGGATCGGTGCGACCCACGATCAAATCCCCCTGGTAGGCAGTTTCGGGCAATATCAATTGCAGCGACAAAACCGCTGGGGAATAGCTTAGCAGCATGATCACGGCCAAACTCAAGATTAAACTATATTTGTGACACTTGCCTTGCAACATTACAGTACTCCCAGCGGTTTTTTAGAAGGATTCCTGGAAAAGAACGTAGGGAAAAATCCCATAACGACTAACCCCAATATCCACTCGCAAGTTGATTTTCTCTTTTTCATCGATCGCATACCGGAACCCGCCACCGGCAGCGTACTTCAGATTGTCGAGCTCAAGATCCTGGGTGTCATCAAATACATCACCCACCCCGGCAAAGGTTGCACCCGACCATCGTCCTCTCAATGGAAAACGATACTCCACTTCCAGTGTGAGCATATTGTTGTCGATAAAAAGCCCTTCATACAGGCCCCGCAATGGTGTGGTCGGCAACTCGTCAAAAGGGACTTCACCATCGGTTGAAATCCCTGCTAAATGCCAGGCGACAATGTGTCCGGGCCTAAGACTGTGATAGGTTCTGAAATCCGCCCCATAAAGATTATAGTCAAAGTCGCTGCCCAACTGGTCGCGATAATGCCAGGACCAGATTTTGTGCCAGCTTCCTCGGGTTGGGAAAAAGAGCGAATCACGCGAATCCCAGATAAGGGCAGGCCCTAAACCGGAACGTATGCCGCCGTCCGAACCGGTGATCTTCCCCTGTTCAAGCAAACCATCATCTTCAGTATCGGAAATATCAGATCGTTTGAAATCCAGAGTTGCCCCCAGGCTAAACTTGGAAAAAACTTTATGTGCAATCCAAGGTTGGATCATAAATGACCTGTGAGAATAGACTTCTTCCAGACCATCAATATCATCAGTGTTGATGTCGGCTTCATTGCCGATACCAAAAAAACTGGTGGGCCAGTCAGCATAACTCGTTTGAACATAAAGCTTACCGTCCTTTTCATTAAAATGAATTTCAGGTGACAGGCTCAAGAAAATTTGATTTTTGAGGGTATAGGCTGCAATCAGCTGCAGATTATCGGGTCGCTTGTCATTAGGCTGATCCGGGTCACGAAATGTGAATACAACTCCACCGCCAAAGGCCAGACTTGTTTCGGGGGTATAAAAAATAATGGGTATGGGGGCAATGCCGATATCCTTTGTTTTTTCAGGGGAATCGGCTTCGGCAATTTGATCGACTGAATCAGATTGGGACTTTGCTGTCGGGGACCGTTCAACCACGGGCTGATCATCAGCAGACAAAGGAGGCGACAGAACCATAAATATAATAATGCAGGGCAACAGGCAATAGGTCGATTTCAACAAAGGTATATCCTTTTTAATCAGGGCGATCTGATCTACTTAGCGTAATCTGATCTACTTAGTGTAATCTGATACTAATTTAGATTCCAGGTGAAGCCTGAATTGCAATATAATATAGCACACGTAAAGTGTGCGGGAGTTCCCTAACACAATCCGTGGGGCCTGTCCACCAGACAGTCTGCCTCATAGTTGCATAAACAACATGGCAAAGTATAGATAATGAATTGTTACTATTGGGAGTGTCATTGCGGCGTGGGCTTGACCCGAAGTCAATAGGTAAGATATACAAAAAAGCATCTCTAAAGTACTGTCCCTATATATACAGCTATAAATTATGGTCCTAAATGGGGTCATCTTCTGATTAATCGCAGCATTTTAAAGCGGATCATTCGTTTGGATCCTTGACCCCTCGGATCCTTGGATCCTTACTTATATTGAGAGGCACCCCTATGTCAAAATCCTTTACCGTGATGATTTTATGGGCAGCCATAATAATCGGTGTGGCTGGCGTCCTGACTATGATGTTTCGTGAAGGGGGGCTTCTGGGAGACAGGTGCCGCCGAATTCAATCCGATTTGCTGGCCGAAAATACCAGGCTCGATACAAAAATCAGTGAGTTAGAAAACCAAATATCCCAGCTGGCTCAACAGAATCGTCATTTGAAAAAAGCGTTGGTGGGCCGTACATTTCGATTTTCAATCCTGGAACAGGAAAGACCCGAGGAGAATGTGCAAGGGACATCCAATCTGAGAGGCTCGCCCAAAGACTTGTCCGCAGAAACCATGCTAATTCGCCAGATCTATCACGCTTTGCAGGCTGAAAAAGAGCGTTGGGACGCCTATCAACAAAACCAATATCAGTCCATTTTAGCGGAAACGTTAGAACCCGTTATTGTCGAGAGTGAGTACCTGGATTTTATCGATGCCGAAAGTCGGGATTTGTTTCTTGAAATTGAGAATTCATTGCATCTACATAGACGACTGATTCGGGATGTGCGCCTGTTTCATGATGAGGTTAATTATCGGAAGCAACAAATCCAAGAAGACCCCTCTTACGAGTTGTTCAACTTAAAATTGAATTTGGAGCCATTTGCCAGAGAATCGGCTATTGCCGATGCCCTGCAGCAGTCTTTGAGCACCCTAGGTGCCGGTGTCTATCAAGCCGAAGCCGCAGAGGCTTTGGATCGATTGGGGGGGATTTTTGTGGCCCCCATACAGGCGCTTTCTGATTGGCTGGCGTCGGCAGACGAATCATCGGATCCTAAACCGTATAATTATAATTTTTATATCGTTTTCGGGAAAAAGCTGATCGACTATGCCGATTCCCTGTCTGAGCAAACCATGATCCCTTTGGCACCGTCTGCTTTAGGCGAATTGGATTTTTTCAGCCGTAGAATCGGGCAAAGTCTGATTCAGCTGCATGAAGCCGGCAGTCAATCCCAGATCGATGAGAGCATTCTGGATATGGAAGTACTGGAACGCGAAATGGAATAAGGAAGGTCTAAGTAACAAGCCACAAGCTCTGAGCTGCTTATGGCTTACTGCTGATTGCTGGTTTAAGGCATCCAAGCTTCGCGACGTAGGGGGTTCAAACTTGTTTGTTTAAGTATGATTTCCAGTGATTAAATTGGCTCTTTAAGATCTCATAGGACTGGTCATTGTCAATGTCTAATGCTGCACCAGGGTAGGGGACTTCCAGGCTGGAAAAACGGGATTTAAGGATCTGGGAGATGGTCGTTTCCAACTCCTTGCGCGGGACCCAGCGTTTAAAAATAGCCGTCAGCCCGGGCAGATCGAGTTTGGCGGATATCAGCGAGAACTGCATGCCAAAAATGAGTCCGAAATTTCTTAACGGTTGGATGCGTAGGAGATAGAGAGCCAAGAGCAACATATTTACAAGTCGCTTTTGGTAGCGATACTCATACATTTTATTGATATGGACCCGATGTCCCACTCTTGCCGGCCGTACCATATGCAGGTTGTTAATGCGGTAGTTCCTTTCTTTCATATGTAAATAGGCCATTTTAATCCCGGGCCGATCTTTTCCAGGATAAAAATATTTCATTGCTTCTTCGGGTGTCAGACCCAGAATGTAATCATAATTTTCCAAATTGGATTGCTCGATGAAATACGTAATTTCATGCGCCGTGATCAAAGGCGAATCGCAGGGTAACACCAATACGGCCTTGTCGGCAAATGTCTCTAATTTCTCTGTTTGATCGTTGATTGTGGCTGGCAACGATGCCAGGAAACCATGCCAGACATTTTCCAACAGGTTGGATTTTTGCTCGAGTATTGTGATGCTTTTGGGCTGGTCCAGGTCGATATTGGCCTTCTGGAAGGCTGCCACGAGCTTTTTGCGGGGTCCGATGACGTATATATTATCAACCGACGGGACTTGCTGGAGGGCCTCGAGAACATATTGGATACAATAGCGCTCGTTAATTTTGACCAAGGCCTTGTACTGGTTGCGAACCTTATAGCTGTGTTTGCTTTCGCCCGCCACCAGTATGGCATCATATTTATTTTGGGTAAGCATATCTTGCCAATCGGTACTGAAATTCGTCCGGAATAATGAATCAGATTGTTCCGCCAGCCAAGGCCAAACACTCATCTTGTCAAATTGGACAGGTATCAACATTTTTACCAGAAAGTCAATAAAAATAAAAGCATAGGTCGGGTGGCTTTTCGTCGTCAGAGTTCTGGTGATCCCCTTAATAAAAAAGGACGTCCATTGGATAATTGCTATCTTACGTTTCCCCAAAAAATAACCCATAATCCAATGGACGGCCCTGATTTTCCAGTTTGCTTTTGGCTATTGTCCCCTTAATGACCTATTATGGGTTGCATGGTGTTAGCAAATCCCATTTAACAACTATTCTCCTCAAAATACTCACATACGCTCCTGAATGCTGCGTTTTTTCGTCAACCCACCGGAACGATTAAGTAAGAGTGGATCGCATGCACTTGTACTCGTGCGTGATCTGAGCTTTCGAAAACACTTCTAGACACCTTTGTCATTCGCATTGACCAGCCATGCTTTGGCCTCAGATAGATCCCTGAAGACTTCAACAGTTTCAAACCCTTCGGCAAAGACCGAATACATCCTAGACAATCCGTAGGACAGATCAAATGGCGCATAAACCGCGACTTTTGGAAAAATGTTATGCTGCAGGAAAAACCTTTCAATCTGTCCGGCAAGGTTCCTCAAGCCGCTTTCAGAGATTTGAGAGGCATCTGTTTCACTTATATCGGCCAGTTCATTCATTCCCGGAACCCACTTGTCACAGGCGAAGAAACGCCGGTAGGCATCTAACATTTCCGCATCATTAATGGCACCGATGGATTTAGAAATATAGAAACCCTCATTTGGATAGACAGTAAATTCAATCGGCATGTCCTATTTCCTCATACACTTATCTGTGTCTTTCACATCATGGAGATTTTAAAATCTCATTACGCGATAAAGGTACCTCAATCGCCGAGTCTATTATCCTGATGACATCTGCTCCGGCTAAATCTGATTCTGACCTTCTAAAGAGCGAGATGGCAACGAGTCGTCCCTCATTCGAATCGTCTTGCATGACCCTTTTTAGATAAAAATTGAAACCGACTTTCATAAAAGCAATATATAAAACGCCCTGACCAAATAAATAGTCATCTGTTTTCTTTATTTCCGAAAAATCGCCGGTTATATATTCTTTATCTTTAGGTATATACGCACGAAACAGGTTGTATTTATTCTGACTATCCAGCATACGGATTCTTAATTCAAAAGTTGGGATCCAGGTGTCTACTATCTCAGGGTAATATCCGAGTAGTATGGTCGTACCCGACTTATTACTATAAAATCCATTTGGAAATTCTTCCTTACTGATTTCCAGCAAATCCTGAACGTCATTTGGCACTTTTTTTGAAAATATTTTTTCATAGCCGTCAGGCACATTGAATTCGTATTTGTCAATTCGTATGGCATCAGTATGCATTTCTTTTTTTTGCTTTGCGGCACAACCAGAGAAGCCTATTATAATGGCTACAGATGATAAAAGCACCAAAGATAAGACTGAAAGATATTTACCCATGTTCATATTCATGTTTGTTTGAATACCCATCACAATCTAGAGCCCTCCCTGATTTTTTATCACATCTTCATCGTTAAAACAGGCTGCGGTTAAACCGATAGCGTTAATTCTGAGAATCCGAGCACCCAAGTCATCGACCTATTCATGCATTAATCGTAGAATGATTTCGAATGTTAAGCCGTTGTATAAACAAACCCGCTTAGGCTTTGCCCAAAGGAGATATAGGGGGCGCACTTGCACCGGCTCCTAAAATGAACACAACATTTTTTTTACCATCTTAATGCCTATTAAGCTCAGGCGTGTCGGGGATAGTTTTGGGATGGTTAATTAATGGAAAAATAATATATTTGCTTTTGAAGCCTAACTATCTGATGTCGTTATGGTACGCCCGGCTGGATTTGAACCAGCGGCTTTCAGCTCCGGAGGCTGACGCTCTATCCACTGAGCTACGGGCGCATTGGGGCAAATTAATGAAAGGCGGCGGCGTTGTCAACCTAAATTGAAATGTCTAATTCAAATCGAAAAACCAACACTCAACATCGAACATCCAACGCTGAACATCGAATAAGGTATCCTATCTTTTCTATAAAGGACAAAGCGAAGCGCTTCCGCATTCGACGTTGGATGTTGGGCGTTCGATGTTCGATGTTGATTTTTTCGGTCCTCGGACTGCTGAACAACCATTACAACAGGCGTGACAAGGTCTGTTTGGCCTCGCCGACTACATAGAGTGATCCGGCAATGCAGATAACATCGTCCGGATCTGCCGTTGCCAGGGCGTGGGAGACGGCCTGGTCAACATCCGGCATGCAGGTCACATCCGAAGCATGTTGCTTAGCCTCTGCATATAGAATTTCGGGTTCAAGAGCCCGATCAATAATTGGCCGGGTAACAATAATCCGGTGACACTGCTTCATCAGGGGACGTAACATGGCCTGGTAAGGTTTATCATCCAAGATCCCTGCTACGAGCGTTAGCCTACGATTGCGCAGATTTGCTTGCAGATAATTGGCTAGATTCCGGGCAGCGGCCAGGTTGTGGGCACCATCCAGAATGATCAGCGGTGATGCGTTAACGAACTCGAGTCGCCCCGGCCAGATGGTATGTTGCAAGCCTTTGCGTATATGGTTTTCAGTGATTTTTAGCTTGTTTTTTCGGGTCAAAATTTCACAGGCAGCCAACACCAGAGCAGCGTTGTTTATTTGATGGGGGCCAATCAGGCTGGTTGTTAAATTTTTCCAATTGTTTGTCCGGCCGTAATAATTAAAACTGCCATTGGGATTGGAACGTACGCGAAAATCTTGGCCCTGCCGATATAATGGTGCTGATTTTTTTTCCGCAATCGATTTCAGCACAGACAATGCCGAAGGCTGGCGGGCGCCGGTTACCGCGGGTATTCTTGTTTTAATTATCCCACCCTTTTCGGCCGCAATCTGCGCAATTGTATTGCCCAGGTACATTTTGTGTTCCAGCGATATGTTGGTGATGATGCTCACGGCTGGTTTGACGATATTGGTTGCATCCAAACGCCCACCCATGCCGGTTTCGATGATGGCCCAATCCACCTTTTGTCTGCCGAATTCGTATAACGCCATGGCTGTCGTAAATTCAAAAAACGTCGGTTCCCGCGATCCTTTATGGACTTTTTTAACTGCTTTATAAGCTCCTACGACGTCCTTGTTGGTTATCTGCCGACCCTCAATGCAGATTCTTTCATTAAAATCGATCAGATGCGGGGAAGTATACAGACCGGTGCGGTATCCGGCGTGCTGCAGGATGCTGGCAATTCCTGCCGCAATGGAACCCTTGCCGTTGGTGCCGGCAATATGGATGCAAGCAAACCTGCGCTGGGGGTTGCCCAGACCCTTCAAAATATTTCGGATGGTCGCAAGACCCAATTTGATTCCGAAACGTTGCAGCCCGAACATCTCTTTCAGGATAGAATCGTAATTATTTTCAATCATCCTAATTAAACATTCTCATGTGGTTGAATGAGTTTGCAACATGAAAAAACATATTTCCCTGTTAAGAAGGATTCCAGGGGCTAAGGGGCCAAGTGAAATATCGAATATTGATTACAGAATTTTGAATGTCGAAGTATCCTTTTGGCTATCAGCGACCTTCAACATTCTACATTCCATGTTCAATATTCAACATTTTTTTTGTAAAAGTAGCACTGTCTAACAGCAAAGAGGTAAAAAGCGACTTTCTGAAGAACCCCAAAATAAAAACCCGGCAGATTACATATAACCTGCCGGGTTCAAAAAAAGGATTAACTTATCGATACCTGCGTCTTGAAGCGGCAATCCGCTGACGCCGCAAAGCTTCACGTTGCTTGCGTCGTCGGTATTCGCTCGGCTTTTCATAACTCTTTTTTAATTTCAACCGCTTGAAAAGTCCGTCGTTTTGAATTTTTTTCTTCAAGATCCGCATGGCTTTTTCAAGGTCGTTGTCATAAACCTTTACTTCAATAGCCTTCAAACTTCATCGCCCCCTTTTCACCACGAAACTGCCTGGCATTTACATCCAAGCATTCTCGATCGTTCGTTATTAACCAAAAGTGTATACTAATAATCAGTTCGCCGAATTGCAAGCAAAAAAAGGCTTGGCGGCAGAATATATACGCATTTTTCCACGAACAGTAGTTCGGCAGATTCCAATATAAAGTTGCTTAAAGCTTTGAAAGCAATTCAGCGGTGACATCCTTGACGCTGGGTTCGCCATCCAGGGTGATATATTTCAAATCGTCGCCTTTTTCGGCCAGATCTCGGAAATAATAGGCTGAGGCCAGGGTGCCGACTTCCGTGTCGTAGTAAATATTGTGACGTTTATTAATGGCTTCTTCATCCTGATCGTCCGAACGGGTTTTTAATTCACCCCCGCATATGCGGCATTTATCACCATCGGGTTTAATGACATCGATGAAAATATTGTTGGGATGATTGTTATCATTAACACATAGACGTCGGCCCATGATTCTATTTTTTGCTATTTCACGATCAAGTAGAATTTCAACGACAATATCAAGGCTCATGCCGGCTTGCTTTAAGGCCTCATCCAGTTTGACGGCCTGGTTTTTATTACGCGGAAAACCATCCAGCAACCAGCCATTTTTACAGTCATCGCGCTGCAGCCGATCCAAGATCATTGGGATGGTAATTTCGTCCGGAACCAAATCACCCTTATCAATGTATGATTTTGCCTGCGCGCCCAATTCGGTGCCATTGGAAATATTTTCACGGAATATGGCCCCTGATTCAATATGCGGGGTAAGGTATTTATCCTTTAAAATTGAGCCCTGGGTGCCTTTGCCACTGCCATTCGGTCCAAAAAATAGAATGTTCATTTAGTTCTCCTTTCCTTCAATTGAGATTAATCTACTATAATTGCTTACAAGATTGTAACTTATCGGGAATAGACAGTTTTGAAAAAAGTCCAAAATCACGGCGTGCCGCACAATACAGAAGTTGGAAATTTGGCAGAACTGTCAAGAATTATTGTGCTTCTACAGGATACTTACGGCCAATGTCAACCTCATAGTTGCTTCATGAATTTCCGGAAGTTGGTGATCTTTGCATTTGCGATGTTATCTCGGCAGCCAATGCCAGGGCCTCCTTGGGATTCGTGATATGCCCGCTTAGCTGGGCCTCTCGAACGTGTTGCAGGATTCTGCTGAATAGGGGGGAGGGCCTTAGGTGCAGCTTTTCCATTAGATCAAAGCCGTTTATCAAGGGTGCTGTTTTTGATCGAGATTTAAAATTGGTGATGTAATAATTGGCTACCTTGGCCAAAAAATCTTCAAAATCTTGCAGCGATTTTCCGTGGTCGGCAGTTTTGGCGCGCATATCGGCCAAAGAAAGCAGCAGTAAATCGCCGGCAAATCCTGTGGTTTTTATAAAGAAACGGGTCAGGCCTTTATCGTGCAACTGGTTGTGTTTGCAGGCTTTATATAAATGTAATGGTCTAAGGTGGTTGTGAACCAATTGGACGATAGAATCAATATCTTTGCGAGATAGTCTGAGACGTAAGCCGATTGGTGCAATCATTTGGGCCCCGGTTTTATCATGACCATAGAATCGAATGCGGCCCAATTCAGATTCCTGCCGTGTAACCGGCTTTCCAATGTCATGCAGAAGCGCCGCGAAGTACAACCTGACCCGTCTTTGGGTACTCATGGAATCAAACAATGCTGCAATTTCCGGCGCCGAGTTGGCAACACCGGTGATTAATTGCTCCAGGGCCCGCAGGGTTCGCATCGTATGTTCGAAAACATCAAAGGCATGGACACCACCCTGTCGGCAACCGACCAGGCTGGATAACTCCGGGAAAATTTGAAATAGGATCGTCGTGTCCGCCATGCATTCCACCCAATAATGAACTCGGGGCCCCGCTAAAATAGCCGAAAGCTCTGTTAGGATTCGTTCAGCGGCAGAAGTACGAATCAGAGCGGCCGCTTGGCGCAGTGATCGGCGGGTATCACTTTCAATCTGAAAACCAAGTTGAGATGCCAGCCGATAGGCTCTTAAAGTACGCAAGGGATCAGATTGAAAGCTGGTAGACGAAACTTGTCGGAGTAGGCGAGCGTGAATATCCTTGATTCCCCCGGTAACATCGATAACTTTGTGGCTCCAAGTATCATAGGCAATTGAATTGATTGTGAAATCGCGACGTAACAAATCTGCTGTCAGATTGTCGCCCTGAAAAGCGCTGATATCGATCATGTGATTCGGTGTAAGCACGCGGAATAAAGGTTGCGTGGGCCGTCCCAAGCTGATCACCCGGCTGTGTGTCCGATCTGCGATTTGCTCGGCCAGCTTCTGCGGATTTTCCCGGACAGCAATATCGATGTCGTAAGAATCTCTGCCCAGCAGACGATCCCGCACAGCGCCGCCAACGATGTAGATGCCGGGCCGTTTCGGTATCGCATCAAGATTGATTGAGATATTGGTGTTTGGCAAGGCGTGAACGTTCATTGGCTGATAGTGTCTGAATCGACCAAAAAATCGCAACCGAAATCAGAATCTGAATCGATTTGTCGGTTGCAAGCTTTAGACGTTTCAGCGATGGGCCTAACTGATCTCGATTTCGATCACGATTTGGATTTCGATATGGAATTGCTTTATAGTAAACCACTCTAAATAATAAGATAATAGGATTGAACACTTACCTCTTCAAACCATACTACTTAAGGCGCCATCGTCAATACAAGATTGCCGATTTTATGCCAAAAAGCTTGACAGCAACTGAATCATGAATTATCTATAGCCCTAAGTTAAGGCATGGAACCCGCCTTTTGACATAATACCTGCAAGGTTAATATATCACGAAGCACTCGAAATTCCTCGATACGACCTGTAGACCCTAAGCCGCTAGCAAATCAGATTTTATTACCGTCACTGATCTTGATCGGATCTGAAAAATAGACACCGGCTTTGGCATTGAACATGGGCTGAGAAGATCAGCCTGATGTACAAATCGGCAGGAAATAGTGGGATCCATATTGTGAACATAAGCATAGGGGCTTGAATTTTATGAATATTGTTGAATTAAAGGAGCAAAAAATCAGCAAGCTGGCTAAAATGGCCAAGGAACTTCGCATTGAACAGGCAGCCGGCATGCGTAAGCAGGAGCTTATTTTTGCCTTGCTGCAAGCTCAAATCGAAAAAGACGGGCTGATTTTCGGAGAAGGGACGTTGGAGATTTTGCCGGATGGATTCGGATTTTTAAGAGCGCCCAACTATAACTATCTGCCGGGTCCGGATGATATTTACGTGTCACCATCACAGATCCGGCGCTTCAATTTGCGTACGGGCGATACGGTGTCCGGCCAGATTCGACAACCCAAGGAATCTGAGCGCTATTTTGCCCTTTTAAAAGTAGAGGCTGTCAACTACGAAGATCCAGAAGTAGCCCGTGACAAGATTCTATTTGACAATTTGACGCCTTTGTACCCCGACCGCAAAATGAATCTTGAATCTGACGCTGAAAATTATTCCACCCGTATCATGGACCTCATGACACCCATCGGATTTGGTCAACGCGGGCTGATCGTATCACCACCCCGGTCAGGCAAGACCATGTTGCTGCAATTCATCGCTAACAGCATTGTTGCCAATCATAAAAACATCGAGCTTTTTGTGTTGCTGATTGATGAACGCCCCGAAGAAGTTACGGATATGGAGCGATCGGTTAAAGGGGAGGTGATCAGCTCCACCTTTGATGAACCTGCTGAAAGACACGTGCAGGTGGCTGAAATGGTAATCGAAAAAGCCAAACGGTTGGTGGAACATAAAAAGAACGTCATTATTTTACTGGACAGCATAACCCGGTTGGCCCGAGCCTACAACTCCGTCATGCCGCCCAGTGGTAAAATCCTTTCGGGTGGCGTGGATTCCAATGCCTTGCAGCGTCCTAAACGGTTTTTCGGTGCGGCCCGGAACATTGAAGAAGGCGGCAGCCTGACCATCATTGCGACGGCGTTGGTGGATACCGGCAGTCGCATGGATGAGGTCATCTTTGAAGAATTCAAGGGAACCGGCAACATGGAGATACAGTTGGATCGGAGATTGGCAGACAAGCGACTCTTTCCGGCCATCGATATCAATAAATCAGGAACACGTAAGGAAGAATTGTTGCTGGATGAAAATACACTCAACCGGGTTTGGATACTGCGAAAATTGCTGTCTTCACTTAATCCGGTGGATGCATTGGAATTTTTACTTGAAAAAATGAATGGAACCAAGGATAATAAAAAATTTCTTGAATCAATGAACGCTTGATAGGGGGTTGAAAAATATGAAAGCGGATATTCATCCGAAATATGCGGAAACAAACATTAAGTGCGCTTGTGGCAATGTCGTGGAAGTTGGATCCACCCGTGAAAATATCAGTGTAGAGATTTGCTCCAAGTGCCATCCTTTTTTTACCGGAAAACAGAAACTTGTGGATACGGCCGGACGTATCGAAAGATTTCGTAAGAAATACGAGAAATTTCAGAATAAGACGGAAAACTAAATATTTATCTGTCACCATCGCACCTGGCTTGGGGTAAATTCCGACCAGGGATTAAGCGACCTGCAAAAGCACGAAACCGAGGGTTTTCGTGTTTTTGCATTTACAAAGTCGGTGTCAAGTAGGTACTCGGGTCCAGAGGTCCGGTACTGATTTTACCCTATAAGGGCTTTTACTTGGCTCGGTTACGAAATCCTAAATCCGAATATCGAAATTCGAAACAAATTAAAAATACAAATGCTCAAATGCTCCAAACATTCACCATTGACGTGATAACTGATTTTTTTGTTTTGATCATTTGAATTTTAGTCATTAGATATTGTTTAGGATTTCGACATTCGGGCTTCGAATTTTGGTCCTATTTTTTCGGAAGAGCCTATTGTCTCTGACCTGGCCCAGAGGATCAGGTTTTAATTGCTGGAATAAAGAGAGTTGCTAAGCAACATGTTTGACAAACTTATCGGCATCGAAAAGCGGTATGATGAATTGGAAAAGCTTCTCAGTGATCCGAATATTTTTCAAGATCGAGAAGCTTACCAACAGTACGCCCGTGAACACGCCGAGCTTAATAAAATCGTTATGGTCTTCAGGGAATACAAGGCGGTCGGCATTGAAATCGATGACAGCCTGGAACTCCTTAAGGACGATGATCCTGAAATCGCCCAGATGGCCGGCGATGAGATTGACCGGTTGAATGAGAGCAAAGAATCTTTGGAAACGACCCTGAAACAGCTGCTGGTGCCCAAGGATCCTTTGGATGGCAAAAATGTGATCATTGAAATCCGAGCGGGTACCGGCGGCGAAGAAGCAGGCCTGTTTGCAAGCGACCTGTTTAAAATGTACCAGCGGTTTGCAGAATCCATGAAATGGAACGTTGAAATATTGAACCACCATGCCACAGGTGTGGGTGGATTGAAGGAAGTGATTGCCATTGTTAAGGGTCAAAATGCTTACAGCCGGCTTAAATATGAAAGCGGCACCCACCGGGTGCAGCGTGTGCCGGTAACTGAAACCCAAGGGCGTGTGCATACATCCGCAGTTACGGTGGCGGTTTTACCCGAAGCCGAGGAGGTGGATGTACAGATTGATCCCAATGAGATCAAGGTGGATGTATACCGCTCCACAGGCCCCGGCGGACAAAGTGTGAACACCACGGATTCTGCCGTCCGCATCACCCATTTGCCGAGCGGTGTTGTTGTCACCTGTCAAGATGAAAAATCGCAGCATAAAAACAAAGCCAAAGCCATGAAAGTGCTGCGGGCGCGATTAATGGATACCATGATCCAAGAGCAGAACGAAAAACGTTCCGAAGAACGTAAAAGCCAGGTCGGCAGCGGCGACCGCAGTGAACGTATCCGCACCTACAATTTCCCCCAGGGGCGTGTGACCGACCACCGAATCGGTCTGACCCTTTACAAGCTGGAAAACATTCTGCAAGGGGATATTGCTGAAATTGTGGATGAACTTACAACCTTCTATCAGGCCCAGGCATTAAAGAATGAGCATTCAGGAGACAGTTCAGAACCGGCCATGGACCATTCTTAAGCTGCTCAATTGGGCCGCGTCTTATTTTCAATCCCATCAAATTGATAGTCCCAAAGCCACTGCCGATATTTTATTGGCGCACGCGCTCGATTTAAAGCGGATTGACCTATACCTGCAGCATGACCGACCGCTCAACAAGGCCGAACTCGCTGCCTTTAAACAACTGGTCAAGCGGCGTACAAACAGAGAGCCTGTGGCCTACATCGTGGGTGCAAAGGAATTCTGGTCGCTGCCTTTGAAAGTAAGCCAAGCGGTCCTGATACCGCGTCCTGATACCGAAAGACTGGTGGATGTCGCCCTTGACGTGTTAGCGCGTGAAAAGCGGAACAGTCCGCTTCGAATTCTCGAATTGGGTACGGGATCCGGTGCCATTGCCTTATCTCTGGCATCAGAACACGAAGAGCATATCTTTTTTGCGAGCGATATTTCGCCAGGGGCAACGACGCTTGCCAGGCTGAATGCGCACCATAACAATCTGGCGAACATTCATTTCTTTGCCGGAGATTGGCTGGAGGCCTTGCGGCTTTCGGCCATGCCATTTGACATGATTGTTTCAAATCCACCCTATATCCCCAGCGGTGATATTGCTAACCTGCAGCCTGAAATTTCAAGACATGAGCCCTTAACGGCTCTGGATGCAGGTCCAGACGGACTAGTGTGCCTGCGGCATCTCGTTCAGAATAGCTGGACATATCTGAGACCAGGGGGGCACCTTGTTTTGGAGATCGGATTTGACCAGAAAGATCAAGTTGCGAGGTTGGTTCAAACCGACAGCCATTATCAAGATTTCACGGTTCACAAGGATTATGCCGGTCATGATCGGGTCGTTTGTATGCAACGGGTATGAAAGAAGATGATTTATTTCATGACTTACCGGCGTATCGTGACACAAAATGAATCTTCCACAGCGCTGTTCGAACTCGCCGTAATGGATTCTATCATCAGCGCTGTTACAATGGACAAATAAATAATGGCTGTTTTAAAATTATTACACACCAACCTGATATCATTGGCGCTGTTGTAAGGATCCCTATACGGCTCAGACAGCGAAAATCGCTGGCAGAATCCTCATTTTGTGTCACTTCATTATGCAAGTCAAAGTCTAAGTAAGGGCGGGAACCTCTCAGTTCATCAGTATACATTAATTTTCACAAAAAAGGGCTTGCAACGCTATAGCGTATTTGTTACAAACAGCCGTTTATATAGATAGCTGTGCGATTCAATAGAATGTCGATGCAATTCAGCGATCTACCAGTGAATTGACACAGCGAAAATTGACAACCGATTGTATTAACCATCTGAATTCCAAATTGAAACCAATATGGCGTTCAGAAGACTGCACGCTTTTGGACCTGTTTCCCGGTGCTTCGCATGAAAAGTATTTCTGGGAAGTCGGAAACAGGGGCGATAAAAGCGAAGGCCAAACCAAAAGAAAAGGAGAAACACATGGCTTACATTACAATGAAGGAACTCCTGGAAGCAGGCGTTCATTTCGGTCACCAAACCAAACGCTGGAATCCTAAAATGAAGCCCTATATTTTTGGGGCTAGAAACGGAATCTATATTATAGATCTGCAGAAAACAGTGCGGATGTTTAGAACCGTATATGATTTTATCGTAGACACGGTCGCCAATGGAGAATCCGTTCTGTTTGTCGGAACCAAAAAGCAGGCCCGTGAATCGATTTATGAGGAATCCAATCGATGTGAAATGTTTTATGTGCACAACCGTTGGCTTGGCGGCATGCTGACCAATTTTAAAACAATTAAACAGAGTATTGATCGACTCAATTATCTCAACACAATCGAAAACGACGGCTCGATTGAGTTGTTTCCCAAAAAGGAAAGACTAAAACTTGGCAAGGAGCGCGTTAAACTGGATAACACCCTTGGTGGAATTCGCAACATGACCAAGTTGCCCGGGGCCATGTTTGTGGTCGATCCTAAAAACGAAGCGATTGCCGTGCGTGAAGGGCAGCGACTGAACATCCCCATTGTAGCAATTGTGGACACCAACTGTGATCCGGACGAAATTGATTATATTATACCCGGAAACGACGACGCCATCAGGGCGATTCGTCTGATTACCTCCCGAATTGCCGATGCCTGTGTTGAAGGACAGCAAAGATATGAGGAACGGCGACAGGCAGCAGCAGACAAGGCTTCCGAGAAAGATCCTGCTGCAGAGGCGGCAGCTGATCTCAAGCCGGGCGAACGCAAAGTCATTTCAGACGGTACCGAAGGTCCGGTGGTAGAGATCATCCGTAGAGGTACTAAAGAAGAACCAGTGGAAACAACTGAACCCGAATCAGAGACGCCAGATGATCCCGCGGCGGCATCTGAAGATACAGGAGAATAGGAATGTCAGAAATTAGTGCAGCAATGGTGAAACAGCTTCGTGAAAAATCCGGGGCCGGCATAATGGATTGTAAAAACGCTTTGGCCGAGTGTGATGGTGAGATTGAAAAGGCCATAGAGTTCCTGCGGAAAAAAGGACTGGCAACAGCCCAGAAAAGAGCCGGGCGGGCCACTAAAGAGGGCGCCATTCAAGCTTACATCCATATGGGCGGTAAAATTGGCGTGCTGGTGGAAGTCAACTGCGAAACGGATTTTGTTGCCAAAACCGATGATTTTACAGAGTTTGTAAAGAACATCGCCATGCATATCGCGGCTACCAACCCATTAGGGATTGTTCCCGAAGATGTCCCTCCCGAGGCTATTGAAAAGGAAAAAGAAATCTATCGCGCTCAAGCCCTTGAAATGGGTAAACCCGAAAACATCGTTGATAAGATTGCGGAAGGTAAACTCCAAAAGTTTTTCAAGGAAAGCTGCCTCATGAATCAAGCATATGTCCGCGATCCGGAAAAAACCGTTCAGGATTATTTAAACGAGGTCATTGCCAAAACCGGTGAGAAAATCGGCGTGCGACGATTTGTCCGATTCCAAGTGGGAGAATAATTAATGCCCGAGGCCAAATATCAGAGAGTGCTGTTGAAACTGAGTGGTGAGGCCCTGATGGGAGATCAGGCCTTTGGTATCAGCCTGGATATGCTGACCTATGTTGCTCAGGAAATCCAATCCATCTGCGAATTGGGTGTCGAACTCGCCGTTGTGGTGGGTGGCGGCAATATTTTCAGAGGTGTAGCAGCTAGCTCCAATGGTATGGAAAGAACCTCGGCAGACCACATGGGTATGCTGGCGACCATCATGAATAGCTTGGCACTGCAGGATGCGCTGGAGAAAAGCAACATTCAGACGCGTGTCCAGACTGCCATATCCATGCATGAAGTTGCCGAGCCCTACATTCGGCGGCGAGCTGTGCGGCATTTGGAAAAGGGTCGTGTGGTTATTTTCGCCGCCGGAACGGGTAACCCCTATTTTACAACCGATACAGCGGCTGTGCTGCGGGCCCAGGAAATACATGCCCAGATTCTGTTTAAGGCCACCAAGGTAGATGGACTCTATGATAGTGATCCGGTTGTTCATCCTGATGCCAAACGCTATGATGACATCAGTTACATGGAAGTCATCGAAAAGCAACTTAAGGTTATGGACATGACCGCTATCTCTCTGGCCATGGACAACCGGTTACCATTGGTGGTCTTTAACCTGAAGAAGCAGGGTAATATTCAGCGGGTTGGGTGTGGGGAGGCCATCGGCACGTACATCCACAATTAGATTTGAGTGGGTCAACGCGGACAAGCCGTAACAATCGAAATTAACATCGCTATCGGGATCGGAATCGAAGTATAAGTCAGGAAGAAACGATCCCGATCCCGATCCCGATTCCGATATGGATGATCTGATCTGTCACCACAATGTGTGCGGTTTATTGTCATTTGAACTTGCATGTGCCTAATAAATGTTTCAAATTTTAACGATAACCTATATATTGAGATATACTCATTGTTAAAATAAGGATTAAACCGATGCTGAATGATATTTATGAGGAAACCAAGGGGCGGATGGGGAAAACAATCACGGCATTGAAAAATGAACTCAAGCGCGTACGTACGGGACGGGCTTCATTATCCCTACTGGATAGTATCCGTGTTGACTATTACGGTACACCCACACCCCTGAATCAAATGGCGACATTGTCTGTTCCGGAAAGCCGTTTAATTGCAATTCAGCCTTGGGATGTTTCGGTCATCAAGGATATAGAAAAAGCATTACTCAAATCCGATCTGGGCCTGACACCTTCCAACGATGGCAAAATTATCCGTATATCGATCCCACCGCTTACGGAAGAAAGACGCAAAGAACTGGTCAAAGTGGTTCACAAAATGTGTGAGGATCATAAGATTGCTGTTCGAAACATCCGCAGGGATTCCAACGAACTCATCAAGGGGTTTAAAAAAGATGGCGATGTTTCTGAGGACGAAGCCTTCAAGGGTCAGGATGAGATCCAAGAAATTACCAATGATTTTGTCAGTCAAATAGACAGCATTTACAAAGACAAAGAGAAAGAAATTATTGAATTCTAGCATGTCTCACCCGGACACAGCGGATCGGGACGCCTCAATTCTTCCTTCGCATATTGCCATCATTATGGATGGAAACGGGCGTTGGGCCAAAAAGCGCCTGATGAACCGGGTCCGCGGACATGAAAAAGGTGCTGATACAGTCAGGCGGATTGTACAGACCTGTCGTGAAATCGGTATCGATATCCTAACGCTTTACGCTTTTTCAACCGAGAACTGGCAGCGACCCAAACCTGAGATCGCAGCCCTGATGGATCTATTAAAGCGCTTCTTGAACTCTGAATTAGACGAAATGCGAGACAAAAATATTCGTCTAAACGCCATTGGCCAGATTCATCGCCTCCCCGACTCAATCCAATCAATTCTTCTGCAAAACATGGAGCTAACGGCCGCAAACACCGGGCTCGTGCTAAACCTGGCCCTTAGCTATGGCGGTCGAGCGGAAATTCTGCAGATGGTGCAAAAGATTGTTCAAGGTGTCCAAAACGGCCAAATCGATTCATCTGCCATTACCCCTGAACTCATATCCGACAACCTGTATACCCAGGGCATGCCGGACCCGGATCTGCTCATACGAACCGGGGGAGAAATGCGGGTCAGCAATTTTCTCCTTTGGCAAATTGCATATGCGGAAATATTTGTTACCAATACACTTTGGCCCGATTTTTCACGGGAAGAGTTTATGACCATATTGCGTAATTATGAAATGCGAGAACGTCGTTTCGGCACAGTCAAGCCCTAGTTACCTATAGGGAAAAAGCGGACCCGGGCCTGCCGGTCTCGGATATCACTCAGAGTAGACTGAAATGCATTTAAAACGTTGGATAACGGGCCTTGCTGCTCTACCTTTCTTGCTCTACATTATTTTCAAGGGCGGCCTACTATTCTCGGCCTTTATCGGCTTGGTTGCGCTGCTCGGTTTCTGGGAGTATCTGCGGGTTGTCTTTAACGACAGCCGCGGCGCCCTTGGAAATCCGGTGGTTTGGTTTGCCTATCCGCTGGTGCCGGCAGTTGTGGCGGCTGCGCATTACCAGGCTCCCGCCTTGATATTCCATTTGATCATATTGCTTTTTCTGGTGTGTGCTTTCCTGTCGGTTATTTTTTATGACGGCGATGGATCGGTCTATGAAAGTGCTAAAAAAGTCGTTGTCGGAATCATATATATACCGGGCCTGCTATCCTATCTGATCTTGATTCGAGATGGGCGCGGGCTGGATGGGGGGCTCTGGATTCTTTTTGTGCTGGTGGTCGTATTTTTTGGCGATATTGGTGCCCTGTATGCAGGGACATTTTTGGGGAGGCATAAACTCAGTCCGGCGGTGAGCCCTAAAAAAACAATAGAAGGTTCCCTGGGTGGTTTAACCGCCAATATTCTTTTGGGTTCCATATATAAGATCGTTGTTTTTCCTGAGCTCAACTGGGGAATATGTCTGCTGTTTTTTATTTCCCTGGGAGTTATGGGCCAGATGGGTGATTTGTTCGAATCCGGGCTCAAGCGTGTGGCCGGAATTAAAGATTCCGGTGGCTTGCTGCCGGGACACGGAGGCATACTGGACCGTGCGGATGCGATCATGTTTGCGGCGCCGGTAGCGTATTTGTTTAAGGTGTATGTTTTTTAAACCAGGGTTCTTAAAGGGTTGGAGGTTTGAGGGGGCGAAGGGTTGAAGAAAAAGGTATCGGGCTTGTTGCTTGATGCTAAATATCATTTAGTTCTAAGGGGCATTCGACTCTAAACGAGAACCCAAAGCGTCAAGCGATCCCCTCCAACCCTGCAACCCACCAAACCTCCAACCCTTTTATATTGTTAATGATATAGAGAACATAACCATATTGTTCAAAATAGATTTCTGAGAAGAATAATGAAGAATTTAACCATCCTCGGCTCCACCGGCTCCATCGGTACCAACGCCCTCACGGTGGTGGCTCAATTCCCTGATCGTTTCAAAGTCCAAGCCTTGACCGCCAAACACAACATCCCCAAATTAGCCCGGCAAATTAGGGAGCATAAGCCTCGCATGGCGGCTGTATATGACGAAGAGACGGCCGCGGCTCTAAAAAAGACGCTGCCCAAAGGGATGCCGATCCAAATAGCGTATGGTGATAGAGGCTATCAGCAAGCAGCTGAATTCGATCATACAGACATGGTGCTAACAGCTATGGTCGGTGCCGCCGGTCTGCTACCGACCATTCAGGCCATTGAAGCCGGCAAGGACATTGCACTGGCTAATAAAGAGACACTGGTCATGGCTGGTGACCTCGTGATGCAGCTAGCCGAGACCAAGAATGTGAATATCATACCGGTCGATAGTGAGCACAATGCCATTTATCAATGCCTGCTGGGGCAGAAACGGTCTGAAGTGGATAAACTCTTGATTACGGCATCCGGCGGACCATTTATCGACAAGCCAATGGACCAATTGAGCCAGGTGAACCCGGAAGACGCGCTCAAGCATCCCAACTGGCAAATGGGCCCCAAAATCACTGTCGATTCAGCCACCCTGATGAATAAGGGCCTTGAGGTAATTGAAGCAATGCACCTGTTTCAAATGCCCATGGAACAGATTCAGGTTGTTGTTCATCCCCAGAGCATCATTCATTCCATGGTTGCATTTCAAGATGGTTCCATTTTGGCCCAGCTCGGTATTCCGGATATGAAAACAGCTATCGCCTTTGCCCTGTCATTTCCGGAACGCCTGCCCTTGGAACAGCCGCTGCCGGATTTTGCAGCCTTGGGTCGTTTTACTTTCAAAGAGCCGGATCTGCAAAAATTTTCCTGCCTCAAGTTGGCCATGGCGTCTGGTCGCACTGGTGGAACCATGCCGGCGGTATTGAATGCGGCCAACGAAGTTGCCGTACGGTCATTTTTGGATAAGCAGGTGAATTTTAATCAAATACCTGTAATTATTGGGGAAGTCATGTCCCGACATCATCATCAAAAGGATCCCTCCCTGGCGGACATAGTGGCTGCAGATCAATGGGCGCGCCAATCGGCACAGGAGTTGATTGGGAGTCAATAATCCGGTGAGGTTGACGGAATTGCTCATGATTCTTATTATGGACAAGTTAGCTCTTAGTTCTTAGTTTTTGGCTCTTAGCCGTCTAGGAGCAAACAGCCAAGAGCTAAGAACTGTAAAGTACAAAACGAAAACCGGAAAAACATTCGAGGAATTGGATCCACGGTTCCAATCCTTCAACTTTGTCAGAGAAAAACCATATATGGGAACTAGCATATTAGCCTTCATCGTCGTCCTGGGTGTCTTAATCTTCTTTCATGAGTTGGGACATTTTTTAATTGCGCGCCTGTTTGGCGTCGGGGTTGAGAAATTTTCATTGGGCTTCGGACCTCGAATCGTAGGGTGGAAAAAGGGCATTACCGACTATCGAATTTCTGCCATCCCCCTGGGTGGATATGTCAAGATGGTGGGAGAAGATCCGTCCGTGGAAATGGATCCTCAGGACATTCCGCTCTCTTTTACCCACAAGCACGTACTGCAAAGACTTCTCATCGTTGCCGCCGGGCCCTTTTTCAATTTACTCTTAGCTGTTTTAATATTTCTGACAATTTACCTTTTTTCCGGAACCTATATTCTTAAGCCAACGGTCGGCGATGTGCAGGAAAATTCTCCAGCAGCGGCCGGCGGTTTGCAAAAGGGCGACATCATTAGGGCCATCGACGGTCAGGCCGTTGCGACTTGGGAAGAAATGGCCGCCGGTATCGGGCAAAGCCAGGGCCGGCCGCTAACGTTTGCGATCGAACGCACCGGTGAACTCCTTAGCATCGAGATTGCGCCTGAGGTTAAAAAAACAAAGAACCTTTTTGGCGAGGATGTGGACCGATATATCATCGGCATTGCTTCGGCGGGCGACATCGAGAATCTGAAACTGGGATTCGGACAAGCGGTCATCGAAAGTGTCCGTCAAACCTATAAAATAACTGAACTTACGGTGGTCAGCATCGCTAAACTAATAAAGGGCACCCTGTCAACCAAGACCATTGGCGGTCCCATAATGATCGCCGAACTGGCTGGCCAGCAGGCAAAGGAAGGCATCCTGAATTTTGTGTTTTTAATTGCTCTACTCAGTGTTAATTTGGCCATCATCAATTTTTTACCCATCCCCGTACTGGATGGCGGTCACATCCTTTTTTTCACCATCGAGCTAATCATCGGACGACCCGTAAACACGCGCATGCGCGAAATGGCCCAACAGGCCGGTATCTTTATTTTGATCATGTTGATGGTGTTTGTTTTCTATAACGATATAGCCCGTATCTTTTCCAGCTAAAAAATAAAATCGAGGCACTCGATTTTATTTTTCCGTATTTCCTTTCATGTCTTATTCTGATATGCCCAATTGAAATCGTTACACGATCTCAATACTGTCCTTATTAAAATGTGTTTCGAAACCAATCGGTTTCGGGATCGCTATCGTAATCTCTATCGCGTTAACACGACCGGCGTTTGCCAGACCAAAGATTTGGATACCGATACCGAGTCCGATTTCCAACTTTGATTAGCGCGTCATACAGACAGCTTTTTCTGAAAATCGCTTTAAAGGACGATACCAAATGCCTCACAGACTTGAAATTGCGCTCAATGCGGACATGCACGATGCCGAAGGGGAAGGGATCCGTAAAAAAGCAGAAGACTATTTCGGTATTCAGCTCGAACAGGTTCGGGTGGTTCAAATTTTGACCGTTGATGCGGATCTGTCATCGGATCAGCTCGAATCCATGCGGACACAGATATTCACGAATCCGGTTACCCAGATATCGTCTTTGCAACCGCTGGCCATGCCGTTCGATTGGATGATTTGGGTCGGCTTCCGGCCGGGGGTTCGCGATAACCCCGGGAGTACCGCCGTGGAGGCAATCCAAGATGTTCTCGGCATAACCTGGACTGAGGGAGAAGCCGCCTATACTTCCAAGCGTTATTGTATCACCTGTCAGGATCTGGGCTTAAAAGACATGCAAAAAATAGCCGGTGAGTTGCTGGCCAATGATTTAATTCAGCAATGGAAGATATACGCACCGGAAGAATGGGACCCGAAAGTCGGCGTGGGTTTTGTTATCCCCCGGGTGGTCCTCAACCACCAGCCAACGCTCTCGGACATCCCCATTGACTCCGATGCCACCTTGATGCAGTTGAGCGATGAACGCAATCTGGCCCTGAATCCCAATGATATCCCCACGATCAGAGCCTACTTTCTAGACGAAGACGTCAAGCGGGAACGGGCCAAACAAGGATTGCATAACCCCACGGATTTGGAGCTGGAATACATATCTCAGGCCCGCAGCGATCATTGCAACCACAACACATTCCAAGGTCTTTTCCATTATAAGGATATGACGACGGGGCAGGTGGACCGGATCGATAGTTTATTTAAAACCTGCATCCAAAATCCGACGCTGGCGCTTAAAGCCAAGAAGCCCTGGGTGGTATCCGTACTCTGGGATAATGCCGGGGCCGGTCAATTTGATAAGGAACACCATTATGTCATCACCGGGGAAACCCATAATTCGCCTTCCAATATGGAGGCATACGGTGGGGCCATCACCGGGATAGTCGGTATTTATCGCGACCCAATGGGTACTGGCAAAGGTTCAAAACTGATCATGGGTAGTTATGGATTCTGCGTCGGACCGCGGGACTATGATGGCGAACTGAGCCCCCAGCTTCATCCACGACGACTCTTGGATGGCGTGATCGAGGGCGTTCGTGACGGTGGCAACAAAAGTGGGATTCCCACGACCTACGGTCAGGTTATGTTTCATCCGGGATACATGGGAAAATGCCTGGTATTTGTAACGGCATTGGGAATCATGCCGGCCACCATCCAGGGCGAGCCCAGCCACGCCAAGGATATTGAGCCGGGAGACTTGGTGGTCATGAGCGGCGGCCGGGTGGGCAAGGACGGCATCCATGGTGTCACCGCTGCCTCGGAAACTTTTTCTGAAAACACACCCGCCGGACACGTCCAAATCGGAGATCCCTATACCCAGAAAAAGATGCATGACTTCCTGCTGGAAGCCCGGGATGAAGGTTTGATTCGTTTCATAACAGATAACGGGGGAGGGGGGCTTTCATCTTCGGTCGGCGAAACCGCCCGGTTCTCTGACGGCTGTGTTATCCGTCTGGAATCCGTTCCGTTGAAATATGAGGGCCTGGATCAGTGGGAAATTTGGGTGTCTGAATCCCAGGAGCGGATGACTGTGGCCGTGGAACCCAAGCATATCGATCGTTTTATGGAACTTTCCAAGTTGCATGCGGTTGAAAGTACCGTTATCGGCACATACACCGACAGTGGTAAGCTCCACATCACTTATGACGGTAAGACCTGTGCTTACGTGAATATGGATTTGCTACAATCCGGATTTCCCCAGTGGGAATTTGAGGCGGAGTGGTCGTCGCCCCAACAGCGCGGCCTGTACGAACCGGTATTGAATCGTCCCGGGAATTTCAATCAATTATTGTTGGATATGTTGAGGCGCCCCAACATTGCCTCCAAAGAATGGATTGCCCGCCAGTACGATCATGAGGTACAGGGCACCAGCGTTGTTAAGCCCCTTGTGGGCGCTGAACGGGATATGAATAGCGATGCCAGTGTGATTCGGCCGGTCCTGAGCTCGCAACAGGGGCTGGCTTTTTCTCAGGCTTTGCTGCCTTTTTATTCGGCCATTGATGCCTATCACATGACAGCCTGCACCATTGACGAGGCGGTACGCCGCCTGGTGGCGGTGGGCGCGGGTCTGGACCATATCGGCGGGGTCGACAATTTTTGTTGGCCCAGCATCCAATACGATCCGATCAAAAATCCAGATGGCAAGTTTAAGGCCGCTCAATTGGTCCGATCGTGTCAAGCATTGCGAGATATGTGCCTGGCTTATGAAATACCGTTGCTCTCCGGTAAAGACAGCATGTATGTGGATGGTCATCTGACGGGCCGATATGGTGAGACCCATAAGGTGTCAGCCTTGGAGACCTTGCAATTCTCAGCCACCGGCATTGTCCCCAATGTGGCTAGATGCGTCACCATGGAGAGTAAAATTCCCGGTGACAATATCTATGTGGTGGGAATGACGCGGGATGAGTTGGGCGGATCTGAATACTATGAACATCTGGGATATTTAGGTTGCCAGGTTCCGTTAGTTGATCCGCCGGCTTTCTGGGCACATTATCGGACCCTGACGATGGCCATTGAGAAGGAGCTGGTGGCATCGGCGCATGGCATCTATCGCGGCGGTCTGGGTATTCACCTGGCCATGGTTGCCATGGGAGGCAATCTGGGTATGGACATTCACCTGGATACCCTGCCCACCGAGGCATGTGATCGTGAGGACACCCTTCTGTTTTCAGAATCGGCCGGCCGATTTATTGTTAGCGTCAGCCCGGATAACAAGGCTGCTTTTGAAACCATCTTTGGGGATCAAGCCTGCGCATGTGTCGGTACCGTAACGGAAGCCGACCGCCTGAAAATTTCCGGTTGTGATCAGCAAACGCTAATCGACATGTCGGTGTCAACTTTAAAACAAGCCTGGAAAACAACTTTTGGAGCGCTCATATGAAAGCAGTGCAAGTGCTGGTTTTGACCGGCTATGGATTGAACTGTGACAATGAAACCGCCTATGCATTTGAACTGGCCGGGGCAGCGGCCACCCGCGTTCATATTAATGCAGTGATCGAGGGTGCGGTCAAATTGTCCCAATTTCAGGTATTGGTATTTGGCGGTGGTTTCAGCTGGGGCGATGATCATGGTGCCGGTGTGGTTCAAGCCGTACGCATGCAGACCAACATCGGCAAAGATCTTTTCGAGTTTATCCACAAAGGAAATCTCATCATCGGCATCTGTAATGGATTCCAGACCTTGGTTAACATGGGGCTTTTGCCGGGTTTCAACCTGGAGGGGCCAAATGGTGATCGTGCCCAGCGATGCCTGGCGGTGACTTACAATGACTGTGGCAATTTCCGGGATCAGTGGGTGAAGCTTCGGGTCAACCCGGAATCCGCGTGTATTTATACACGTGGTTTGAGCGAACTTGAATTGCCGGTCCGCCATGGTGAAGGCAAGTGCTACTGCGATGATGAAACCTTGAATAAGCTTGTCCAAAACCGGCAAATAGCCCTTCAATATGCCCGTCCGGACGGCCAGCCGGCCAAACAGGCTTTCCCCCATAATCCCAATGGCTCCATCCTGGATATCGCCGGTCTTTGTGATCCCACGGGGCGTATATTCGGACTGATGCCCCACCCGGAAGCCTACAATCATTGGACCAACCATCCGGATTGGCCCCTGATGAAGGAACGTCTGCGGCGCCAGGGCTCAACTTTTCCATCGGAATTGACGCCGGGGGTGAGGATGCTGGCGAATGCGGTGGATTACTTTAATTAGGATTGGAGGATTGGAGGATCTCAGGGTTGAAGGTGTGAAGGGTCGGAGGGTATCACTATGAAGGTGTGAATAGCCGATTTGGTTTTAGGTTACATTGCCCCAGAAAACAACAGCACTCTTATTCTTTTGATATCCTAATTATAGGGTTCAGGTATTACCTAATAGTACTTCATTTCTTTAGCTCTAAAGCACGTAACAATGCTCTAAGCATCATACCTACCTCAGAAATTTCGTTTTTAAGACTAACCAGATTATCTTCTTGAATATAACCTAAATCTACAGCCAATGAAATCTGCGTGTCTAATTCACATGCGGAGCCATATGCAATGTATAATATGCGAATATAGTCGGCTCTTGTTTTACGCCCATATCCCTCCGCGATGTTAGAGGGGATGGACAAGGCAGATTTTCTCAGTTGACTTGACAGGACGAATTTTTCCATTTTAGGGAAGTTTTTTGTAACCTGATAAATATTCAAACAAAGGTCGTATGATTTCTGCCAAACTTTCAATTCTCTGAAGCTTTTTAACATACTCTTTTCCTAACGAATCTATCTATTTAGATTATATTAAAATAAAATTAGGACTTATATCTGCGGTAATTTCATGTAAATAAATGGTGTCTTAGCTTTCCTCCTCACTTACACCCACCAATCCTCCACCCCTTCAACCCTCAAACCCTTAATTTCACTCCCACGTTCCCTTCGCTCCTGTCTGACTGCTCACGGTTCGCGATCGACCGTTAATATTGACATGAATACCTCGAAAACGGCCGGAGCCGTTGGTTAGGTATATGTGCCCGCCAAATCCATTGGGCAGTCCTAGTGAATTGAAGCGCAAGCGTGGGATGCCGCCGGCAAATGATACCTTCAGGAAACGGACTTTGCCTTTTAATCGGCCCTGATACAGCAATTTTTCATCCGGATCCAAGGTCCAAATGGTTTGATCATCCAAGCCATTGTCCACAAATGCAATATACTCGCCTTCCAACTGCCCGTCATTATCGGGATCAAAATTAACAATTACCTTGCCATGTTGCCTGACAGCATATAAACGCGCATGCTGAAGCACTTGATGCAGCTGCATGGTTGCCGCTCGCAGCTGGTACCCGCTTTTCCAGGCATGAACGTTGGGGATGGCAATCGTGGTTAAAATGCTCAGGACCGCGATAACGGTGATCAATTCAATGAGGGTGAGACCAAGGTGACATCGCATACATCCGATCTCCCAAAACTGATTTTGCCATGGCCACATTTCGATAAGCTCGTATGAATGACTCACCGTGGGGATACATTCAATGGGTAGATATGGCCTAATAAATTGACATTAATAATGATTTATGTTAATGTACCCGCCAAAATATACGACTATCAATCCTGGATAGTTTCGTATTTATTACGGTTAAAATATCCGTATTTTGGATCCTTATAGATAAATCCGTGGTCATACTAATATATCCGTCTTCGCCTTCGGCTACGCTGCGGTTATCCACCTTATTTCCGGGATGACATCACGCTGCAGCAACTAACTTGTTTTTGGATACCTCCACGGACAAGTCCGCAGGCTTCAGCGAAAGCGGATAAAACTCCCGGCAGCATCACATCACCCGTATCGTTTTTGGCGCAAAAGCGAAGCCCTAGCGATTTGAAGAATCGTGCCCCGATTTTATGGCTATAAAAAAAATTAATACCCTATTAACAGGATTATGAGGCCGCGCCATTAATCTGACATTTTGGCAAATCGTGGTTGCTGATTTGCTTACCGTTTTACAAGTGGACGCTAACCCGAGATATCTATAAAATAATATAAAATCAGTTTGTTATGAATTAAATTTTCTCAGATTTGCGTATGATATGCTAACCAAAGCTGTGTGGATGATCTGATTTGGCATATAAATTGTATGAAATAGTGGCAGGGAGATCACAATATGAAAAACATATCCGGTTTTACATTCATGGAGCTGATGATCACCATTGCAATTCTGGCGGTCATGTCAGCCATTGCCATCCCCAACATAATCAGTTGGTACCCACAATACCGTCTCAATGCAGCCGCAAGGGAAATGGTATCGACAATCCAAATGGCTCGTCTGAAAGCCATCAGATCAAACACCGATATCATTGTGGCGGTCAATGTGGGTGCGGATTCGGTCACCGTTTTTCAAGACGATGGCGCCGGGAGTCCCGATGCGGATACGAATGGCATTCCTGACAATGCGCGCAATTGGATTCTGGATGGTACTGAAAGAACTTTTTCAACCGAACCCGTCCCGCCCGGCATCGATATTACCGCGGCCAATTTTAGCGGCGCTGCTGCGGTGCGCTTCAATCGACGTGGTTTTCCGGTGGATGCCGCCGGCAACTCGGTTCCTTTTGGTATTATCATTTTCGATAACGGCCGGGGTGGCACGAATTCGGTTATACCGGTTCGAATGGACATGAGCGGCAATGCCAGATTACCCTAGTGGCAATCATCCGCTAAAGTCACATGATTGGCGAAATTAAATGAGGAAAAAAATGCGCACCAAAAGACTCAAAAAATTGTCTGGTTTTAGGATGAGAGATAAAGGAAATCCCGCAAAATCCAAACAAGTTGGAATGAAATCATGGCCCCGGAAAAACGCTGGTTTTACCCTCATTGAAGTCCTGATTGCGATGGCGATTGTCGGAATTGTACTGGGGGGCATCTACGCGGCTTACACGGGCCAGCTGCGAACCTTTAATACCCAGGAACAAATGGTGGACATGCAGCAGAATATCCGCGTGGCCACCTATTTTTTGGAACGTGAGCTGCGCATGGCCGGGTTGGATCCCAGCGGCAATGCGGGTGCCGGATTTGTTGTGGCCGCGAACGATACCATTCAGTTCACCATGGATTTTACAGGTGGGGCTGGAGATGGGGTCGACAACGACGGTAATGATGGTATTGACGAAGGCCAGGATGGTAATGACAATGACGGCGACGGTTTAACAGACGAGCCTGATGAGGCTGAGTGGTATAATGGCAGTACTGCCGATGCCAATGAAAATATATCCTATCGTTTGAGTAATGATGCCGATGGTAATGGTATCAACGACGGTTTGCCACAACAAGGCGGTGACGGCTCGAGCTGCAACCTGGAACGTCGCAGCTCGGCCAACGGCCCCTGGCAGGTCGTGGCCGCCAACATCGATGCTCTTGATTTTGAGTATTTGGGAGTCGATCCAAACGATAACAGTTGTGGTGAGAGTTGCCAGTTGAGCCCGGCGACGGGTTTCGACCTCCGGGATGTCCGCACTATCCAGATTACCATTATAGCCCGTGCAGGTGCCACGGTCCGCGCCCTATCCCGTGATTTTTCAAATAGCACGACGTATATGAATCAGCCGCCTTTCAACCGGGCTATCTTGCCGCCTCAAAACGACAATTTTAGGCGCGTCCGATTGACCACCAGTGTGCGTTGCCGCAATATGGGCTTATAACGATTGGGAGCAATAACATGTTAACGAGCAAAGGAATAAAAAAGGATCAAAAGAAGTGCAGTCAACAAGGTTTTACCATTATTGAGATCTTGATTGCCATGGCTGTCTTTTCCATCGGGATTCTGGGCGTTGCGGCCATGCAAATCGCCTCGGTCAAAGGAAATGCCTCAGCCCAGGGTGTTACCGATATTGCGGTCTACGCGACCGATCGCCTCGAGAAACTCATGGTGCTGCCCTATAATGACAATCAAATCAGCAATGGTGTGCATTCGATCGGAGTGGGGAATATAACGCTGACAACGGACGGCATTGACAACGACTTTGACGGTTTTATCGACGAAGGCGGTGAAACCGGCCCCCTGACCATAAGCTGGACGGTTACGGATGACCAGCCGATTCTGAATACCAAGACGGTCGTGGTCACCGTGCAGCATACGAGTCCCAATGTACGCAAAACAGTCAATATTACCCGGATTATTCCACGGGTCCTATAGAGAAAGTATTAAACGAGGCAGATATGAAAGCCATAAGATTGGAAATTCAAAACGAAAACGGTTCGGTGACGATCATTGCGGCACTGTTGATCCTGGTGGTTTTGACTTTGATTGGTATTTCCGCCACCAACACCACAGTGACGGAACTGCAAATTGCGTCCAACGATCAATTCAGCAAAATCGCCTTTTTCAATGGGGACAGCGGTCTTTATGGCGCGCCCAAGGTGATTTCAACCATCATCAACACCAGCCAAGAATATGTACTTGGCGGGGCCGATGCTCCCGGCGTGCAATACGCGCCCGGCGGTACCCCCCAGGATGAGTTTTTTGAACAGGTAATGGGGTATCGGGCCTATGATGGTGGTGTGGCGGATGTGGATTTTTCCCCGGGAGGAATTACCACTACCGTGGATGCCCGCCGGGATCGGCAGGCGAATATCGTCGGGGGCGCAGCTGAATTCGGCAGTGGGGCCGAAGGTATCGGGGCGGGTTCCACCGGCGGGGTGGCTATTTTTTATGACATGTTTGCCGATGCCCAGGGTCCGCCTGCCTATAATCCGACCATCGCACAGCTGGGTGGTGAGTATCGTAAAGTGGTGGGTTTGGCCGGTGGTCTTTAAACAAGGTGCACGCGGATAATGCTGATTCCGACGTGACTGAATTAGCCCCGAAAACCTGATTTTTTCGGGCGGTCCTAAGGTATAAAATATAGCTTCAACCATTGAGGTGAATATCATGAAGAAATCATATATCATAACCATCGTGGCCATCGTGGCTGTCCTCTTTTCAAGCTTGACAGGACAGGTACCCGAGGCTCAGGCGCAGGTGCCCCAGGCAAGCATCTACGAAGCTTATCCGCCCTTTCTGGCTGCCAATGTACCGCCTCTGGTTATGCTGGTCATGGGACGTAACCACAAGCTTTACTATGAAGCTTATAACGACGCATCCGATCTGGATGGTGACGGCACCCTGGATACGACCTACAAACCGGATGATATCGACTATTACGGATATTTTGATTCCTTCAAATATTACAGCTACAGCGCTGCAAACGGCCGCTTTGAACCGGCTGGATTCACCGGAGCAGATAAAAAAGCGCCTTCCGGAAGCTACTGGAGCGGCGACTTTCTGAACTATGTCAGCATGACCCGCATGGACGCCCTCCGCAAAGTCCTCTACGGCGGATACCGGTCCACGGATGACAATGGCTTGACCGTTTTAGAACGCGTTTTTGTCCCCCAGGACGCCCACAGTTGGGGTAAAGAATATGAAAGTGTGGACCGCGATGGCTATGATATCGCCGATTATACACCGCTTTCCCAGCCCCAAGGCGCCAGCCGACATCTGCTGGCTTCCACAACCTTGACAGACAATGGTGAACCCCAACTACGGGTACTGCAAAACAGCGTCCTGCGTGTTTGGGAGTGGGTGGCCATTGAGCGGCCGGTTGCCGGCGACCAGGGCAATGACGGCAGCGGTCGGCGCAGCATCTTGGACAACAACGTGGCCGCTTCCGGTGAAGTGGATGTCACGGATGGCGGCTCCGGCGGCAATGCCGCGGATAATATTGTGACCACTGAAACCACCGTAACGGACGATTTTGAGGACGGTAGCATCGATGCCATGTGGCTGTGGCTAGACCGTGACACCAACAGCGGCACCAACAGCTGGGAGGCCAACGGTGATTTATATATCGATGCAGGTGGCGCCGATGTATGGACCGGCTCCGATGAGTTTGCTGCACGCTATTTAGATAATGTGGATGGCAATTTCGACATCAAGGTCCGGGTCGACTATCAGGAAAATCGCAACAATTGGGGCAAGTGCGGCATCATGGTGCGCAATGACATGACCGCCGTAGGCAGCTCCACCGGTTATGTAATCATGGCCACCACCCCTGGAAACGGCCATACTTTCCAGTACGACAACAACAACAACGGCTACTTGGATTCGCATGTGACCAACACCGGCGTGACATATCCCTCCTGGGTACGTTTGCAGAAAGTCGGAACCACATTCGTCGGCTATCGCAGTAATGACGGCACCAACTGGACCGTGCATGCCACCCGGACCATCAGCTCAGCCGCTACGGTTCAGGATGTGGGTATTTTCGTAACGTCGCATAGCGATGGCAATCTCAGCCAGTGTCGCTTTGAAGAGGTTGAAATCATCCAAACTGCAGGCACCGATCCGTCTCTGGCATTTGACGATGCCGCCGGGACGGCCTGGACCTCAGCGGATGAACCCAATAGCGCTAATCCCCTCTGGCTGCAGTTCAACTTTTTTCAGCCCAGACGAATTTTAAAGTATAACCTCATGACCGCCACCGGCAGCGAGGATCTGGATCCTAGAACCTGGACCTTGCTGGCTACCAACGATGCCAGCGTGGCGGCCACCACCACTACGGATGTGGCCGACTGGACTGTTATCGATACAGTTGCCGATGGGGATATGCCATCCGGCCGCAACAGCAGCAAAAGCTTTGAATGTGTCAATCCGCCGGCCGAAGGCACCACCTATCAATACTATCGCTACGTATTTACGGACAGTAAGAGTTCGTCTACCGCAGGGATATCTTTGGCAGAGGTTGAAATGTTCGAAACCCTGGATCCGATTCCGGCCAATGCAACCCTGGACATCTATACGGTTCGGGTCCAGGTGTGTGTGCCCGGACTTCTGGAGACCAACAGCAAGCTTTATCCCAACGGCAACTACAAACCCATCGGTCTTTTGCAACGTCACGGCGAATCCGGCAACATGCTGTTTGGGCTGATGAGCGGATCCTACACCAGGAATACTTCCGGTGGCGTACTGCGGAAGCGCGTGGGCAATATCACCGATGAAATAGACCAGAACACCGGCCGTTATACCAATGTTTCCGGTATCATTAAAACCATCGACATGCTGCGGGTGCTGGATTTTGACGATGGCAGCCATAGCTATGGTTCTAACTGCGGTTGGATTACAACACGACCCATTTCCGAGGGCGAATGCCGTATGTGGGGCAATCCCATTGGTGAAATGATGTACGAGACCTTGCGGTACTTCGGTGGTGAGGGTTCGGCCACATCCGATTTTACCTATGCCGATGCCAACGACAATGCCTCCGGGACGGATCTGGCGCTGCCTAAAGCAACCTGGAATGATCCCTATGACCTGAACGACAATGGCTATGATTACTGTGCCAAGCCGTTTATGCTGGTATTGAGTGATATCTATCCGACTTTTGACTCTGATGATTTGCCCGGAAGTGCCTTCAGCGGCCAAAGCACGGAAACCGTTGGTAACGCCGCGGGTGCACTGGATGTGGAAGACCTGGCCGATCAGATTTTTACGGCCGAGGAAACCGCCGGCAACCGTTTTATCGGTCAGCAGGACACCACGGTGGACGGCGCTTGTACGGAGAAATACGTGGACGGCTTTGGTGATCTGCGCGGTCTGTGCCCGGAAGAGCCCACCAAACAGGGCAGCTACTACGCAGCCTCGGTGGCCTGGTACGGGCGTACCCAAGATTTGTCCACGGCGGACACCAATCAGAACGTACGCACCTACGCCGTGGGTTTGGCTTCGCCGCTACCCAAAATCGAAATCCTGCTGCAAGGCCAGACCATTACGCTGGTACCTTTCGCCAAGTCCGTGGGCGGCTCCAGCATCAGTGCCACCGAAGGCGATTTCCAGCCCACAAATACCATCGTTGACTTTTTTGTGGAAGAATTGCGACCCACCTTCGGGCGCTTCCGCATCAACTACGAGGACGTGGAGCAGGGCGCTGACCATGATATGGATGCCATCGTCACCTATGAGTACCAGTTAGTGGATGACAACGGCTTCGCGGTTAGTAATGTTGCCGATGCCACGGCCCTGGATATCAGCCTGTTCTCGGACTACGCCGCCGGCGGCATTATTCAACACATGGGCTATATTATATCCGGCACCACCACGGATGGGACCTATTTGGAGGTTCGCGATGTGGACACGGTTGCCGGTAGTGATCCGGACTATTTTCTGGATACCCCGCCGGGTGTCTGGGCCACGGATGCGACGCCTGCATGGGACGATAACGACGCCCTTCCGCTCAACACGACCCGCCGTTTTGTGGTGGATCCGGCCGGCGGAACCCTGGCAGCCGGTTTATTGGAAAACCCCCTCTGGTTTGCCGCCAAGTATGGTGGATTTGATGACCAGAACAATAACGGCATACCCGAAGGCGATGAATGGGATAAGGACGGCGACGGGGTGCCTGACACCTATTATTATGTGGTCAATCCCCTTAAGCTGGAGCAGCAGCTCAACAAGTCCTTTGCAGATATTCTCGAGAAGGCGGCTTCGGGAACGGCGGCATCGGTGCTGGCCACCAATAGTGAGGGTGAAGGTAACCTGATGCAAGCCTATTTTCAGCCCAAACAGACCACTCTCAGCTCCGAGCTGACCTGGGTGGGCTTTTTGCAATCCTTGTGGGTAGACCCTTGTGGCAACCTGCGTGAGGACACCGATGGCGACCTGCGGCTTGACAAGCAGAACACGCTAACCGGCAGCGCAGCTGTTGAGGCCGACCGCATTATCGAGTTCATCACCGATGCCAATGGTGATACCAAAATTCTGCGCTATACGACCCATTATCTGTATAACCCGGATAACAGCGACAACTGTAACTGTATTCTGGATGAACTCGACCCGGTACAGTCGTGTGCCATTGTATCTGAAGAGCTGGACATCAACCAGATCAGCCCGCTGTTTGAAGCCGGCGAGCTGTTGTCTGAGCGGGATCCGTCCACCCGGAAAATTTTTACCTTCCTGGACGGGGACGGCAGCGACAACGACGGTGATGGATTGATCGATGAGTCCGGTGAGGCAGAGGCCTTCAAGTCAGTGGGTTCGGCATTGAATAAAGCACCGGGAGTCTCCGGTGATGATCCCTTTGACGACAGTGACGAAATCATCCGTTTCCACACCGACAACCTGGCCCGTCTGAAACCGTTTCTGGGTGTTAACGATGCATCCTGTGATGATTGCGATACCTATTTGAATGCCACCGATAACGATACCCGCGCAAGTGTTTTAATAGACTGGATTCGCGGAAACGATCAGGCCGGCATCGCCGGGTACACGGCCACCGGCCTCAGACCGCGAACGCTGGACAATGGCAATGTCTGGAAACTGGGTGATATCGTCAACTCGACGCCTGTGAGTGTGGGCAAGGCGCCGGATAATTATCATATTATCTATGGCGATGAAAGTTTCGGGAATTATTTTGACAGCGTACGCGATCGGGAAACCGTGGTTTATGTGGGGGGCAACGACGGTATGTTGCATGCCTTTACATCCTGGCATTATGACAGCACCAACGGTCTCTACGATGACCCCTATCCGGGCGATGGGGCCGGTAATTCAACTTATATTCCCAATGAACGCATAGGCGACGAAATCTGGGCCTTCATTCCCCAGACGCTGCTGCCGCATTTAAAGTGGCTGGCAGATCCGGAATATAACCATGCCTATTTTGTGGATCTGAAGCCTAAAATATTCGACGCTAAAATAGATGTGGATGGCGATTCAACGCCGGAGTGGCGCACGCTTTTGATCTGTGGATTGAATCTGGGTGGCAAGCATATCTGGGCCACCGATGATTTCGACGGCAACGCCGGCAATGAAACCCGCCATTTTTACCCGGCTTATTTCTGTATTGATATTACCGAGCCGCGTGCCCCCCGGGTCTTGTGGGAACGATCCTTTGAAGGTTTGGGGATGACCACATCCAACCCGGCAGTGGTTAGGGTAGAGGATGCCTCCGGCGAGGGCCACTGGTTTGCAATCGTCGGATCAGGCCCCAATGACGACGATGGGGTTGACGACATCATTAGTGGTTTGAGTGATCAGAATGGACACATATTTGTACTCGATATCCTAACCGGAGAACCCTATGACGACGGGGTCAACGATTGGCTGTTTGAAACCACTGAAAGCAACGCTTACATGAGCGCGGCCTCGAGCATCGATTACGGGCTGGATTACAGCGTGGACGGCATTTATATTGCCTCCACCTATCAGGACGGTTCCAGCATCTGGCGCAGCAATATTTACAAGATCACAACCTGGTCCGGTACCAGCCCGTCTGAGGCGCCGGCCAACTGGTCCAGAAGTATCATGTACGACGGCAGCGACGGCGGACCGGTTACAACGGGCGTTTCCCTGAGTGTTGATTCCGAGGGCAATGTTTGGACCTATTTTGGAACCGGCCGATATTTAAGCCTTGCCGATAAAGTCGATCAAAACCAGCAATACTTTTTTGGCGTAAAGGACCCATTTTTTAATATGGACCACGATCAGAGCGCACCCAATAACTTCTATCTAAACCCCGGGAATACGAATACGCTGACGCGCAATGATCTGTTTAACAGCAATGGGTACACGGTTACCACCGACCGGATGGTCTATACCGGCAGTTGTCCGCCTACCTGTAATCCGTACGGCACCAATGGAACCTGGGATGAATTCGTTACCGCCGTCAGGACTTATGACGGTTGGTATCTAAACATGCAAACCTCCGCCGGTCTGCCTTCGGAGCGGGTGGTTTCCAAAGCCTCGGTCCTGGGCGGAATTGTATTCTTCCCGGGTTATACACCCAACGATGATGTCTGCGGTTTTGGCGGGGACAGCAGTTTCTACGGGGTCTATTTTGAAACCGGTACAGCTTACCCCACAATTGTCCTGCCCGGCGGCTATGTGGATACCACCATAGGCGGTGAATCAACTACCATCGTGACCACACGCATCGATCTGGGCAGCGGCGCACCACCACCGGCAGCGGGTTTCCATGTGGGACAGCAAGAGGGTGCCAAGGCCTTTTTGCAGATGAGCACCGGACAAGTCATCGAACTGGATGTCGAGACTGCCTTCAACCTTAAAAGCGGTCTGACCTTCTGGCGCGAAAGATTGTAAGCAAACTTAGAACCTGGAAAATCTAGAAACTGCCGTGCGGCCAGGGGTCGTGCGGCAGTTTTGTTTGGTGTATTGGATTTTAATTTTATTCATGTTAAACTGCCTAGTATAGGGATTGTCAAAATAACGTTCCGATTGTGATATTCCTTCTCTGTGGATTTGAATCGGAACATAATTTTTGACAACTGGTATAAAAGCTATCTCAAAATAATCTGATTTCATTTATTTGCGCGAAAGAAAATATTTTCATGACAAAATTTCTAAATTCCTAACTGTATGCCTGGTGAAATATGACACCATCGGAAATGAGACAGCCGCTATCGGACGCGAACATATGCAAGGTTTTGGTGGATGGGGGGCTTTTATCAGCTGTTCAAGCCAAAGAAATTATAGCTAAAAAACCAGTTTTCATTAATAAATTAAAAACCAGGAAAGACCGGCAGTCACGCTCTCATATTGATGCGCCGCTTACGCTTATCGATGTGATCGCCGCTCTCAAACCCAAACGCAAGGATCGCCCATCCCTGAGCCTGGATGAAGAAGCCGTCTACCAGCAATTGGCATCAGCATGGGGCTCCACCTATAAAAAGATCGATCCACTTAAATTGGATCTGAATATTGTTACCACCACCATCCCGCGTAACTTTGCTTTAAAACACCTGGTGCTCCCCATCGCAGTAAGCGACGGTTGCCTGACCGTCGCCACTGCCAACCCTTTCAACACTGAGGTCTTGGAGGATATTGCCCGCGCCAGCAAATTTACGGTTAAAGCGGTGGTGAGCACCAAAACGGATATTCTCAGATTAATAAACGAATTTTTTGGATTCAAACGTTCGATAGCCGCCGCCGAGGATCAGTTTGAAAGTCCCATTGTTGATCTGGGAAACCTCGAGCAATACGTGCAACTGAAGTCGGTGGATGAACTGCCTTCCAACGACCATCATATTGTTAACGCCGTTAGCCATTTGTTTACGTATGCTTTTGACCAGCGTTCCAGTGATATTCACATCGAACCGAAACGTGACACCAGCATTGTACGTATGCGCATTGACGGTGTCCTGCACACGGTTTACAAGATCCCAAAAAATGTGCATCCTGCCATTGTCAGCCGGATTAAAAACCTCTCCCGCCTGGACATGGCCGAAAAGAGGAAACCGCAGGATGGTCGCATCAAGACCGATAAAGAAGGTATTGAGGTCGAAATCCGGGTATCTTTGATTCCCACCGCCTTTGGTGAAAAGGTGGTCATGCGCATCATGGATCCGGACATACTGTTTCAGGATCTGGACCAATTGGGATTTACGCCCACGGACCTGATTCGCTATAACCAATTTGTGCGTGTACCCAATGGAATCGTGATGGTCTGCGGGCCCACCGGGAGCGGCAAGTCCACGACCCTCTATTCCACATTGCGCAGTCTTTATTCACCTGAGATTAACATCACTACCATCGAAGACCCCATCGAGATGATTCATGAGGATTTTAATCAGATTTCCGTCAACCCGGTGGTGGGTGTGAATTTCGGATCGATCCTGCGGAATATCCTGCGGCAGGATCCGGATATCATTATGGTGGGTGAGATGCGCGACCTGGAGACGGCTGAAAATGCGATCCAGGCGGCGTTAACCGGGCATCTCGTTCTGACGACTTTGCATACCAACGATGCACCCTCCGCCATCACACGTCTTTTGGATATCGGGGTACCCCCTTTTTTAATTCAAGCAACCCTGCGGGGAATCGTCTCCCAGCGCCTGGTGCGCCGGATATGCGAGCGTTGTAAAGAGGCCTTTCAGATCGATACCGCGGAATTAATTCAAATGGGCCTCAAGGTAAAAGGCAAGCAGAACGTCACTGTCTATCGCGGTAAAGGATGTCAGCATTGCCGCGGAACCGGATACAAGGGGCGCGTGGGCATTCATGAGGTGCTGACCTATACAGAGACACTGAGAAAGCTAACTACCGAGTCAGCTGATTTAAGCGCAATCCGAGAGACTTCGCTTCAGGAAGGCATGGTGGGGCTGAGGGAAAACGCCGTCAATAAGTTTTTACAGGGCGTGACCACGTATCAGGAGGTCATGCGGGTTACCTGGGAACAATAGAAATAGATTTGTCCGGCTATGGCCGGGCTAATCTATTTCCTCCAGAACATAAGGGCATCTTTGCCCTTGATTTCCATCAGCTCTTTGGTGACGGCACGTAGACGTTCGCTTAAAATTTCTGATAGAACCCGGTAAAGAATGTAGCCAAAGGTAATGCGGTCGTGGCCGGCAAGCTTTTCCACATAGTCGGTATCAACGGCGATACAGGCCACGTCTTTTTCCGCAATGGCCGAAGCTGACCGGGGAGAGCTGTCAATGAAGCGCATCTCGCCAAATACGTCCCCCCGGCGCCGCATGGTCGTTATGGTTTTGTCCTTTTTGACAATGCGCACACTGCCATATACCAGAAAATAGACCCATCGATCGACATTGCCCTCCTGAATAATCGCCTCACCCGCTTGGTAAGTTCGCAATTTGCTCATGTTGAGCAAGGTCTGCAGCTCAGTCTGATTAAAGGGCTCAAATATGGGTATCTTCTTCAAATCGTCAATGATCTTCTCATTGCCGAGCAGGTAGTCGGTTTCTTTCATCTGAGTTTCCAATCAAGATTGGTTATTGTTAGGTTTTATTCTGTTATCATAGAGGTATTCATATTAGATGTCAAAAAATTATGGATGTTCCCTCTCTAAGTTTTGGTAAGTTATTCTGATCAATGCCATATGGGTCGCTCTGAAAAATTATCCGAACCGCCTTCGCTATCGGCTTTTGTTTCGGAACATAATTCTGACAATTGGTATATATCTGGTACAGGCAACAAAAAATAGAAAAGGCTCACACCGATTGACAGCGTGTGAGCCTTTAAATAGAACACGTAAATTTTTGTACCTCAGTTAGAGAATCAGGTTATTTTGCATCCTATGGACTGGCAGCAGCCTGAACCGACATAACAAAGGCAATCTGAGCAATCCCATCGTCGCAGGATTCCAGACCATGGCTGACAATGGTGTCACCCGGTGCGACATCCCCAAAATCGACCAGTGACCCGTTTTCATCCAGGATGGTTGGAAAGGTTGAGACCTGGATGGTGACAAACTCGGACTCGTCTGGTACTAATCCGTCGATTTCCAGTATGAAAAGATCGTCATCCGGATCGGCATCGGCGATGACGACACCGGTCAGGTCAAAAGGTACCACAGCCAGTTCGGCAGCCACGTTTTCCGACTCGGGATCCAGCTTGATTTCAACGAAAGGTTGGGAGCCACATTCCACGAGCTCGGCCAGCAGCCACAGGGGTAAAAAACCGTCCCCCTTGATATGCGGCCAGACATCATGCGGGAGGAATACCCGGACCTCAGCACTTTCAGGGTCATCCGGATCGACCAAAACGGTTAATTCATGACCGTCGGCTTCCGGTTCGATATCCACCAGAACACCGCTGACCTCAAGCGGGCGCAAGACCACTACCACGGCCAGAAACTCTCCGGAGGTCGTAATTTTGCCGACAACCAGGGCCTGCATGCCTTCCTGGATTGCAGACGGTTCCACGTCCCCGTCACAGCCAATCAGTACAAATGCGCCTTCGAGAACCTGTACATTTAAAGGATCTCCCGGATCTACGATGATTTGGCCGTCGTCGGGATCGAGTTGAAAAACACCGGCATCATCAACGCCGCCCAGGGCTACACCGCTGACCATGGCCACATCCCCCACGACCACCAGGGAGGCATCCAGTAAGCCCTCACTATTCAGTTTAGCGCGGACATTGACAACGTCTTCCTCGGTCAATTCATCGGCTCCGATGATGTTGCCGGCGCCGTCAAATATGGTCGCGTCCTGAAGCATGACCGTAACCGGTCTTTTGTGATCCCCGGCGTTGACCAGCTCCATTTCAAACCCAACTACCAGGTTTTCTTCTACTTCGTCGTATACCAGCGCGGTGATGGCGCCGGAAATGATGCGCGGACATCTGGGCATGAAAGCAGGTTCATCATAGATATCAACAAATATGACCGGTCTGAAAATACACTTGCCGCTCTGTCCGGCCGGGTGCATTTGAATGGATTTTTCCAAATCAATATCCAGCTCGATGGCCAGCGCTTCTCCCGGTACGACTTCGAAACCGCCCTGGGGCGTCAGATCGATTTTACCGGAGGGCAGTTTGACTTCCAGTTCTTCGCAGGGACCGCCAACAACCTCGATATCGGAAATCCATAATCTGATCTTGGCATACTCGCCGGCCGGGATGGTATCGTCCACCAGAAACAGGTAGGGTTCTTCCGCATATTCCAGCAGATTGACGCTCTCGCCCTCCTCGGATTCAAAGATAACCACCGGGGCGGGATCATCGCTCTCATTATCATCATTCTCTTCCTCGCCATCATCATCCAGGGCATCGACATCTGCTTCAGGTTCCTCGCCGTCATCGTCGTCGGACAATGGAATCAGGGCCACTTTGGTGATGGTGATCCAGATTTCATCGCTGTCCGCCGGGCCGTCCTTTAAATACAAGGCCACGGTACCGCTGTCGGTGGTAGATGCCGATGGTCCCGAACCGGAATCGCCACCACTGCTGCAGGCAACAAGCCATAGCAATGACATGGTCAAAATCAATAGGGTCGTCAATGATTGCTTTATCTGTTTCATGATGATCCTCCTCTGAAAAGATTTCAGAACGTGGTTATCCATAAAACTCAAGTTAATAGGATCAGGCTCACTGGTGTTCAGTTTTTCCAGCCAAAACTCGTTCTTAAAGCACTGTAACGGCCGCCGCCGCACACCAACGAAAAGATATTACAGCCAAATAGGCGGTCATATAACCATATTAACTGTTTTCACAACGTCGGCCTAACAGTGATTAAAGAACTCAAACAGTTGTCTGGATTAAAGCTGAACACCAGCCAGCCTGCTTAGGGGGCCACTTGAACTTTATAGATAAGCGCATTTCAGAAATATGCATATAACCCTGCTAGAATATGCAAAAATTATGCTATTGGGCTATAAATATAAATTGTCTATTTATTTCAATTGGTTATATTTGACTTCCGTTGTTTTGATCATAAATTTATGTAATGTTGGTAATAATTCCTGTTACATCATGGGTACAATAAGCTTGAATGTCAAGCTGAATCAAGGTGCGATCCTCAAAAGGAAAAGGCCGTATACGGGCAGGAGCGTATACGGCCTCTGGTATTTTTTTAATGTCGGTTTATTCGACGGCAGGCGTACGAATGAGGGTACCGGGTGTCGCCGACTGATCCAGCTGGGTCACCAAAACCGTGGCGGTTTCCGCCTCGGTATGCAATACGATTAATTTGCCGAAGTCAATCGGGTTTAAGATCACCGTTTCTTTACTGCCCAGGTCTATCTCTTCTTTTTCCTGATAAAAGATGCTGTATACCTGACCGTTTTGGATATCGTCGACCTTGCCTTTATCGATGAAAGCCAGAGTCAAATCACCGATGATTTCGCTCTGCTCCTCGGATATGATGATGCTGCCGATGAGGCCCGGAACACCTTCGGTTATGGGTATTTTGGGTGAACGTCGCTGATAGGGCAGGATAAAATCATTGACGGCAATGGAGCGGAAGGATTTGACGACTTTAGCGATCACAAAATCAGCTTCCTTGCGGGTGACCTCCACGATCCCAAGGATATAGTACTGGCCTCCCAGCTGCCGATTACGCTTACGATCCCGGGTGGGATCCAGCTTGCGAAACACCGTATAGCGTCCACCTTGCATAATGGGCAGGGCATCTTTATCTGCATAGGTTATATAAACCTGGTCCCCTTCGCTAACCAGAACCTTATCGTCCTTAATTTTGAAGATGAAACCCAGGGGACTGACCTTTTCTTTACGAATGAAACCGACCGCATCTATGGACGGAAAGACATAGTAAACCGTATCCTTTTTAGGTGGAGCGGCCTCAACCTCGGCGGAGGCGGTCTGATCGAGATCGGTATCGGCAGAACTTTCCTGGGCTAAAGGCTCCTCAATTTCGGGTACCTCAAAGGTAAAGGTGTCTTTGCCCTGTTTTTGAAAAAGTCGAATCCGCTCGCCCGGATATATCCAGTGCGGATTGGGAATCTGATCATTTTCCTGCCACAATTCCGGCCACATCCAAGGCGAATCGAAAAACTTATCCGACAAATCCCAAAGTGTATCTCCCCGCTGGATCGTATAGTAGAATCCAGCCTGATGTTCGATGGTTTCTTGCATGTCTTCAGCCATCAATTGGGCTGAAAAGCTGAGGGTCATAACAGCGGACACGATCAAGCAGATGAATACTTGCATAAGTCGTTTGCCGTTCATTACGTGTCTCCATTTAAGTTTTCGGTTGTGAAGGAAACGTGCGCGAATGCACGCAAGGATAGACTCTAAATACCTCTTTTGGGGGTATTTTGTCAAGCATTTCAATAAAAAAGCCCTTATGCCATAAGGCATAAGGGCTTTGCAGTTGGATCGATAATGAACGGCTAAGTTTGGGTTTACATCATTCCACCCATACCACCCATGCCGCCCATACCGCCCATGCCACCACCAGCAGGCGGCATGGCCGGTTCTTTTTCTTCCGGCTTTTCAGCAACCATGGCTTCGGTTGTGAGCATTAGACCGGCAACACTGCCCGCATTTTGCAGAGCAAAACGGACCACCTTGGTGGGGTCAATTACGCCGGCAGCGATCAAGTCTTCGTATTTGTCAGAATCAGCGTTGTAGCCAAAAGAACCTTCCTGGTTCTTGACTTTGTCAATTACGACTGAGCCTTCAAACCCGGCGTTGTTGGCGATCTGGCGCAGAGGTTCTTCAATCGCGCGCATCACGACCTTGACACCCAGTTTCTTGTCGGCCTTAATTTTGATCTTATCCAGAGCAGCGAGGCAACGAACCAGTGCGACGCCGCCACCCGGTACGATACCTTCTTCAACTGCCGCACGGGTCGCGTTCAGGGCATCTTCCACACGCGCCTTCTTTTCCTTCATTTCGGTTTCAGTGGCAGCGCCAACATTGATGACGGCAACCCCACCGATCAGTTTGGCCAGACGCTCCTGCAGTTTTTCGCGGTCGTAATCAGAAGTGGACTCTTCGATTTGAGCGCGAATCTGTTTTACGCGGCCTTCCAAAGAAGCACGTGAACCGGCGCCGTCAACGATGGTGGTATTGTCTTTGTCGATGGTCACACGTTTGGCTCTACCCAACTCGTTTATGGTCAGGTTCTCGAGTTTAATGCCCAAGTCTTCCGATACAACCTGTCCGCCGGTGAGAATGGCGATGTCTTCCAGCATGGCTTTACGGCGATCGCCGAATCCAGGGGCCTTGACGGCAGCCACCTGCAAGGTGCCACGCAATTTGTTCACAACCAGAGTAGCCAGGGCTTCACCGTCGACATCTTCAGCAATAATCATGAGCGGCTTGCCCATTTTGGCGACCTGCTCGAGTACCGGCAGGAGGTCTTTCATGTTGCTGATTTTTTTCTCGTTGATCAGCAGATAAGGATCTTCCAGGGAGGCTACCATTTTCTCCGCATCGGTAACGAAATAGGGTGACAGGTAGCCGCGGTCAAATTGCATACCTTCTACGACTTCCAGGGTCGTTTCCATGCTTTTGGCTTCTTCAACGGTAATGACGCCTTCTTTGCCGACCTTATTCATGGCCTCGGCAATGATGTTTCCAATGGTCTCATCATTGTTGGCGGAAATGGTGCCGACCTGGGCGATTTCGCGCTGATCTTTGGTGGGCTTGCTCATGCCGTGAAGCTCTTTAACGGCAACTTCCACGGCCTTGTCGATGCCGCGTTTAATCGCCATGGGATTGTTGCCGGCGGCAACAAGTTTCTGACCCTCTTCATAAATGGCTCGCGCCAGAACTGTGGCGGTTGTGGTTCCATCACCGGCCATGTCACTGGTTTTGCTGGCCACTTCTTTTACCATCTGGGCGCCCATGTTTTCGAATTTGTCTTCAAGCTCGATCTCTTTGGCAACGGTTACGCCGTCTTTGGTTACGGTCGGGGAACCCCAGGATTTATCCAGTACGACGTTTCTACCTTTGGGACCAAGCGTTACAACAACTGCATCCGCCAATGCTCTCACACCGGTGAGCATCGATTCGCGGGCTTTCATATCATACTTAATTACTTTTCCAGCCATCGTTAAATTCCTCCATCTATCCGTAATTTAAATTAGTCAATTATGCCAAGAACATCATCTTCACGCATGATCAGGTATTCGTCGCCTTCAATTTTTACTTCGGTACCTGAGTATTTACCGAACAGAATCCGGTCGCCTTTTTTAACTTCCAGCGCAATACGATTGCCGTCATCACCTACTTTTCCGTTTCCAACGGCTACGACTTTGCCTTCAGCAGGTTTTTCTTTTGCGGTATCAGGAATAATGATGCCGCCTTTGGTGGTTGTTTCTTCTTCAACACGCTGTACCAAAATTCGGTCTTGCAATGGTCTCAGTTTCATTCTTCCATCTCTCCTTTTCTTTTCTTTATTATTTGATTCAATGCATTATTCAGGCTGAATAGCCTTATTGGGTGCGATTTGATGCCCAAAAAGTTAAGCATACATTTATATTTGTAAAGAGCTGTTTTTAAGGTTTTTTTTATACCACGAGCTGCTTAGGTGTCGGCCGACTTTTTAGGTGCCGGTGTAGCATTTTTTGGGGGCTTGGATGCCGCTTCCTTGGTTTTGGATTGAGCGGTTTTTTCGTTATTTTTCTCCTTGGCCTTGCCTGTATCTTTGGACCGATTTGTATAATCAGTCACATACCAGCCAGAACCTTTGAGGTGGAAACTGCTCTGGGAAACCAGCTTATGAAGTCTGCCGGAACACTGTTTACATTTGGTCAGGGGTTTATCTGAAAACTTTTGAAGAGCTTCTTCAATTTCGCCACATTTTTGACATTGGTACTCATAAATGGGCATGCGGTTCCTCCTCAAAATAGTGTAATAAAAAAGGGTGTTAGAAAAATTTCAAGACTAATATAGAACGTATTTAGGGCTTGTCAAGAGACCTAAATTTAAATTATGTGGCAGCAGAAATAGTGGGTCTTCCGGCCTAGGATAAATTATGTTGGTGAACTGAATATAACAAGCAATGAACATCGAACACCCAACACCCAACATCGAACATCCAGCATCGAACACCCAACACCCAACATCCAGCATCCAGCATCAAGGACCAAGCATCGAGCATCACGCATCACGCATCACGCATCACGCATCGAACATTAACTTTGTCCAAGGGTCACGGGTTTAGATCTTCGATATTCTGACCTATACGGATCAGGGCTCTAACACGTCGATGGGATCACGCCATTTGACGTAGAAATGGAGGACTTCATCGATACCGGAGATGGATACGGGATGTAAAATATCATGGGTCAATTCGTGAACTTTGGCTTCTTCGCGCATTCTCTCTTCGGGCTTGGCATTAAAAATCTGGATGAACTTCCGGAAGCGGACGATGTGTATCAGTTCATGGGTGACGATGTAAAGGAGGAAGGGAAGCAGAACCAACTTTTTATTTTGATCTAATGCCGCCAGGATTTCATGGTCCTGCAGGCAGATCTTGTAAAAGTCATAAGACGATGATCCCAGAGAGGCGTTTTCAAGACGGCCTTCATACCGAATGACCTGAGCGAAAGGCCCGGGTACAACTTCATCCGGAGAGAGGTCCACACGGGTCTTCACATCATACTTGGGCCGCAGCCATTCGGACGCAGACATTTTATAGTATTCACTCACCAACTCTTCTGCCATGGCGACGGATTCGTTGACCGTCACGAGATGATTGTCTGAAAATAAGCGTTGCTGGTTCAAGGTAATTTCCCGGAAATAGGGCATGGGCTATTATACTATTTGTCATAAATATGCTGCGAAATAACTGAACCGCTTTTAAAACGAAACGGAACATTATTCTGACAAACGATATCGTATGCGCTGATAAATATCACCGGGTATACCACGAGCGATTATCAGGATCAATTTGAAATTAAGTTAGAAAAAGTCTGGACAGATACTATTCTATGTGATTATAGTACATGTTTACATGAAGATAATCAGGAAGAACTGGAGGTGATCAATTGGGTAGCGTAGTTAAAAAACGTCGCAAAAAAATGCGCAAACATAAACACCGCAAGTTATTGGCCAGAACTCGGCATCAGCGTCGCAAGGGCAAATAATACATTCTTGGGTTTTAGATAACGCAAAAATAGATAATTCGCCGCCGCTGTTCAAACTCGCCGCGTGGGGTCTTAAGGTCAAACTGTGCTAATGGTCCTTTCGTGTAGGAACATTATAATCTGATTCTTACGCCAGCCCTTCATTGGCAGGTGTTGCGGTAATATCCACACAGGACTCAAACAGTCAGCGCGCCTCTGGATTATCCATTTTGCCGGCTTGAAACGAAACTAACAATAGGCTTTTAAGTTAAAAAAGCACCGGTAAAACCGGTGCTTTTTTAGTTGTGAATTCAAAATATTGTGTTCAGAACGCCTGAGATTTGCCTTGTTTTGCCATAAGCCGGGATCCACAGATCAGGTTCGGCCTCCATGAATTACGTTTTAGGGAGTGTCCGAATAGCCTTTCAGATATTTAAAAAAGTCGGAATCCGTTGATAGGATCAGCTCGCTGTTTTTATCCAGGGCATCCCCATAGAGCTCAAGAGTTTTCATAAATGAATAAAACTCCGGATCACGGTTAAAGGCATCTGCAAAGATGCGGGTCGATTCTGCATCTGCTTGTCCCTTAATCTCTTGGGCTGTTTTATAGGCCTCGGAGGTGATTTTTTTCAGATCCCTTTCCTTCTCACCCAGAATCTTACGGGCTTCACCTTTGCCTTCGGATCGGAATTTTTCGGCTATCTGTTTACGCTCGGCTATCATGCGGCCGTACACCGATTTCCGGACCTGTTCCACATAATTGATCCGCTTGATCTTCACATCCACCAGTTCGATGCCGAAGGGCGTCAGCTTGGGTTGGGCCTGGGCCAGGATACCTTTGGTGATGGCGGCCCGGCCTACATCAATGGCATAAGTCGCCTGTTGATCTCTTTCCACGTTTTCCAAACCAATTTCAACAGTATCCATTTCGCGATTGGTGTTGCGGACCGCTTCGATGAGACTGTGGGAAGTGATAAAGTTACGCACGGCCGGATCGATAATGTCGTTGAGTTTGCCGACGGCGTTGAAACGGTTGTTAACCGTCTGGAAAAAACTGATGGGCTCAACGATTTTCCAGCGGGCAAACGTATCGACCCAGATAAAAGTCTTATCCAGGGTAGGAATCTGGCCGGGATCCCCATCCCATTCAAGCAGATTCCTGGGGAAGCGATTTGCTGTTTGGATAAAGGGTATCTTGAACTTGAGACCGGGGTTTATCTTGGGTGTGCCCACAATTCGCCCGAATTGCGTTATAACCACTTGTTCGGTTTCATCCACGGTGTAGACGCCGCCATAAATTAGAACAGCGATGACGACGGCGATCGCTATGAGAAAGCCTTTTGATTTCATTTGATAACACCTTCTTTTGAACCGATATTGAGTAGGGGTAAAACATTTTTCTGTTCGGAATCGATGATATATTTTTTACCCAGTTTGGGGAACAGATCTTTCAACGTTTCCAGGTAGAGACGTCGTTTGGTGACATCCTTGGCTTTGGCGTATTCGTTGTAAAAGGCGATAAAACGGGTTGAGTCCCCCTGGGCCCGGTTGACCCGGTCCAGGGCGTAACCCTCGGCCGCCTTGATGGTGCGTTCAGCTTCACCGCGGGCCGCCGGTATGGCCTTGTTATAGTCCTCGTTGGCCTGGTAGATCATCTGTTCCTTTTCCTGGGTGGCCTGGTTGACCTCGTTAAATGAAGGCTGGACCGGACCGGGGACATTGGTTTTTTTCATTTCGATGGTAACGATGTCGATGCCGGATTCAGCGTCGTCCAGTTCCTTTTGCAGAACGCCTTTGGCTTCCACCGCTATCTCATCCCGCTTGCTGATCACCTCGTTAATGGACCGGTCGCCCACCACGAGCCGCATGGAAGCTTCGGACATGTCGATCAAGAGCTTGCGGGGTTCTTTTACTTTAAATAAATATTGGAAAGGATTCTTGATGCGATACTGGACAATCCAGGGCACCAGGCCAACGTTGAGATCCCCAGTCAACATGAGGGCGACATTGCTGTTTTCACTGGATGATGCAAAACGTGATCTTTCCGCTCCTCTGGGTGTCGAAAAACCGAATTCCTCGGTGTTGACCCGTTTCACGTTGACTTTGGTAACACTCTCGATACCGGCCGGCAGTTTGAAATTGAGACCCGGTTCTTCGGTGCGCACATATTTACCGAAGCGTTGAACCACGCCGACTTCATCCTGCTTAACCGTGTAGACCACCGAGGATCCGAAGAATAAGGCCGCCAGGATTAGAACCATTAGCAGCCCGCCCGGGAATTTGAACTTTTTGAATTGCTTGAAAAGTTCGTCAACCTGCGGGGGAACGCCTCGGCCCTCCTGCTGTTGCTCTTTTAATTTTTCCCAATCCCAATTCATAGTTTTTTTGCCTTCCTTTGGGTAATCACTGATTATATTTAGTCACCTAATGTAAAATCCCAAGGGGGCCAAGTCAAGCGAAAAGGCAAAAAAGATCGGTGGCATATGCCAGGGTTGGACTCAATGTTATTAAAAAGATTATTTTGCCGTTTTCATTCACTATCTGCTATATAGACTCGGAAACTAAAATTGGTTTTCGTGCAGCGGTATAAAAGATAAGGCACAATTATAGATGAACGAATAATGAATATCGAACAGGAAATGACGAATTCTGAAATTGGCCGAGCGCAATACACATAACTTCGAAATTCAGAATTCCGTGTTCAATATTCGATATTATGATAATCTGTTTGGCACCTATTCCGTTGACCGCAGCAACTTTTTTTCAATATTCAATAAGATAATTAATAATTGGTAAATGTCCCGATCAAAGCAAAAGAAACGTAACTTCGTTCCCATCGGTCAGGTAATTCGTGAGATTCTCAATAAGAACCGCATGCAGACCGATATGTCCATGCTAGGTGTCTGGGACATTTGGGAAAAGGCTGTGGGTTCAGCCATAGCGACAAATACACGACCGGCGGCGTTTAAGGGAGATTTGTTGATTGTGCATGCCACCAGTTCAAGCTGGCTGCAACAACTTCGGTTCCTGAAAGAGGACATCATTTTAAAGGTGAATCAGCATTTGGGGCAAACCAAAGTGAAGGATATTAAATTTAAAATCGGACCAGTGGATTGATGCAAAGCGATTGGACCCAGGATTCATTTTTTGACGGTAAACTCAGCATCAGGCAAGGGCGCAAGGGATATCGGTTTTCAATCGACGCGGTTATTCTGGCCGGCAGCATACGGCCCAAGCTCCGGGAGCGTGTCGTAGATCTGGGAACCGGTTGCGGTATTGTGCCGTTATTGGTGGCCTTCCGTCATCCAAAAACAATTCTGTTCGGGGTGGAAATTCAGAAGGATCTGGCTGAAATGGCACGCCTCAATGTGGCCGAGAACGGATTGACACAAGCCATTCAAATTATCCAGGGCGATATGCGGTCAATCCGACCGGGCAGGTTTGACGGACCGGTTGATCGGGTGGTCAGCAATCCACCTTTCCGGCGGGCCGCAACAGGCCGGGTTAACCCGGATTCACAGCGGGCCATCGCCAGGCACGAAATCAAGGTCACCCTGCCGGATTTAATTCAAACAGCCAGTTATTTATTAAAAACAGCGGGCAAGTTTGTCATCATATTCACCTCTGAGCGGCTGGTGGAATTGATACAGCAAATGCGCACTTACCAACTGGAGCCCAAATCAGTTCGTTTTATCCATTCCCGCCAGGATTGTGAATCGAAGCTGGTCATGATGACCGGTGTCAAGCGGGGCAATCCGGGTTTAAAAATAGGCGCCCCCATCTTTGTGTACAACCCGGACGGCAGTTATACGGATGAGGTGGAAAGGATGTTACATCCCTAAAGTTATCGCGCTATATGACACTCGCGTAAACAGAACTAACATTGAACATCGAACATCGAACGCTTAACATTGAATTTTTAGCATTCGGCTTAGAGCTCGTGGCTATTCAATGTTCGATGTTGAAGGTTCGATGTTCGATGTTTAAATAGGTGCTACCCTGATAGGGCATAGTTGTGAGCTGGTGACAATAATTGATTCAAAGGGGCTATCATCCCTGTGTTGAAGACCAGCTTATATTTCATTTGTAAATTTGAATCTGAGGACATGGGGGGGGTTGACAGGTGTGTTTAAGAATTATAGATGGATGACAAGTATCATCACAAATCGTTGATAGTACCCTATGTTTTTATATGCGGAGAGGTGGCCGAGTGGCTGAAGGCGCTGGTCTCGAAAACCAGTGAACGTGCAAACGTTCCGAGCGTTCGAATCGCTCTCTCTCCGCCAATAAAAATTCACTTTACAATTTTTTGTGAATTTTACATTGTGAATTTGCACCAAAGGTAATATAACGCCACCCTTGTAACAACTGGCGAACTGCCTTACAAACGGAGAGATGTCCGAGCTGGCTGAAGGAGCACGACTGGAAATCGTGTGTGCTGTCAAAAGCGGCACCGAGGGTTCGAATCCCTCTCTCTCCGCCATTTTCTAGAAGGTTTCCCACCCATGTCTTACGTGGTTCTGGCTCGAAAATACCGTCCGCAGTCATTTGACCAAGTCGTGGCCCAAGGGCACGTCACCCAGACGCTTATGAACGCGGTTGCATCGGACCGTGTGGCGCATGCGATTCTCTTTACCGGCCCCAGAGGCACAGGCAAGACCACGATTGCCAGGATATTGGCCAAATCCATGAATTGCCAAAAGGGACCTACGCCAACTCCCTGCAATACATGCCAATCCTGTTTAGAAATTACTGCCGGTAGTGCAGCGGATGTTTTCGAGATCGATGGCGCCTCCAACAACGGCGTGGAGCAAGTCCGAGAAATCCGTGAAAATATCAAGTATATGCCCGCCCGCAGCGCCTTCAAAATTTATATTATCGACGAAGTGCATATGCTGAGTACAGCCGCTTTTAATGCCCTGCTGAAAACCCTGGAAGAGCCGCCGGCCCATGTCATATTTCTTTTTGCTACCACAGAACCCAAAAAAATTCCGGTAACCATACTTTCACGCTGCCAGCGGTATGATCTCAAGCGTATTGACGCAGCCGCCATAAACGAATCTTTGGCCTTGATATGCCAAAAGGAAAAGATCGATATCGATTCCAAAAGCTTGGCGCTAATCGCCCGGGAAGCAGATGGCAGTATGCGTGATGCGCTTAGTCTGCTTGACCAGGCGACGGCTGGATTGGATGGCCCCTTAGCCCATACCCAGATTATTGAAGTATTGGGTGTGGTCGATCGGCAAATTGTTTTCGACCTGACGGAGGCCGTATTTCAAGCCGATACTGTGCGCCTGCTGGATCTGATTGATGGCGTTTACCAATACGGTCACCATATTCCCGACTTGTATTCCCGTTTTATCGAGCACGTGCGCAACTTGCTGGTGTGGAAGTTGAGCCCCGACTATGCGGGCCTGGCCGAATTATCATCACAAGAGCTAGCGATTATCAAACAGCAAGCTGCGCCGGTATCGCCCTTACACCTTCATCAAATATTAGATGTTCTGTTCAGCGCGGAACAGCATTTAAAATACTCGGCCCAACCGCGGATGGCCTTTGAAGTGGTCATGATAAAACTGCTTAACATCCGTCCGGCGCTGCCCATCGATGACCTCATAGAAAAAATCGACGGCCTTCAAAAACAATTCTCATCTAAGCCAGGGACGGAATTCTCAGCAGACCGGCAGCGCTTTGAATCCGAGGATTCGGTCCCGCCGGAGAAAAATATAGCAGGGGAGAACAGATCTTCCACAGCGGGGGAAAACAAGCCGTTGAAAAACGGGGATGATCAGCCCGCACAAGGTGAAGATGCCTGGCAGGCTATACTGGGGATCATATCCGAACGCTATCCATCGCTGGCGCCCAACTTAAATCATTCCAAGATTATCAAACAATCTGGAGACCGAATTGAAATTGAGGTCAACGGTAGCGGTTTTAATTACCAACGGATGCGTACAAACGAGAATATAAAAGTCTTGGAAGAAATCACTGCAACTTACTTTGGACAGCGCATGACCGTTGTGGTTCACCCGGGCACCAATAAATCAAACTCACCCCAAAAGGACAAAATTGCGGCTGCAAACCGGTTGAAGCAAGATCTGCTACACCACCCATTAGTGGCCGATGCGATCGAGATTTTTAACGGTAAACTCGTGGATATTAAAACCGGATAACCTCATAATCCCTTAGGGATAAACATTCCAGGGGTTATATCAGCTAGGAGGGCGATACATGAAAGGTATGGGAAAAATGATGAAACAGGCTCAGCAATTGCAGTCCAAAATGCTGAGAATGCAAGAAGAACTTGCCGATAGAACTGTAGAAGCCAGCGCCGGTGGCGGGATGGTTCGGGTGGTGGCCAACGGCAAACAACAGGTTGTTTCACTGGAAATCAATCCGGAAGTCGTTGACCCGGACGACGTGGATATGCTCCAGGATCTGGTGCTGGCAGCCATTAACGATGCCCTGAACCGCTCACAGGAAATGGTGTCAAGTGAAATGGGTAAACTCACCGGGGGGATGAATATACCAGGGTTGGTCTGAGCGGATTGATAGATATTTGCGAATATAGAATTTATGGCGGTTGACATAGGGCTCGAAAATCTTCGAAGGGTCGGAGGATTGAAGGGTCGGAGGATTGAAGGGTTGGAGGGGTGAAGCTACAAGCTGCGACCTGGGAAATTAGAATTCTACAATCTGTTGCTTATGGAAATTATTTCACAGATCTTACCCTCCGAACCGCCAACCCTAAACCCTCAAAGTTTTAAGTAGGCAGGAATCATTTTTTGACCAATAATGTAATCGTAAATAAACTGAATTGAGAGACAATGTCCCACTATCCACCTTCCATATTAAATTTGATCAAGCATCTGGCCCGATTTCCGGGCATCGGTGCCAAAACGGCCGAGCGCTTGGCCATGCATATTCTCAAAATGCCGCGCGGTGATGCCGAGCAGTTAGCCCACGGCATTATGGCGCTGAAGGAAAGCATCCAACTCTGTACCATGTGCTTTGCTTTAAGCGATTCAAGAATTTGTAAAATCTGCAACGATGCAAGTAGAGACAGCACCACCCTATGCGTGGTGGAACAGCCGGGGGACATGGCTTCCATCGAAAAATCAGGTGCATTCCGAGGGTTGTACCACATCTTGCAGGGCGTACTTTCTCCCATGAACAACATCGGACCGGATGAAATCCATTTCAAAGAACTTGTGGAACGGGTAAAATCTGGACAAGTCAGGGAGGTCGTACTCGCGACGAGTACAAGCGTCGAAGGGGAAGCCACTGCTAACTTCATCGCTGACAGGCTGGACCAATTTGAGGTTAAAGTCACACGTATCGCCTCAGGTGTCCCCATCGGGGGTGATCTCAAGTATGTGGACCAGGTTACCCTGCAACGTGCCATGGAGACCCGTCATGCGCTCTGAGCCAAGCAAATCCGATCGCAAAACAGATGACGGAATTTTTGCCTGCCGACAATGCGGGGATTGCTGCCAGGGTTATGGCGGAACATATGTCAGCGATGCGGACATTCGGCGCATCGCCGCCTACATTGATGTCGCGCCACATGATTTGCGGGAACGATTTTGCCAGAAATCGGGCGATCAACTGGTGCTGGCCCAAGGCGAAAATGGCTTCTGCATTTTTTACCAGGATGGTTGTTCGATCCATGCCGTGAAACCAAAAATGTGCCGTGATTGGCCCTACATTCAAAATCTGCAAGTGGATTTTGGCAATTGGCAAGCCATGGCTTCCATGTGCCCGGGGATCAATAAGCATGCTTCGACCCGTGCGGTAAAAGACCGCGTGAAAGCCGCGCAATCCAACAAAGCTTTTTAAAATTTCCACTTCACTCTTTAATCACACCCGTTCGGTTGGGCATTCCGTCAACGATCCAAATTCACTATGAATTGTCGAATCAAAAAAACAGGGATACGCCTTGATCTGCAATCGGAACGGAAATCTGACGAATGTCCTGAAAACGGAACATATAGTTAACAACGCGTATATCGACAGGTGGATAGGATGCCAAACAATATCAAACCCATGGGTTGAAAATGTGATTGTTATAGTTAGATTAGCTCTAGGGCAAAATCTTGACACAATTATGGAATTATGACATCGTTATAGGGTTATTTTGAACACTTATACGCTTAGCTACTTGGGAGATTGGGTCATGAAAACCATTGTCTGTCTTTTGGTATCGATTCTATGTTTATCCTGTGTATCCCTTGACCCTTCCTTTGCAACATCAGACCAACCTCAGACCGCGCCGGTGCAGCAATCTGAGCCCAGCCCAACATCAACATTTCCCGTAAATGCCAGCGCCGAAGGTGTGGGCGTGATTGTCAACAACAACACCGCCCAGGCAAGGGATCAGGCCATCCAGGACGGGTTGCGACTGGTGGTGGAACAGGCGGCCGGGACGATGGTGTCGTCTGAAACCTTGGTCCAGAACTATGAGGTTTTACGGGACCAGATTTATTCCCAAAGCCAGGGTTATATTCAACACTACGAGGTCAGCAATGAGACAACCGAAGGGAATCTGTACCGGGTGACCATCCAGGCCGCCGTGGCCAAGGGGAATTTGAAAAATGATTTGGCCGCGCTGGGTCTACTGATGTCCCGCAAGAATATGCCCCGGGTCATGATCATGGTGGCTGAGCAAAATATCGGGATGCATTATTACAGCTACTGGTGGGGTGTAAAAGCCAGCACGGCCGATCTCAATATTACCGAAAACGTACTGATGCAAAAATTGACCGGCAAGGGGTTTCATATCGTCGATCACAGTGTCGCCTCCGCTACATTGCATATCAAAGATCCCTATAAAATCGAATCCCTGAGCAATGATGCGGTTCAGAGTATTGGCAATTTATATGATGCCGAAGTCGTTATATACGGTAAAGCCCTGGCCAAACTGGCGGGTTCGGTCATGGGATCCAGTATGAAGTCGGCGCAGGCGGATGTTTCTTTGCGGGTTGTCAACACCGACAGCGGGCAGGTTATTGCCTCGGCCACTCATCATGCCGCGGCGGTTCACCCCAACGAAGTTACGGCCGGAGCGGAAGCGCTAAAACTGGCGACCGAGGGCATCGGGGATCAGCTATTGGATCAAGTTGTAAAACGCTGGACCCAGGATTTAAGCAGCGGTAGCCTGATTCGACTGGCGATATCGAATATTCCATCCTATAATCATTTGGTGAAGTTTAAAGAGACGCTGCAGCAGCGAATCCGGGGAGTTAAAGGCCTTTATCAACGTGACTTTGATGCCGGCCATGCCACTGTGGATATTAATGTGCCCGCGACTACCCAGCAATTGGCAGACGAACTGATCGGTATCGACTATGGCGGTTTTCGAGTCGACGTTACCAGCCTGACGCAAAATACCATCAGTTTAGAAATGAAATAAAAATAGTTTACTATTTCAGGATTGTTACAATGTTACTCAAAATTTATCGGAGGTTAATATGAAACACTACCGTGTATGGATGCTGCTTTTCCTGGTACTGCTTTTCTTGGCTGGCTGTGCCGGCATGCCGAGCATGGGGCCCACGGCCGATCCCACCAATCCCATTAAACGGTTGGCGATTCTACCGCTCCAGAATGACACCACTGACGTGGAGGCCCCTAATTTTGTGCGTGAAAAACTGGTTCCGGCATTTCAGAGGCGATTTTACAACGTACAGCCCCTGGCGGAAACCGATCAAATCTTAAGAGACCAGTTGGGCATTACCCTCGGTGGTCAGTTGAGTCTGGCCTCTGTCAGCGAATTGCGTGAAGCACTCCAAGTGGAAGGACTCCTCTACGGTACGCTGATGGATTATGGTGAGGTGACAACCGGTTTGGTCAACATGCGCAAGGTCCGGGGGAAATTTAGAATCGTGGAGACCGAAACCGATATGGTTTTTTGGGAAAATGGAATTGGTGTTCGCAGCCAGGACACTTCCGGCGGCTTGTTGGGAAGCTTGTCCGGAGCGGTCGCCAGCTCCGGAGGGGGGGATGAATCCGTTCCCTGGGTCACCATTGAGAGCACCTCCAGCAACAACAGCATTTTAGAAGGTCTGGCAGCAGGCTTAACCAAAAAGTTAGTCTCAAAAGCCATGGGCGTACACCTGGAGCGAGAGACAAACGAAATGATTTGGCGGATCGTCCAGAATCTACCCTGGGGGCCGGGCGAGGTGGCGGCCACTTATCTGGTCGCAGCTGCACCGAAAGTACCCATGATGCCCAAGATCGAAATGCCGCCACCGCCCGCCATGGGGCATATGAATTACGGCGATCAAGATTTTAAGGCGGTGATGGTATCCAGTACCTTTGACAAATCGAATCAACGTGAAATTTCTTTTGAAATACCCATTGCCAAAGCCGGCGAAAAGTTCCGGATGGAGATCGATTATGCTCAAATGACAGGTGCCGCGGGTATGCCGTCCGGCATGAGCGATGTGGTCATGATCCATAGCTCGGACGAAAAGCGGACATATTCCCTCTACACCAATAAAAAGAAGTATATGATCAGTGAAGAAACCGATGAAGGTTATATCGACGAACCGGATATGGAAAAGACATTCATCGGCAATGAAACCATTGATGGCCATCCCACCGAGAAGTACGAAGTTTCGGTGAGTTATGAAGGCGAGGATACTCAAACCGGCTATATATGGAACGCCACCGACCTGGGCGGCATGACCATCCGCAGCGAATTTGACAACCCGGCGGTTCGGGTCACATCTACCCTGACCCAGATCGTAATGGGAACCCCGTCGGCTGATCTTTTTGAAATCCCGATGGATTTTACCGAGACCGATAATTTTATGGAGATTATAGCGGAATAAAAAATGCGGTTTCGTAAAAAGCCCAATTTTTGACTGCGCTCATTGCGCCCGACAGGGCAAATTGTGTGGGCCGCACGCGTTTGGATTAACTTTCTTCAAAACCGCAAGTTCCAAAACTATACGAGTTCATTAACTTTTCAATTCAAATAGGAGGCAATCATGATGAAAGCGAAAAACATCTATTTATTGGGGTCATTGCTGCTCATGGCCGCAATACTGGTATTCAACGGATGCGCAGCAAAAACAAGTGGAGCGGTGCGGGATGATTCCTCCCTGACTGGTGTTTCTGATCAGTTGGCGCCCACCGGCGACTATACCGGTCCCAAGCTGCGTGTGGGCGTGGTCAATTTTCAGAACAAAACACCGTCAAAACGGATCGGAATTGGCGAAGCCGCGGCGGATATCCTGGGAACGATTCTGCAAAAGACCAAACGCTTTATTATCATTCCCCAGCAGGATATTGCCTCAATTTTAGATCAACAGGCTCTGGGTGCATCCGGTGCCATTGACCCGGCGACGGCTGCCAAGATGGGCAAAATCCTGGGATTAAATGCCATGGTGACCGGTGCGATTACGGCCTATTCGGAAGCAGAGGAAGGCTCCGATTACCTGGTTTATAAAAAGAAAAAACAGATCGCCCGGGTTACCGTTGATTACCGGATCGTGGATACAACCACCGGAATCCAGATCGCAGCGGACTCCGGCCAGGGGGTTTATGAGAAAGCGACTGGTGGTGCCCTGGGATTGGGTTCCAAAGCCAGCTACGACTCGGATCTAAGGGATGGCGCGTTGCGGGATGCGCTGACCAAGGCCATGGTCAATATGCTGCAGCAATTCGAACGTCAGGAATGGAGTGGCCGGATTGCCAGCATCAAGGGGCGCACGGTCTATCTAAATGCCGGACAAAAAACCGGATTGAAAGTCGGAGACCTGTTGATGGTGCAGGAACTGGGTGAAGAAATTATCGATCCGCAGACAAATGTGTCGTTGGGAAGAGCGCCTGGATCCATGAAAGGTGAGCTCATGATCACGGGCTTTTTCGGAAATGACGGATCGGTGGCCACGATAAAGTCAGGTACCGGTTTTAAACAGAACGATCTGGTGAAGTATAAATAAGATCAGGATTTGAGAGTTGCAGGTTTGAAGGGGTGAAGGGTAGCATCTTGCAATCGGTTAATAGCTTTAGCTGTTAGCAAGTGTTAGCTTTCACCTTTTCACCTTCAGCCTTTTTCATTCACTAAACCCGTCTCCCCACAAGCCCTTGTACTTCATTTCTCCGCCCCTCCAAACCTCCAACCCTTCACTCCTCCGTCCCTCCAAACCTCCAACCCTTCAATCCTCCACCCTCCAAACCTCCAACCCTTCACTCCTCCACCCTCCAAATCTTCAGCCCTCCAGATAGAAGCATAGTTTAAAATCCAGGCAATTCATTTGGGGATGTTTTTTATTTTTCTAGTTCTGGAGTTTGCTGCCTGATCACAATATCGCGCTTGGGATAGGGGATTTCGATATGGTGGTGATCAAAGGCTTCTTTGACCCGATCCGTGATTTCTGAAATCGTATCCATCCGTTTGCGTGCGTTCTGGATCCACACGCGCAGTTGGAGATCAACCGATGATTCGCCGAAAACCCGAACCACGACTTTGGGTTTGGGATCTTTGGCGATCCAGTCAATTTGATCGGCAACATCGAGAATGATTTGCTTGGCCCGGGCGAGATCGGCATCATAGCTGATACCGATGTTGATGCGCACGCGAATCATGGCCGAGATAATTGTGTAGTTTATGATATCGCGTTTCATGATCTCATTGTTGGGTATGATGATGACAATGTTGTCAGTGGTTTTGATTTTAGTGGCCCGGATGCCGATATCGATGACATCTCCCCAGGTGGCGCTACCCGTGGGTGCCGTCCAAACTTCGATGCGATCGCCAACTTCAAAGGGCCGGTCAATGATCAGTAAAATACCGGCAATCAGGTTGGAGAGTGTGTCCTTGGCGGCAAACCCGATGGCAATACCCAATATCCCTGCACCGGCCACAAAGGGCATAACGTTGATGCCCACGAGGTCGAGTGCTAAAATGATGGCCACCACATAGATGATGACACCGGTAAAACGATTTAAAAGATCGAATATAACATCGTCCACCTGGGTTTCTGTTTTGTCAATCAGACGATTTTCAATTGTGTTCAGAACGGCAATCGTGATGCGGGTTGCCGGTGACGCCAAAGACACCACCAACAGTGCCTGCAAGCCGGAATACAGAATGGGGATCCGGATTAACTGGGAAATGTATAGGGCCGTCCCAAAAATGAGCAGCATGTTGACGGCGCGACCCAATGATTGAAAGATGATCTGATTGTCTCGGATTAACTCAATCTGTTGGCCTTTTTTATGCAGGGAAGCCAGCAGAATTTTCAGCGTAAACCAGATAATACCGGCCAGTAAAATGGCCAGCAACGCTTTGATCAGAATAGCGGTCAGTGAATTCGGATCACCGGCCACGCTGTTGATGTAAGTCGATATGTTATGCCAAAAATTCATCGGCACGCCTTTTTAATTTGGAGGTACAGTGAACCTTTTGGCTCTTTGCTCTTGGCTGTTAGCTCTTGACGGGCAAAGAGCCAAGAGCAAACAGCTAACAGCTGGTTGTCAGTTGTTCAGTGTTGGATGATGGAATTCGACGTTTGATGGCTAATGTTTGTTATCCGCTATAACCTAATCCGGCCTTGATAAATTCTCGGTTCAGACGTGCGATGTTGACAATCGATATTTCTTTGGGACAGTCGGCCTCGCACTCGCGCTCGTTTGAGCAATTTCCAAAACAGAGCTGATCCATCGCCTTGAGCATGGCTTGAACACGGATGGGGGCTTCGGGTCGACCCTGGGGCAGCAGAGCCAGGTGGCTGACTTTGGCACTCACAAAGAGCATGGCCGAGGCATTCGGACAGGCGGCCACACAGGCACCACAGCCGATACAAGCAGCGGCATCCATGGCTTTTTCGGCAATATCCTGGGGGATCAGAATCGTGTTGGCATCCTGCGCCCCGCCCGTATTGGCAGAGATATAGCCGCCGGCCTGGATAATCTTATCAAAAGGACTACGATCCACCACTAAATCTTTAATCACCTTGAAGGCGCGCGCACGGAATGGTTCGATGACGATGGTATCGCCATCGGAGAAATGACGCATATGCAGTTGACATAAGGTCGTGGCTGTTTCAGGACCGTGGGCGCGACCATTTACCACACAACCACATTGCCCACAGATACCTTCGCGACAATCATAATCAAAGGCGATGGGCTGTTTGTCTTCCAGCGTGAGGCGTTCGTTAACGACGTCGAGCATTTCCAGAAAAGACATGTCCGTGGAGATACCATCCGCGGTATATGTTTCCAGCCGGCCTTTAGTATCGGGACCTTCCTGGCGCCATATTTTTAAAGTCAGACGGATATCTTTGGTCACTTGTAACTCCTTTGGCTTAATTTTACATTTTCAAAGACCAGTGGCTCTTTATGCATCTGCGGGTCTGCTTCCGGCCCTCTGTACTCCCAGGCAGATACGTGGCAGTAGTCATCATCATTTCGCAGGGCTTCATTGTCCTCGGTTTGATAAGCCTCGTTAAAATGACCGCCGCAAGACTCCTGCCGTTCCAATGCGTCCAGGATCATCAATTCACCGAACTCCAGAAAGTCAGCAACGCGTCCGGCTTTTTCAAGGCTCTGGTTGAAGTCTTCTTCCTGTCCGGGTACAATGACATTTTCCCAAAACTCAGACCGCAGCGCCTGAATTTTGGAGCGGGCTTCTTCCAGCCCGGTATTATTGCGCGACATGCCGCAGTAGTCCCACATGATTTGTCCCAGAGCCCGGTGAAAATCGTCGACGGTCCGTTTACCATTGATTGACATTAACTTGCCGATGAATTTTTGAACAGCGTTCTCGGCATCGCCAAAACTGGGGTGGTCTTCGCTCACTGTTTGCAACTCGGTACCAGCCAGATAGCCGCCGATGGTGTAGGGGATGATGAAGTACCCATCCGCCAGACCCTGCATAAGTGCACTGGCGCCCAGACGATTGGCACCATGATCTGAGAAATTGGCTTCGCCCGCCACAAATAGTCCCGGAATCGTACTCATGAGATTATAATCGACCCACAGGCCACCCATGGTGTAGTGCACTGCCGGGTAGATCATCATGGGGGTTTCATAAGGGTTGTCGGCTGTAATTTTTTCGTACATTTGAAAAAGATTGCCGTATTTCTTCTCGATGACATCACGGCCGTCCCGGTCGATGGCATCCTTGAAATCGAGGTAGACCGCCAGCCCGGTATCACCCACTCCTTTACCTTGATCGCACTGCTCTTTGGCGTTGCGGGAGGCAACATCCCGGGGCACCAAATTACCGAAACTGGGGTATTTATTTTCCAGATAATATTCACGCTCGGATTCGGGGATATCCTGTGGCGGCCGCTTGTCATCCGGTTTTTTGGGAATCCACACGCGGCCGTCATTGCGCAGGCTTTCGCTCATGAGGGTCAGTTTGGACTGATAGGTACCGTGAACCGGGATGCAGGTCGGGTGGATCTGGGTAAAACAGGGATTGGCAAAACAGGCCCCTTTTTTATACGCACGATAGGTTGCCGTAACATTGCAGGCCATGGCATTGGTCGAAAGGTAATATACATTCCCATAACCGCCGGTACACAGTACCACGGCATGTCCGGCATGCCTTTCAATCTTTCCGCTGACCAGGTTGCGCGTGATGATACCACAGGCCTTTCCATTGTTAAGCACGATATCCAGCAGTTCACGCCGCGCATACATTTCGACGCTTTTGGCGGCTACCTGGCGCATCAGTGCGCTATAGGCTCCCAACAGCAGCTGTTGACCGGTTTGACCTCTGGCGTAGAATGTGCGTGAAACCTGGGCGCCGCCAAAAGATCGATTGGCCAGCAATCCTCCGTAGTCGCGTGCAAAAGGAACCCCTTGGGCTACGCATTGATCGATAATGTTGTTGCTGATTTGAGCGAGACGATAGACATTTGCTTCTCTGGCCCGAAAATCGCCACCTTTAACGGTATCATAGAAAAGCCGCCAAATGCTGTCGCCTTCGTTTTGATAATTCTTGGCGGCATTGATGCCACCCTGGGCGGCAATGCTATGGGCCCTGCGGGGTGAATCCTGAATACAGAAACTTTTAACATGGTATCCCAGTTCAGCCAAAGATGCGGCTGCCGAGCCTCCCGCCAGTCCGGTACCGACCACTATGATGGTATACTTTCTTTTGTTGGCCGGGTTGACCAGTTTAAGATCAAATCGGTGCTTATCCCATTTAGCGGCGAGGGGGCCGCCGGGAATGTGGGCATCCAACTGCATATAAATCCTCCTTATCCCGAAATGGTAATATAAATCGGGAGATAGCCAAATCCGAACCCAAAAATTATGCTTAAGACAATACTGGCACCCATGATGAGAGGCATATATTTGGGATGGTTCGCACCCAATGTCTGGAACAGGCTCCAGAAGCCGTGGCGTATATGTAGCGCCAGAATTATCATCGCAACCGCATATAGCATCACATAAGCGATGCTCTCAAAAGCGCTGTCCACAATCTCATATATTGTCGTGGTTGATTTGTCGACAAAATGAAAGTTCAACAGATGGAAGATAACGAAGACCAAAATTAAAAAACCGGTATAGGGCATGGTGGCCGAACTGTAGGTCCGTCCCCCGGCTCTTTTGTTCATGACATATCGTTCTGGCCGGGCATTGAGATTCTGAAAGAATAACAGGATACCGGTGATAACATGGACCAGCGCCAGAATAAGGAGCCCCCATTCGGCGATTGTGAGAATCGGGCCGAGTTCATGCAGGTGTTCGGCATAACTGTTAAACATTTCCTTGCCGCCATACAGGGTCAAATTCCCTGCCAAATGGACGACCAGAAAAACAAGAAAGCATGAGCCCGTCAGTGCCATCAACAGCTTTTTACCCACTGATGACCCAATGAATTGTCCTATCCAGTGCATGATTGCCTCCAAATGTTGGTTCTAACACAAAACATAATTCTCTATTTTTTTAACCATTATCTGTCAACATAATTCTTGAACCACCAGGCATCCCAATCAGTTTGCATAACAGCTTCGGCAATCTGCTTGCCCGTATCGGTTTTAAGTCTATTCACCACGTGGGGCAACCATTTGCGGGGTGAGTCAAATCCGATGTCGGTCAAGGTTTTGAGTTCCAGAATCAGAGAAATCTGATCCGCATCTTTGGCCAGAAGCGCTTCCCGGGAGGTCCCGCCGTTGAAATCTTGAACCAAACCGGTGACATCCGACCCGATTTCGGTTTCGGCAGCCATATCCTTCAGGGCGGCGGCTTCGTCGGCGTCCACATAAAGTTTCTGCAAGTAATTGATATCCCCCATTCGAGACTCGGGCAGGTCATGCACCAGGCAAATGCTCAGTAGTCGTAATGCATCGATATCCGGTTCGATCTTGGACATCACCCAGGCGATAAACACGGTGCTGTAGGTGTGCTCGGCGACTGATTCCCGTCCGGCACCCAAAAAGTTAAAACCAGATCTGGGGGTTCGTTTGAGATGAGCGGCTTCAAACAGCAGGTTGGCAATGGCTTGCATTCAATTCTCCTTCCTTAAAAGTCACATGCAGTTATTCAGTAAATAGCGATATCACTTTGGATATTTAATATTATTACGGTCTATTATATATAATTTGCCATGTTGTTTATGCAATCTTGGGTTGAAATAGTCCGGGTAAATGGCTTGACACATAGACAGGGCTCATATAAAAGGTTATAGATTTATAATTATTTTTAATTAATGTTAATTATGGACCTCTAAATCGTGAGGTGAATAAACAATGCAACAAATTAATTTGATTCACATGGTCAGCAATGCCGGGTTGATGGTTCAATTTGTACTACTGCTGCTGCTCTTTTTTTCGATTACATCCTGGGCGATCATATTGATTAAATATCGCTATATCAAGAGGGCTTATCGTGAATCAGCAGTTTTTACGGAGCTTTTTTGGAAAAGCCGCGATTTATCGAATGCCTATCGTCAAGCCAAAGAATTGCAGGGAAGTCCTATTGCCCGTATATTCAGGATTGGCTATGTGGAGTTAAAAAAGATTAGTCAGGGTAGCGTGGGCGAAGGCGAAGATGCCCAGGATCAGGCCCGCAGAATGAGCACCCGTTTCGCGGGTATGGATAATATCAAGCGCGCCTTGCGCCGCGCCATCAACACGGAAACAACCCGTATGACGCAGATGGTGCCGTTTTTGGCAACCACCGGCAATACGACGCCTTTTATCGGGTTGTTTGGGACTGTGTGGGGAATCATGAATTCATTCCATGGCATTGGACTACGCGGTTCCGCCAGCCTGGCAGTCGTGGCGCCGGGTATCTCCGAGGCGCTGGTTGCCACCGCTGCCGGGCTCGGCGTGGCGATACCGGCGGTTATTTCCTTTAATTATTTTATGCAGAAAATCAAAATTTTAGAATCCGAATTGCACAGCTTCTCCGCTGATTTCCTCAATATAATCGAAAGGGATATTCTGCTGATGGAAAGGAGGCGCTCATGATGCTGGGTGGAAATGATGACCGTTTGATGTCCGAAATCAATGTGACGCCATTTGTGGATGTCATGCTGGTATTGCTGATCATTTTCATGGTGACCGCACCGATGATGATGCAAGGCGTCGATGTGTCCTTACCGGAAGTCGGTTCGGGACCTTTAACATCGGAACAGGAACAAATGACTGTAACCATTGATAAAAATAGTCAGATATATATCAATGATTTTCGCGTGGGGATCGAGAATCTCAAAGAAAAGCTGATCCAGATCACCAAAAACAAAAAAACAGATGAGTTATATCTGCGCGCCGACAAATCGGTGGCCTACGGCACGGTTGTTTATGTCATGTCGGAGATTAAAGGCGCCGGCATCGAAAAGCTGGGTATGATCACGGACCCGGTTGACGAATCTGAAAATGATCGTAAAAAATAACCATACGGAGTCAAGATCCACAGCATCAGGATCTCAGGCTTTACTGACAGGCCACAGCACCGAACAACGGTTGGTCATGTTGGCCTTTACGGTTTCACTCATTTGTCATATTGCTTTATTTTCAATATTGATCTACGCCCAAACTCATCGACCCAAACAGCGTCCGGCACCGGTGGTCATGAACGTCAGTCTGGTTTCTTTGCCGGAATACTCCGGACCAAGTCAACCGGCGAAAAAGGCCACGATTGTGAGTCCGTCCAAGAAGGTTGACAAGCCGGCTGCCGCCAAGAAAAAGGCAGCGGTCATTAAAAAGAAAACACCAAAAGCCGCCAAGAAAAAAACATCTCTCAAAAAGAAGACCTTTCGTTCCGAAAAGGTAAAGAAGAACACCTTAAAAAAATTGGAGCAAAAAGTTGAAACCTCGGCGTCGGATCAAATCTCCAAAGCTATCGATCAGATCAAGGCCAAGGTCGGTAGCGAAAAACCGGAAAAAACCCCGCCACCAAAGGTAGCCCCGAAGGTGGCAACCGGCACACCGGGGGGTACTGAACAGGTTTCCGGTGGAAAAATGGCTGAAATAATTGATATTTACCGAGTCGAAATTGCTTACCAGGTCCAGCGAAACTGGGCATTTCCGGATCAATTGGCCGAAGGGCGCTCGGATTTACAAACGCTGCTGGTTTTTAAGGTGATGCCCAACGGTGAAATAAAAGATCTTTTTTTCACAGATCGTTCCGGCAACAGCCATTTTGACGAGTCCGCTTTCCGGGCGGTTATGAAAGCTGATCCGGTGGATCCCCATCCCAAATCGGTTTCCCGGCCGTATGTACAGATGGGGCTCCGCTTTACACCCGAGGGTATCCAATAAATCGTGGGGTGATTTTAAACTACATGGTGACTTGTATGAATCTATTGTGTCGCATCGTTGTCGCTATTTTCATGACTATGATTCTGGTTTGCACGCCTGCCGCCGCAGCCGAATATGATTATATTGACATCAGCAACCCGTTTTTGCGCAAGATACCCTTGGCGGTACCCTGGTTCAAAGATATGTCTGAGGCAGACGCAGGCAACGTTATGTCAGTCCAACTCCCGGATACCTTATCTGAGACCCTGGCCTTTACCGGCTATTTTAAAATGTTGGATCGTCAATCCTTTCTCATGGACCCCAAGAATCCCGATATCATTGCCACTCACATCAATTTTAGAAATTGGACCGCCATCGGTGCCGAGCTATTGATCACGGGAGGGGTAAGGGTTAAAGACGGGCAAATGGAAACCGAATTGCGCCTGTTTGATACCTTCAAAGAAAAATTGATTATTGGGAAACGATACAAGGGATCCAGCGACTATACCCAAGGCATGATCCGACGATTTTGTGGCGAGGTCATGCATCACCTGACGGGGAACCGGGGGTTTTTTAACAGTCAAATCGCATTCTTATCTCACCGGGAAGGTAACAAGGAGATTTATATATCCGATTTTGATGGAAGCCGTCCCCAACGATTTACCCGGCATAACAGCATCACCCTGTTTCCATCCTGGTCCTCGGATGGCAGCTGGCTGGCATACACATCCTATGCCGGGGGCAAGCCGAGCTTATATATCCGAAATATAAGGGAAAAAGATGTAACTACCCTGAATCGAAAAGGTATTCAAATCACTCCGGCTTGGTTTCCCGGGAAATTTGAGCTGGCAGCGACCCTTTCTTTTTCGGGTGACCAGGAAATTTATCTGTTGACCGGAGGGGGGAAAATTATTAAAAGATTGACAACGAGTCGCGGAATTGATGTAGAACCGACTTGGTCCCCGGATGGAAAACAAATGGCCTTCGTTTCCAAACGCTCTGGAACGCCGCAGATTTATATTCAGAATATCGCTTCCGGGCGGGTTCGAAGGCTGACTTTTGAGGGACGCTACAATACACAACCGGATTGGTCCCCCAAAGGTGATAAGATCGTATACTCGGCCATGGCAGAAGGAAACATCAATATCTGCACCATTGATGTGGACGGGGGACAGTTCAGCCAGTTGACCGAAAATCAAGGGGACAACGAAGCACCATCCTGGTCGCCCGATGGTAGTCTGATCGCCTTCACCTCGAACCGGGAAGGCAGATCGCGAATTTACGTGATGACAGCATTCGGAACTGATCAGCGGCGCTTGATTTCTTTACCGGGTGAACAGACAAATCCGAAATGGTCTCCAAATGTTATTGTTAGGTAATGCTGAACTCGAACGCAAAAAGGAGGAAGATATGCGGAAAAAATTATGGATATGCCTAAGCCTGTTGGTTATTGTACCTGGATTGCTTTTTAGCGTGTCATGCGCAAAAAAGGTGGTCCAATCCGAACCGACGGCCGAAGAAGAAGCAGCCCCCGCTGCAACCGAGGCAGCTGCTGAGACCGAAGAGCCGGCAGGTCCAAGTGATGCCGATCTGGCCGCCCAAGAAAAAATGGCGCAGGAAGAGGCTGCCAGACAGTGGGAGATGCAGGCCGAAGAAGATTTAAGGCAGACCCAGATGGCCGAACAAGCAGCTAAAGACGAAGAAATGGAACGTGCCCAAATGGCGGCCATGCAAATGTTTATGAGTGAGGATGTTTATTTTGATTTTGATAGTTCAGCCCTCACGAATATGGCCCGCAATGTTCTATCTCGAAAAGCGGAATACCTGCGCATTAATGCAGATGCTTCCGTAATTATCGAAGGCCACTGCGATGAGCGCGGTACCAGTGCCTACAATATCGCCCTGGGTGATCGCCGGGCAGAGAGCGCCAAGGCCTATCTCATCGATTTAGGTATTGACGCCACTCAACTTTCGACCATCAGCTACGGTGAGGAGCGCCCGGTGGATATGGGCCAAAATGAAGAAGCTTGGGCCAAGAATCGTCGCGCCCATTTTATTATCGAATAACCAGGCCACGCGAAACCCAATATTATGTATCAATAAATGATCGGCAAGCAGCGGCTTGGCTGCTGCTTGCCGTATTTTATTAGGAGCGCATGCGAGTTGATGTTATGAGAATCAAATGGCTCATTCTGGCACTGGCTATAATGATATCGGTGGGGTGTGCCCATCAGGAAGATGTTATCATTCTGGATCAACGCCTATCCAAAGTTGAAACCATCAGTAAAAAATTGGACAAGCGCGCGGCTGCGTTGGAGCAAAAGACCGTGGAGCTGGATAAACGCGACCAGAGCAGCGGAAAAGAAATCGAACAAAGCCGAGCGTTCCTGAGCGGCAAGTTGTCAAAATTCGAAAAAAATTTGGCCGACGATAACGTGACGCTCAGAAAAGACTATGCCAAGATCAATGCCTCTATGGAAGCCCTTAAAGATGACATTCAACTGCTCAGGGGTCGACTCGAAGAGTCGGAATTCATGCTGCAGGAACGCATCAAAAACACTGAAAATGCTGAGAAGGGCAAACAGATACAGCTCGATAAACTCTCCATCAGTCTCAATCAAATCGATACACGTCTCAAATACATCGAACAATATTTGAATCTGGAGTCGGCGGGATCCCGCAGCGGTGAAATGGGCTCGCCGCCAAAAGAAGAAAAGAAGTTATCGGATCAAGAATACTATGTCGCTGCCAAGCAGGCGTTTGACCAGGAGGACTTCGAGGCGGCACGCTCCGGATTTGAGGCCATCATTAAAGATTTTCCAAACTCAGAACATGCGGATAATGCCCAGTTTTGGATTGGGGAAATATATTACCGTGAAAAATGGTATGAGAAGGCCATTTTAGAATATCAAAAAGTCATTGAGAATTACCCCAAAGGCAACAAAGTCCCGGCTTCTTTGCTGAAACAAGGTTTTGCTTTTATTTCATTAGGCGATAAAGCCAATGCCAGACTTATTCTAAAAGAGTTGAGTAAAAAATTTCCGGATAGCAACGAAGGCAAAATTGCGATCCAAAAATTAAAAGAGCTTCAATAGGATTTACAACCTATCTCAAAATAATAATTTGGCCCTCTCGCACGGGGATGCACAGATGAAAGCGGAGCATGCATGTAATATATGAGCATATTGAGCCGCTTTGCTAGGCCGCCAGAAGGAATGGATTTATTTTGAGATAGCTTGTAGACGTTTAGAACCCTTTGACAAAGATAATCGGCATAGACCCGGGATTGTCCGCAACCGGCATCGGTATTGTCACAGGTAGTGGGCTCAAGGTTCAGTCTTACTCCTATGGGGTAATTACAACATCCAAAGCAGCGGCTTTGCCGCATCGCCTCCATCGCATCTTTACTAAATTCACAGAAATACTTGACAAAGAACAACCGGACCAGATGGTGGTCGAGGATGTGTTTTCTTTGGCAGAATATCCCAAATCGGGAATCCAATTGGGAAAGGTCACCGGTATCCTGTTGCTTGCCGGGCATCAAATCGGGGTCCCGATTTCAGAAGTACCGGTGCGCGAAGCCAAACGCGTATTGACCGGTAGCGGCAGTGCTTCCAAACAGCAGTTGGAAAAGGCAATCCGCAACAAATTGTGTTTGACCGATCCAATTAAGCCCTGGCATGCGTCCGATGCTCTCGGTCTGGCCTTGATCGGGCTTTATCGGTACGGATAATTCAGGTTTGGAGGGGTGTAGGATTGGAGGGTTTAGTTTCGAAGGGTTGGAGGGGAAAGGGGGGCAGGGTTAGAGAGGATGCTCGTTATGGATTAAACCGGACAGTCGATCCAATGGTTTCTGCCGGTCAACCCTTCAAACCTCAAACCCTAAACCCTTATAAAGATTGCCCTGAATAATAAGTATTGAGATTTTATCCACCATAAAAACCTATTGAAAAGTTATGGGTAATAAATGATCGGCTACATCGAAGGTACACTCATGCGTAAGGATGAGGACCACATCCTGTTGCTTGCCAATCAGATTGGGTATGAGATTCTGCTTCCGGCAGTGGTCATGGCCTCGCTCAAGGGACGGCAAGAAGGGGAATCGGTTGCGTTGTATATCTATCACCAGCAGACCGAACGACAACCCAAACCCGTATTGATCGGATTCAATCTTGAGGTGGAGCGTGAATTTTTCCAACATTTCATCTCGGTGGAGGATATCGGCCCCATTAAAGCCGCCAGAGCTTTGACCCGACCCATTCGTGAAATCGCCAGCGCTATCGAATCCAGAAATGTTGCCCGGCTCAAAGAACTCAAGGGCATCGGAATCCGCACGGCCCAGAAAATTATTGCCTCATTGGAAGGCAAAATGGGCAAGTTTGCCCTGATGCAAGCGGATGATCAACCGGAAGTCACTGAAATCGAGGATCTCGAGCTTCAGGTCATCGACGTATTGGTCAAACAATTGGGACACAAGCGATCGGATGCCAAAGCCATGGTAACCCAGGCTGTCCAGCAGAATCCGGGTTTTTCAACTGCAGAAGAAATCTTTGATGCGGTGTATCGGCTTCAAAGAGAAACAGATTGATTTTGGAAAAAAATGTTCGGACGTTTTTATGTGATCATTTAACATCGAAATCAATATAATTTATTTATCTCATAGGCAACATCGAACATGAGCGACGAATTCAAAAGCGGTACCGTCGGCCCCCAAGCGGTCATTTCCGGCAAGCGTCTTCCGGCGGATGGCGAAGTTGAGATCCTGTCTCTGCGCCCCTCGCGGCTAACGGAATATATCGGTCAGCGAGAAATTGTCGAAACCTTGAATATTGCGATTGAGGCGGCGACGCGACGTCAAGAACCCATCGACCATGTACTTTTTCATGGGCCGCCAGGACTAGGTAAAACAACCCTCGCCCATATTATTGCCAATGAAATGGGTGGTCAGTTGACCACAACCTCAGGACCGGCCCTTGAAAAAGGCGGCGATCTAATCGGCATGCTGACCCATCTTGAAGAAGGAGATATACTCTTCATTGATGAGATTCACCGAACGCCGAAAGCTGTGGAGGAATTACTCTACCCTGCCATGGAAGATTTCGCCATAGATTTTGTCTTTGACAAGGGCATTCATGCCCGCAGCCACCGTTATCGCCTCAATCGATTTACTATCGTTGGCGCCACCACCCGGGTCGGGCTGTTATCCTCACCCTTAAGGGATCGATTTGGTATTTTTCGAAACCTCGACTTTTATGCGCACAACGATTTAATAAAAATAGCCAAACGGTCGGCCAAACTGTTGGATTCTGTTATGGATGATGCCGGCGCCCATGAACTCGCCTTACGCTCACGGGGAACACCCAGGATCGTAAATCGCTTGCTCAAGCGTGTGCGCGATTATGCTCAGGTCCGTGCAGACGGTGTTATCACTTTCGATACGGTGACGGCGGCCTTGAAGCTTGAAGGCGTCGATGCCAAAGGATTGACAAGATTGGATCGCAAATACCTGCGAACGATTATTGAATTCTACCATGGTGGTCCGGTGGGCATCGAGGCTATAGCCGCGACCCTGCAAGAAGAGAGCGACACCCTGGTGGATCTGGTGGAGCCCTATCTGCTGAAAACCGGGTTGTTGACCAGGACTTCATCGGGTCGCAAAGCTTCAGAAGCAGCGTTCAAACATTTGGGGATTAAGGTGGATACACAGAAAACGTTGTTTTAGAAGCGAATGTTGAATAACGAACATGGAATTTCGAATGATGAGGTGAGCACCAGGCTGTAGTCTGAAGACTGACAGGCTATTAGGTGGAAATTTAGCTGTGAGCTTTAAGGTATGAGCCGACAGCCGCTGATGGCTTATTGATAATAGCTGAAAGCTGCATCTCGGCCGTAATCCTAAATTCGAAATTGATGTAATCGTTATTCGAAATTCATCATTCGAATTGAGAGTTTTCAATGAGTGTATTATGCCGATAATCACGCTCCTGACAGATTTTGGATTGGCAGACGAATATGTAGCTGTCATGAAAGGTGTCATTCTGTCTATACTTCCGGAGGCCGTTATCGTTGATATCAGCCATGAAATCGCGCCCCAGGACATACCCCAGGCAGCCCATATGCTGACGGCAGCCTACCCCTATTTTGAGCCCGGGACGATTCATATTGTTGTCGTGGATCCGGGGGTGGGAACTGATCGTCGGATTTTGTGCGCTGAAGTTGGCCGTCACCGATTTCTGGCCCCGGACAATGGTGTCCTGAGCCTTTTGATCTCGCAAAATACTGCCATTGATATTTACCAGGTTGAGAATCGGGAATACTGGCGTGATTCCATAAGTCAAACTTTTCACGGCCGCGATATTTTTGCTCCGGTGGCGGCCCATTTAGCTAAGGGACTGGCAACAGATATGCTTGGCCGAAATCTGACCGCGGCGGAAATAACCTGTTTGACGGACCTTAAACCGCGCAAATCTAAGCATGGAAAGTGGATAGGCCGCATCGTATCCATTGATCGTTTCGGTAATTTGATTACGAACATTCCGGCAAATTTACTTGCCGACAGTCAGAGCGAATATGAAGTGGAACAAATCAGGGTGGAAGTATCCGGTCAAATCATTAAGGGATCTGGCCTGCCTTACAGCTATCAACCCGATGGGAAAGCAAAGGTGCTGGTAAATAGTCGCGGATATTTTGAAATTGCCGTCAAGCAAGACTCTGCGGCTAGCTTGCTTAAGGTAGCTAAAGGTGAATCGGTGGTTATTAGCTTATCATGAGTCCAATAAATAACATATCATCCGATTATAAGGAGACCCGCTGGCATTTGTTAAAAGTCGGCGCCAACGGCGATGTACGGCCATTTGTTCATTTCAAGGGATGGGTCATGTTCGTGTGTGCGCTGATAGTTATCATGCTGTTTGTAATGGGATGGTTTCTATTTGCATGGCTGGCCCTTCAGGAAGAACTGGATGGTGCCCACCAAAAACATCTCCATCAGAAGCAGGCCCTAGAATCCCTGCAAAGCGAAAAAGATGCGGTATTGGCACGTTTGGCTATTGCGCAGTCAAAGCTTAAACTGGCAACAGCTTCCCTTGCAGATCGATCCGAATCCAAGCCAGAGCCGCAGGATCCCGACCGGTCAAGCCAGACTGCAACAAAAGTGAAACCAGCAGAAAAAAATACGGATACCAAACCCAAGCAAATCAAAGCTGAATCTGCAGCCAGTCCGGTAAAAACTGAACCGTCGCCATCTGAAGAGGTGGTGACTTATGAAAAAGTAGTGGCTGATAATCTGTTTGCCTGTGCCCAGCCGAATGATACATCCTTATCTGTCGAGTTCAAAGTAATCAATATGGGGACGCGACAGCAACCAGTCTCCGGCCATGCCTTTATTATCCTCAAGGACGCCGATCATAGCCAAGATAAGTGGGTGGTCCTACCGCGCGCAATGCTGGTGAATGGAAGGCCGGCGGAATCCAGGGGACAGCGATTCCGCATATATAATTTCCGTACGATTAAGTTCAAGTTCGGACATGAAAATCCGGGTGTGTTTACACATGCGACCATATTTATTTTCCGGAATACGGGTGAATTGATATTTGAAAGAGATTTCACGCTGGAGCCCATCAAGATATGTCAGTAAAACCTTCGCTTAACAGGCTTTCCATAATTGATAAAAGTCTGACCCTGGATGGATCGGTGTCATTTAGCGGGGAACTGATCGTGGAAGGAACCATTAAGGGAAGTATGAGGGGCGAACATATCATTATTGCCGAGTCGGGACAAATCAAAGCGGAAACACAGGCGCGAAATATAACCATAAGCGGTGTCTTCGAGGGCAGCCTGACGGTAAAAGATAAGTTAATACTCAGGTCGGGCGGCCGTTGCAGCGGCACCGTTACCTGTCGGGATCTGGAAATGGAGGCCGGTAGTATATTGGATGGAGAAATTCAGTGTGGGCCAAGATAATTGTCGTTCACACACCTACCATCGAATCCATGCAGGGCGTAATTTCAATACCTAATCTAACAGAAGTATAGAATTTGAAGGAATCAAAAGATCAACATTGATAGATAAGTAGCCAGAAGACAGGAGACAGAATTCAGAATTCGGTATTCAGGAGTTGGCTTTTGGTTGTTGGCTCTTAGCTGTCTAAGGCAACGAGATGGATTCGGGTTACGGGATTCGAAGCATTCCAGCCACCAAGCATACCGGCATTCCTGACCTCGGTTGTCATCCCCGAGAAATCGGGGATCCAGAATATGCCTTTAGCTGATAGCCGACAGCCTTTACGGGATTCCCTCTTCAGAGGGAATGACGGTAACCGTTAAACCAGAATTCTGACTTCTGTCTTCTGGCTCCTGTCTTCTGACTCCTGACTTCTGTCTTCTATATGAATTCAAACTCCGCCACAACCGGAAAATGGTCTGAAAAGTAGGCGCCATTTACATGGTCCGTAACAACCTTGGCATTTAAGGGTTTGATACCTTCCGTGTGCAGGATCCAGTCGATGCAGTCCTCACCAGGTTCACCTGAAAAACCATGATAGGTTCCGCCCGGATTATATTTAAAAGCGGATTCGAACCCGAGGCGCAGTCCATTTGGGGCACTAGATAGCCCTCGGAATATCCGGTAGTGACTGGATCCAATGGGGGCATTAAAATCGCCCAAGAGGACGGCCGGCAGCGGGTTCGAGCGCCGTTGCCAGCGTTTGCGAATCAGTTTGGCACTAAAAACCTGGGCCGTTTCTTCAAAATCAAAATGCGTGTTGATGCAGGTTATTCGAAGGGACGATTTTTCAAAGGTCCCAATGGTACACTGCCGTGGCCAGCGGCTATCACGACGCCGGCTGGGAATGTCGGGGGTGTGGCTCAAGTAAAAGTGTTCCCGATTCTGTATGCGCCAGGTCTTATGGGCAAAGATAATATTATTCTGCCAGAAGCCAGGGGCAGGTCGGCGCAGCCCGATTTGGTGATAAGCATCCAGCATGGCGGTCAGGTCCGCAACCTGAAAATCATTAACCTCCTGGCAGGCAATAAAATCGGTGGGGTGCGATGAAAATAGAAGCGGTAAAAGGCTTTTGCGGTGTTCCCAGGCATTGGGGCCATCGGCAGCCAGACCAAAACGAAGATTAAGCGTCATAACGGAGAAGCGATTTGAGTTAGATTGCATAAGCCACCTCTGTTGATCATTTTATTGCAACTATGGGAGTGAGTCAAAACATATTAGGGTTGGAGGGTTGGAGGGTTCAAGGGGGGGGTAAAGAAATTTGCCCAACGGTTCTCTGAACAGCTACCTGTATACATGCATATAAGCAATTGGCTGAGCGCATTAAGCGATCACCTGAACCCTTCACCCCTTCAATCCTATTAATAATTCATTTTTAGGAGCAAGCCCGATTTTTACAGAAATTCGTATGTAGTGTCGAGATCGGTCGAAAATTCCTCTTGACAAGCTTAAAAATATGCCTTAAATACTCTGATTCTTTTGAATAACCGAGAAAGACTTAATCATCGCATTTCAGCGATGTTTCCGGGAGAATGGAAGTGAAAAAATATACTTACAGTGCCAAGAAGACAGACATCGATGCCAAGTGGTGGGTCGTGGATGCAGAGGGGCAGGTTTTGGGCAGACTGGCTTCATCCATTGCCGCGAGATTGCGAGGAAAACATAATCCTCTGTTCACACCCCACGTTGACACCGGCGATGCGGTCATTGTCATTAATGCAGACAAAATTGTATTGACCGGAAATAAGTGGAACCAAAAAAATTACTACCGCCATAGCGGCTACATCGGTGGTCTAAAAACCATTGTTGCCAAAAAATTACTCGAGGACAAACCTGAGGATCTGGTTCGATTTGCCGTCAAGGGCATGCTGCCCAAAAATAGACTCGGCCGGGCCATGTTCAAAAAGTTAAAGGTTTATGCCGGCAGTGACCACCCCCACGAGGCTCAACAACCTGAAGAATTGACAATCCAGTGATTGATTCGTAAAAAACGAATCCATCTGGTTTTAGGTTTTAAGTATTAGGTTTTAGGTGCCGAATAAAGGCTGAATAGATAATGCTTAAAACTTAACACCTAAAACTTAAAACGAAAATTCATTTGAGGAAAGTATTATGCCAGAAGCGGAATCATATTATGCCACCGGTAAACGCAAAAGTTCCATAGCCCGAACATGGCTGACACATGGAACCGGTGAGATTACGGTGAATGGACGCTCCCTTGATAATTATTTCAAGGTGGGAACATCTAAAATAATCTTAAAGCAACCATTGTCCCTTACCAACAAACTGGATGCCTATGATATAAAGGTACGGGTTGTTGGCGGCGGTACAACCGGTCAGGCCGGTGCTATCCGCCACGGTATTACCAAGGCCCTGATCCTGGCGGAACCGGACCTGCGGGCCGTGCTCAAAAAAGCCGGCTTTATTCGACGGGATGCTCGTGTTAAAGAGCGGAAAAAATACGGCCAAAAAGGTGCCCGGGCACGTTACCAATTCTCCAAACGTTAACAGTTCGCCAGTATATTTGTCTTCTTCAGGCCGGTGCCATTCAAAAATACGATTTTTGAATGCATCGGCCTTTTTATTTGCTCCTCATTTCTTTCCAAAAAATGGGGATACTCCTTCATTCACAATCGGAACGTTATTCTGACAATCATTATATACCCGTGTTATTGATATGTTCCTAAATAACATGCCGATACGTAAGCGGTTCAGGTATTTTTTCATAGCGACATAAACTTTCAGATACCTGGTTTAAATGACCAGGTATCTGAAAGTAAGAATCATGTCTCGCTAGCGTAGTTCCCTGCCGGATTGGAGATGGTTCCTCTGCCTTACTTTGCTACCAGACGGCCTTATCATAAGCCACCGAAGTTCAGTGGCGTTGACATCATCACCAATCTGTGGGGCACAGGTGATGCTTTGATTTGACATGTCGCTATGAAAAAATAACTGAACCGCTTTTACAAGAAACGGAACGTTATTCTGATAAAGGCTGTATTGTAGTTGTCGAAAAGGAAATATGCCACATTGTAGGCTGGTCTAATGAAATGATTTTTCAAATTGCCCAGAAGCCTTAACTTAAATAAATATAAAAATATTAATAAGATAAATAATTATCGAAGATGTATTCAGGGCTAATGGATACATTTTTTTATTGATCTTTTTATAAAATTCTTTTAGGATTTTGGTCACAAATTTGACCGCAACCGAGCCCATATGATTCGTCTATATCGGAAAATATCAATCATTATCCTGGCGTGTATTTTGATCCTGAATGCCGGCACAACCACAGGCATGGTGATGGGACACTGTTCAACCACCATGAACGCTGGTCATATGGATATGGATCATTGTGACGGCATACTCAATTTTGCGTTGCCGAACCATGGCTGTTGCGGTGACTGTCTTGATATTTTTTGCGATCTTTTTAACAACCCCTTCAAGGATGTCAATACGGCGCCGGCATTTACTTCCCAAGATTATGTCCAGGAGATCAATGCGAGATCTGGTGATATATGGGAAGAGACCGATATTCGTTTGGCAAACGATATTGCTGCCAACCTGTTTTCGGCCGTGCCCCAAAAAGGTCCCTTACGCCTTTATATCGAACACCTTACACTCATCATTTGAATCCACTCCGCTTTATTCAAAAACCACGGTAGTTAGACCGAAAAAATGCTCACCCAGGTGCCGGCGACGACCTTTAGTTGTCGCCTGGGTCAAAGTTGAATGCCCGCCGTATTCAGCGCGGGATGCATTTATACCATGGCATAAAATAGTATATCGATTATAACATTAAGTGGAGGTTATTAAGAATGAAATTAATCAAGTGGATTCTAGCTCATAAAGTAGTCTGGTTTGTTCCGGTGGTTATTATCGCTTTGGCAGCCGTTTATGTGGCCGCATCAGACCAGAAAAAAGACCTGGCAATTAAGCCTGTAGATATGCAAACGCAACAAGAGACCGTTGGGGCGGATGTAAATTATCAGCAGGCCGATAGTTTCTCGGAAACTACGGTCAAGGCCATTCTGAATGTAGAAGGCATGTCGTGTTCCGGGTGCATATCCACCATCAAATCGAGTTTATCCGACTTTACGGGCATCCAGGATATCATCGTCAATATTTCCGCCGGCATCACAGAAGTATATTACGACAGCCGACAAATGAACGATGTCAATTTGTTGGCTTCAGCTATCACTGAAAGCGGATATCCGGCAACGATCAGGCAGTTGATATCTGCGCAACAACTCCAAAAGGAGGAAGCCCTGGCCTCTCAACGGGCCAAGCTTTACGTGGCTTCAGTCGGTGGTTGGGACATTTCACGGGTCGAATTTGACACAGAATTGAATTACGCCAAAGCACGTTACATCCAAGCATATGGAGAAGATGTTTTCATAAAAGAGCGTGGCCAGAATGTGCTGGACAATATCCGGATTCAGGTGGTCTCGCGTTTGATCAATGAGGGTATTCAGATGCAGGAGGTTCAACGGGTCGGTTATCAGGTCGATGCGGATATACTCGCGCAGGAGTTCGATAGCTTCATCGCTCAGAAAGGCATCAGCCTGGAACAGTTCAAAACAGCCCTGTCTGCTTACGGCTACCCGTATGACTATTTTATGAAAAAGTTCGAGAATCGAGTGCTGCTGCGGCGTTACATCGAGGATAATGTGATTCAGATGAGTGCCAACGATTATGACAAACAGCAGCAGTATCTGGCCTGGTTCAACAATGCCAAAACCCTGTCTACCGTGGTTATCTATGACAAGGAGTTGGAACGTTTGAACCAGAAACAGTCCTCGGGAGGATGCGGATCCAGTTGTAAAAGCTAGTACGAAATTATCGCACAAAATAGTGAAACCCCGTTTGTCTTCACGACAGGCGGGGTTTTATCCGTATCATAAAATCGTGGAACACGATTTTATTTAAACATAAGATTTGAGGACGTAGACAACGGAACTGGCTAACACCCCGGCCAGAAATGCCATATAAGACATCTGAACATACCGATATTTTTTTTCGGCCAGGTACTTGCCCATGGTGTATATTTCCCGGATCTGGGTTTCATAGACCGCATTGGAATCATTCATCATGGTTTCCATGGCGTCTTTATAGTCCTCGTAGGGCATACATGAAAACGATCCGAAAAATAGAAGGTTGAAGCCGGTTTGGCCGGTATCGGGTTTGCACTCCAGTTTGTTATCCGTTCTAATTTTTGGCATGGCTGCCAGCGCAGCCGTCAAGATGGTTAGTACACAGAAACCGATCAGTATCACGGCAGCCAGATGAGACCGCTCGTCATACAGAAAATTGATAGAAAGCGGTATCATAATCGAAGCAATCGTCAGGATCATATTGGCCTTCCGATCGGCCAAGGCACTCAAATTGACGTGGTGGGCGCGTGTCTGGCGAATCATCTGATCCAAATGCGCGGCCGGCTGCATTATATCCATCGTTACTCTCCTTCAAACCTTCCCAGGATATGTGCCCGGAGTTGCTCTCGGGACTTACATATGGGTCAGAATTCCTAGGGGTTCGTCAATATGTTTAGAAGTGGTTTCAAAACCCCATCTAACACCCAATTACTGTGTTGGGCTCGAAATTCAATTCCCGGGGTTCGTCAATATGTTTAGTCAATTTTCAAAAAATTTGATGAATCAAATTTAATGCCAACTCATCCTAGTGTCAATACAACAAAAAGGCGATTTTGTTGACCCCTTTCATTATGTAAGTTACTATTGTTCGAGCTTAACAGGTTCATGCAAGCCAGGAGGGCAAGCCGTCATGACTAATCCCAAGAGCTCCAATATAAGAAACCTCTCCAATCAAGTTTCGCGTCGGCAATTCATAAAGCACAGCGGTACCATAATGTTTGTGATGGGGGCCGGGCTCTGGTTGCCATCATACCATGGGCAGGCGGCTTCATTAAAAAAAATTGAAAGTTCGATGGGAATTCCCGTTTCCCGGGGTTATCTGCTGGTGGATATTCACAAATGCCAGGGGTGTATGAGCTGTATGCTGGCCTGCTCCCTGGTCCACGAAGGAGTTTCCAATCTCTCTTTTGCCAGAATCCAGATTATCCAGAATCCCTTTGAATCTTTTCCGGCTGATATAGGTGTTGAGCAGTGCCGGCAGTGTGTGAAGCCTGCCTGTGTGGAAGCCTGTCCCGAAGATGCGATTGATGTGAATCCTGAATTCGGAAATGTCCGCATGCTGGATCAAGAGAAATGCATCGGGTGCGGGGCCTGTTTTGAAGCCTGTCCGTTTAAGCCCAGCAGAATTACGGGCCCTGCAACTGAAACCCAGGGTGGTGAAACAAGCTACCGTAAATGTGATCTGTGCGCACAGACGCCTTTTCATTGGGATGCCAAGGGTGGTGGACCCAATGGCAGGCAGGCCTGTGTGGAAATTTGTCCGGTGGGAGCCATAAAATTTAGCCGGGAGATTCCAATACAGGATGGGAATAAGGGTTATAAAGTCAACTTGCGGGGTAAAGGCTGGTACCATCTAGGCTATAAGAAAAGCCTGATTTTTTAATCGAGGGAGGCTTGTGGTGAATGGATATGCAGGCAAAATTCTACAGATTAATCTGACAGAAAAATCGACAGCGAGCATACGCACCGCTAAATATAAACAATGGGTCGGCGGGCACGGCATGGGCTCGGCCTTATTTTTTGACCTGGTCAAAGACAAGACCATTGACGGTTTCCATCCGGCCAATGTCATCACCCTGATGACCTCGCCTTTGACGGGTACACTAACCCCGGCCGGGGCTTCACGCATGGAGATGCAGGCCATCGGAGTCCAGTCCCTTCCCATCGGCTGGTTCACGCGCAGCAATTTCGGGGGACGCTTTGCGCCCATGCTCAAACAGGCCGGCTGGGACGGCATTGTGATTCTGGGTCAGGCCGACAGTCCCGTGTGGCTCGATATTCGTAACGGCGACGTTCAAATCAGGGAATGCGCCCGGCTCAATTTGTGGGGAACCGATACCTGGACCTGCCAGCAGATTATCTGGGGGGAGGTGGCCGGGAGCGGTGTTTACGGCGACTGGGTCGATCTGAGACAAGCAGGCGCCCTGACCACCCAGCGGCCGGCCGTACTGGCCATCGGCCCGGCCGGTGAAAATCTCAGCCGCATGGCCTGCCTGATTCACGATGCCGGCAATGGCGCCGGGCAGGGGGGCTTTGGGGCCGTGTTCGGCAAAAAAGGGCTCAAGGCCATCAGTGTTCTGGGAACGGGCAGTGTCAATGTGCATGACCCCAGGGCATTGATGCGCGCACGCCTGTGGCAAAAAGAGCAGTATGCATTTAAATTAAGCAACCTGAAGTTAAAATCCTTTTCATTGGGATTGCAAAGCCCGCCGGTGCCTATGGCCCAATATCGCTCGGGTCGGCCGCGGGTTAAACAACGGCCCCAGGCATGCGTGGGCTGCAGTGCCGGCTGCCGGGGACGATATGCAGACGGGATTGGTAACGAAGCCATCTGCTTTAACAGTGTATTTTATTATTTTGGCATGACATCGAAAATTCAACGCAGGGCAGCTGACCTGATCAATAGATACGGACTCAATGCAGCCGAAATGTTCTTTGGAGAACTATACCTGAAATCACTGCATGACATGGGGGTTCTGGGCAAAGGTTGGCGGATCGACTGCCCCCTGGACTACGACCGCTACGGCAGCCTTGATTTTGCCGAGCAGCTGGTGAAAGCCATTGCCTTTCGCAATGACGGCAAAGGAAAAGCCCACCCCTTCGGGGATGTCCTTGCAGAGGGTTTTGTGCGCGCCGCCCAAACCTGGGGCCGTTTGGATGGTGACCAATCGGACCTCAAAACCGGCCTGCTCCAATTTCCCCAGTGGGGCCTGCCCATGCACAAACTCGAGCGTTCCCAGCTGGACTGGGCCTATGGCTCTGTTTTAGGGGATCGGGATATTAACGAGCACTGTTTTGACAGCCTCAGATCGTGGCCCACATATTATAAACGACGTAACCTGCAGCTGCCGCCGGCCGAGTGGGTGGTGAAAGTCATCACCGACAAAATGGCACCTTTTCAGGGCGACCTGCGCATGCTCGATTTCAGCACCGAGAACATGTATTCGGGCCACATGGTCAAGCTGGTGTCCTGGCACCGTTATTACACCCGGTTCTGGAAGCAGTCCGTGGGCTTGTGCGATCTGCGCTGGCCGGATTTTATCAATCTGTACGGCCCTGATAACGTAGGCGCCACCGGTATCGCCGAACCCAAGTTTTTCAATGCCGTAACCGGGCAAGACTTAAGCTATGTGGACGGAATCAACCTGGGTAAAAAGATCTGGAATCTGGATCATGCCATCTGGACCTTGCAGGGGCGGCATCGGGAGATGGTCCAATTCGCAGATTATATCTACAAGCAGCCGGGGGCACCCCCTGACGGGTACCCCGAGTATATGCCCGGTACCCGGAACGGCAAATGGGACTACGTGGTGACATCCGGCCGGTATTTCGACCGGAACAAGTTCGAAGATTTCAAAACCCGCTTCTACCGGTTTCAGGGTTGGGATTCCAGCAGCGGCTATCCCGCCCGCGATACCCTGGAATCCCAGGGATTGGGTCGGGTTGCCGATGAACTTCAAAAATACGGCAAGCTGGGCAGGCGCAGCTCTTAGCTGCCAGCAATAAGCCCTAGCCAGCTTATGGCCTAAAGCTGATAGCGCGTGGCTCACTTGGATCCTCGACCCCTAGGGCCCTTGAATCCTTCTATAAAATCTCAATTGCATCGGGATAATTCGTCAGCCGATGTGATCCGTCTTCCGTAATCAGGTGGGTGTTTTCCACCCCCACAACTCCCATGCCGGGAATCACCACCTTGGGCTCCAGGGCTATCACCATGCCGGCGGCAAGTCTCATCTGCTGCCCCTTGGCCAGGAAGGGATATTCATCCAGCTCCAGTCCGATGCCATGGCCGATGAAGCGGATGCGCTGCTTTTCGGCGCCCATAAAATAGTCTCCCAACCCGGACTCCGCTGCAAACGACAGCGCCATGTCATAGAGATCTCCTACGATCACACCGGGCTGCATTGCGGATTGGAGTCTATTTTGCAAATTCAACATGGTTTGGTGGGCCTGCATCAGCTTATCGGGCAGGTCTCCGAGGGCGTAGATACGGGTATGATCGGCCAGGTAGCCTTTATGGGCGAAAACGTAGTCAAAAAGAACCGGTTCATGCCGCTGAATAGGCTTAAATCCAGGTCCCTGGGAAAAAGCCGGACTCATGGCAGCACCGCCGGTGGGCGAGGATAGCGCACTGGGCACCGCGGCTGAATCTCCGCACATGAGATGGCCATAAAACATCTCGCTGCCCCACAAGCGCATGCGCACCATGCCCTGGTGGCCCAGGGCACGCGCACGGGCCTCGACCTTACCGGCCAGCTTAACCTCGGAAATTCCTTCGCTTAGCTCCTCCTTGATAAACGCGGCTACCTGATCGGCCAAACCAGCCGCTGTCTTAATCCGGTCAATCTCATAAGATGATTTAACGGCCCGGATGAGCCGAATGGAATGGCTAAGGTCGCCAATGCTTGCATCCGCAAAAAGCTGACGGTATCTCTGATACAGATTGACAGGTAAAACGTCCAGTTCCATGCCAATGCGCGATGGCGGCTGACAACCATGGCGCTGCAGAAGCGGTTGAATTTCAGATAAGCTTGTGATGGATTCCACCACTTCGATGCTGGATTCGGCCCGGGCGCGCTCGAAGCTTTTGCGGACCAATAATATCGGTTCGGCGTCCCTGGGTACATATAGATGTCCCTGCTGGGTCGTACCGGCAAAGTAGAACAGGTCGGTAGCCTGGAGAATCAGGGCTGCATCGAATCCATTTTGGTTCAGGTGGTCCTGCAAGGCGGCTATACGCTGTTTTAATTCAGAAGCGGGAACAATATCATCAATGTTAAAATGGCCCATGGATATTCCTACTTTTAAGAGTTCGCACCAATTAGGAAGCAACATAACCGTTTCGCCGGAAAAAAGGCAAGCAACTATTCAGCTATAAGCTATCAGATGCAAGCAATAAGCTGCTTGGAGTTTAAATCTGATGGCTATAGCTGATCCTATCTTGAAATACACAGTTTTTAGGGACGTTCTAAACTTTTAAACTTATTTAACAGAGGCCAGGAAAGAAGTTCAAAAGTTTAGAACGTCCCTAAAAATCGCACCTCGCACCTCACAGACCACAATACTTATCAACCGAATCAGCTACAGCCTTTCCTTGCTTGAAATAGCCGACGCGGAAATGCTATAGCTGTTCCATGGAAAGAATCGATTATTTTATCAGGCGGTTTCTACTGGTCATCCCTACCTTTATCGGTATTACCTTGCTTTGTTTTACCATCATCCAGTTTGTGCCCGGTGGTCCTGTGGAGCAGGTGATCATGCAGATGCGCGGCGGTATCGGTGCCTCCGAGTCAGGCGGCGGCGTTGGCGCGGCCGCCAGCATTTCCGAAGACCAGCGCCAGGCCATCGAAGCCCATTTTGGCTTTGATCAACCTTTTTACAAGCGATATTGGGATTGGCTGGTGTCGGACCGCATGGGCATGCAGATGGAGTCCTATCGTTTTCCCAATAAAACCACCTGGCAACTAATCCGGGAACGGTTCAAGGTGTCGCTCATATTCGGAATCACCGGCTTTATTCTTTCTTATCTGATCTGTATTCCACTGGGTATCTTCAAGGCACTGCATCACGACCGATCTTTTGACATCGCTTCCAGTATCGTTGTTTTTGTGGGCTATGCCATCCCGCCCTTTGCATTCGGTATGGTTCTCAAGATGCTGTTTGCCGGAACGGTTGAGGGGCTTTGGGATATATTCCCATTATCCGGGTTCCAGTCGGACGGGTTTGACCAGCTCAGTCTTTGGGGTAAAACAAAAGATATCAGCGCCCACATGTTTCTGCCGATTCTTTGCTATATGATCGGCAATTTTGCCGTGTTGACCTTGCTGATGAAAAACTCGCTGATTGAGCAAATAGGCAGGGATTATATCCGCACGGTGCTGGCCAAGGGCGGCAGCTATTCGCGTGCCATCTGGGGCCACGCCCTGAGAAATGCCCTGGTTCCCATTGCCACCGGATTCGGATCGATCCTGACGGTTATGTTCGCCGGCTCGGTCATTATTGAACAGGTGTTTGAAATTCCCGGTATGGGCCGTCTGAGTCTGGAGGCGATTGTGGGCAGAGACTACCCCGTTTTTATGGGGATCCTGTCCATCACCGCGATCCTGGGACTCGTGGGCAATATCCTGTCTGATTTTTGTTACGTCCTCATCGATCCGCGTATCAATTTCCAGGAGAACTGACAGCTATATGCTTTCGCGCTTTATAAAAAACCCCATGACCCGCAAGCGGATTTCGCGCTTTAAAGAAATGAAGCGCGCCTATATATCCCTGTGGGTTTTGGTGATTCTGTATCTGCTCAGTCTCGGTTCCGAGCTCATCTGCAATGATGTCCCCTTATATGTCAAGTTTCAGGGCAAGTCTTATTTTCCGGTATTCAGATTTTATCCCGAAGATGTGTTTCTGGGAAATGGCAAACAGACCCGGCCCGATTACCATCAGATACATTCGGATTCCCGCTTCCGGGGCAATGCGCAAAACTTCATGTTGTTTGCACCCATTCCCTACGGTCCGTATCAAAGTCTGGACCCGGATCGCATTGAGGTGTCCGATCACGTAACCGTTGCGTTCAAGCCACTTCCCATGGTGGGTACGGCCAATATCCGCACAGACTTTTCCATTGCCAAAGCATTCAGGCTGGGGTCATTTGTGGCGCTTGACGATAAAGATCTTAAAAATAAAAAAATCAGCGATTATTTCAGCATACCGACGGAGCTCAAGGCCGCTGTTGAAACCCGCTTCCAGGGCCGGGCGGCACCGTCCTTGGCACTTGCAATCAAGGGGCCCGGCGATCTTCCGGTGCGGGTCTCATTGTCAACCCATAAACAACGGAAGCGCAAGCCTGCAACTGTTCGCCTTACATTCAGAGAGGATCTTACAATAGATTCCCGAAGCCGGGCACAGGCATACGACATGGTGTTTGATCGGGATCTGGCTTTGATAAAAGAACAATTAACGCCGCCAGCCGATACGATCTGGCGCACATTGCCGGAGGCCGAACAGGCGATCGTCCTGGCCAACGTCCAAGCCCGCTATCTGGGTCCGGTGGATAGTCTGACCATGGTCCTGGGTGAACGGAAATACCGGGCCACCTTTGTTAAAGAGGATGTACGCTTCCCATTTCGACCCGTCCAGGGTCATTTAATGGGCATTGATGGCGCCGGTCGCGATGTGCTGTCCCGAATTCTATATGGACTGCGAACCTCCATGTCTTTCGGACTGCTTCTGGTGGTGGGTTCCATGGCATTGGGTATTGCGGCCGGCGCACTGCAAGGTTACTACGGGGGAATTTTGGACATCTCCGGACAGCGGTTTATTGAAATATGGAGTGCCTTGCCATTCTTGTATATCATGATCCTAATGGGGTCGATATACGGCCGCAGTTTTTCACTGCTGCTTTTTTGCTACGGACTTTTTAACTGGATCGGTATTTCTTATTATATGCGGGCCGAATTTTTAAGGCTGCGCAAACAGCCATTTGTGGAGGCTGCCAAATGCATGGGCGCACCCGCCCATAAGATTATATTCAAGCACATTCTGCCCAATGGCATGGTTCCGGTGATCACTTTTTTCCCTTTTTCTCTGGTGGGGGCCATCGGTTCTCTGGCTGCGTTGGATTATTTAGGATTCGGATTGCCGCCGCCCACGCCCAGCTGGGGTGAATTGCTGTACCAGGCCCAACAATATCGTTGGGCCTGGTGGCTGATTTTATATCCGTCTTTGGCCTTATTTATTGTTATGCTCCTGGGTGTTTTTGTGGGCGAAGGGGTCCGCAATGCTTATGACCCCAAGCGCTACGCGAGACTGGAATAATGACTCAGAAACTTTTGCGGGTATCCAATTTGAAAGTGTCCTTTGAAACGGACGAAGCCAGGTTTGTGGCCGTTGACGATGTCTCCTATGAAATCCGGCAAGGCGAGATCGTGGGGCTGGTGGGCGAATCCGGATGCGGCAAATCGGTGAGCGCCCTGAGTCTGCTCAGGCTGGTACCCGTGCCGCCCGGGATTATCGAAGGCGGTCGGGTGGACTTCAACGGTACGGACCTTCTGCAGGCCGATATCGAGACCGTACGCAAAGTTCGCGGCCGGGAAATCAGCATGATCTTTCAGGAGCCATTATCGGCTCTGTCACCGCTGCAGCGGATCGGACAGCAAATGGTGGAGACCATCCAGCTTCATAAAGATTTCCCCAAATCCGAAGCCTGGGAGATTTCGCTGGATTGGCTTGCCAAGGTTAAAATACCGGACGCAGGTGAAAAGATGCATGCCTATCCGTTTCAGCTGTCCGGAGGCATGCAGCAGCGCATCATGATCGCCATGGCACTGATGCTGAATCCAAGCTTGATCATTGCGGATGAACCGACAACTGCTTTGGATGTGACCATCCAGGCCCAGGTATTTGAGCTCATTCGCGAGATGAAAGCCGAGCGCACGGCCATCCTGTTGATCACCCATGATATGGGCGTGGTTTGGGAAATGTGCGATCGTGTTCTGGTGATGTATGCGTCCAAAATCGTGGAGCAGGGGACTACCCACGATATATTTTCAGAGCCTGCTCATCCCTATACCTACAGTCTGCTAAAGTCGATTCCAAGCCTGTCCGACGGCAAAGGTGATAAGTTGGCGGTAATTCCCGGCAGTGTACCGTCTCCGGAAAATTATCCGTCGGGTTGCCGTTTTCGGGACCGTTGTGCCTATGCATTTGAAAGGTGCCGCCACGAGATGCCGGAGCTTGTGGCGGTTTCCAGCGGGCACCAGGCGGCGTGTTTTGTCGCGGGAAGATTTATCAAAAATGAAGAAGCGAGTTAATAGCTATGATGCCAGGATGCTGGGACGTTGGAGAGCTGCCAATAGCTGACAGCCTATAGCAGCTTTCCAGCATGGTGGTGAAATTAATAAATATAATTCAACATGACTAATAAAACTCAAAATCCGCTAATTGAGGTCAACAGCCTCAAGACCTGGTTTCCCATTCGACGGGGCGTCCTGTCGCGAACCATCGGATACGTGCGGGCTGTGGACGGCGTCTCTTTTACAATCGGGAAAGGCGAGACTCTCGGGCTGGTGGGTGAATCCGGCTGCGGCAAGACGACACTGGGCCGGACACTTGTCGGTTTGGAAAAGAGTCACGCCGGGTCGATTCGTTTTGACGGCCAAAGTCTGGCGGAGTTGTCCCGCCGTGACTTTCGCGACCTGCGACGCAGAATCCAGATTATTTTTCAGGATCCTTTATCATCCCTGAATCCACGTATGAATGTCGCCGATATCGTCACGGAAGGGGTTTCCGAGTTTCGCATGATCAATGGTGATCGCGAAGCGGCCGCCCGTCAAATCCTGAAAGATGTGGGCCTGGATGCCGAAGCCCTCTACCGCTATCCGCATGAATTTTCAGGCGGCCAGCGCCAGCGCATCAATATTGCCAGGGCCGTGTCCTTGAAACCGGATTTCATTGTCTGTGACGAGCCGGTCAGCGCTCTGGACGTGAGCATCCAGGCCCAGATTATCAATTTGCTCCTGGAATTGAGACAAAAATATCACCTTGCTTATCTGTTTATTTCACATGATTTAAGTGTGGTCAGCCATATTGCCAACCGAATTGCAGTTATGTATCTGGGACGTATCGTTGAAGCCGGCAAAACCGGTGATATCATATTCGGCGCCAAGCATCCCTACACCCAGGCGCTGATTGCAGCGGTCCCCCGTCCCGGAACCCAACGTGAGACCAGGCCGGTACTCGAGGGGAACACACCGTCGCCATCAGCCCCGCCCAAAGGATGTCGCTTCCATCCCCGCTGTCCCAAGGTCATGCGCATCTGCTCCAGGGAAGATCCAAGGGAAACTGGTGTTGACGGACATCTGGTGTGCTGTCACCTTTACACCTGAATTTAAGGATCTTCATTTTTCTTTGCCTTTTTAGCTTAAGTATTTTTTATCAAGTCCGAACTTATAATTGAAGGGACCTGTTAACGGAATCCTGCACGAAATATGATCATGGAAGAACGGCGCAAACACAAACGTTATCCCGTAAGATTAGCCGCCGAAGCGCTAACTTCCGCCGGCACCATGGCGGTGGTAGTTACTGAAATTTAAACCGGCGGACTAAAGCTGCATTCATCAAAATCGGTAACGCCCAAGACACCCATTGACGTTGTCATTAATATCGGGCGGCAAATTACGTTTGGTGGCCAGATTGTCTGGGTTATCCAAAAATATGATCAAAAGCGAGCCTATTACCAATCCGGTGTGGAAACCGACTTCATCAGCGACCAGGACGAAGAGGTCCTTTATTTCCGGCGGCTGGAAAAACTTGTACAGGAAATCGTGGCGCGTGCAAAAGTCAGATGATAAAACAGAGGAGATCCCATGCCTCATCAATAATACCGAATGCCGCAGGATAGACCCCGGTCGTCCTGGATCGAAACACGTCATAAAGGAGACGGGCACCAGAAAATGGCGTGAAATTTTTGGCAAGCAGTAACGCGGATGACCAGGGTGCGGGTCTGTTGGAGCAATGGATTGAAAGCCTTGTAAATTGCCGGCAATAAGAATTTGCTTACTTTGTATCAATGAAGAAGGGCCGTAGATCGATACGTACAAGTTGGCTGTTGTCTTTATCTTGAACTATTTTGTTCTTCCATAATTCCAGAATTTTTTCTTAAGTAATATGTTTCCAGACCGATATTATAATAGAAGGAATACACATCGGTCATGGAAGAACGACGCAAACATAAACGCTACCCCATTAGGACGCCCGCAAAGGCGATGACTGCCATCGGAAGTATTCCGGCAGTGGTTACGGAAATATCAACCGGCGGACTTAAAATGCATACATCTAAATGCGTTGCACCAAATACATCCATCGACGTAATTATTAATATTGGCAGGCCGATTACATTTGGCGGTCAGATTGTATGGGTCATCCAAAAAGTTAATCGCCAGGGAGTATATTATCAATGCGGCATGGATACAGATTTCATAAGCGACCAAGAAGATGAGGTTCTCTATTTCCGAAGGCACAATAATCTAGTAAAAGAGATTGTGGCACGCACAAAGGTCAAGTGAGCGTCCCATGATATCCATAATGTCCGAATTCCATAACATCTAGATCATATCCCGATTATTCAGACTAAAATACCTTCACTGAGGAGATTGGTACATATGAAGATTGCTGAATTCAAGACTTTTGTTGTGGATAATCCGCCTCCGCACTTTGGCGGTCGTTACTGGGTATTTATCAAGCTTACCACGGATAACGGAATCGATGGTTTTGGAGAGGCTTATTCGGTGCCGTTTCACCCGCATGTGGTCGAACAGATGATATTGGATGTATGTGAGCGCTGTGTAATCGGCTTTGACCCGTTTAAGATCGAGCGCCTCTGGCGCATTGTTTATTCAAGCGGGTATACCCAAAAATCCGATTTGTCTTTGATGGCCGTGCTCAGTGCCATTGAGATGGCCTGCTGGGACATCATCGGCAAGGAACTTAATCGGCCGGTTTATGAATTGCTGGGCGGCCAGGTGCACGAAAAGCTCAGGTCGTATACCTATCTTTACCCGGAAGCCGATGATAAGACCGATGTATATCAGGACCCGGACCTGGCAGGGGAGAGAGCGGCGGAATATGTGCGCCAGGGCTTTACGGCCGTAAAATTCGATCCGGTCGGACCCTACTCGGCCTTTGATCCCCGCCAACTCTCTTTGGAAGTCCTGGAACACACCGAGAATTTTGTGAAGAAAATCCGCGAGTCTGTTGGCGGAAAATGTGATTTGCTGGTCGGCACCCACGGCCAGATGACGCCTGCCAGCGCCATCCGCCTGGCCAGGCGAATTGAGAAGTTCGATCCCCTCTGGTTTGAAGAGCCGGTGCCGCCGGAGAACATGCAGGCCATGGCCCGGGTGGCCAAGGCCACCAGCATACCGATTGCCACCGGCGAGCGGCTGGCGACCAAATACGAATTTGCCCGGCTGCTTGGGTTGGAGGCAGCTAGCATCCTGCAAATGGCTTTGGGGCGGGTGGGCGGCATTCTGGAAGCCAAAAAGATTGCCGGCATGGCCGAGGCGCATTATGCCCAGATCGCTCCACATCTGTACTGCGGCCCCATAGAAGGCGCTGCCAACATTCAAATCGACACCTGCAGTCCTAACTTTTTAATCCAGGAAGGTATCCAAACCTGGGGCGGATTCCACGCCGAAATCCTCAAAGAGCCGATTCAGTGGGAAGATGGCTATATTATGCCACCCACCAAGCCGGGATTGGGCGTCGAGTTGGACGAAGAAGTTGCCGCAAAGCATCCCTATACGGGGAATAAGCTGCATCTCGAAATGCTGGATAGACCTGTTTAGACGGCTCACAAATCTTAGTTCATTTCAACTTTAATTAGTCAGACATATCTAAGTTTTTCAGGATGACAAATATTTTGAGGGATTGGGCGGCTATCTGGAAAAAAATTGTTAATCACATCAACTTTTATTTAGAAGCCAGTTTCAACATTCTAACACAGAGTTGGTTACTGACATTTGAGTATGCCTCAGTCAACTGCCACTTTAATGGCAACAGCTGTTTCAGAAGAAATAGCTGGTCCGAATACCAAAGCCTCACCTTGGTTTAGTGCAGGTAGAATGTCCCTCGCGCCAGCGCCAAGTATTGAATCAAGGTACTCTAAACCGGTTTGGTCAACACTTTTAAAAGCGATAAGGTTTTCACATTGAGATAGTGCACTTTTCGCAACCACAGCTGTTCGTTGAGATATCAAAACAATTGCTATACCATATTTTCGAACCTGCATCATAAGCATTCCAAATTTTATTGCACTTTCACGTCCTTCTGCACCAAATCCTAAAATCGCGGGTTCAGGAACAAATTGATGTGCTTCATCAACAATCATTACCCGTGGGAAAGGGCTCCCATCTCTGTATTCTTTGAATCCCGCCCGCATAATGCTGCTAAAGTATTCTAATCCTTCGTCAGGGATACAAGTATCTTTTCCTGGAGGAGGTTCAAAAACGGTCAAACAGGCAGAGCAGCAGTGAGTGCTTTCATCATAGGCTGGTAATTTTTGTTTTGACACATATTCCCCTGTTTGATCCAAAACAACAGTTGAACGATTTGTTGAAAAACCTTTTGCTAAACGGATAGCCAGGGTTGATTTGCCCATTCTTGTCATCCCAAGAATCGCCATATGCCCTTGTCCCAATACGTCACAGTCAAGAAAGATCGGTAATTCCGTTCCAATGACATGACCGAGCAGTATTTTATCATTTGCTGTGGGTGCCGTATAATTTATTTCAGGTGCTCGAACAACTGGGGCGCCCGGTTGTGGAACCCAGGGGTGTCTTTTTAATGTTAGTGTCTGTTGATCGAAAATTCCTAATTGGTTCGCCTTTGCTCTGACAACTTGTTGAGCTCCACCTTTTACCTGCGATTCTTGGATTTCTGCGGATGATATTTGATATGATATATAAGTATTATTATATGGTACACATACGACATCTCCAATTCGTAAATCGTTAGTCGGAATAAAAATCAGAAATAAATGTGTGGATCCTGCATCGACAACGCCAATAGTTTTGTCATCACGATCAGGATCTGGCACAACAGAAATAGAGGATAAGGTACAAATTTTTTCACATTCATTGTTGTCACTAATATGAATTTCACCCCAAAGATCTTCTTTTCGTTTAATTCGCGCTGTTACAACACCAACTGTATCGACATCTTTTGCGCTGATTCGAACTCGTGTTCCTGTTTTGGGCAAATCATCAGTTAACACCCTAATCCTTGAAGGTCCTCTAACACCTACGACAGCACATGTTGATGATATGCCTGTCGCAGATGAAAATACTGCCTGCCAGTTAACTGAACCTAAAATGAAGATTACGAGCCAAGCAAGGCCTAATCCCCAGAAAGAGTTGTTAATCCCTTTTGTAAAATCTATTAATGAAATCCAGAAAGTGAGGAAATATATAGACCGTGCATTAGCAACACGGCATATTCTACGAGCAGCGTGAGAAATAGACACTATTGTCTGATTATCGGCTTTAGAGCTTATTAAGATGGTAAAAGTCGCCAATAAAGCTGAAATGATAAAAAGCCCCAAGAAAACATTCCATGCGATGGCAGTTAGCTGTTTAACTGAAATGAAATAAAATAAAATTCCAATAATGGAATTTGCGAGAGTATCCGTTGCCTTTGGGAAAAAAGGTTCAAGAAGCGCAGCATTAAGAATGATAGCTAACAGGCTGGCATACCAAATTGCAGGTGAGAAAAGCTGGCCGATAGCGATATGAGTTATCGACAGCAGTAGGATAATCTGTAAAAAAAGAATACCGAATCGCCAACGGATATTCAATTTATATTCCCCCTATTTATAGTTTGGTCGTGGATCTGTCTTAGAGTCGGGAATGGAAATTGGATCTTGAAAGCATTTTGAGGATATACCCTAATGCCAACATGCGTCAAGGTATTTTGATGACATCCAAATGGTAGTACTGTGGATTGAAGTGATAGCCTTTATGCGGGACGTTCCTACAGAACGAGCATAGCTTAGATAAACAATCCACATTTTAGGCTTGTAATAATCCTTTGAATCACAGTGATGCCGAATCATTAGATAATAGAATAATAACCCGCAGTTCCCAAATTTGATGAAATCTTTACCGGCAGAGTTCCCAACATTTTAATACTTCCATTTGCAAGCTCTAAAAAAACAATAGATATGCTGGATATGGTATGAAAATATTGTGTTGTGATTATTATGTTGAATTCAGTATAAGCATCACCTTTGAGCATATAAGGCAGACTATTAATTTCTATCATCTCATGTCACTTTTGATAATTTCCCCAATTATTTATTGACTTTACAATGTTTGATAATTTAATATCCCTTAAAATCCGATCCAGCCTATAAATTTCCATCTAATCACAATTTTGTAAAAAATAGCAACTCTGGGCGTGTAGAGTTGAATTTAGTATAACATCTAATGTTCCTCCAGAACCGATGCTGGTGTGCCGCTTAGGATGAAGGGAAATTTTATATTATAGGGGTTAAAATCATTTTTAAGTCATCAAGATATGGAGAATATGAAAAGTTGGTCGCATTTGGAAAAGATGGATCACTGATTATCGGCAACCAACTTTTTTACAGGTTTAAATACTTCTGAAATTCTCCATTTCTATTTATCGGTGGTTCGCTCGAGAATCCTAATGAAAATAAGTATAAGCGAAAATAGCAAGTGTTTATCAAATATCGGGCTGCTTATAATCCAATTAATAATTTTATTTGCTTCCAACCATTCGCTTAGGTGAATGGGAAACAAATAATGCGAGCTGAATATGGACCGTTCTCCTGTTGCTTAGCTCACCCATTAGAATATAGGACTATCACATGTCAGCTAATAGAAAGTCATATAATCTGGCCATACGCAAATTAGCTTTATATGAGAAGTGGTATAAGCTCCTATCCCATCATGGATCAAGACTAAGACGTGATGAAGAAACTGGTGATGTAATAAAAACTAAACGCTTTAGGCAATCCAGGTTCAAAGCAAGGAAGTATTATAAAGAGTTAATTGAAAACTATAAGAAAATAAAATTTCCATTAGATGATGAAAACAAAAAAATAGAAGAATTCTTAGGTAAAAAAACACAAATAGAAAAAGAAATTTATATTATGCGAACTGGATTTAGTAAAGGAATCTCCTTTTCAAATTCCCAAATATCAAGAGTTCTTAAAATTTCACTTAGTCGCGTTGAAGAAATATTTTCGAAAGTAACCACCGAAATTCAAAATTACTTTTATTTAGAATCTGAATCCAAACCAGATTCTATTATTATTGAGATTAATAATTTAACACCAGAATTGATTAAACTTCTAAAAGCAAATAGTGAAAAACTAGAGGATTTAAGTTGGCAAATATATGAGCAGCTGATAGGAGAATTTTTTGCGAGTTGGGGGTATTACGTTTCTTTTGTGGGAAGTGACTCTTCAACAGGAGCAGACATTATCGCTATAAAACCACCAGATCCCAGTGGCATTTCACATAAATATTTTATTGAAGTTAAAAGGTGGAAAGATAGAGTAGGAGTTGAAGTGGTAGATAGGGTGATTGGAGCTATTTTTTCTGAGAGGCCGAATCAAGGATTTCACGCAGGAGTGATCGTTGCTAGTAGTGGCTTCAAAGATTTTAAAAAATACACACCAGAACAACTTCAGTTAATGGGTGTGGAACTTAGAGACAACAACCATGTAAAAGATTGGTTAAACGATTATCGTCCTTCGGAGAATGGACTATGGATAAAAATGTAGGAGTAGAATGCGATTAAAGCACTCTAACTAATAGATATAAACTGTAAATTATAACAAGCAACAATAACTATAGGCATTTTACTCCCATTAAGGGCAAATTTGACCTTGTAAGCGAGTACGTCTTGTACGCAAAGACCGGTACAGCCGTCGCTTAGTTAGCCCGAAGAGCATATCGCTTTAGCGCAATAGAATATAAGTTGCTTGCAGTACTATGCATGGGACGACTGGCTCTTTGGAGAGTGTGCCATGAAGGATTCTCAAGTAAAATATTATTTCGTGATTATAACCATAGATTTCACCACGTGTTAAAAGGGGGACATTCGTGCTGAACGTGCTTACCAGTTATATCCAGGATTAAGCACTTGAAATATAGTCTAATGATCACAGCCTCCCACAAACCTGTAATAAGAGAATAATATCCTAGACAGATTTAACCTTCCGACCCTCTGAGCATGATCCATGGTTTGATGTGGAAATTGTGCGAGTGTACGGAGCAGTGCATACGATAGGTAACAACACAATGCTGCCTGGAAATGTTGTTGCCGAGGCAGACCAAACGGAATTTCTGCCTTATGCGTTTATGAAGGTGGATGCTATTTAGAACATTCTCTCGGAATTATTTTTATGGCCCGACCACTTGGGGAGATCGTCACTCATGTCGATAACTCTTGAACCGTAGAAAATATGGCAGGTGGGTAAAAACGCCTTTGACACTTTTGGCGGAAAACCAAAATCAAAGAGTGACGGAAAGGCAAGCCACATGCGACGGCCTCAATCGGCGATGGGAGTACCGCACAAAATGCAGCTTACCTTGCAGGGCAGAATTCTTTCATTGATATTTTTCTCACCATTATAGAATTTTAAGGATTCTACACCTTTGATTATTCTGACATCATGCTTGTGGAATATGGCTGCCCATTACATGGGAGCACCGTGCAATTTCTGGCAGGTAAGGCAATGGCAAATCTTGGCGTCTACCGGATCTGCACTCATTTCTATCTGAATCGACTTGCAGTAACAGCTTGCCCGGTATTTGACGCTAAAGTTAACATCATCGATAGATGCATATTCCGATCCGAGTCTATTTTCCATTTTATCGCCTTATATAAATACTTGAATTATACACGGCCCGAAGACTTTCATTAATTTTCATGTATGACTCATGTAAGAGTTGAGTCAAGCCATCCAAGACACTTTTTTACTATCTGCTGATAAACCTGTTCTGGGGTTCGGGACGATGCCTTGGGAAGCTTAAACGAGTGATTGCCGCCGTCCACAACCTCCAGGTCATGCAGACCTGGCAGCCGCTCGCGTACGCCTCGCAGTTTTTCCATATTACAGAGCGTGTCCCGGGTGCCCGCGAAAAAAAGCATGGGCGTTCTTATTTGGTATAGATGAGCATCCCGCAATTTTTCGGTTCTGCCCGGTGCATGCAGCGGATAACCGAGAAAAATCAAAGCCTCCGCCGCCATTTGATTCGCAGCAACCATCTGGGACGCAATACGGCCTCCCATCGATTTACCCACAGCCACCATACGATCCACAGGTAATCGCTTATTGTTCAATAAATGTGAAACTGCGCTTTGCCAGGTATGAATCAGCGTGGGTTCCGAATCCGGCGATTTTTTGCCAAGTTCTTTATAGGGGAAATTGAAGCGAAGCGTCGTGTAACCGGCGGCAGCAAGTCCGTTGGCAACCGCCACAATCAGGCTATTGTTCATATCGTTGGCGGCGCCATGGGCAAAGACCACACCGGTTTTATTGGAATCCGTGGTTTGATCCGGGCCCGACAAAACCGCCGACACGATCCCTTTCCCCTTGATTTCGATGGATACCGGTTCATTCAACATATTAAACCCCCAAATCAAGAACACAGATGGTTTCTATTGTTAGGATGTTTATTAATAGTGGTCCTGAATTTATAAGCTGAGATTCTGATGGGGTCAAGTCGTGGGGCAAATTCGTTTGACGCCAATCATAAGCCGCCGACAGGGACGGTGGTCGTTATCATTGTTCCGCCCAACCAATCTGCTGATTTACCTATGCTATTTTCAGACCACTATTTTGGTGTGATTTAGCACTACCAAGTGGTTGCTATTGACATTACTATCTCATTTTATTAGGATTTCACCTTGTCAAATCGTTTGACTGATCTGATCCAAATTCCAAAAACCTGATATTACTTTGTTAATTCATTATATTTATCCGGTCCTATCAACTAAGGAGGGGGTATGAATTGTGCAGTGGATTCGTATAGGCTTCGCCGGTTGCTTATTTTGGTTTTGATAATTGCAGTTTCCTGTCTCGCGGTTGCTTGCGGCGGCGGTGGCGGCGGTGGCGGCGGGGGTGGTGACGATGATGATGATGATATCACGACATTGCAGGGATTTTTTCTCGATTCTCCGGTTGAAGGGCTGGACTATGATACACCCACGCATTCGGGTACAACAGATCGGTATGGTACCTTCACCTATGAACATGGCGAAATGGTACATTTCAGTATTGGCAATCTTGATATCGGTTCTGCCTTGGGGCAATCGTATCTGTCACCGGTGGACCTGGTCGCCGGTGCAAGCGACCACACCGATCCGACCATCATCAATATCTGTAAATTGCTGCAGGTCCTGGACGAGGACGGTGATCTTTCCAACGGGATCGACATCACAGATGAGATAAAAGCGATTGTCAGCGATATGTGATCGATTTCAATTTAAGTACGGCTGACTTTAGCTCTAATCCAAATGTTCAGGATCTTTTGGATGAACTCAACAGCGGAGATGTGTTCAGTGATCAGGGGGCTAGAGATCTTCCTTCTGATCAGGATGCCCAGGATCATTTGGAAGACACATTGGACGCTATATGGCAAAATTTAATCCCCTTCGTAGGCACCTGGGTGGGAGAATATACCTTAACTTCAGATTCGGACGAGGATGTTTACGGCGATGCCGTGCTGACCGTCAACTACGACGGGACCGGCATGATCGAGTTCAACTCCATGACGACTGCCGACAGTTACGAAATCCTATCTTTTACAGTCAACAATGGTGTCCTCAACTTTGACATGCCAACCGACACACCCGAACTTCCGGATTGTCTCAATTGGGATATGCCGGCGACGCTTTCATCAGACGGTACTTTTCAAGTCATCGGAACGATCTGCGGATCGGGCGGCGGCCAGGCCGGAACGATTACCGCAACCCTTACCTTCTATGGCTTCGGTGACAGCGACGGCGATGACCCGGGTGGCGATCCAGCTTATTCTGGATATGATTTTACCTTGCAGGAAGGGAGTTTTTGGGAATTCGGATTCAGGGACTACAGCCGCTCCTGGTACCTGGGCGACTCCAACACATCCACGGATACCGGCACTTTCCGCATTACCCTGGGAGCAACCATTGTCATCAATGGCATTACAGCCTATCCCTTGAGTGTGGTTGCGGTAAGCGGTGACGATATCGCCGATGCCATGACACTCCGCTGGGACTACATCGCCCTGCACCAGGGACGGATCCTCGGGTCCACCAACGGCACCAGCCTATCGATTATATTTGACGGCGTGCTTGGCGCCCAGGCCGGCGGCGGTTTTTTTGCCAATTTCTCATCAAGTGATTTGATCAGAGCGGCAAGCGGCCAGATTGACAACGACTATATCACCGAAAGTGCGACCTATCTCAGCCAGGCTTCAAGTTCGGGAGGCTGCGAGTATTTTCCGGGCGTCGGAACCATCTGCCCGCCCTATGACCGCGAAGGACTGACCGTAAGGGATTTTTTCCAACCCGGAATCGGGCCGGTGGGATATTATTGGCATTCCTATAACACCGACTCCCAGGGTAATTCCGGCGCAGTGATCCAGCTCGATATCGGATTGATTTCGTTTTCGGTTGAAGGCGACGGCCTGTACGATCCACCGGACGTACCGGAACTGAGCAGTGGAACGGTGGCGGTTTATTACAGTTTGTATGACAGCGAGCCGTCTTTAACTATAGACCCGTTTAATGCCCCCACAGCCACGGATCCGGCCAAGGTTCTCATGCGCTACCTGCCGGACACGGAAACCGGGGCCACCCTCACGGCCACTGTAGGTGAATCCTCGGATTATGGCTACCATGCCATGACCGAAGGCGATCGTCTGTTTATATTAAAGCGCACCACAACCGCTAGTTCGGTTCAGGCGGTGGAATATAATCCGGGTACGCATTCACCCCTGGCCAATACCACCACGACCATCAACAATGTCAGTTCGTCCCTGCACTACGGGGCGTTTACAGCGGTCGGCAATAGAATGTATTTTCATAAATTTAATCATCATCTCCTTAAACCTTCAGCTAAGCTGATGGTCCAAGCTTTGCT